>NZ_MPZR01000006.1:0-328439 GCF_002020075.1 Thioclava sp. F36-7 | reverse complement strand
TTGCTCAACCTGCGCCGATCGGCGTAAACACCAACCGGGCTCCGGTCGTGGCTGGATGAAAGACCCATGGCAGGTCACAGCCTCCCCCGGACCGGCCACCGAAATGCAGATCGAACACCTGAACGAAGAACATCTCGGCATCTTTCGACGCCCCGACTAACACAGCCGGGTGTGCGCAAAATGCCCCTCAGTCCTCCCAAAGTGCTCAGTCATCGCCCTTTGCGGCCTTCTCAGCGGGTGAGTTTCGCGACCGAGCGGTCATCAGCGATCAAACGCGGCGCAAAATAGGAAAATGCCTCACGAAACATCGGATGCCAACTTGCATCCAATGGCTGGTGCAACGGGTGCCGGAAGAAAACGAACAGATGACCTAATCACCAGCCCGGCCTTCGTGGTGATCAAGGCGGCAGAGGAGTTCCACGAGAAGACGGTCCGACCGAACCAGCTCTGGCAGACCGACTTCACCTACCTGAAGGTCATCGGCTGGGGCTGGTTCTACCTCTCGACCATCCTCGACGACTACAGCCGCTACGTCATCGCCTGGCGGCTCTGCACGACGATGAAGGCGTCTGATGTGACCGCGACACTGGAAGATGCTCTGGTCGCGTCCGGCTGCAATCAGGCCACAGTTGCCAACCGGCCCCGGCTGCTCAGCGACAATGGCAGCAGTTACATCTCCGGGGAACTGGCCGACTGGCTTGCTGACGAGGGCATGGATCACGTCCGGGGTGCTCCCCGCCACCCTCAGACCCAGGGCAAGATCGAACGCTGGCACCAGACCCTCAAGAACCGCATCTTGCTCGAGAACTATTACCTGCCCGGCGCTCTGGAATAGGCGATCGGCGACTTCATCGACCACTACAACCATCACCGCTACCACGAGAGCCTGGGCAACCTCGCGCCCGCCGACGTCTATCTCGGCAGGGCCGAAGCCATCCTGAAAACACGAAAGGAGATCAAAGCCAAAACCATCGAGAAGCGCCGCTTGCTGCATCGCCAGACCGCGGCATAAACTGAAACCACAACGAGCCAGGCCCTCCGTTCTCGATCAGGCCCTCGTGTCCCAAATCATCTCACGACGGACAGGATGGATGGTAGCCCGGGCGACCGGTTCGAGCAGGCACACAACGTCCGAACCCGAGCGCGCGAAGATCAAGCTCATCGACGAGGAGGTCGATGATACGGACCAGATGATCCTCACTAATCCATTCGTCGACGCGCTCGGGGAAAAGCGTGGTTTGCTCCCGGTCGATGCCGTCGATGAAACCCGCCATCCGTGCCTCCCGCTGCCTTGCGAAAGTATACCATGGGCTTAAGTTTCCACACAGCCTCGGCCCGAAGCTGCCATTCGAACAGGGCGCCTCGAAGGCCCCGACCAGCTCTTTCCAGATGCTCGCAGGCCACCGCAGCGCTATCACGGATCGTCCATCGGCCCTGGCGACGCGCGGTCGGTCAGTTCCGCGCACATCCGGGTGGATGCCTATATCTATTGCGCTAAGGCATCCAGTTCGTCCATCAGCCCTGAGAACCGTCTCAACTGATCGTATTGCTCTTCGTCGATCCCGTCCGGATCGAAGTGCATCACGTCGTTTCGGATTTCGCGGACCTTATCCAGCTCAGCGCAAAATACGCCCCTGTCTACGCGAAGGTCGAGCAGTTTCCAGTTCTCTGGCTTCTGAATTATCCGAAGATACTCACCAAACGTTAGGTCTACGACAGATTGAATTCGCTCCCTTCTCTCCGAGTCCGTGTCGCCACAGACCTCCTGCAAAGTCTGGGTAGTGAACTTTCCATTCATCAGTTTTCGGATCTGGTTCTCAATCTGTCCGATGAGGAGAAATGGCTCTGATAGAAACTGAAATTGCTCGCTCAGATCTGTCGCGGTGACGATGCCAGTAACCTTCTTGTCGGTTGAGGATCGGACGAAGACGAATTCGTGCTCGATGATCAATTTCGTAGCTTTGAACAGCGCTTCGCTTTCTTCCAGAGCGACGGCCGTCTCCATGGCGTCTCTCACTTCGACGAGATTATTCTCGTGGCTCAAGCGCTTGCCGATCGTCTTCCAGCTAATCGCACCGTTCAGCGTGTGCTCGTTCGACATGACCGCCAGCTGCGAGAAATCGTGCGCCAGCATCAGGGTAATCGCCTTCTCGACGGTATCCTGCGGGTTGACCGAAACCACACCGCAGTTGGCCGCCTTGAGCATGCTGATGAGGAAGTTTGCCTCTTTTGGGGCATAGGCTGCACCATCCTCGCCTTGGTCGCTACCGGTAGATTTGGTAGCAGCCGCTGCAACCGGCGCTTTCTTGAACGTTATTTCTGCGTCAATCCAGACCTTAGTGAAATCTGGGCTGGTTATGATACCCGCATTATCCAACTCGGTTTGTATTCTCTTGACGACGCCGGTGCGGCGCCTGCGGGCACCGAACCAGCGAAGCAACTCTCGGACCGTCGTCGAAGCTTCCTTTCCTTCGCCGATGTCGGCTTTGACCTCTTCGAACTCCTTGTTCAATTTGGTGCCCCTCCGATCATCCCGTTCCGATCGCGGTGAATTGCCCGGACGCTTCTATGCAGTCCCATACGTGGAGGACGAGGCGGAGGCCTCGATATTCCATTGCGGTAATTTATGCCACGGCTTGATTAAATCCAAAAGAAAGAATGACAGCTAGGGACCGGCCGCACCCCTACCCTATTGCTGACGGCCCTGGCTATGCAGAAGCTTTCTTTCTGCACATTGCGGGCCTTGATCCCTGCGCCGCGAATGACCGCTCCCCGCCCCGAACAACCTGGCTCGTCGGTTTCGGCCTTTTGTGGACATTCGCGCGACAGCCATTGCTGCCGCGCAATGCCTCCGAACCAGCATTTGGCGGCGACGTCCAGCATTGTCCGGCAGGCGAAGGCCCCACAGCGGCCAGTTCAGCCGGCCAGCTTATTGCCAGTAAGCCCGCCGGAGTTAGCTGATTGGGCGTAAAGCGGCGGGAATGGGTCAGGTCTGATTGTGGTTATTGGGAGCCGTCCAGCTGCCTGCTAACTTTCCTTCTCGGGGGAGGTGGCTCATTCATCGGCGATTCACGGCAAAAACGCCAACTCGTCTAGAGGTGCTAAGGCTCTAAAGACACCGCCCTTTTTCGCGCTATCAGTTCCGGCGCTATCAAACAGGTTGAGAAGAAGGTCATACACCGGTTCAAAATTGTCGAACCCGTCCGGTAGCGCCTGAATGGCTCTGGCTATCGCGCGATCATCCTCCTCTTCAAAAAGACCAGCAAAATCCCCGTCGATCATCTTTGCGAGGATTGGCACAGCTTGCCCTCCAGCAGCGTTGAGCGCGCTTCGTTGGCCTCTCAATCGCTCTAAGGCGTTGGCTTTGCTATTCGCGTAGACTGCTACGGTTCCATTCAATGCTTCAATCGCTTGAGCCTTCGTCACCCCCGCCTGGTTCAAGAAGTAAAACATCGGCCAACCATTGGCGCTGAACTTGGGCGGATACCTTTACATAGAAGCGTGACGAGGCAGCGACACAGTTCCTCTCTGCACTATCTCGTCAAATGGGTGCCATCCGACAGAATAATTTCGTCCATCGGCACATCCCAAGGCATCGGGTAGATGGTGGGCAAGACGCAGTTTGAAAAGCCGATACCAACGATCCGCGGCTTCTTATCAAAACGGGCGAGCGTGCGGTCGTAATAGCCTCCCCCGTTTCCGAGGCGATGAAGCGTCGTGTCGACACCGACAAGGGGGACGATCACGAGGTCGGGCGTGCGAGGTTCGCCTGCGGCTGGCACGGGGATGTTCCAGACGCCGCGCACCATGCGGCAATCCGGGGTCCACGTATGGAATTCGAGCGGCGCATCTCGTTCGATGACGACGGGCAACAGGACTTCGGCCCCGGCCTCATGTGCCTTGCCCATCCAGCCCCGCAGATCCGGTTCGCCCCGGATCGGCCAATAAACAGCCACGGTGAGGCGGGCATCGAGAGGAACTGTCCGGTCGAGACCGTCAATCAGCCGGACGGTCGCGCGCTCTCGATCTTCTGCGGACAAGGCCCGCGCGGCCACAAGCCGAGCGCGCTCCGCCCGTCTGAATCGCGCCACATCGCGTGCCGCCTCGGGATCGACCAGGTGCCCATCGACCAGAAGATGGGCAAAGCAGGCGGGGGCTCCTCCGGTAGCATCGTCATCCATATCTATGCCATCCGCTTACGTTTCTGAGGCGGAAAGATCGTATCGTATCCCCAAGTGAAAACGAAGGCGTAGACGAGGTAGAAGCCTGCAAAGGACAGTTCCATCACGACAATGGTCAGCAGGAAAGCGTCGAGCCACCATGCGAAAACCGGCAGAAGCAGGGTAAGCAGCGTCACCTCGAAAAGCACCGCGTGAGAGATCCGAATTGGCATAGTCTTACGGACATCGCCACGACGCCAGAGCAGGAGATGATCGAAGGCCAGGTTGAAAAGATAGTTCCAGGCAGTAGCCGCTGTTGCGCCAAGCACGACCAGCACGCCCATTTCCTCCATCGGATGATCGAAAGCCCAGGCGAAAAGCGGCGTTACGATGAGGAGGCCGATGATTTCAAAGCTCACGGCTTGGCGGATACGGTCTGGGGTGCTGCGCATGGAAAATGTTCAATCGTGGGTCAGGCGGTCCAGCGTGCAGAGCTTGTGATTGGGCGAGGTCATCCCCGGGAAGCCTTATGGTGGGACCCGTGCGTCCGCTTTTCAAGCATGGGCGCACGTCGCGCGGTCACGATGTCCAACCTCTCGGTGCGGCCCGCCGATCTTGTGCAACTCAAGTGCAGGGCAGCGGAGGACAGCCTCAAGGAAGCTGGCGAGCGCCTCTTCACCTTCAGCAGGCTCGACCCGTCGCAATGGAAATCGGCCAAGACCGCAAACGCCATCAAACGCCTGAACGAGGAATTCCGCCGCCGGATCAAGACCTAGACCGTGCTGCCCTGTGCCGAGACCGTGCCGATGCTGCTTTGGGGGCTACTGGCCTCTTCTTTCGCTATTTCTGTAGACACTTGATCAGCGCTGCTATGGTCAAAACCACCAACACCAGAATAAGAAGGCCGAAAAGCCAACCGATCACCATTTCGAAACTCATTCCATTTTCCATGTCCCTCTGGTCCACTGTTTCGTTGTCATGATCTTCGGTCGACGCGCCGCGACGCACGCGGCTATTCGCGACTAACCATCGGCGGGCCGAGCTAATCCACTGCGAACTCCACCGCGAATGAGTGCGGAGACGAGAGCATCCCGATGCCGCGGCCATCGTTGTCTTCCATCACGCTGGGATCTCTCAAACGGCTGTTTGCTGATGCGGTCAGCACAGCGGACGATGTGCGCGGTGCCTCGAGTGGGAGCCGGCCTCACAGTTCGAGCGTGCGTCGAATGGCACCCGCTCCCCACAGCAGCAGGCCGGTGGTCAGCGCGCTGACCCCAACGCTGTGCGCCCATGGCCCCGCAATGCCCGTGTCGCCGAAGGTGATGAGGGTGATGCCGGCCAACGAAAGCCCGAGCCCAGCCATGAGCCGACATTCTCCCGGGGTCGGGCACGGCCTTCGCTCGTCATAGCTCTCCTCCTTCGGCGCGGCGGGATCGTTCCCCGTCACGCTGTTCGCTCCGTTCAAATCGCTGTTTCTCATGGCCTTGCGAACCTCCTTTCGAGATACTCTTTCAGCGCAACGTCAGTCGCATAGATCTATAGCGCGGGTCGGGCGGGCGCCGAATTCTGCCCAATGCGCGGCTTCGAGGTTGCCCACCGGCCCGCGGCGTGTCGGAGCCTGCGGCGGAGTTCCAGGCTCCGCGGTTTTCGGAGCTTCTGACCCCGGCAGCTTCTCCCACGCCACGCTTTGCGGCCAGACGCGATCCAAGAGACGCTGTTGACTGCCGGAAACCCTGCGGCCCGGTAAGCTCGTTTAATCCATATGCCGGTCATCTTCCGGTCGTCCGCGGGAAGCGCGGACTTCAAGTATTGCGCGATTCATAATATTGGGAAAGCAAATATAAATGCGATATGATATTCGCAAATGCGATACATGGGGGATCCATGAACATCGAACATGCCCGAACTTTCCTTGCCGTCGCCGATACCGGCAGCTTCGTAGCGGCCGCCGAAAGGCTTCACGTCACCCAGTCAACCGTGAGCGCTCGTATCCGAGCACTCGAAGATCAGTTGGGCACCAGGCTTTTCACTCGCAACAAGGCCGGCGCGGCGCTGACTGCGGGCGGTGGCCGGTTCCTGAAGCATGCAGCGCAGATGGTGCGAGCCCTCGAACGCGCGCGGCACGACGTCGGCCTTCCTGGACAATTCCGCGCGCGTGTCGTCATCGGTGCGCGCTTCGGCCTGTGGGAAGGGCTGATGATGAAATGGTTCGCCAATATCCAGCGGACCCATCCCCGAGTTTCGTTTCATTCCGAAATCGGCTTCGAGCCTGAACTGATGCAGGCGCTGGTCGACGGGCGGATGGATATCGGAGTCATGTTCACCCCGCAGCGCCGTCCGATGCTCGAGCTCCTGCCATTGCTTACTGAACAGCTGGTGCTCGTCTCTACCGAACCGACCGCTAGCATGCAGCCTGACGGCTATATCCATGTCGAGTGGGGCCCGGAATTCGACAATCAGTTCCGCGCTGGCTTTCCGGAGTTTCCCGGTCCTGCACTCTCGGCCAACATCGCCTGGCTCGGCCTTCAATATCTCAAGCTCAATGGCGGCAGCGGCTATTTTCCCCGGCGTCTGGTCGAACACCAGATCGATAGCGGCGCCCTGTTCCCGGTGCCCGGTGCGCCAGTGTTCGAATTGCCGGCGTGGATCGTGATCCGCGAGGATCGCAACAAAGCGCTTGTTGATCCGATGGTCCAGAGTTTGATGGTTGGCCTTGTGGCGCCTTGATCTGCGATCAATTTCCGCTCTTGTCCTTTCCCAGCGGCCTGTCGCTCGCGTTCGGTATCCTGCTGGAACATTCCCGATCGGTCACCTCGCGTTCGGGCTCGCTGCGTAGTGCTTTCGCGGGATCGAAAAAACTCCTTCCGGCAAGGTTTCGTCCGCCCTTTGGTCGATCGAACCGAGTATGTCTGTCAGAGGCTTCATGCCGCGACCGAGGGTCCATAACTGATCGTTAGACGACCATCCACGCGGGAAGCAGTCGCGCCAGTTCTCTGACCGGCGCGCAAAGCGAGGTGGTGAGCAAAAGCAACCTTGGCAGCTGAGCTCTTGAATTCGTCGTTCACGGCTTCGACTTAAAAGCACGTCAAAACGGGTGTTCCAGGAGATGACGGGCCTGCGCGACCATGCCGTCCAGACGTGCAGCGGCCGTGGGGACATCGTTGAGCGCACCCACACCCTGACCCGCATAGAGTGCCATCGCCTCCAAGTCGCCGGTCGTGGTTCGCAGCGGCGAATCCGTGCTGAAGCGCAGGCGCGGCTGCTCGCCGTCGCGGGCGATGGCCTCGCGCGGAAGACTGTCAGGGTCGTGGCCAAGGTAATGTCCGTCCAGGCTCTCGGTCACGCTATTGGCGATCACCCGCACCGCAGCGCCCTTGGGCCAATTCAGAACGAAAACATCGGTCAGAACCGTGTGGTCGCCGGTGGCCTCCGTGATTCGGGATTTGTGATAGGGATGAGCGAAGGATTCCTCGGTCGCCAGAAAGGCCGTGCCGCATTGCACGCCATCGGCGCCGATGGTCAACGCGGCGGCGAGGCCCTCGCCCGTTGCGATCCCTCCGGAGACGACGACCGGCAGGTCGGTCTGCGCAAGGATTTGCTCGGCCAGCCCGAAAGCCGGGTGTCGTCCATGCACGTGACCGCCCGCCTCGACGCCCTGCGCGATGATCACATCCGCTCCGGCCTCTTCGGCGATCCGCGCGGCCTCGACCGTGCCGACCTGATGCAGAACAAGGCAACCGGCACGTTTCACGCGGGCCACCACGTCAGGCATCACGTCCCAGAAAAAGCTGAAGGCCGGCACGCCAAGATCGAGACAGCAGGCGATCTGCGCATCGAGCAGCGCTGGTTCGGTCGCCGCGGGGATCAAGTTGACGGCAAAAGGTCGGTCAGTCGCGTCCCGCAGCGCAGTAACCTCTGCGGCGATCAGGGCTGGGTCTTCGCGCACCATGCCCAAAATCCCGTAACCGCCCGCATTGGCCACGGCGGCGGCCAGTTCCCAGCGGGAAACGCCGCCCATCCCGGCCAGCAGAACTGGCTGGGCGCACCCCAGCAGGTCGCAAAGCGGTGTGTGCAGCGGGTTTATTGGCTGGTCCGTCATGCTTGCTCCTCCCGTTCTATAACCATTGGCGCAGGTAATCGCGTAACACGACGGCGTTATTATGTGCCTCGTCCTTTGAAGCATAAAGTAGCGTAACGACGTTCTCGCGTGCATATCCGGCGAGCTCGCGGACCAAATCGTCATGAGCGGCAAGTTCCGCCTCATAACGCGTGGTGAACTCCTGCCACCTATCAGGGTGCTCGTGGAACCAGCGCCGCAATTCGTCGCTCGGCGCGATCTCCTTGCACCAGTGAAACAGTCTGGCGCGGTCCTTCGCCATGCCGCGCGGCCAGAGACGATCGACCAATATCCGCTTGCCATCTGACACGCGTGCCGCGCGATAGATCCGCTTGACGCGGATAAGCTCGCCAGGAGCTTCGGAGGTGGGGGGGCTTGCTGACGGCATCAGCTGTCCGGCTTGTCCGTGTCGCCGATCATCTCAACTGCTTTCAGAGCATGGGTCCAAGAGGCGCCGGCGCGCATTTCCGCGGCGACCCAAATCGCTTCCATGACCTGTTCGTCCGAGGCGCCCGCACGCCGGGCGGCTTTGACATGGCTCTCGATGCACCATGGGCACTGCGTTACGTGCGCGACGGCCACGGCGATAAGCTGCTTGCTGCGCGCATCGAGCGCCCCTTCAGTGAACACCGCTTTCGAAAATGCGCGGAAGGCGTCCTCGGTCTTCGGCGCCAAGGCATGACGCCGCTCGAAGAGATCCTTAGTTGGGTTGGGAAGATACATCTCAGACATGGCCTGCGCCTTTGGTTTCGAATTGCGGGAATAACACGTCGTTCTCCAGCCGAATATGGGCTGCCAGGTCTTCAAGAAATTCACCGACCCCGGCATAGAGCCGCGTCCAGCTTTGGCATGCACCGTCCGGCAATGTGAGATCGTTTGTCAATTGCCGGATCTGTCCGACCTCCGCCTCATGGTCGTCGTGATCCGCGCGCATCGCAGCGATCGGCCCGTCCAGCCTCGGTGCCGCGTTGCGAATGGCGGGAAACAAAACCAGCTCCTCCTTCTTCATGTGGACTTCGAGCTCGCCGATCATCCGGTGCAGTAGCGCGGACAGCCCTGCAGGGACATCTGCTTGCCCGGCATGGACGGTTTCCACCTTTTCCGAGAGCGCCGCCAGTTCAGGCAATTGAGTGCGATGCTTGGCGTGATACTCTGCCTCGATGTAGCGGGTGAGGCTGGCGGAATCTTGCGGGGGTAGCGGTCTCGTCATGTTGGTATCCTTTGGTCAGAGCAAAGAGGGGACGGTTCGGGGCGTGGCGTTCTCGACCGCCATATGCAGCGAGCGCGCGATCCGCTCGGCGCGTTCGATGAGATGGGCGGCCCCCTCGGGGGGACAGGTCTCGGTTGCGGTCTCGCGGAACAGCATCAGCCACCGTTCGAAATGATCCCATTCCACTGGCAAGGACGCATGGACCTGCATCGGGGCGCCGTGAAAACGACCGGTCATGAGTGCGACCGAAGACCAGAACTCCACCATCCGCTGCAAATGCGGCGCCCAGTCGGAAATCCTGGAGGCGAAGATCGGCCCGAGAACCGCATCAGCACGCACCTTGTCGTAGAAACGATGCACCAACTGGGTCAGTTTATCCTCGTCCAAACCCGTTTGCGCCATGATCGCAGCGGTCGTTTCGGGGCGCGCGGATATGATCTGTCGATCAGCAGGTGACATGGGATCCCCCGAGAATTTGAACTTGAGGCTCATGCTATCTCCACAAAATAAGCATTGTAAATACCTATTGCGGTGAGTGTAGGATGCCCATGAACTTCGCATTCTCGCAAATTACGGGCGGAGCATTTCGAGCCGGATGGCAAGCGTCCGCGAATCTGGTCTTCCCGACCGCACGCCCTCGGCTGAATCCTTGATGCTCAAGAGGGTGCAGGGGTTACGTTTTCGGACCGTAGCCAGAAGACACGAAACCCTTCAGCACCTCGTCCCTGGCGAAGGTTTGGTCTGGGCTTCCTGCGTGGCGCATCAACACGCGCAGGCCGTTATCGGCGGAAGAGGTGGGGCGAATTGTCGCGGCTCACAATGAATATTTGAATTACTTGCGCGCCTTGCCGCCCTATGCGGGGAGGTCGGACTAAGTAACGGCTTCTATCACGGCGAAGCTGGGTATCGTCGGATCGCCATGGCAGCGACGGCCTGATGCCCGCACCTCTCGTCGCGAAATTCGCGCAACGGGGGTTGTCCAATCGGACCGGCTCACATCAGGTTGTTCGAGGAGCAGAGCGCATCAGGCGAGCGTTGCAAATGCAGGTTCGATGGTCGTTACCGAACAGACCAGCGGGTTCCCTATAGCCCCAGTGGCGCGAGATAGAGCACCAGCAACAGGAGGCACACGCCTGTCAGCGCCACATCGAAGCCGCGCTGCCAAGCGGGCGCCTGCACCAATCCCAGATATTTTCCGAGGATGATCCGCGCCTTTTGCCAGGCAAGTGCCATCACGACCACCGCTGCCGCCCCTGGCCACTTGGCCCAGACCCCCGAGAATGAAAGCAAGGACGAGCCAAGGGTGAGGAGAACAAGCGTGCCGAGGGCGATATAGAGGGACCGGCGTGTCATTGCAGGAGATAGACCACTGGAAAGAGCAACACCCAGATCAGATCGACCATGTGCCAGAACGCGGTCGCATCCTCGATATTTCCCACATGATCGCGCCACGCCACCAGCAGCAACAGGATGACGCCGGCTGCGACATGCGCGGCGTGAAATCCGGTCAGCAGGAAATAGAAATTGAAGAAAGGATGCGTGTCCCAGACAATGCCTTGCGCGGCCTTGGACGCGAATTCGGCGCCCTTGATCCCGAGAAATGCCGCGCCGAGCAAAGCGGCACACACAAGAGAAACGCGTGCGCCGCCACGCCTGCGCGATTGCCTCAGATTCAGTGCCAGGGCAGCGAAAAAGCCGCTCGTCAGCAAGATGATCGTGTTCGTCGCAGCGGCAGTCCGGTTCAGCGCATTCTGCGCTTCGGCAAAGCCCGTCGGATCAGTGATCCGCACCGACAAGAAAACGATCAACCCCGCACCGAAAACCAGCAATTCGCTGATAATGAGAACCCACATCAAAAGATCGCCGGGCAAATCGTCCAATGCAGTTCGGGTTTGATCCGTCATTCAACAAGACCTTTGCAAGAGCCTTCGGCCCGTCACGACTCAATCGGCTTCAACCTTCGTCGCCATGATCTCTCACTGCACTATTTTAATGCGCATTGTAAATACCAATTGCCGCAGGCAAGATGACTCGATGCCCTTCTGTCACTTTCACGGTCGAACGAGGGGACCTGTGCGGCCACCGGCCGCATGGTCGCACATTTAGTTTGAGCCACAGCAAAGAAGCCCGCTTCTGTCTGTCTGATAATAGGGCATGGAACACACAGAAACACTTCGGGCCCTTGGCCTCTTCGATGCGCGCGTGCCGCGTTACACGTCCTACCCGACTGCGGCGGCCTTTTCGCCCGACACAGGCGCGTCCTTTCAACGCCATGCGCTTGAACAGTTGGACCCCAGCGAGCCTGTGTCGGTCTACATGCACATCCCGTTTTGCGAGCGGCTATGCTGGTTCTGCGCCTGTCACACACAAGGCACGAAAACCCTTGGCCCGGTGGAAAGCTATATCGAGGCGCTCGAGGCAGAGCTCGATATGGTGCGCGCCATCATACCGAACGGCCTGAAAATGGGCCGCCTTCACTGGGGTGGCGGAACGCCTACCATCCTGCCGCCGGAATTGATTCATCGTCTCTCGGCATCGATACGCCGTGTGTTTCCACCAGCCCAGGAGTTCGAGTTCTCGGTGGAGATCGACCCGACCATGGTCGATCGCGCGAAGATCGAAGCTCTCGCCTCCGAAGGCATGAACCGCGCGTCGATCGGCATTCAGGATTTCGATCCCGAAGTCCAAAAAGCCATCGGTCGCCTGCAACCGTTCGAAACCACACGCGCGTGCGTCGAAGACTTGCGTGCAGCCGGCATCGCCTCTCTCAACACCGATCTGGTCTATGGCCTCCCGCACCAGAGCCTCGCGCGCATCGAAGACACGATCGAAAAGGTTCTCACCTTTACGCCGGACCGCGTTGCGCTCTTTGGTTACGCGCATGTGCCTTGGGTTTCAAAACGGCAAAAGCTGATCGACGAAGAGGCGCTGCCGGACGATTTGGCGCGCTACCACCTCGCCACCCGCGCCGGAGAACTGTTTGTTGCAGCCGGGCTCACAGCTATCGGCATCGACCATTTCGCGCGCCCCGGCGACACTCTGACGGCGGCGCTCGAGGCCGGACGGCTGCGTCGCAATTTCCAAGGATACACGACCGACACATGCAGCACTCTCATAGGGCTCGGGGCATCGTCGATTTCGCGCTTTTCGGAAGGTTATGTCCAGAATGCGCCCGCGACCGCAGCTTATCAGCAGCGGATTGCAACCGGTGTTTTTCCGGGCGCTCGTGGCTACCAGTTAAGCCCCGAAGACCAGCTGCGCGCTCGGGCGATCGAGGAGTTGATGTGTCGGTTCGCAGTGGATCTTGACGATTTGAGCCAGGAGTTCGGCACCAATGCCCAGAAGCTGCTGCCTTGCCTGACGGAAATGGCCACGCGCTTCGCGCCATTCGCAAGACTGACGGGAAAGCGCATCAGCATTGCACCGGAAGGTCGACCGTTAACACGGATGATCGCTTCGGTTCTCGATCAGCATGTGCCCGAAGGGATACGCTATTCGCGCGCGTCCTGAACAAGGCGCGTCTCATGGCGGAGCGCGCCTTCAGCAAGGTGTCACGCTAGACAACTCGCCGCCGGCAACAAGAAGCGGAGCTTGCGGGGGAGGGAGGGGCAGATCGTCGTGCTTCTTTCCCGCGGGAAATTGCTGGTCAGGACTTCGAATGTGTCGTCTCGAGGTCGCGCGGAGCCGCAACGGGTGCGTGTGAGGGAAAGGTGCCGCGTGACAGGATCGTGCCGTTCTCATCGACAACGAGGCGTAGAGCGCGACCGCCAAAGTAGAAGGTCAGCCGCCATCGGCCGGCGTCGTCGTCGACACCGGCCTCGCATCTGCTTGTGACCTCGCCGTCGCGGAGTTTCGCGAGAACATCGGCTGGTGGGAGGCCGAAGACGCGTCCAACGAGTTCTGCGTCGACCGTGAAACCGTCAGTGGTGAAAGACACGTTACGCATCGCTATCTCCTTTCAGACCGCAGATGGAACAGTGGCCGGCAAGGCGATGTCTGCCAGCGTCGAACGATCGAGTTCTGCCAAAAACGCGGTCTCTGCGGCGCGGAGTCTGCCCTTCAGGCCGCAGACGGGGGTAATGCAGCACGCGCCGTCAGGAGAGAAACATTCGACAATGGCCTGGTCCTGCTCGAGAAGCCGCACGAGGTCTCCCAGAACGATCTCGTGGGCGGGACGGCCGAGCATTGCGCCGCCACCGGTCCCGCGCCGCGTGGTCACGAAGCCGTGCCGGGCCAGGCGCTGAATGACTTTATTCAGGTGGTGGCGAGAGATACCGAACTCTTCGGCGATCTCGGCTGTCGAGAAGGCACGCTCCGGCGCGCTGGCCATCCGCATCAGCGCTCGGAGTCCGAAATCTGTGAAACTGGTCAGGCGCATATGGTGCCTCCAACAAACAAGCATCAGAAATGCTTGTTATAGATTTAGCCACGATCACGCAATGATCTTCGCGTTAGGTCGGTCATATTGAGGCGCGATCCTCGGTTCCGTAGTTCTAACCCGCGCGAATTGCGAACAAGCCTGCGCGGCAGGAGATGTCCAGCTTGCCATCGGCGCGCTTGCGGCAGGTGATCACGCTGGAGGGGGCGATGCCGAGCTCGGCCGCGATTGCCTCGGATTTGCGATCAGAGGGGATGGCGAGGCAGACGGCGCGCTCGCGGTCGCCGAGCACCGTGAGTGGGGCCGGGACGCCGGTGTCGAGGGCGCGCTCGAAATGCAGCAGGGCGAGCCGCGCGGCCAGTCTGGCGAGGTCTGGATCGCAGACGTCGTCCTCCGCCTCGACCGTCTAGAAGCTGACGAAGAGACGCAATGTCTCGCTCACGTCGAGCACCGTCGTCGTCGCCTTGAAGCGCGGCCGTTGACCGGGCGCTCTCTGTTCCAATGCCTTGGATGAACGAACGCCCCGCTGTTAGAAAAGCTAGCTGGCAATACCGTTGGAAAACAAGAGCACCATATATGCGGCATAGGCGGCCAACATCAGCGCACCCCACACGCGACCAATCTTCTTAGTAGCGAACAGCAAGCCCAGCAGTATGAGAGACGACGCCAGCATGACTGGGGTATCGATCTCGCGGAAGCGCGTGCTGATTTCGATCGGCTGGATCACCACCGTGACGCCGAGGATCGCGAGGATGTTGAAGATATTCGAGCCGATAACGTTGCCGAGCACCACATCGGGGTGGCGCCGGATCGCCGCGACGATACTGGTGGCGAGTTCGGGCAGCGACGTTCCGATGGCCACGAGCGATAGACCGATTACCGCGTCGGGCACCCCGAACTCGCGGGCGATGTTTACTGCCCCTTCGACCAGTAAGTCCGCTCCGAACACCAGAGCGGCAATGCCAACAATAACCAAGAGCGGCGCAAGCCAAGGTCGCGGTAGCGGAATGTCTTCGAACTCCTCAGCTTCATGTTGAAATGCCGTTGCCCGGCGGTTGCGTCTTTCCAACCAGTAGCTGGAAGAGAGGTAACCCGTGAGGACGAGAAGCATTGCGATGCCTTCGATCCGAGTGATGATTTCACCCTGAGCAAGAGCGTAGGTCGCCAGCGAAACAAGTGTTGCGACCAGCGCCTCGCGCACAGCTGTTCGCGCCCAGCCGAGGATCGGTGTGATAACTGCTGCCACGCCGACAATGAGCAGAATGTTCGCGATGTTCGAGCCTACGACGTTACCCAAAGCAATCTCAGGCGCGCCGTCTATGGCTGCGTTCACGGAAACAAGCAGTTCCGGTGTCGACGTGCCGAAACCGACAATGATCAGACCGATTAGAAGCTTAGATATGCCGAGGCGCTCGGCAATTGCGACCGAGCCACGCACGAGCCCTTCGCCGCCGACAAAAAGGAGAACAAGGCCGGCAGCCACGAGGAGGAGGTCATGCAACATTTCTATTTCTGTCCAATAGTTGGACTCGCCTAAGAAGACGCATCGGCATGACTTAGTGCGCCGGATATAGGAAAAGAATAGGGAGGCCGCACGCTCAGGCGCGGACCGGTCGGTATTCCGCCAAAGTGCCTTTAACCGGCAGTCTGTCTTTCGACTATTTCTGAGCTTGGCCTCCTCGTCAGCTCTTTCAGAAAACACTCCCAACGTGGGCCGACAATCGTGGTTCTCGGAACGCGTAACTCGGACATGTTGATACAAGTCGGAGCCGCCCCGAAATTCGGACACTGAAATAAGCTACGATTTGCGGTCTGCTGATCTTCGCCGAGAAGGGGGGCAGAGATGTCGAATCGCACGCAGCACGCGACCGAGTTCAGTGCAAAGGTCGCGCTGGAAGCCTGAAGGGTGAAGAGACAGCGGCCGAGCTGGCGAGCCGGTTCGGGGTGCATCTGACGATGACCCATCAATTGAAACGGGCCCTGCTCGAAGGCGCGTCCGATGTGTTCGAGCGCGGGGAGCGCACTGGAGAGCGGATCAAAGTTGGGTCGGACTCTAATCGATGGTGGAGGAAAATCCCCATGGCAGGTCAAGCCTAACGAAATTTCGCTTTGGGCCGATTGCGTCAGTGAACCCATCTCTTCTTAACACACGCCCCGACGGGGTAAGTTTCCAAGGTCGACAGCGCCATTGAATTCGGGGCATACCGAGATGTTGCTGGACCGACTTCAGCTCCTCTGTGTACAGGGAGACGGTGGTGTAGCGCGGGCTGATTGATCGTTTACGGGCGTCCAGTTAACTCATTGAAATTGCGTGACTACCAAGCAGCATAGTTTACAAATAAAACCAATAAAATCAATGATGCCGACGGATTGCAAATCCGTGTACACCGGTTCGATTCCGGTACTCGCCTCCACTATTCAGCCGAAATTCGGAACACTGCATTGCAGGTTGGTTTCCAGAACCGACCCCGGTTTCCGGGTTTTCCGGCTGACATTCCAGATACCCAATCGTAGCCTAGCGCCGCAGCAGAAGCGGACTGGAATGAGGCGAAAAACGCCGCGATCATAGCGGATTGCTTCGCCATGATCGCAGACGATGTTTCGGAAAAGCGCGCTCCGCGCCCCGGTTGCGACGATCTCGCCCACGAGACCATAGGGGGTGATGTGACACTCACAAACGGGACCAACTCAAGCCAGACGCTCGGACATTCAACGCGATGACGGGCGGGGCGCCTTTGAGAGCGCCCCGATCATGATCAATCGCGCAGGGCCTCGGTCATCGCGACCAGCATGACATGGGCCGAGGCCGCGCCCGGGTCCATGTGCCCGACAGAGCGTTCCCCCAGTTTGGCCGACCGGCCCCGGCGGCTTTCGATTTCAGCGGTGTAGTCGCGACCGTTTTTTGCGCCGGCGCAGGCCGCCTCGAGGCAGGCGATCACGTCACCGCCCGATTGCAGGGTCTCGCGCGCTTTCGCCACCGCCGGAACCCATGCGTCGATCATCGTCTTGTCGCCGACTTGTGCACCGCCGCGCGACTGGATGCCTGCGCAGATCCCTTCGATCCACGCGACCATCGCACCGGCATCGAGGTTGAGCCGATCGGACACAGCCTCGCCCGCCTTACGGAAAGCCGTCGCATAAAGCGGTCCGGAAGACGCCCCGACCGCGTCGAGAAACGCCTTGGCCATGCGCGCGCAGGTCTCGGACACGGTTTCATCCGTCGGGTCTCTCAGTTCCTTGCGCACCGCGGTCCAGCCGATGTCCATCGTGACGCCGTGATCGCCATCCCCGATGACCCCGTCGAGCTCCGACAGCCAGTCGCGGTTCGCGTGGATCGCATCTGCAATCGCCAGCATCGTCTGGCGGAACCGCTCGGGGGTGACGGGGCCGTCGATAGCAAGGTCAGACCGCTCGATCCCGCTTGTGCTGGAGGCGGCGGCATGAGTGCGGCGGGTGCGCTTGCCCACCGGCTCAAGGCTTCCGGCGACCGTGAGCGCAGGCGTCCGGCACGGCATATCGAGCAGCGTCTTGAGGTCGTCGTCCAGCTTGAGCAGCGTGACCGAAGCCCCGGCCATTTCCAGAGAGGTGCAGTATTCTCCGACCCAGCTGTGGTGGATTTTCACGTCGCGCTCGCCAAGGATCTGCGCGATCCGGCGGTGCAGGATGTAAAGCTCCAGCGGCCCGGTTGCGCCCAGTCCGTTGACCAGCACTGCGACCTCGTCACCCTTGCCCAGCTCCATGTCGGTCAGGATAGCCTGCATCAGCTCGTCGCTGACCGCATCGGCGCTTTCCAAGTGACCGCGACGCATGCCCGGTTCACCATGGATCCCCATGCCGATTTCCATCTCGCGCGGGCCAAGGTCGAAATTGAGCTTGCCGGTCTGGGGCAAGGAGCACGCACTCAGCGCGACGCCCATCGAGCGGCAATTGTCATTGGCGTGCTGTGCTGCGGCATAGCAAGCTTCGAGATCGCGACCGGCCTCTGCTGCGGCGCCCGCGATCTTGAAGACGAAGAAATCCCCGGCGATGCCGCGTCTTTCTTTCTCCCGGCCCTTGGGCGCCGAGGCCACGTCATCGGTCACCTGAACCGAGCGGGCGGGAATACCCATCCCCTCGCATTCCTCGGCGGCCATGTCGAAATTCATGACGTCGCCGGTGTAATTCCCATAGAGGAACATCACCCCCGCGCCCCCCTCCACCGCGCGCGCGGCATCCATGATGTGCTCGGGCGAGGGCGAGGCAAACACGTTGCCGACCGCCGCCGCATCCGCCAGGCCGCGCCCAACATAGCCCGCAAAGGCCGGTTCGTGCCCCGAACCGCCACCGATGATGATCCCGACCTTGCCGTCGCGCGGGCCGTCCTTTGCCACGACGGCGCGGCGCGTGGCGCCCTCGACGGTCAGCAGGTCGGGATGGGCGGAAAGCATTCCTTCGATCGCCTCGGGGATAATGTCCTCGGGCGCGTTCATCAGTTTCTTGGTGCGAATATCGTCGGTCATCTCAGCGCCCCTCGGTAAAAGTTTTCGCGGCTGCGGTCGTCTGCTCGATCCACGGCTGTTCCTTGGCGATCGCCGCTTCCAGGCCGTCGCTCTCCAGCATCAGCCAATGTTCGAGGATCACGCTCATGTCGGCGGGGCAATGCGCCAGCTGGTCGAGGGTCCACGCGATCGGCGCGCGGCCCGTGCCCAAGGGCACGCCATGAATGCGGAAGCCGACGCCATAGGGGTCGGGCGTGATCTCGTAATCCTTCAGGTGCAGGTTGATCGTCCACGGCGCCAAGAGGCTGATCGTCTCTTCGGGCCACTCGTTTGCACAGATCGAATTCGCCACGTCGAGACAGACCCCGAGGTGATCGTCGCCGACCGCCTCAAGCAGCTCGACCATACGCGGGCTGGGATAGTTGAAGTGGTTCTCGATCGCGATTTTCATGCCTGCGGCACGCGCACGATCGACCCGCGGGCGCAGCTGCTCGGCCAGCTCGGCCACCGGCATGTGGCTGTCTTCGGCATCGAGGGCCACGCGCACGATCTTTGAGTGAAGGCGCTGGCCGATCTCGATATAGCGGTCGACTTCATCGGCATCGAAACATTGCGTCCCAAGCTCGAGTTGCAGGCCCTTTTGTTGGGCGATCTCGTAGAGCTTGTGATGATCGTCCGCAGTGTAACGATCCAGCGGCATGTTGTCCGCATATTGCACGACCTCAAGTCCGAGCGCTTCAGCACGATCCAGAAGGTCGAATGCCGTCAGTGGCTTAGAGGGTATCTGATCCTTGATCCCGATGGACCAGCGATAGGCGTAACTGCCCAAACCCAGTTTCATGATGTCCTCCCGTAGTCATGCTCCGCACACGACCTCCTCAGTGTAGCGCGCAGAGCTTCCCCAACAGGAGTAGCGGGGAAACCACCGCTCGGACATCAAAACCAGCCGGGAAGTTGTGAAGAAATACTAACAACGAGTTTAAGTTTCCTTTCTTTTTTTGGAGCGCTCCTCGCGGCAGTGTTCGGGGCAGGATGCGGCTGATGGAGGATCGCCGCAGGGGAGGAACCATGCCAGAACTTACCGCAAATCTGCGGTCGAACGTCTCGTTGGCGCGCCGCGCCTGGGGCATCCGTCGCAAAGCCCTCCAGATGGGCGAAGTCCAGGGACAGGGCTATGTCGGTCAGGCGCTTGGTGTGGCGGACGTTCTCGCGACCTCTTATTTCCACGCATTGAACCTGCGCGCCGACGATCCCGAATGGGAGGGGCGCGACCGTTTCCTGCTGTCGATCGGCCACTATGCGATCGCGCTCTATGCCGCGCTGATCGAGGCGGGCATCCTGCCCGAGGACGAGATCGGCACTTACGGGATGGACGACTCGCGCATGCCGATGTCGGGCATGGCCTCTTACACGCCGGGGATGGAGATCACCGGCGGCAGCCTCGGCCATGGGCTGGGCATCGCGGTCGGCATGGCGCTCGGGCTGAAGGCGAAGGGCGGCGATCAGTTCGTCTACAACCTGATGTCCGACGGCGAACTGGGCGAAGGCTCGACTTGGGAGGCCGTGATGTCGGCAACCCAGCATCGGCTGAGCAACCTGATCTGCATCGTGGATTTCAACAACCAGCAGGCCGACGGTCCGACCCGTGACGCGCTCGCCGTCGGGGCCGAGGCACCGAAATGGGAGGCCTTTGGCTGGCACGCGCAGGAAGTCGACGGCAATGACCTCGATGCGCTGGTCGCGGCCTTTGACGCTGCCCGCACCTGCCCCGAGCCAAAGCCCCGCGTGATCATCTGCAATACCAAGATGTGCAAGGGCGTGCCGTTTCTCGAAGAGCGCGAGATCACCCATTTCGTCCGCGTCGAGCCTGATGAGTGGACGCGCGCACTGGATATTCTAGACGCAGAGGTGCCCGCATGACCGCCGCAGCCCGCGCCCGCAAATACGAACCCCGCCGCGTGCCCGAAACGAAGGTCGCGACAAGCGCGATGATCGCTTCGCTGGCAGCGGAAGGCTATGACACCGTCGCCGCCCCCTTCGGGCATGCGCTGGTCGAGGCCGCGAAGGATGATCCCCGCATCGTCGGCCTGACGGCGGATCTCGCGAAATACACCGATCTGCACGTCTTCGCGCAGGCTTATCCCGACCGGTTCTATCAGATGGGTATGGCCGAGCAGCTTCTGATGTCGGCGGCGGCAGGGATGGCGCATGAGGGCTTCATTCCTTTCGCGACGACCTATTCGGTCTTCGCCTCGCGCCGGGCCTATGACTTCATCTGCATGGCGATCGCGGAGGAGAACCTGCCGGTCAAGATCGTCTGCGGTCTGCCGGGCCTGACCACGGGTTACGGACCCAGCCATCAGGCGACCGAGGATCTCGCGATCTTCCGCGGGCTGCCCAACCTGACCATTCTCGATCCCTGTGACGCGACCGACGTTGCGCAGATGGTGCCTGCGATGATCGCCCATGATGGGCCGGTCTATGCCCGGCTTCTGCGGGGCAAGGTGCCTTCGGTGATCACCCGCTATCGCCCCGACTACCAGTTCGAACTGGGCCGCGCGCAGATGATCCGCGAAGGGCGCGACGTTCTGGTGGTCTCCTCGGGGATCATGACCATGCGCGCGCTCGATGCGGCGGAGTTGCTGGCCAAGGACGGGATCGACGTCGCGGTTCTGCACTGCCCGACGATCAAGCCGCTCGATACCGAGACGATCCTCGCGGAGGCAGGCAAGGGCCGACTTCTCGTCACCGCCGAGAACCACTCCGAAGTGGGCGGCCTTGGCGAAGCGGTTGCCCGCTCGCTCCTGCGCGCAGGGGTGACGCCGTCTTTCCGCCAGATCGCGCTGCCCGATGAATTTCTCGAAGCGGGCGCGCTGCCCACGCTTCATGACCTCTATGGCCTGAGCACCGCGAAGGTCGCCCAACAGATCCGCGGCTGGCTCTGAGCGCCGCGTCAACGACACGAAGAAAGGAACACAATGGGACTTCTGGACGGTAAATTTGCCATCGTGACCGGGGCGGCCAGCCCCCGCGGGCTCGGCAAGGCGACGGCGACGCTTTTCGCGCAGCATGGCGCGACCGTGGCGATCCTCGACCTCGACGCGGATCAGGCCGCTGCCGCTGCCGCCGATCTGCCCGGCGAGGGACATGTTGGCCTCGCGTGTAACGTCGTCGACAAGGCTGCCTGTCAGGCCGCCGCGGACGAGCTGATCGCAAAATGGGGCGCGGTGGATATCCTCGTGAACAACGCGGGCATCACCCAGCCGCTTAAGCTCATGGACATCATGCCGGAGAATTACGACGCGGTGACCGATGTGAGCCTGCGTGGTACGCTCTACATGACGCAGGCGCTGACGCCGCATTTCCGCGAGCGCAAGACCGGTTCGATCGTGAACCTGTCATCGGTTTCCGCGCAGCGCGGCGGTGGCATCTTCGGTGGCCCGCACTATTCGGCCGCGAAGGCGGGCGTGCTGGGGCTGACCAAGGCCTCGGCGCGCGAGCTTGCCCCCGACGGCGTGCGCGTGAACGCGCTCTGCCCGGGCTTCATCGCCACCGACATCACCGCAGGCAAGCTGACCGAAGAGATGCGCACGCAAGTCCTCGCCGGAATTCCGATGGGACGCGCGGGCACGGCCGAGGATGTCGCTGGCTGCGCGCTGTTCCTTGCCTCTGACCTTTCGGCCTACTGCACCGGCACCGAAGTCGACGTGAATGGCGGCTCGCTCATTCACTAGGCCGACCGAATAACGCCTGTTCGCGGTTGTGCCTGACCGCAAGGCAACTAATCTCCGGCCCGCAGTGAGGTGGGCCGGATGAAGCCGGAGCCAATCCGGCGGGACGGTGAGGAGACCGTCCGAACCAATCGGGAGAGAGACCAATGAAATCTATGTTGACCATCGCACTTCTCGGCGCGACGGCCCTTGCAGGGGCCTCTACGGCGCAGGCTGACGAAGTGATCTTCGCGCATGGTGCGAACCCTGGAAACCCGCGCTACATCGCGGCGGAAAAATGGGCTGAAATCTTTACCCAGTGCACCGACGGCAAGGATACGGTGAACGTCGCGGCCTCGGCCACGATGGGCGACGACTCTGAGATGCTGACCTCGACCGCGGCAGGCGTGATTCAGGTCACGGCCAACAGCCAGGGGCCGATGGCGCAGATCGTGCCGCAGATCGGCCTGCTGGGCCTGCCCTTCCTGTTCAAGGATCTGCCGACGGCATGGAAAGTGCTCGATGGGCCGGTGGGCGACTCGCTTGACGCGGACGCACAGAAAGCCGGGCTCAAGATCCTCGGCTTCTGGGATAACGGCATTCGCAACATCACCACGGTCAACAAGTTCGTCAAAGAGCCTGCCGACCTCAAGGGCCTCAAGATCCGCACCCCCCCGGATCAGATGACGATCGACATCTTCGACGCGCTCGGCGCATCGCCCGCGCCGCTGGCGTGGTCCGAGCTGCCCTCGGCGCTGCAATCGGGCGTGTTCGACGGTCAGGAAAACCCGCTGACCAACATCAACTCGGCCAAGCTGCAGGAGATCACGCCCTACATCACGATGACCGGGCACAAGTATGAAAGCACCCCGGTCGTGGCCAGCCTGTCGTGGTGGGAAGGCCTTGATAAGGCGACGCAGGATTGCGCGCTCAAGGCGACCTCGGAAGCGGGCGCGATGGAGCGTGACATGTCGCTCAAGGCAGACAAGGAGCTGATGCCGAAGATGGAGGCAGACGGCGCCAAGTTCGCTGAGGCGGACCGCGCGGCTTATATCGAGGCAACCAAGTCGGTCTATGACAAATACGCCAAGGACTACCCCGATACGGTCGCCGAACTCAAAAAGGCTGCGGGGCTGGAATGATCGACTCTGACCGCAGCGACGCCGCGGGATCAGGCGAAGGGAGGGGGCGTATGCGCCCCTTCCTGCGCCTCGCGCAAGGCGTGATCGACCTGCTGGAATGGTCGGGAAAGCTGATCGCTGCGGGCACGCTTTCGGTGCTGTTCGTGGCGCTTTTGACAAACGTGATCCTGCGCTACGGGGCCGGCAAGGGCATCCCGTGGGCCTATGAAATTCACGCTATCCTGCTGCCGTGGTTGGTCGCGGGCGGCATCGTCATCGCCACCGCGCGCTCGCGCAACATCGCGATCACCCTGCTGCCGGAGTTGGCCGGGGCCCGGGTTCGGCGCGCCTTCATGCTGTTTGTCGAAGCCGCGATCATCGTGATCTCGATCTCGGTCCTCTGGTCCAGCCAGCCGATCCTGCGCGCCTCGACCTTCCAGACGCTGTCCACGCTCGGGGTCAAGGCGATCTGGGGCTATTCCAGCATGGTCTATTCATTCGGAGCGATGGCCATCATCGCCGCGCTCGACATCGTGTTGCTGCTGGGGGGCAAGTCCGTGATGGATGACGATCCCGCCCATGCAAGCTTGAGCTGAGGAGACCCGCAATGGCCGGTGTCATGATCTTCGTCTTCTTCGTGCTGCTCGCGCTTGCCGTGCCGGTGGCACATGCGATGCTGGGCGGCGTCGCCGCTGCGCTGTGGCTCGACCACAAGCCGCTGGCGGTCATCGTGCAGCGTCTCTACACGCCCACCCAAAGCTTTCCGATGCTGGCGGTGCCGTTCTTCATCCTCGCCGGCAACCTGATGATGGCGGGGCGGTTCGGCACCTATCTGGTGAATATCGCGCGTCTGGTCGTGGGCAATTTCAAGGGCGGCCTGGGACAGGTCTCGATCCTCGGATCGGTGATGTTCGGCGGTGTCTCGGGGTCTGCCGTGGCCGATGCGACGGCGATGGGCAACGCGCTTATCCCGGTGCAGAAAGCCGAGGGCTATCCGGGCGGTTTCTCGGGGGCGATCAACTCTGCCTCGTCGACCGTCTCGGTCCTGATCCCGCCGTCTATCCCGCTCATTCTGTACGGGCTGGTCTCGGGAACCTCGATCATCAACCTCTTCGTCGCGGGCATCCTGCCCGGGGTGATGCTGGGTGTGGGCATGTTCATCGCCGTCGCGATCGTGGCGCGCCGCCGCAATCTGCCGCGCTCGCCGCTGGAAGGAGGCTTTGCCGCCTTCCGCAGCCAGATCTTCAGCGCGATCCCGGCCCTGCTGATGCCCGTCTTCGTGATCGGCACCCTGCGCTTCGGCGTGGCGACCCCGACCGAGGTCAGCGTGATGGCGGTCGCCTATGCCCTACTGGTCAGCGGTGTCATCTACCGTGACATCAACCCGAAATCCCTGTGGGAAGCGGTGGTCGACACGGCGATGATGACCGGCGCAGTCATGTTCATCATCATGGCATCCTCCACGATCCAGTGGCTGCTGACTGCAGAGCGCGTGCCGCAAGAGCTCGCCGCATGGGTGGCTGCGACCATTCAGGAGCGCTGGCTGGTGATCCTCGCGCTGAACGTGGTGATGTTGATCGTGGGCGCGTTCCTCGATCTGCCCGCAGCGGTGCTGCTGCTTGGGCCGCTCTTCGTGACGATTGGGCATACGATCGGTCTCGATCCGGTGCAGCTTGGCCTGATGATGGTCGTGAACCTGTCGATCGGTCTTTATACGCCACCGGTGGGAACCACGCTGTTCATCTCAGCCGCGATCGCACGGGTTGGCGTGATGGAGGTGGTGCGTTCGCTGGCGCCCTTCTACCTCGTGGCGATCCTCGTGCTGGCGCTGATCTCCTACGTACCGGCGCTGACGATCTACTGACCCGGATCCAGCATCCGCATCCATTGCGCGCGCCTTGGCGACAGGGCGCGCGTATTTCATTCGGGCAGGTATTCTTCCCCCGGAAGCTGTCGCCCACGCTGCTCGCGGATGCGGCAGCCCAAGCCAGTGATCAGCGCCGAGGCGCGCGCATCATGAGCGGCGCCCTCCTCCCGCATCCAGTCCGAGAAGATCCGCACGATCCGACGGCTGGTATGGCGCGCCGGAGAGACGAGCCAGTAGGCAGGGAAACGGATCGCCTCGAACGCGGTCGACAGCGGGACAAGGGCGCCACGCTCCAGCTCGTTCAGCGCAAGCGTCGTGCTTTCCAGAACGACCCCAGCCCCGTCAGTCGCCAACTGAATTGCCATCGACGAGCGGTCGAACCGCATCGGGTAGATCATCCGCTCTCCCATGATGCCGTGCCGCGCCAGCCAGAAATCCCAGCGGTAATGCGTCTTCACGGAGTCGATCAGTCGCGCCTGTCGCAACTGCCCGATCGGATCGTCGGACAGCGCGCGCAACTCTTCCAGATAGCCGGGCGAGCACATCGGCAGCACGAGATCATGGACCACCGGTTCTTCATGCAGGCCGGTCCAGCCGCCTTCGCCATAGCGCAGGTCCAGATCGACGACCTCCGTCTCGAAGTCGGAGAAATCGGGCGCAGCGTCGATCCGCATGTCCCAGTTCGGCGCAAGCTCGAGAAACGACTTGAGCCGCGGAGAGAGCCAGCGCACTGCGAAAGAGGGCGACACCCGCAGGATGAAATGGCGCGTCTCGCGCTGGCGCTGGATCGCGGAGCGCACGTCGCGCATCATCCGGAATGCCTGCGTCGTCGTCTGGAACAGCCGCTCGCCATCCAGTGTCAGTGACAGTCGCCGCTTCTCCCGTTTGAACAGGCGAACGCCCATTTGCTGCTCGAACTGCCGGATCTGTTGGCTGACGGCGGAAGGCGACACGCCCAGCTCCTCGGCCGCCTTCGATATGCCGCCGAGCCGAGCGACGGCCTCGAAGTGATTCATCGCGTTGAGATTGATGTCTTTGAGCATGTCCTGCGCCTTGGAAATACGACCGTGCCGGATGCGATTGCGCGCAAATCGTGTGGCAGAAGCCGTCACGGATGCTGCCCGGCATCGCGTCAAGTCTTTCCATAATCTTTAATAGCAGATGCAAACCCTGTGAAGCGCTGCTTCAATTCACTGCGCTTTGCCGATGGCGCAACCGACCCGCTGTCGTGACAAAGGGCGGAAACAGAGGCGCCCTACCCGCTTTTCGCGACTTTGAGTGCGGCCCCTGTGGCTTCGATCTGCGCCCGGGCTGCTTCCGACGGTTCGGCATCGGTGATGACCGCCGCGAATTCCGAGAAGTCGGCCAAGACGTGCAGCGCCGTCCGGTCGAAACGCAGATGGTTGATCAGCAGCACGGATTGCGCCGCGGCGTCCATCATGCCCCGCTTCGCGCGCGTGATGTCATCGTCCATGTGATAGACGCGCCCATCCCCCGCCGCCGGCGTCGAGATGAAGGCCAGATCGGCGCGCAGCGTCGCGAGCGCGCCTTCCGTGACCCGACCGATCCATGCGTTGTATTTCGCCGAATAGCGCCCGCCGAGCGCGATGACCGTCATCCCCGGCTCGGCTTTCAGCGCCTCCATCACCGCGTCGTTGTTGGTGATCACCGTCAGCGGGCGCTTCTCGGGCAACAGGCTGCCCAACACGGACGCGGTCGAGCCATCGTTGACCATCACGGTCATCCCCGGCTCCACCCATTCGAGCGCGGCGCGGGCCATCCGCTCCTTCAGGTCATGGCCCTGCAACTGACGGAACCGGAAATCGCTCTCGAATTGCGAGCCGGGCTCGATCGTGGCGCCGCCCCGGATTTTGCGCAGCAGCCCTTCGGTTTCGAGATCGTCGAGATCGCGGTGGATCGTCATCTTCGAGACCCCGAACCGTTCGGCCAACTCGTCAAGTTGCACCGCCCCATCGCGCACCAGCGCGTCGAGGATGCTCTGCCTCCGGTCGTCTCGTTTCATCAGGGTCGTCCTTTGCGTGCCGTCAGCTCAGTAGCGCGCGCGCGGTCCGCTCGTCTGTGATCAGCCCGGCAACCCTGCCAGACCGCAGAACCGCCCGGATCGCTTCGACCTTGTCCGGCCCGCCCGCGATGGCGACGATATCTTCTTCGCGCTCGGGATCGTAGCCCACTGCGAGCGTTCGGGCGGAAAGCGTGGTTTCTACAACATTGCCGGAGGCATCGAAGAAATCGCCCAGCATCTCGCCCTGCGCGCCCGCCGCTGCAATCGCCTCGATCTCACCCGGTTCGATCATCCCCGACGAGACCAGCTGAGCATCAGCCGTCGCGGTGCCGATACCGACGATCTTGAGCGTCGCGGACTGCGCCATGCGGAAGACCTCATCGACGCCGCGCTGCGACAGCAGCACCTCGCGGTCCTCGACCGTATTGGCGAAGAACGGCACCGGCATGACATAGGCGCGCGCGCCGGTCTTTTCGGCGATGCGATGCATCACGTCATGCGGGTTGGCCGCGAAATTACGAGTCAGCCCGCCCAGCAGCGACACGAAATGCAGCCCCTTGGCATCGGTGCGCGGCAATTGCCGGGTCACTTCGGCCAAGGTACGGCCGTGCCCCAGCCCGATGATCGAATGTTCGCCCGCTTCGAACTGACGCTTGAGATAGGCCGCGCCCGCCAGTGCCAATGCGCGCAGCGGCAAGCCCTCTTCGCCGATATCCGGCGCGACTTCGCAGAGCTTGAGGTCGTAGGTCTCGAACAGCCGCGTCTCCAGCTCGACGCATTCGACGATATCGCCCTCGATCGACACTTTCACCCTACCGTCGGCCACCGCCTTGGCGATCAGCCGGTGGGCCTTGACCGACGGCAGACCGAGCCGCTTGGCGACCTTGGCCTGCGTGAGCCCGCCCACGTAGTGCATCCACGCTGCGCGGATGGCGAGTGTTTCATCGGTGTCGTTCATGCTGTCCTTCGGCTCGGGCCGCGCAAGATCGTTGCGCGGCGTTATTGATAAGGCTCAGGCGAGGCCTAGGGAAGCCCCGCCGCGTTGCCCGGACCTCAGACCTTGAGGTCGGAGGCTCCGGTGTCGATATGCGGCGCCCAGAATGCGACGCTTTCGGCGATCTGCGGGATCACCTCGCGGTCGTTGGGCTCGCGCTCCTTGAAGGACAGCTCGAGGCAGATCTCATTGTCGGCCGCGCCACCCTCGGCAAAGGCCTTGAGCAGCGGCTCGGGCTGGATGCGGCCGCGCGCGTTGAACTCCGCCGTGAAGGGCCGATGCCCGCCCTTGTCCATCAGGCTTTGCTTGATGTGGATGATCGGAGAAACCTTCGGCACGGCCCGCGCCCAGGCATAAGGGTCGAAGTCGTCCGGGTTCTCGGAGGTCACGTCGCCATGGTCGATATCGGCCATCATCCACATCGGGATCGCCATATTCGCCGCGGTCAGCCGGTCCTGCAGCGCCATGCATTCGGAGATGGTCTCGCCGAATTCGCGCGCCACGCTCATCGGCTCCCAGAAGACATAGTCCAGCCCGGCGGCTTTGCCGTGCTCGGCCACTTCGGCCCAGCAGTCGATGGCGATCCGGATCATCTCCTCGCGCTTGGCCGGGTCGTCCTGCTCGCGATAGGTCAGAATGGCGAATTGCGTGCCCACCGACGTGCCGCCGAGATCGGCGGTGATGTCCGCGAAGGTCTTGAACCAGTCGACATAATAGCGCCGCACGTCGCGGTCGGGATGGCCGAAATGGTTCAGCCGCCCGTAGGGCCCCGTCATCCCAGAGGTCACACGCACCCCGGTCCGCGACAGCGCCGCGCTCATCTGCCGCGTCAGACGTCGGATCACCGGCGCGGGCCAGGACGGGTTGATGAAC
The DNA here is from genome assembly GCF_002020075.1 of Thioclava sp. F36-7. Taxonomy (NCBI): domain Bacteria; kingdom Pseudomonadati; phylum Pseudomonadota; class Alphaproteobacteria; order Rhodobacterales; family Paracoccaceae; genus Thioclava; species Thioclava sp. F36-7. The sequence goes on along the minus strand of NZ_MPZR01000006.1, from coordinate 299,508 downwards.
TCATGCGTCAGCTGCAGATCGCGGATTCGCAGATCGCGGGCGACGCAATCGATCAGGTCATCCGGATCGGCGAAGCGGTTCACCAGCGGATTGGTGTTCAAAGACAGCGTCAGTCCCATCAGGCAGCCACCGCATGCGCCGTGTCGAACCATTCGGCGAAGGCCGCAATCTCGGCCTCGGACATGGTCAGCCGGTGCTTGGTGCGCCGCCAGAGGATATCCTCCGCCGTGGCCGCCCATTCATTCTCGACCAGCCACGTCACCTCGGCCTCATAAAGATGCCCGCCGAAGTGACGGCCCAGACCTTTGGGGTCATTGGCCGTGCCCACGATCCGATGCGTGAGCGTCCCGTAGCGGCGCCCGTAATATTCGCGCAAATCCCGGGACATCCACGGATATTCGGCCTTCAACGTCTCGCGGAACGCGTCGTAATCCGCCCCGGGCATGTCACCGCCCGGCAGCGCCGCCTCTTCGGTCCAGTCGCCGCCCATCTTCGGGAAGACGTGGCGAATCTCGTGCATGCCCCGTTCGGCCAGCTCGCGGAAAGTGGTGATCTTGCCGCCGAAGATGTTCAGGAGCGGCGCGCCGCCGGTCTCGTCGAGATCGAAGACATAGTCGCGGGTCACCGCCGAAGGGTTGCCCTTGCCGTCGTCGAAGAGCGGTCGCACGCCTGAGAAGGTCTCGAGAATATCCTCTCGCCGCAACTTCTCCTTGAAGTAGCGGTTCACGCAGTCGAGCAGGTAGGTGATCTCGCCGTCATCGATCGAGACATCCTCGGCCCGGCCTTCATAGGCGATATCGGTCGTCCCGATCAGCGCCTTGTCGCCCTCATAGGCGTTGATGAAGATCACCCGCTTGTCGGTATTCTGCACGAGGTAGCTATGCGGCCCCTCCCAGAATTTCGGCACGATGATATGGCTGCCTTTGACCAGCCGGACATTGCGCGTCGAATTGGCGCCTGCAACCCGGGTCAGCACGTCGGTCACCCAAGGACCGGCGGCATTCACCAGACATTTGGCGAGGAATTCGCGCTTTTCTCCGGTCAAGGTGTTCTGCGTCACCACCCGCCATTTGCCGTCCTCGCGCCGCGCGCTGATCGCGGGCGAGCGGGTCATCACGATGGCCCCGCGCTGCGCCGCATCGAGCGCGTTCAGCGTCACCAGACGCGCATCGTCGACCCAGCAATCGGAATATTCGAAGCCGCGCGTATATTTGTCGAGGAGCGGCGCGCCCTCGGGATCGCGAAGCAGGTCGAGCGTGCGCGTCCCCGGCAGCTTCTTGCGCCCGCCGAGATGGTCGTAGAGGAACAGCCCCAGCCGCACGAGCCAGGCCGGGCGATCCTGCGGCGAATGGGGCAGCACGAAGCGCAGCGGCCAGATGATATGCGGCGCGGCATTCATCAGCACCTCGCGTTCGATCAGCGCCTCGCGCACGAGCCGGAACTCGTAATATTCGAGGTAACGCAGCCCGCCATGCACCAGCTTGCCCGAGCGCGACGACGTGCCCTCGGCGAGGTCGTCCTTTTCGCACAGCGCCACCTTGAGGCCACGGCCCGCCGCGTCGCGCGCGAAGCCCGCGCCGTTGATGCCGCCTCCGATGACGAAAAGATCCAGTTCCTGCGTGCTCATGTCACGATCCTCCTTGCGCGGTGCGCGGCGCATCGATTTCGGGGGTGGTCCGCCGGTCGCGATGATCTGCGAGCCGGTCCCAGACCGGTTCGAGCGCCTCGCGGGCTTCGGCATAGGCGGGGTAAAGGTCTGCATAGGTGGTCTGAAGCGCCGGGTCCGGCGCTTCGGCCTCACCCAGAAGCGGCGTGACCCATTCGGCGACGCAGCTTTCCATATTCGGGTAGGCGCCGATTGCGACGGCGGCCATCATGGCGCAGCCAGCAGCCCCGGCCTCCTCGCGCGCCGACACCCGCACGGGGGCACCGACAGACGCGGCAAGAATTCCGCGCAACGCGCCGGAGCGCGCAGCGCCGCCGGTCAGTCGCAACTCGCGCGGCAACTCTCCCATCGCGCCATAGCAATCGCGCGCGGCCATGCCGAGGCTTTCGACGACGGCGCGGATCATGTCCGGGAAACGGTGACCTGCCGAGAGGCCGATAAATCCGGCGCGGGCATTGGCGTTGACCATCGGGCCGCGCTCGCCCGCCTCGGAGACATAGGGTTGATAGAGCAGCGCGCCCGGTTCGGATCGGGCCAGCCAGCCGTCTATCCGCGCCACCAGATTGGCGTAGTCATGCGGATGGCCGGTCTCGCTCATCAGGTCGGCCGCGACGCGCAGCGCCCAGTCGATGTTCAGCGTGGCGGCCATATTGGTCTGCACCTGCGTGACCATGCCCTCTGCAGGAAGGCAGATCACATAGCCCGAGCGCCCGTTCAGCGTTACGTCCTCGTCGCGCACCGCGCGCATATGCACCCCGGTCGAGCCGATGGTGGAACACGCCGCCCCCGGCGTGCCGGTATGCACGCCCGCACCGAGCGCGGTCATCACCATATCCACGTAGCCAAGGCTGACGGGCGTGCCAGCCAGCAGGCCCGTCGCCTCGGCGGCCGCGTTGCTCAGCGGATGGGTATCGCGGCTGCCGTCAAGGATCGGCGGCAAAAGATGGCTGCGGCCGCGCAATTCCAGCGCCTCGATCACGAGGTCGGAATAGCTGCGGGTGCGGAAATCGCCGAAGGTGAAGCTCGCCTCGGAGGGATCGGTCGCGCGGACGCCCGTGAGGTTCAGATAGAGCCAGTCCTTGCAATGCAGCGCCACCTCGGCGCGGTCCAGAAGCTCGGGGCAATGGCGATCCATATGCGCCATCTGCGCGCCTTGCTGGCAGGTGTTGAGCGCGGTGCCCGTGGCGCGGAAGCGAGCCGCGTCGCGGCCGTGCCCGGCCAGCCTGCGGGTGGTCTCCGCCGCCCGCGCATCGAGCCAGAGCCAGGCATCACCGACCGGGCGATCGCCCTGCCCTACGAGCCACGTCCCGTCGCCCTGCGCGGTCACCGCCAGCGCGGCGGTGCGGCGGGCCAGCCCGTCGACCCGCCCGCCAAGGCTGCGCAGCGCGCTTGCGCAGTCGGCCCATGTCCGGTCCATGTTCTGAGTTGCGGCTCCGTTCGGGCCGCTGTCGTAGCGGTTCGGCACGGCCGCCGCCGCGATCTGCCGACCCGACAGATCGAAGGCCACGGCCTTGATGACGGAGGTCCCCGCATCGATGCCGATAATGATGTCGCGATCAGCCATGCTGCACCGTTTCGGGACGCAGATGGCGAGCCACGCAAGGCGCTTGTGCCATGCGACCTCCTCCCTTGATTTGCGACCGCGGCCCCTCCAGCCAATGCGGTCTTCTCGGGGACAAATCTGCCCTCGAGACGCGTCAAGCATACCCAAGCCCGACCACATGTCGAGTGTATTTTTTTTCTTTCTTTGTAATTTTTTTCAGGTATGGTGATCAGCACGAACCGAACGCCACTGCCTGCCAAACGGAGGAAAAGGCTGGCAAATTCAGTGGATTCGGCGAGTGGCAGGCGGAACGGGCATCGGCACGATTCGTCTTGCGAAACGGGAGGATGGCGGTCTGCACCTTGGATAGGCCGCGCGAGATCTCAGCCGCGACACGCACCCTGACGACGCCGCCCGCGCGGCGCGCGACAGGTGCTGGTCTCAAGCGCGCCGGGATCGAGCGAGCCGGTGTCTTTTGGCGCCCGGGTCAACATCTCCCGACACAGGATCAACAGGCCCCGCCGGGGCCCGAGGGGAGGAGCGACAGGCCATGAATGCCACCGATATTTCCATGAAACCGCGTATCGGCCGGCGGGGCGTCATTGTCGGCGCCGTGGCGCTGTGCACCCTCGTCGCGATCGGGCTCGACACCACCGTCGTCACCATCGGCTCCGAGCAGGACACCCGCGTCGACGGGTTCTCGCCCGATGCCTACGGCACCAAGGAATTCCCCCGCATCCGCGACGATGTGAGCAAGCGCGCCGTCGACGCCAAGACGCTCGCCGCCGCACTGGCCGAGGACAAATCCGCAGCCGCCAAGAAATACGGCACCGGCGGCGCGATGCCTGTGCTGCCCGTGCGCGTGACCGGCACCGTCGGCGAAGGCAAATCGGGCATTTACGATATCAATGTCGATGGGCTCGACAACGTGCGCATCCGCGTCCAGACCGGCCCCGCGATCAACGGCACCGACCTGCGCGACGCCCCCGGCGACATCTCCTTCGGCGCCTTCAAGAACCAGATCGAATACCAGGATGCGGGCGCGGGCATTAACCGCGCGATGAAGGCCGAGGTGCTCGACGGGATCGACACCTCCAACCTGACCGGCAAGACGGTGACCGTCACCGGTGCCTTCAAGCTGATCAATCCGAAAATGTGGCTGATCACGCCGGTCGAGGTGAAAGTCCAATGACCGTGCAGCAAAGCATCCGCCCCGAGGCGCCGCGAGGGACCGGCGAGGTCGTCATGTCGGCCCGCCACGTCGCCAAGCATTACGGTGCGGTGAAAGCGCTCAAGGGCGTGAATTTCGACATCCATCGCGGTCAGGTGACGACGCTGTTCGGCGAGAACGGCGCGGGCAAATCGACGCTGATGAAGATCCTTGCCGGCATCGTGACGCCAACCTCGGGGCAGATTCTGCTCGACGGCGAACCGGTGACCTTCAACGGCGCGAATGACGCGCTGGCGCAGGGCATCTCGATCATCCACCAGGAACTCGCGCTCGCGCCGAACCTGAACGTGCGCGACAACATCTTCATGGGGCGCGAAATCCGCACCCGCCGCGGCGTCGATTTCGCCGAGGAAGAGCGGGTCACCCGCGCGCTGATGGAAGAGCTGGAAGAAGAGATCGACCCCCTCACCCCGGTGGAGGAATTGCGTCTCGGGCAGCAGCAGATCGTCGAGATCGCGCGCGCCCTTCAGGCCAAAAGCCGCATCCTGATCATGGACGAGCCGACCTCGGCGCTGTCGGCCTCGGAAGTGGAAGTGCTGTTCAAGGTGATCAACGACCTCACCGCGAAGGGCGTCAGCATCGTCTATATCTCGCACCACCTCGAAGAGGCGCTGGAAGTGACCGATCACGCGGTGGTGCTGCGCGATGGCGAAATGACCGCCTACGCGCCACGCAACGAGATCGACCTCGAATGGATCGTGCGCAACATGGTCGGCGAAGGGTTCGACCTCGGCACGCCTCCCGACAGCAAGATGGGCGAGCCCTCGCTGATCGTCGAAGATCTCTGCGTCCCCGACCCGTCGGGTCACGGGCTGGTGGTCGACCACATGAGCCTGAGCGTGCGCGCAGGCGAGATCGTCTGCATCTACGGGCTGATGGGCGCCGGGCGCACCGAAATGATGGAATGCGCCGCCGGGCGTCTGCGCGCGAAAAGCGGCGCGGTGAAGCTGCACGGGCGCGACATCTCGCACATGTCGATCGCCGAGCGCATCGAGGCCGGGCTGGTGCTCGTCCCCGAGGATCGGCAGCGCGACGGGCTCGTGCAGACGATGACCGTGGGTCAGAACCTGTCGCTCTCCTCGATCGGCGCCTTCACGCGCGGGCTGTTCACCAGTCGCAAGGACGAGCGCAAGGTGATCGACGACTCGATCCGCGAAGTGACCGTGAAAACCGATGGCGGCGGCGCGATGATCGGCTCGCTCTCGGGCGGCAACCAACAAAAGGTGGTCATCGGCAAGATGCTCGCCACCCGGCCCGAGGTCATCCTGCTCGACGAACCGTCGCGCGGCATCGACATCGGCGCGAAGGCCGAGGTCTTCAAGCTGCTCGCGCGCACCGCGCAGGAGCGTGGGCTGGCCGTACTCTATTCGACCTCGGAAGTCGGCGAATGCCTGAGCATCGCCCACCGGATCATCGTGATGAACAGAGGCCGGATCGCGGCCGAGTTCGATCACACCGCAACCAAAGAGCAGATCATGGCCGCCTCTGGCGAAGCCGTGCACCACTAAGGGAGGCCAACATGGCGGACGTTACGAATTCCAAGCCCGGATCGGGCGGCATGGGCCTGAACATCGGCAAGATCCTTCTGGAGGGCCGCGCATTCTTCGCCCTCGTCGCGATCATCGCCGTCTTCTCGATCCTGTCTCCGGTCTATTTCAGTATCGGCAACTTCCTGATCATGTCGTCGCATGTCGCGATCTTCGGGCTGCTGGCGATCGGCATGCTGCTGGTGATCCTGAACGGCGGCATCGACCTGTCCGTGGGCTCGACGCTGGGTCTGGCCGGGGTCGTCGCGGGCTACCTGATGCAGGGGGTCGAGATACCGGCCGCCGGTGTCGTGCTCTACCCGCCGGTCTGGGCCGTGGTGGTGCTGACGATTTGTCTGGGCGCCTTCGTGGGCCTGATCAATGGCGTGCTCATCGCGTTCTTCAACGTGCCCGCCTTCGTGGCGACGCTGGGGATGCTCTATGTGGCGCGCGGTGTCGCGCTGCTAATGACCAACGGCCTCACCTATAACAACCTTGGCGGCGCGGAAGCTCTGGGCAATACCGGCTTCGACTGGCTCGGCTTCAACCGCATCGCGGGGGTGCCGATCGGGGTGATCGTGCTGGCGCTGGTCGCGCTGACGGTCGGCCTCGTGCTGGCGCGCACCGCCTTCGGCCGCTGGCTCTACGCCTCGGGCGGCAACGAGCGCGCAGCGGAACTCTCCGGCGTGCCGACGCGCAGCGTGAAAATCTCGGTCTACGTGCTATCGGGCATCTGTGCCGCCATCGCGGGCCTCGTGCTGTCGTCCCAGCTGACCTCGGCGGGCCCCACCGCAGGCACCACCTACGAACTGACCGCCATCGCGGCCGTCGTCATCGGCGGGGCCGCCCTGACCGGCGGGCGCGGCAACGTGCGCGGCACGATGCTGGGCGCCTTCGTCATCGGCTTTCTGAGCGACGGGCTCGTGATCATCGGCGTCTCTGCCTACTGGCAGACCGTCTTTACGGGCGCCGTGATCGTGCTCGCCGTGCTGCTCAACAGCCTGCAATACGGCCGCGCACGGCGCTGAGACTTCGAGGACGCGGGACAGGGAGGTCCCGCGCCCGAATACCCGCCGGACCTATCCGGCATCTACAACAACCCAACGGGAGGAAACCCAACATGAAATTCACCAGGCGCACCATTCTCGCGACCGTCGCAATGATGCCGTTGATGGCACAGGCCGCGATGGCTGACGGTCTGATCTCGATCATCGTCAACGATCCCTCGAACCCCTACTGGTACACCGAGGGCGAGGTCGCCAAGGCGACCGCCGAAGAGCTTGGCTATGACGCCAACGTCTCCGCCCACAAGGGTGACACCAACACCGAGAGCAACCTCGTCGACACCGCAATCACCAACAAGGCCAAGGCGATCATCCTTGACCCGGCGAACGCGGACGGTTCGGTCGGCGCCGTGAAGAAAGCGGTCGAAGCCGGTATCCCGGTCTTCATCGTCAACGCCGAGATCAACCAGTCGGGTCTCGCCAAGGCACAGCTGGTGTCGAACAACGCGCAGGGCGCAGCACTCGGCGCGATGAAATGGGTCGAGGCGATGGGCGAGAAAGGCTCCTATGTCGAGCTGTTCGGCGCCCCGTCGGATAACAACGCGCAGACCCGCTCGAACGGCTTCGAGACGGTGCTGAGCCAGTATCCCGACCTCGACAAGAAAGCGCAGGAAGTGGCTAACTGGGACCGCACGCAGGGCTATTCCAAAATGCAGTCGATGCTGCAGGCCAACCCGGACATCACCGGCGTGATCTCGGGCAACGACGAAATGGCGCTCGGTGCGATCGCCGCGCTCAAGGAAGCGGGCAAGCTCGACGGCATGGTCGTCGGCGGCTTCGACGGCTCGCCCGATGCGGTCGACGCGGTCAAGGCAGGCGAGATGACCTACACCGTGCTGCAGCCGGTCGCGATCTTCGCCGAGCAAGCCGTGCGTCAGGCCGATCACTTCATCCAGACCGGCGAGCTGGAAGTCTCGGAAGAGAAGCAACTCTTCGACTGCATGCTGATCGACTCGAGCAATGTCGACGCCTACACCGGCCCGTTCACCCTGGATCAATCCTCCTGATCCGGCGCAACGGGACACTGGGAAAGGGAGCCGCGCGGCCCCCTTTTTCGTTTTGACAGGCGCGTGGGGATTTCGGGGGCGTCACGTAGAACGCCACCTCGCAACGAAGAAAGGGCGCCCGCGCGGGCGCCCTTTTTCTGTGTTCTGCAGACGGGACACGCTTAGCGCGCCGCCATCACCTCCAGCGGCAGCGGCGTGATGCGCGAGGCGTGACCGGCGGTGCCAAACGCTTCGAACCGCGCCTTGCAAAGCTGCTGCATCAGCGCCTTGCCTTCGGTGAGGTATTTGCGCGGATCAAATTCGCCGGGCGTCTCGGAAAGGACTTTGCGCACGCCTGCCGTCATCGCCATGCGGTTGTCGGTGTCGATATTCACCTTGCGCACGCCCGAGCGGATGCCGCGCTGGATCTCCTCGACCGGCACGCCCCAGGTCGGGCGCATATCGCCGCCATAGCTGTTGATCATCTGCCGCAGATCCTCGGGGACGGAGGACGAGCCATGCATGACCAGATGCGTATTGGGCAGGCGACGGTTGATCTCTTCGATGACATTCATCGCGAGAATGTCGCCATCGGGCTGGCGGGTGAACTTGTAGGCGCCGTGGCTGGTGCCCATCGCGACCGCGAGCGCATCGACGCCGGTTTCACGCACGAAGCGTTCGGCTTCTTCGGGGTCGGTCAGCAGCTGCTCTTCCGAGAGCTTCTCGGTCGCACCGTGGCCGTCTTCCTGATCGCCCATGCCGGTCTCGAGCGAGCCGAGCACGCCCAGTTCACCCTCGACCGAGACACCGCAGGCATGCGCCATCTCGACCACGCGCGCGGTGATATCGCGGTTATAGGCGTAATCGGCGGGTGTCTTGCCATCGGCCAGCAGCGAGCCGTCCATCATCACCGAGGTGAAGCCATGCTGGATCGCGGTGGCGCAGGTGGCCAGATCGCTACCGTGATCGAGATGCATGCAGACCGGCACTTCGGGGAAGGTCTCGACCAGCCCGTCAATCAGCCGCGCCAGCAGGCGGTCCCCCGCATAGGCGCGTGCGCCCCGCGAGGCGGCAAGGATCACCGGCGCATCAGCCTCGCGCGCGGCGGTCATGATCGCGAGACCCATCTCCATGTTCGAGATATTGAACGCGGGCACGGCATAGCCGTTCTCCGCCGCGTGATCGAGCAACTGGCGCAGGGTGATGCGGGCCATAGGTCAGGTCTCCTCCGAAAGATATGTCTTGATGATGTCGACCTCTTCCGATGCGCCGAACACGAGCGGCACGTTCTGGTGCGGCGCCTCCGGCACGAGATCGAGGATACGCTTGGTGCCATCGGTGGCGTGCCCGCCCGCCGCTTCGATCAGGCAGGCGATCGGCACCGCCTCATAGGCCAGCCGCAGCCGCCCTTCGCGATAGCCTTCGCGCCGATCCGCCGGGTAAAGGAACGCGCCGCCCTTCAGCAGGATACGGTGCAGTTCACCGACCGCCGCCGCAAGCCAGCGCATGTTGAAATCGCGCCCGCGCGAACCATCCGCACCGGCGCGCAACTCGGCGGCCCAACGTTGCAGCCCCGGGCTCCAATGGCGCTCGTTCGAGGCGTTGTAAGCGATGGTCGACGCTTTGGCCGACAGCCGAACATCCTGCGCTGTCATGCGGAAATCCGTGCCGTCATAGGTCGCGATCTGCACCCCCTGCCCGGCCGTGAACCCGAAATCCAGAGAATGCCCGAAGGAGGCGTAGCCAGCCGCGATCGCCTCCGAGCCCGGACGCCGGAAATCGGCGGGACCGGTCGGATAGATCGCGAACAGCATCCCGAGCGGCGCGCCGATACCGATGGAGCCCGACCCGTCGATCGGATCGATCGCGAGATCGAATTGGCCCTCCGGATCGAGCAGCTCCACCTCTTCGGCCTCTTCCGACAGCATGTGCCGCACGCCCAGCCCGCCGAGCGCCGCAAGGATATGGTCATGCGCGCCCACATCGAGCGCCTTCTGCACATCGCCGCTTTCGTTCTGACCGCAGGACGCGGCCGGATCGCCGGGCAACCGGCCCGCCGCGAGCCGTTTCTCGATCGGGGGCAAGGCATCCGCCAGCGCGGTGATGATCTCTCCAAGCCCGCCAGCAGGCAGGCAGTCACGCAGGTACGCCGCCTGCGAGGGACGGTCGTTCGGCAAGGTCAGCATGTGGGAATTCCGTCAGTGAGTTGGGACCGGGCGGCGAACCGCCCGACCCTCGGGAGTTCGCTCAGGCCGTCGTGTGATACTTGGCGTCGACCGCGTCAATGGCCTGAACGTTGCCCGCCGATTTCCCCTCGGGATCGAAGGACGAGGACAGGAAGGCATCGGCAATGTCTTTCGCGAGCTCCGCCCCCACGACCCGCGCACCCATCGTGATGATATGCGCGTTGTTCGAAGTCGCCGCCTTGCCCGCCGAATAGGTGTCGTGGGTCTGGGCTGCACGGATACCCGGCACCTTGTTGGCCGAGAGGCAGACCCCGATCCCGGTGCCACAGCACAGGATCGCACGGTCGTAGGTTCCGTCCTTGACGCCCGATGCGACGCGATCCGCGAGATTGGCGTAGAAATCGTCCGGCCCGGCCTCGGTGCGCGAGGCTTCAGTCACCTCGTAGTCGGGGTTCTGGCTGAGATATTCGGCCAGGATCTTGGCGAGCGGTTCGCCGGCGCTGTCGCCGGCCACTGCGATTTTCATGACAGTTCCTCCGTTTTGACTTGTGCGTCCAGCGCGGCATTGCAGCGCGCGAGAATGTCGAGATATCCGGCCACGTTCCAAGCAGAGCGACCGATGAACAGCCCGTCGATATGCGGGCAGGCGATCAGCTCTGCGCAGTTGTCAGGATTGACCGAGCCGCCATAGAGGCAGGGCACGCGGCGGCCCGTCACCTCTTGCGCCACAGCGATGATCTCGGCCTGGCGGGCATCGGCGTAATCGGCCGTGGCGGGAATACCGTTTTCACCGATGGCCCAGACCGGCTCGTAGGCGAGCCAGATCTCGGCCTGTTTCTGGTCCTCCGACAGCTTCGAGAGCGCACCGCGCACCTGCGTGGCCAGCACTTCAGCGGCCCGCCCCTCTTCGCGATCCTCGAGCGTCTCGCCGATGCAGATGAGCGGGATCAGCCCGTGGCGCACCGCAGCCTCCGTCTTGAGGCCGACCGTCTCGTCGGTCTCGCCGAAATGGGCGCGGCGTTCGGAATGGCCGAGCTCCACAATGTCGAGACCGCAATCAACCAGCATCGGCGCGGACACTTCGCCCGTCCAGGCGCCGGCATCGGCCCAATGCATGTTCTGCGCACCGACCAGCGCGGGCGTGTCAGCCAGCGCGGCCTTGACCTGCCGCGTCGCGGTGAAGGGCGGAATGACAAAGCTCTGGATACGCGGCGACAGGGTCGCAGCCGCGAGGCCATCCGCCCAGGCCATCGCCTCGGACAGGGTTTTGTTCATCTTCCAGCTGGTGCCGATCCAAACCTCGGGCATGTCGAACGCTCCTCCGTCGTGTTGAGGTTAAATAACATGCGTCACGTTAGTTTCAACATTATTTTTGTTACTTTGTGATTTTTAATTGTTAGAACCTGTGACCGCTGCTAGCGTTCGCGCCATAGGAGGATCCCATGCTCGATCACGCTCAAGTCGCGGCCAAAGCCGCTATCGACCCTGAAAACTTCGCCCTCGCCAATTGCCTGCGGGCGTTGGCCATCGACGCGGTGAATGCCGCCAATTCCGGCCATCCCGGTGCGCCGATGGGCATGGCCGACGCGGCCACCGTGCTGTTTCGCAACCATCTGAAATTCGACGCCTCGGCCCCCGACTGGCCCGATCGCGACCGTTTCGTTCTGTCGAACGGCCATGCGTCGATGCTGCTTTACGGGCTACTGCATCTGACCGGCTACGAAGACATGACGCGCGACCAGATTCGCAATTTCCGGCAATGGGGGTCGATCACGGCCGGTCATCCGGAATGGGGCCATGCGAAGGGCGTCGAGACGACGACTGGTCCGCTGGGACAGGGCTTGGCGACCGCCGTAGGCATGGCACTGGCCGAGCGCGCGCTAGCCACCGAGTTCCCCGGCCTCGTCGATCACCGCACATGGGTGATGCTGGGCGATGGCTGTCTGCAGGAAGGGATCGGACAAGAGGCGATCTCGCTTGCGGGCCATCTCGGGCTGGGCAAGCTCAACCTGCTTTACGACGACAATGACATCACCATCGACGGGCCGACCTCGGTGTCCTTCTCGGAGGATGTTCCGGCGCGGCTTGCGGCCTGTGGCTGGCATGTGATCCGCTGCGACGGGCATGACGCCAAGGCGCTCGACGAGGCTATGGCGGCCGCGAAGGCCGAGACCGCGCGGCCCAGCTTGATCGCGATGAAGACGGTGATCGGCTTCGGCTCGCCGAACCGGGCGGGCACCGCGAAGGCGCATGGTGCACCGCTCGGGGACGAGGAAGGCGCGCTGGCCAAGCAGGCGCTCGGTTGGGACGCAGCGCCGTTTGACATCCCTGAGAACCTCGCCGCAGCCTGGGCCGCCATCGGGGCCCGTGGCACGCAGGCCCGCGCGGAATGGGAGGACGCCCTCGCCGCCTCCGGCAAGACCGCCGAATTCACCGCCCGTGTCGAGGGCAAGCTGCCCGAAGGCTACGCCGCCGCCGTCGAGACTGCGCGCGCCGAGCTGTTCGAGAAACCGCAATCGGTCGCAACCCGCAAAGCCTCGCAGATCGCGCTGGAGCATCTCGCCAAGGCGGTACCTGCGATGATCGGCGGCAGCGCCGATCTCACCGGCTCCAACCTGACGCGCGTCGCTGCGGTCGACTCGTCCTACACCGCCGCCAAACCGGGTCGCTATATCGGCTACGGTGTGCGCGAGTTCGGCATGGCGGCGGCGATGAACGGTCTCGCGCTGCATGGCGGCCTCAAGCCCTATGGCGGCACGTTCCTCGTGTTCTCGGACTACGCACGCAACGCGATCCGCCTGTCGGCCCTGATGGGGCTGGGCGTCACCTATGTGATGACCCACGACTCGATCGGGCTCGGCGAGGACGGCCCCACGCACCAGCCGGTCGAACATCTGGCCTCGCTGCGCGCGATCCCGAATCTCAACGTGTTCCGGCCCGCGGATGCGGTGGAGACGCTGGAGGCGTGGGATATCGCGATCCGGTCGACAGGCACGCCGTCGTTGCTGGTGCTGTCGCGGCAAGGTGTACCGCAACTGCGAGGCCCGGGGGATGAGAACCTGACCGCGCGCGGCGCCTATGTGATCCGCTCCTTCGGGGAGAGCCGCGATGTGACGCTTCTCGCGACAGGGACCGAGGTGGCGCTGGCCGTGGAGGCCGCAGAGGCGCTGCATGCGGACGGCGTCAATGTCGCCGTGGTCTCGATGCCATGCTGGGAGTTGTTCGACGCGCAGTCCGAGGACTACCGCGCCGAAGTTCTCGGCGCCGCGCCGAGGATCGCTGTCGAGGCCGCATCGGCCTTCGGCTGGACCCGCTACGTCGCGCGCGAGGCGGATGTGATCGGCATGCCGGGCTTCGGCGCCTCGGCTCCGGCAGAGCGGCTCTATGCCGAGTTCGGTATCACCAAAGATGCGATCGTTGCGCGCGCCAAGGCGCTGATCGCGGGCTAAAGGTGGCGCGGGTCTGAGTGACAGGCCCGCGCTCTTTCCTCAGCCGTCGAGGCGGCGCTCGATCCCCGACGACGCGCCTGTTGCTCCATCGACCAACCACAGCGTGCTTGGGCGTTCAGAGCGCCCGCGTGGTCATCGAAACCTGACAGCCCTCGAGCCCGCCACGCACCTCCGCGCCCGCGGGCAGAGGTTGCGGGCCGATGCGCGCGCCGGTGACGATGCAATGCTCCGCCCGCAACCCCGGCCCGATGACGGCGGCCCGCTCGGCAAGGAAGCTGAGGAAGCACACGATCTCGGAGAGCGACATGCCCGCGGCCATCGTGGGCGGATCGGACGGCGTGCCGATCGCAAGCGGCAGACGCGTCAGATCGCGGCTCTGCCAATCAGGGACCTCGTCGCCCAGAATGATCGCCTGGTTCGAGAATCGGTCCGCCATCTGCGCCAGCGGCGGCTGCTTTTCGAGCGCGGTGAAGCGCGATTGCAGCACCTCGAAAGCGATATGAACGCTGCCGATCGCATCCAGAATCTCGGCGGGCTTGGCCTTGGGCGAAATATCGGCGCGCAGCCGCACCGCGATTTCCAACTCAAGTCGGACATGGGGCGCGACGGCAAGGGTCGTCCCCGTCGGGTGGATCGCTCGGCTCAGAACCGGCGCGCAGGACAGGTCGCGCCCGCCCAGAAGCGCGTGTTTCCAGCCGCCCACCGGACCGAGATGGCGCAGGCTCTCGGCCTGCACCGCATAGGCCTCCGCCGGGCTTTCCGGGAGCGGGGTCAGCGCATCGAGCGTCTCGCCGTCATTCGCGGCGGCCAGAGCTTCTGCTGCGCTTGCGATTTGGTCACGCTGCATGATGTGCAACCTCTTCTTTCATAGCTTCGCGCGGGATGACCGCGCCGGGATAACGGACGACGCAGCTTGCGAGCCGTGCGCCATTGAGAATTGCCGCCTCCAGCGGCTTGCCGCGTTGCAGGGCGGAGAGAAGCGCGGCGTCGAAACTGTCGCCAGCGGCAGTCGTGTCGACAGCCGGTACTGGCGCCGGCAGCGCGACCCGCAGCGCCGTACCCGATGCGTCGCGCGCGAGCACCGCACCGCCCCCTGTCGTCAGCACGATCATCCCCGGCGCATGTGTCTCGCAGCGCGCCATGACCGCCTCGGGATCGGCCTCGTTCCAAAGGGCCGCGAGATCGTCGAGCGAGGGCAGCGCGAGGCTCGTCACCGCCAAGGCGCGCTCCGTCCACTCCGCCGCCTCGGCCCGGTCCCGCCAGAGCCGCGGGCGGTAATTCGTGTCATAGGCGACGGTGACGCCACGCTGGCGCAGAGCATCGAGCTCCGCCAGCAGCCGCGCGCGCGCCTCCTCGGGAAGGATCGCCAGAGTGATACCGGAGAACAGCAGGACACGCGCCTGACCGAGCGCCGCGACCTCAGCCCCTTTCGCGCCGAACATCCGGCGCGCCGGCGCCTGATCGCGCCAATAGGTGAAGCTGCGCTCGCCCGTTGCATCGGTGGCGATGAAGCTCAGCCCCGGGCTGCCATTGGCCTCGGCCCCGATCGCCTCGATCTCGACACCCTCCTGCGCAATCGTGTCGCGCATCCAGCGGCTCATCCCGTCTTCGCCCAGCCGCGAGAGATAGCCGACCCGCAGATCAGGCCGCAGCCGCGCGAGATAGATCGCCGCGTTGAGCGTGTCGCCGCCGAGGCGACGATGGAACAGATCGGGCGTTGCGGGATCGTTGGTGAATTCGGCGAGAGGCTCGCCGATGCAGAGAAAGTCCAGCATGTGAGGCTCCGGTCAGGCAGGCGTTACCGGGCTCGGAAGCGGGCTTCCGGCCAGATAGGCGTCGATATTGGCGATCACCAGCTCCGCCATCGCGCGCCGCGCCTCGTTCGTCGCGGAAGCGATGTGCGGCGTGAAAAGCGTATTGGGCGCGCGCAGAAGACCGTCTTCCGCCCCATCGGGCGCGGCAGGTTCAACCTCGAACACATCGAGCGCGGCAGAGCCCAGCGTGCCGCCATGCAAGGCCGCCGCCAGCGCTGCGCTGTCGACGACCGAGCCGCGCGCGACATTGACCAGAGTGCCCTCGGAGCCGAGCGCCTCGAGCACCGGCGCATCGACGATATACCGCGTCTCGGGCGTGGCCGAGAGCGTGACGAACAGGACATCGCTTTCGGCGGCCAGCGTCCGGGCGTTGGGGCGCCATGCCTCGGGGGCGTCATCATGGGGCTTGCGCGCATGGTAGATCACATCGACCCCCAGCGCGCGGAGCATATCCGCCAGCGCCCGCCCGATCCGGCCATGGCCGAGGATACCCGCCCGGCAACCGGTCAGCGCCTGACCCAGCCGGGGTTTCTGTCCGTTCGACCAACCGCCGGAGCGCAGCAGCCGCTCGCCCTCGCCGATCCGGCGCCGCACCGAAATCGCGAGCCCCAGCGCCAGTTCGGCCACCGCCTCCGACAGCACATCCGGCGTCGTCGTCACATGGATGCCGCGCGTGGCCGCCGCATCCAGATCGACCGCATCGGTGCCCACGCCATTGACCGCGATCAGGCGCAGGTCGGGAAATTCGGCGATCTCCGCGCCCGAGAGACCGCGCGCGCCGCTGGTCAGCACGACCTCGATGCCCTCGCGGGCCCCGGCATCGCGGGTGACCGGATGCTCGGCGCAGAACGCTTCCATCATGTCGGCGGGCTTCAACTCGATCAGCGCGAGGATCGGCGGGTTCGATTTGGCCTCGTCCTTCATGAGATCTGCCCCAGGAAATTACGCAGACGCTCGGATTTCGGATTGCCGAAGAACTCCGCCGGCGGCCCCTCTTCGATGATCGCGCCCTGCTCCATGAAGATCACGCGGTCGGCAACGGCGCGGGCGAAATCCATTTCGTGAGTCACGCAGAGCATCGTCATCCCTTCGCGGGCCAGATCGATCATCGTGTCGAGCACTTCCTTGACCATCTCGGGATCGAGCGCCGAGGTCGGCTCGTCGAACAGCATGATCCGCGGCTCCATGCAGAGCGCCCGCGCAATCGCGACCCGCTGCTGCTGGCCGCCCGAGAGCTGGGCGGGAAACTTGTCGGCCTGTTCGGGGATCTTCACGCGCTCCAGATATTTGCGCGCGGTCGCCTCTGCGGTGGCCTTATCCGCACGTCCCGTCTTGAGCGGCGCGAGCGTGCAGTTCTGCAGAACAGTCAGGTGCGGGAACAGGTTGAATTGCTGGAAGACCATCCCGACATCGCGACGTACCTTGGCGACGTTCTCGCCGCCAGCCGTCAATTCGATCCCGTCGACGGTGATCTTGCCGTCCTGAATCTCTTCGAGCTGGTTGAGCGTGCGGATCAGGGTCGATTTGCCGGAGCCGGACGGACCGCAGACCACGATCCGCTCCCCTTGTTCGACCGTCAGATCGATTGACTTCAGCGCCTGAAACGCACCGAAGAACTTGGTGACGCCGCGCATCTCGACGGCGGGCTGCTGTGCTTGTGTCATGGGATGCCTTGTTGGGTGATCCGGCGCAGCGCGGGGCTGCGCCGGATGTGAAGTGAGATCAGTTCGTGGCCGATTTCGGCGTCGCGGCTTCCTCGACCGAGCCGTTGCGGACGAAATCGGGGATGTCCGTCGCGAGCCACTGCTCGGAGATCTTGTCCATCGTGCCGTCTTTCATCGCGGAACCGACGAACTCGTTGATCTTCGCCAGAAGCTTGTCGGCGCCCGGCTCGACCGCGATGCCCTGAACCTGGCTCGAGAGCGGGAACTTCTCGTCGAAGCGACCCGGCGCGGCCTTCTCGATCTGGGCTGCCACGACGTTCGAAACGCCGATCAGCGGCACCTGACCCGAGAGCAGCGCCTGCACCGCACCCGCATCGTCATCGAAGCGGCGGATCGTGGCGTCATCGGGGGCGACCTTGGTCACGCCCGCATCCTGCGTCGAGGCGCGCACGACGCCGACCGACTCGCCCGACAGATCAGCCGGCTTGGAAACCTTCTCATCCTTCTTGCCGTAGACCATGATCTCGATCCCGGCATAGGGGCGCGAGAAATCGACCCGCTTGGCGCGCTCGGGCGTGATGCCCAGCGAGGCGACCAGCACGTCGACCTGACCCGAGAGCAGGTAGGGGATGCGGTTCGGGCCGGTCACCGGCACGATCTCGATCTTGGTGCCGAGGTAATCGGCGAGCGCCTTGGCGGTATCGGCGTCATAGCCTTCCGGCTTGCCGGTGGTGCCCATCAGACCGAAGGGCGGAAAATCGACGAGCATGCCGACTTTGAGCACGCCGGCCTTCTCGACCTGATCGAGCGTGGTGGCCTGCGCCTGGCCTGCCATCAATGCGCCGACCGTCAGGGCCGCCGTTGCAACTGTCTTGAGAAACTTCATGGATTACTCCTCCTAAACCTGAAGCGGGTGAAAAATCAGCGGGTGAATGCGAGGCGCATCCGCCCTTCCAACCGGCGCGCGTAAAGCGACAGCGGCCAGCAGATGATGAAGTAGATCGCGGCCACCAGCCCGAAGACGACGAACGGGTCGAAGGTCGCGTTGTTGACGATCTGACCGGCGCGGGTCAGCTCGGTGAAGCCGATGATCGAGGTCAGCGAGGTGCCCTTGATCAGCTGCACGAGAAAGCCGACCGTCGGGGCCACGGCGATCCTTGCCGCCTGCGGCAGAACCACATGCTGCATCCGGTCGCGATAGCTCAGCGACAGCGCAGTCGCGGCCTCGGTCTGCCCTGAAGGCACCGCCTCGATCGAGCCGCGCCAGATCTCGCCCAGATAGGCGCTGGCATGGAAAGTCAGCGCGATCGCCGCCGCCAGAAGCGGGTTGATCGGCAGGTTCAGCACGGTCAGCCCAAAATAGAACAGGAACAGCTGCATCAGGAGCGGCGTGCCCTGGAAGATGCGGATGAACCCGGCGCTGATCCGGCGCAGCGCCTTCGAGCCGGAGCTGCGCGCGAGCGCCACGAACAGCCCGCCGATTGCGCCGCCGATGAAGGCGATGGCCGACAGCAGAAGCGTCCAGCGCACGGCCTCGATGATGAACAGGATGTCGGAAGGTCCGAATTGGCGGATCATGTCAGCGGCTCGCAGGATAGTTGAATACGGCGTTCTGGATGAGCTTGAAGAGCCCCGAGAACAGCAGCGAAAGGACGAGGTAGATGCCGGTCACGACGAGGTAGATCTCGAAGCTGGCGAAGGTCTTGGCGTTCAGATCTGCGCCGATGGAGGCCAGATCGTTTGCCGAGATCGTCGAGACGACCGACGAAGTCAGCATCAGGTAGATGAACTGGCTCGTCATCGCCGGATAGACGTTGCGCAGCGCCGGTTTCAGGATCACGTAGCGGAAAATCTGGATCGGCCCGAGCCCCAGCGCGCGCCCGGCCTCGATCTGGCCATTGGGCACGGATTCGATCCCGGCGCGGGTAATCTCGGTCCCGTAGGCGCCGACATTGATCACCAGCGCGATCAGCGCCGCGACATTGGGATCGAGCGAGATCCCGATCGCGGGCAGCCCGAAATACAGAAAGAAGATCTGCACGAGGAAAGGCGTGTTGCGGATGATCTCGACATAGGCACCAACGATCGCGTGCAGCACCTTGGAATGCGACGTGCGCGCGGCAGCCCCCAGAACCGACACGATCAACCCCAGGATCATCGCCGCGAAAGACAGGCGGATGGTCAACCATGCGCCATAGAGCAGCAGGTCGAAATTCTCGAATACGGGCGTGAAATTGAAGTGATACACGTCGCCTCCCCTGCGTGTAACCACATGCCCCTCCGCTCCTCAACGATTGGACATATGCATTTTTAGATCGATCTAATTAGAACGATCTAAATCCTGAGTCGCAAATCACGGATGCGTGATGGTCTTTGGCGGGGATCAGTCGACGGGGCCGGTAGTGTCGCGCACTCGCAGGCGGGGCGTCACGATCTCGGATTTGAGCTCTGCGCTCGGGTCCTTGATCCGCCGCAGCAGCAGCTTGGCCGAGGCTGCCCCGATCTGGCGCGGGAATACCTGCACCGTCGTCAGGCGCGGCGGCGCGCCGAGATCGATGAAGGACAGGTTATCGTGCCCCACCACCGAGAGGTCGCGCCCCGGCATCAGGCCGAGGTCGAACAACCCTCGCAGCAGACCCGAGGCGAGGATGTCGTTGAAACAGATCGCGGCAGTCGGGCGCGGCTCCAGCGCCATCAGCATCGCGGCCGATTGCGGCGAACCATCCCATTCCAGCGGCACGTCGATCACCCCGGCATTGACGAGCCCCTGCGCGCGCAACTCCTCTTCGAAGGCCCCGAGACGTTCTTCCCGCGTCGACACCTTCCCGGCGAGCGAGACAAAGGAAATCCGCCGATGGCCGAGATCGCGCAGATGCCGCACGCTCAGCCGCACCGCGAGGCCGTGGTCGGACCCGGCAAAATCGCTCAGATCGCGCCCGACATGGCGCATCGCCTGCACCAGCGGCACGCCTGCTGCGACCAGCTTCTCTATCGTGTCCGGCTCGGTCCCTTCAGCGGGAAAGAGGATGATCCCTTCGGCATCGTGCTCGCGCAACCGGCGCAGCAACCCCGACTGCCGCTCCGGATCGTCGCGCGAGCTGGCGAGCATGACCTGATAGCCCTGCTCGTCCAGCTCGGCCTCGATCCCCTCGACGAATTCCGAGAAGAAGCTGTTCACCAGGTTCGGGATGATGACGCCGACCGTGCAGCTTTTCTGGCCGCGCAGTCGGGCTGCCCCGCTATTGGGCACGTAGTCGAGCTCGGCAATGACCTTTTCGACCTTCTCGCGCGTCTTGTCCGCAACCAGATCGGAGCCGCGAATGACGAGAGAGGCGGTCGCGCGGGACACGCCCGCCGCCCGCGCCACATCCATCAATGTCGTACGCTTGACCGCCATAATCGCGGAGTAACGACACGAAGGCGATCACGCAAGCACGACAGATTCGCCGCGCCGACCGCTGCCCAGAGGCGCGACCCTAGCGGTAGTGCTTCTGCGTCATGTCGAAGGCGCCGCGCTTCAGATCCATCTTGAAGAACTTGTGGTCGCGCTTGAGCCGCTTGACCGCCTCGCGTCCGAAACACAGCAGATCATCGACGAACAGGTCGAAGGGCTGCATCGCCTCGATGATGCGCGGCTCGATCCGGTAGTCCAGTTCGCCCGCATCGTCGGAGCGCGCATGGGCCTGCGCCAGCGCCTGACCGCAGGCATGGGCATAGTCGCGCCAGCTGCTCTTCGAGAGATCGTCGAGATCGATATCGTCGCGGAACGGCGCGCGCTCGCGCGACATGAAGCTCATCTCGTCGATCTCCACGCTGCCGTAGAACACATCGCCCTGCGCCAGGTGGACCCGCTGGCCATGCGCGATCCGGTCGCCCTTGTCGCCGGCGACGAAATCATTCTCCGGCACGAGGCCTTCCAGCGCGGATTGGCGAGCGCGCTTGAACTCGATGATCAGATCGTCGCTCGCATCCTTGCTCGGCCCTTCGATCAGGCAATAGTAGCGCGGCAGCCCCAGCGACGCCGTGCCCTGCCCGTGGCGGATGCAGACATCCTTCACCTTCAGCTCGCCCGCGCGACCGCCCGGATCGATCCCGTTCTGCTTGGCCACGTCATTGATGTAGCCCTGAAACTCCGAGATCCGGCTGGAGATCGGCGTCAGTTCGTCATTCGCCCGGAAGCCCCGCCCGGTCTCGTTGAGATAGCGATCCCAGAGCCATTTCTTCCGGCTCTTGCGCGCCTTCTTGAACATCCGCTGGATCACCTTCGGGCTGTTATCGGGGCGCATCTGCTGGCTCGCCTCCTTGTCGTGGCGGGCGTAGAATTCCATCCCGTCGCGATAGCCTTCGACGAATTTGCGCACGATCTTCTCGCGGTGCTTTTTCTTCTGATCGCCCTCTTCCTTGGCCGCGATCAGGAAGCCCGTGATCCCCCGCTTCAGATCCCAGGTGAAGGGCCCGTACAGCACGTCGTCGAAATCGTTCACACCGAAGATCGGCACGTTATCGGCATTGGGCATGATCCCGAAATTCTCGGGGTGAACGTCGCCGAGCGCCAGCACCGTCGGCATCCGCTCATCCTCGCCCAGCATGTCGCGGTGGAACAGAAGCGAGGTGCCGCGGAAGAAGGAGAACAGCGAATCCGCCAGTTCCTCGAACTTCTCGCCCGCGCCCTCGGCCTTCTCGTCGATCCGCACCGCGTGATCCTCGATGATCGTCGAGCGCACATGAAGGCGCCGCGCAAGCCCCGTCAGATCGCCCGGACGCATCACACAAGGGTATCTCACATAGGCCTCGGCAAGCTCGCGATAGGCCTCGACCCGGCTCTGGAGCTGTTCGACGGGCACGACCCCGGTGGCCTTGCGCGACCGCTTCGGGCTTTGCGCTTTCGAATTGGAAGATTTCGGCTTGTTGTTGCCTTCGGCCATGGGAGGTGCTCCTTTTCGGGGTTCGCTCTCCTAACGGAAAGGCGGGCGAAGACGTTCCGAAAAACCGGCGTGAGCACCAAAGATCAGGGCGTATATTCCCCGCAGAGCGCGCGGGACAGGCGGGCGGCCCGTTCCTGCGGATCGTCGAGCGAGAGGACATGGGCGAGCTTGGTATAGGCCGCCTCCGGCGTCATGTCGCGCCCGTCGATCACCCCGTGATCGCGCAGGACAGCCCCCGCCGCATAGGTGCCAAGCGCCATGCCGCCCTCGGGGCATTGGCTGACCGCGATGACGGGGATCGCGCGCTCTTGCGCAGTGGCAAGCGCTGCGCGCACGCCGGGCGTGTCGGGCGCAGTTCCCGAGCCATAGCAGCGCAGCACCAGACCATCGCAGGTCTTGGCGGCATGTTCGAGAAGGCTCTCCTCCGCCCCCGGCGCCACCGCCAGAACGGCGATCCGGGCGGGCCGGATCGGGTGGCGCGTCAGGCGCTCCCCCGGCTGGCGAGGCGGGATGTCGGAGGGATCAGCGGCAAAGGCGTCGAAGGCACGCGAATGGCTTTTGCGGACCCGCGCGCCGTGCAGCAGGCGTCCTGCGAATTGCACCCAGACGCCGGGCGCCGCCTGCCCTGCCGTCGTGATCGCGTCGCGCAGATTGCGCGCGCCGTCATTGCCTTCGACCGACAGCGGCAGCATCGAGCCGGTCACGATCACCGGCTTGCCCAACCCTTCGAGCGCGAAGCACAAAGCCCCCGCCGTATAGGCCAGCGTATCGGTGCCGTGGGTCACGATCACACCGTCGCAGCGGTCGTGATGCGCGGCGATGGTCTCGGCGATCCTGTTCCAGTCGGCGGGCGTGGCATTGGCGCTGTCGATCAGCGGATCGAGACGCAGAGTCTCGACCTCGCGCCCCTCGGGCAAGGTGGCGAGGAACTCCTCGACCACGCCCTGCTGCGGCACAAATCCCGCGTCCGAGGCGACCATGCCGATCGTGCCGCCCGTATGGATCAGAAGCAGCGCCACGCCACGCGTCTCAGTGCCGCGACAGGACGCTGGAAGGCCGCGCGCGCGACAGCGACACCGTCAGCGCAGCCACGATCAGCGCCTTGATCATGTCACCCGGGATGAAGACCAGCATCAGCGAGGTGCTCTCGATCAGGCTTTTGCCAAGCGCCAGCGACAGCCCGACGATCCCCATCGCGTAGGACAGCACGATCCCGCCAAGGATCGCCCCCACGAAGACCGAGGCACCCAGCGGCACCGAGCGCCACTTCTCGACGATGAAACCGGTCAGCCATGCGGCGAGCGGCCAGCTAAACAGGAAGCCACCCGTCGGGCCGAAGAAGACGCCAAGCCCCCCACGACCACCGGCCAGCAGCGGCAGCCCCACGGCCACCAGCAGCAGGAACAGCAGGACCGCCAGCGCACCGCGCTTCGATCCCAGCACGGCCCCCGCCAGCATGATCCCAAGGCTCTGCGCCGTGATCGGCACCCCGAAGCCCAGCGTGATTTTCGGGATCAGCGCGAGCACTGCAATCAGGGCCGCAAACAGCGCGATCAGCGCGACATTCTTTTCCATCTCAAGTCTCCCTCTCGGATGTGAGCCCTCCCCGGGCCCGTAGCGCATCGCCGACATGGTCGGCATCGTCAAGCGCAAGAAGCGTGAAGGGCAGCACCAGCCGCCAGCTTGGCCGCCGGGTTGCCCGGGCGCGCCAGCTCTCGGTGAGGCGCCCGCCCTTGTTGGTCAGCACCGGCACCATACGGATCACCAGCGCGATTGCGATCTCCAGCGCGGCGGTCGACAGCCCGAAGCGACGCAAAGGCGTCGTCAGCCAGCGCACGACCGCGATCATATCACTCAACCGCGTCGTCATCGACACGAGGTTCGCCAGCGCCACCGCAGAGATCATCCGCATCACGATCACCGCGCCCTGCACCAGCTCGCCGATCACCGCCTGCCAGATCGCGACGATCACGATGAAGGGCCAGAGCAGTTTCAGAGCCGCGAGCCCCGCGCGCAGGAAGGCGCGGCCCGGCAAGGTATAGGCGATCGCGATCGCCGTTACGACGCCCGCAAGGATCAGCGGGTTTTCGATATAGAACAGGCCCACGGTCGCCACGCAGAGCGCAGCCAGTTTCAGACCCGCAGGCCAGTCATGGGCGGCTGTCTTAACGGGAGAGCTGAGCGATATCATCGGCCTCTCCCGCGCGGGTCATCTCTTCGACGTAGGCGGGCAGCACCTCGCGCGCCGCGCCATGCATCCGCAGCCGCCCTTGGTCGAGCCAGAGGATTTCGTCGTAATGCTCCAGCTCGCGCGGGTCGTGCGTCACCTGCACCAGCGTCCCGCGATAGAGCGTCAGCGCCCGGCCCAGCTGCGCCTTGGTCGGGATGTCGAGGCCGGAGAAGGGCTCGTCGAGGATCAGCAGGTTCGGGGCCATCGCGCTCACTGCCATCAGGCACAGAAGCTGCTTCTGGCCTTGGCTGAGCGTCGTCACATAGGCATCGCGCCACGCCGCCTTGCCGAACTGCTCCAGGGTGCGATCGGCCGCCGCTTCGGCCTCGGGCTTCTTCATTCCCTGCTGACGCAGCCCAAAGGAAATCTCCTCGATCACGGTCGGAAAGATGATCTGGTGATCGGGGTTCTGGAACAGGATACCGACCTCGCGCAGCGCGGCCTTCCGGTCGGCGGCCAGATCGTGCCCGTTGATCCGCAGACTGCCCCGGCTCGGCGCGATCAGCCCCGCCATCAGTCGCGACAGGGTGGATTTGCCCGATCCGTTGCGCCCCACCACGCCGATGCGCCGGGCGCGGGTCTCCAGCGAAATCCCCTCCAGCACCGGACGACCGTCAAGATCGTGGCCGAGATCGGAAATCGCGATATGGCTCGCGGAGGTTTGGGTCGCGCCGTCAGACATGCGCCGGGTCATATACGCAGACGCGCCGCGTTTCCAGACGCCCTGCACATAGCGAAAGGCGCGCGAGGTTTCCCCCGCGCGCCTTTGTCTCAAAGCTTGGCCAGCTTACCGAGGTTCGGTCCGCAGACCCTTCCAGATCGCCCAACACATCACCAGCAGAACCAGCGTGAAGGGCAAACCGGTCGAGATGACCATCGCCTGTAGCGCGCTCAGACCGCCGCCGATCAACAGCACGATCGCGACCGCGCCCTCGAAAGTGGCCCAGAACACACGCTGCGGGACCGGCGCGTCGACCTTGCCGCCTGCGGTGATCGTATCGATCACGAGCGAGCCGGAGTCCGACGAGGTCACGAAGAACACGATGACCAGGACGATCGCGATGACCGAGGTGATCGAGGCCAGCGGCAGCCCCTCCAGCATCGCGAAGAGCGACAGCGGCGGGTTGTAGCTATCGATGACCTGCGCCTTCACCAGCGAGCCGGACGGATCCGAGATGACCTGATCGATCGCAACACCACCGAAGACCGCCATCCACAGCACGCAGACGAGCGACGGGATCAGCAGAACGCAGATGATGAACTCGCGCACGGTACGGCCACGCGAAACGCGGGCGATGAACATGCCGACGAAGGGCGACCAGGAAATCCACCACGCCCAGTAGAACGCGGTCCAACCGTCGCGATAGCTGTCATCCGTGCGCCCGATCGGGTTCGACAGCGGGATGATGTCTTTCGCATAGGCCAGAAGACCCTGACCGAAATCGGTGAAGATCATCAGCGTCGGACCCGCGAAGAGCACGAAGAGCAGCAGCAGCGCCGCGATCCCCATGTTGATCTCCGAAAGCAGCTTCACGCCGCCATCGAGGCCGCGCAGCACCGAGAACAGCGCAACGCCGGTGATCAGCGTGATCAGGATGACCTGCACCGTCGTGTCGATCGGAACGCCGAAGACGTGGTTGAGACCCGCATTCGCCTGCTGCGCGCCGAAGCCAAGCGAGGTCGCAAGGCCGAACAGCGTCGCGAACACCGCGATGATGTCGATGATATGGCCGGTCCAGCCCCAGACCTTCTCGCCGAAGATCGGATAGAAGGCCGAACGGATCGTCAGCGGCAGCCCCTTGTTATAGGAGAACAGCGCCAGCGCGAGCGCCACGACCGCATAGATCGCCCAGGGGTGCAGACCCCAGTGATAGATCGTCGCGGCGAGGCCCATTTCCTTGGCCCGTGCGACATTCTCCGGGATCAGGTTGCCGTCCGCATCGAAGGGCGAAGGCGTGCCCAGAGGCTGCGAGACCGCCATGTGATAGACCGGCTCAAGCACGCCGAAGAACATCAGGCCGATACCCATACCGGCCGCGAAAAGCATCGCGAACCACCCCATATAGGTGAAGTCCGGCTCCGCATCCGTGCCACCCAGACGCACTGCGCCATAGGGCGAGACGATCAGGGCAAGGCAGAAGATGACGAAGATGTTCGCGGCGCTCATGAAGAACCAGTCGAAGGTCGAGGTCAGCCACGGGCGCATCGCGCCAAACAGCGAACTCGCCTGCTCCGGCAGAGCCAGCGCATAGAAGACGAAGGCCACGATGGACAACGCCGAGATCATGAAAACAGGGTTGTGAATGTCGAAACCGAAGGGCCCTACCTGCCCTTCGAGGTTGTCTTGACCGATCTCATAGTCGGTCTCGATCAGTTGTGTGTCCCCTTCGGGGGCAGGGATGCCCTGAACTTCTTCAGGTTCGGCCATATGCCGTCCTCCTGTCCTTATTGGTTATATTGGTCCGCGTTATCCGCGTACGAGAAACACCGACGCATCGCTGTGCGCGGCGAGGTGGCCGCCATGCGACGCAAAGAGATAGTTGGCCGCGTTGGGCACATGCGTGGCCATCACCACCAGATCAGCGCCGAGATCATCAGCCGTCTTCAGCAACGTCTTGTCGAGATCAACGGCCGGGTCGGGCACGATGACTGCCTTCGACGACCCCTTATGCCCAAACTCGTTGGCATGGCTCTGCGCGAAATCGTCCAGTTTCGCGGCATATTCCTTGGCATTGTGGCCGAATTCGCTCGGCTCTTGGCTAGTGACACCTATGAAAACAACTTCTGCGTCGTGTTTCGCTGCGATTTCCGAAGCGACTTTCAACGTCTTGCCCATCTTCTCGACATGACGCAGGTCGACCGGAACCATGATTTTTTCAAACATATCGATCCGTCCCTCAGTCTTGAAGCGCAGCACCCTATTGCAGGATGCAACGATATCCAACCAACCCAGTGTGTCACATTCGGTTCCGGATTTCGTGAAGAAAAATTAAAGAAATGACATGCCTGCCTCGGGGCCTGCGGCGCGCGGTCACATCGGCGCCGGATTCCGTCCTACGTCGCCGTATGAATTCCAGTTGGCTCAGGAAGGAGAGACCGATGCGTTTTCACAGCTCACTTGGAACAAGACTTGGCGCGATAGTCACCGTGATCGCGGTCGTTTTAGGCACGGCCCTACCCGCACAAGCGGCGCTCACCTCGGCGGAACATAGGGCGGTGCTCGCGGCGCTGGATGACGAGTATCACGCGCAGGCCACCTATCGGGCGATCATGGAGAGGTTTGGCGCCGTGCGCCCCTTCTCGAATATCGAGCGGGCCGAGATCTCCCATGCTGCGGCGCTGATCGCTGTGCTGCGGCAGAACGGGCTATCCGTGCCCGCCAACCCTTATCTGAGCGGGGCCAAGCCTCTGGCCCCGGTGCCGGGCACCTTGGCCGAGGCTTGTGCGCTTGGCGTGCAGGCGGAGATGGCCAATTCCGGGCTCTATGACGGGCGGCTCCTGCCGGCGGTCACCGGGAATGCGCAGCTTACCCAGATCCTGACGCGCCTGCGCGATGCCTCGCAGACCAAACACCTGCCCGCCTTCCAGCGCTGCGGAGGCGGTGGGCAGATGCAGGGGCGCGGCATGGGCGGCCAAGGGCGCGGCTATGGCGGCGGCAGAGGCCCCGCCTGGAACTGAGGCGCCCTGCCCTCCGAAGACACACCCCACGAATGCAAAACGCCCCGGCCTTTCGGTCGGGGCGTTTCGGTATTCAGACGAACCGGTCGGCTCAGCCGCGCTCTTCGACGATTTCGACGAGGTGCGGGATTTTCGCGACCATACCGCGAACGGCCGGGGTATCTTCCAGCTCACGGGTACGGTTCATCTTGTCCAGACCCAGACCTTTTAGCGTGGCACGCTGGATGGCGGGGCGACGGATCGGCGAACCGATCTGCTTGACGACGATGGTAGCCATTGATCGCTCTCCTTACGCTTCCGTGGCTTCGGCAGGTGCCTCAGCCTCGGGCTTCTTGAGGATGTCGGCCACTTTCTTGCCGCGGCGCGCAGCCACCTGACGGGGGCTTGCTTCGCGGGTCAGACCGTTCAGCGTGGCACGGATCATGTTGTAGGGGTTCTGGGTGCCGGTCGATTTCGACACGACGTCCTTCACGCCCAGCATCTCGAACACGGCACGCATCGGACCACCGGCGATGATCCCGGTACCTTCCGGTGCGGTGCGCATCACGACCTTACCAGCGCCGTGACGGCCCTCGATGTCGTGGTGCAGCGTGCGGCCATCGCGCAGCGGGACGCGGATCAGGTTGCGCTTCGCTTGCTCGGTGGCTTTGCGGATCGCTTCCGGAACCTCTTTGGCCTTGCCTTTGCCGAAGCCGACACGGCCACGCTGGTCGCCGACGACCACGAGGGCTGCGAAGCCAAAGCGCTTACCACCCTTCACGGTTTTCGACACGCGGTTGATCGCGACGAGGCGATCGGCGAATTCCGGGTTTTCGTCGCGGTCGTCGCGGCGGCCCCGGCGGTTGTCACGTTCTGCCATGAGGCATTCCTTCTCGTGATGGCGTGGTTTCACGCCGTTTGTCTCAATCCAGGTGCCCCGCCCCGAAGGGCGCGGCCCGGATCATCGGGGGGACGCGAACGTCCCCCACCAGTCTTAGAACTTCAGACCGCCTTCGCGGGCTGCGTCGGCGAGTGCCTTGATCTTCCCGTGGAACAGGAAGCCACCGCGGTCGAAGTAGCAGGTTTCGACACCGGCTTTCTTCGCACGCTCGGCGATCGCGGCGCCGACTTTGGCTGCCGCTTCGACGTTGTTCTTGCCGACCACACCGAGATCCTTCTCGAGCGTGGAAGCGGCGGCCAGAGTGCGACCGTTCACGTCGTCGATCAGCTGAACGCTGATGTTTTTCGACGAACGATGCACCGAAAGACGGGCGCGACCAGCGGCCATCTTGCGAAGCTTGTTCCGGACGCGCAGGCGGCGCTTGAGGAACAGATCCCGTTTGCTGTTTGCCATTTTCGCGTTCCTTACTTCTTCTTACCTTCTTTGCGGAAGATATACTCACCCTTGTAGCGGATGCCTTTGCCCTTATAGGGCTCGGGAGCACGCCATTCGCGGATATTTGCCGCGACCTGGCCCACCTGCTGCTGGTCAGAACCTTCCACAACGATCTCGGTCTGCTTCGGAGCGGTGACAGTCACGCCCTCCGGAACCTCGAAGTTGACTTCGTGCGAATAACCGAGCGACAGCTTCAGGACGTTGCCCTGCATCTGCGCACGATAACCAACACCCTGAATCTCCAGCTCCTTCTTGAAGCCTTCGGTCACGCCCTGGACGAGGTTCGCGACCTGCGAGCGGGTCATACCCCACTGCTGGCGCGCGCGCTTCGACTGGCCACGCGGGGTGACGGTGACGGCGTTGTCCTCGACAGCGAGGGTCACGTCGTCGGTCGCGGTGAAGGTACGGGTGCCTTTCGGCCCCTTCACTTCGATGGTCTGGCCCGACAGCTGCGCAGAAACGCCGCTGGGAAGCTCGACCGGTTTCTTACCAATACGAGACATTGAGCCCTCCTTAGAACACGGTGCAGAGCACTTCGCCGCCAACATTGGCGGATCGTGCGTTTGCATCCGACATCACGCCCTTCGAGGTCGAGACGATCGAGACGCCGAGGCCCTGACGGACCGACGGAACGTCTTTCGCGGCCATGTACACGCGGCGACCGGGGGTCGAGACGCGCTGCAGCTCGCGGATGACCGGGGTGCCCTCGTAGTACTTGAGGCTGATTTCCAGCTCCGGATGGCCGGCAGCAGACGTCGCCTGCTCGTAACCACGGATGTAGCCTTCGTCAGCCAGCACGTCGAGAACCCAAGCGCGGAGCTTGGAGGCCGGGGTGCGGACGGTGGATTTGCCACGCAGTTGCGCGTTGCGGATGCGGGTCAGCATATCGCCGAGAGGATCGTTCACAGACATGTCGCCCTCCTTACCAGCTCGACTTTACCATGCCGGGGATCTGACCGTAGGAGGCCAGGTCACGCAGCATGATCCGCGAGAGTTTGAGCTTACGGTAGTAAGCGTGGGGACGACCCGTGAGCTGGCAACGATTGTGCAGCCGGACCGCCGACGAGTTGCGCGGGAGTTCCGCGAGTTTCAGCGACGCCTTGAAGCGCTCTTCCATCGGGCGCTCCTGGTCGTTGATGATTTCCTTGAGCGCGGCCCGCTTGTCAGCGTACTTGTTCACAAGACGCTGGCGCTTCGCTTCGCGCGCAACCATGGATTTCTTAGCCATAAGTTTCGTTCCTCCGCGATCAGGCGTTGAAGGGCATGTTGAAATGCTTCAACAGCGCCTTCGCTTCGGCATCCACGTCAGACGTGGTCACCATGATGATGTCCATACCCAGAACCTCATCGACCTTATCGAAGTCGATCTCGGGGAACACGATGTGTTCCTTGAGGCCCATTGCGAAGTTGCCACGACCGTCGAAGGACGGCTTCACACCGCGGAAGTCGCGAACGCGCGGCATAGCAACGTTGATCAGGCGATCGAGGAATTCGTACATCCGGTCACCGCGCAGGGTCACTTTCGTACCCAGCGGCATCTCTTCCCGGACGCGGAAGCCAGCGATCGACTTCTTCGCCTTGGTCATCACGGCCTTCTGACCAGCGATGAGCGAGAGCTCTTCGGCGGCCTGCTTGACCTTCTTGGTGTCTTTCACGGCTTCGCCGACGCCCATGTTCAGCACGATCTTGTCGAGCTTCGGGATCATCATGTCGTTCTTGTAGCCGAACTCTTCTTTCAGCGCCGCCTTGATGGTGTCGCGGTAAAGAGCGCGAAGACGCGGAGTGTAGGTTGCTTGATCGAGCATCAGATCGCATCCCCCGTGGTCTTGGCGAAACGCACCTTCTTGCCGTCTTCCTCGCGGAAGCCGACGCGGGTGGCTTTGCCGTTTGCGTCCATCAGAGCCAGGTTCGACAGGTCGATCGGCATAGCCTTGGGCTGGCGACCGCCTTGGTTGGACTGGGTCTGACGCTGGTGGCGGATCGCAACGTTCACGCCGTCGACGACAGCTTTGCCGGCTTTCGGGTCAACAGAGGTGATCTCACCCTGCTTGCCCTTGTCCTTGCCAGCGAGAACGACGACCTTATCGCCTTTGCGGAGCTTAGCAGCCATTACAGCACCTCCGGAGCAAGCGAGATGATCTTCATGAAGTTCTTCGCACGCAGCTCACGCACGACCGGCCCGAAGATACGGGTGCCGACCGGCTCGCCCGCGTTGTTCAGGATGACGGCGGCGTTGCGGTCGAAACGGATGGCGGTGCCATCGTCGCGACGAACTTCTTTGGCGGTGCGCACGACGACGGCCTTACGGACGTCACCTTTCTTCACGCGGCCGCGCGGGATCGCTTCCTTGACCGACACCACAATGATGTCGCCCACGGATGCGTAACGGCGGTGCGAGCCGCCGAGGACCTTGATGCACTGAACCCGGCGAGCGCCGGAGTTGTCAGCAACATCCAGATTGGTCTGCATCTGGATCATGGGGTTACTCCCGACCTTTGGGGACGCCTATGCAGTAAGGGCCCCAGGGTTTCGAATACTGACGGATGGCCCCGGCTTACGCCGAAACCACAACCCGCCAGCGCTTGGTCTTCGAGACGGGTGCGCACTCTTCGATGCGAACAATGTCACCGGTCTTGAACTGGTTTTCCGCGTCATGGGCGCGGTATTTCTTGGACTTCCGGATCGTCTTCTTGAGAACCGGATGCGTGAAGCGGCGCTCGACCGAAACGGTTACGGTCTGGTCGTTCTTGTCCGACGTCACGGTACCTTGCAGGATGCGTTTGGGCATAGGAAGCTCTCCTTACTTCGCGGCTTCAGCGGCTTTTTGGTTCAGCACGGTTTTGATACGTGCAACGTCCCGACGAACAGAGCGCATGCGCGCGGTGTTCTCGAGCTGGTTCGTGGCCTGCTGAAAGCGGAGGTTGAAGGCTTCTTTCTTCAGCGAGACGAGCTGATCACGCAGCTCATCAGGCGTCTTCGCCTTGAGTTCTTGGGCGTTCATCCCGGGTCCTTTCTTGGCATCAGAGGGCCCCTCGCGGGTGACCCTGCTTTCTGATGGGTTATGTCGGTCCTGATTTCAGGAACTTGGGGCCAATATCAGAGCGAATCGAATATGGCAAGGATTGTTTGGCCTTCGGCCCGCTTTGGCGTAACAGCGGGGGTAAATCCACGCCCAGTTGCGAGAGCCCTAATGTCCGAGCCCAAGACCCAGATCGAGTCCCTCTTCGTCACCCGCCTCTACCGCGCCTCCCTATCCGCATTCGGCCCGAAGGTCGATACGGGTGAGCTGGAAGCGTCGTGCTACGCCATCGCTGAGGATGACGAGGCCGGGCAGGACTGGTGCGAGGAGAACGGCTATCCGGGCTATACCTCCTACGCCTCGCTCACCGACCTGCCCTGGCGCTTCCCGATCTTCGCCGACATGGTGAAGGCGCTCGACAGACACGTCGCGGCCTTCGCCGAGGATCTGCAATTCGATCTGGGCGAGGGCAAGCTGGTGCTCGAAGACCTCTGGATCAACATCCTGCCCGAAGGCGGCACCCACAGCTCGCACCTGCACCCCCATTCGGTGATCTCGGGCACGACCTATGTCGCGATGCCCGACGGCGCCTCTGCGCTCAAGCTGGAAGACCCGCGCAGCGCCCGGATGATGGCGGCCCCGACCCGCCTCAAGACCGCCCGGCGCGAGCTGCAGCCCTTCATCTACATCGCCCCCGAACCGGGCGAGGTGCTGCTCTGGGAAAGCTGGCTGCGCCACGAGGTGCCGATGAACATGGCCGAGGACGAGCGCATCTCGGTCAGCTTCAATTACAAATGGGTGGATTGAGCCCGGCGCTTTGATCACAATCATAGCCAAACCGCGTCTCACCTGATTTCCTTGCTGCGCAACCAGATAACGGGAGCGCAGCATGAAAACACTCGTCGCCTATGCCTCCAGCGAGGGGCAAACCCGCAAGATCGCGCGGCACGTCGCCGACCGGATCTCCGAATTGGGCCACTCCGCCGAATTGATTTCCACGAAGGAAGCCGAGGGGATGAACCTCGACCGGTTCGACCGGATCATCCTCGCGGCCTCGATCCATGTCGGACATTATCAGGGCCGCTTCGCCGATTTCGTCGCAGAGCAACGCGACATCATCCGGAACCGCCCGAGCCTCTTTCTCTCCGTGTCCCTGGCCGCCGCGGGCCACGACGCGGAGGATTGGCGCGCACTCGACAAGATCCTCAAGGACTTCGAAGAGGCGACCGGCTGGACGCCGGATCTGACCGAGCAGATCGCGGGCGCCTACCTGCCGTCGAAATACGATATCTTCCGCCGGTTCGTGATGCGCCGGATCGTGGCGAAGAAGGACCCCGATGCCGATCTCGACGCCGATATCGAATATACCGACTGGGAAGCACTCGAGGCGCTGATCGACGGCTGGATTTCCGACGGCGCCTGATCATACCGCCAACAACGCAAAAGCCCCGCCATCTCTGGCGGGGCTTTCGTTTGTCTTCAGCAGTCAGACCGGGATTACCAGTCCTGACGCTCGACGATACGGCAGGCGACCGGAAGTTTGGCCGCGCCGAGGCGCAGAGCCTCGCGAGCGGTCTCTTCGTTGACGCCGTCGATCTCGAACATCACGCGGCCGGGCTTGACCTTGGCGGCCCAACGGTCGACCGAACCCTTACCTTTACCCATACGGACTTCGGTGGGTTTCGCAGTGATCGGGGTATCCGGGAAGATCCGGATCCAGACACGGCCTTGACGCTTCATGTGGCGGGTGATCGCACGACGCGCAGCTTCGATCTGACGGGCGGTGACGCGCTCGGGCGCCTCTGCCTTGAGGCCGAAGTGACCGAAGTTCAGGTCGAAACCACCTTTGGCTTCACCGTGAATCCGGCCTTTGTGCATCTTGCGGAACTTCGTCCGTTTCGGTTGCAGCATAACTATCTACTCCCTCAGCGATCGCGACGCGGGCCGCGCGGTGCCGGGCCCTCTTGGGCTTCAGCGTGCTTGCGGTCACGAGCTTGCGGATCATGTTCCATGATCTCGCCTTTGAAGATCCAGACCTTCACGCCGATGATCCCGTAGGGGGTCGACGCTTCGGACAGCGCATAGTCGATGTCGGCACGCAGGGTGTGCAGCGGAACGCGACCTTCGCGATACCACTCGGTACGTGCGATCTCGGCGCCGCCCAGACGGCCAGCGACGTTCACACGGATACCAAGACCACCCATACGCATCGCGTTCTGCACCGAGCGCTTCATGGCGCGACGGAACGAGACACGACGCTCGAGCTGCTGTGCGATCGACTCGGCGACGAGCTGCGCATCGAGTTCCGGCTTGCGGACTTCGACGATGTTCAGGTGCAGCTCGCTGTCGGTGAAGTTCGCCAGCTTCTTGCGGAGCGCTTCGATGTCAGCGCCCTTCTTGCCGATGATGACGCCCGGACGTGCAGCGTGAATGGTCACACGGCACTTCTTGTGCGGACGCTCGATGATGACGCGGCTGATGCCGGCCTGCTTGGCTTCCTCGTGGATGAACTCGCGGATCTTGATGTCCTCGAGCAGCAGGTCGCCATAGTCTTTGCTGTCGGCATACCAGCGGCTATCCCAGGTGCGGTTGACCTGGAGGCGCATGCCGATCGGATTAACCTTCTGACCCATTACGCTTGCTCCTCAACCTGACGCACCTTGATGGTGATTTCCGAGAACGGCTTCATGATCTTGCCGAAGCGACCACGTGCCCGCGGACGGCCACGCTTCATCACCAGGTTCTTGCCAACCCAGGCTTCCGCAACGACGAGCTCGTCCACGTCCAGGCCGTGGTTGTTCTCAGCGTTGGCGATTGCCGACTGAAGGCACTTCTTCACGTCGAGCGCGATGCGCTTCTTCGAGAAGGTCAGGTCCGAAAGGGCCTTGTCGACCTTCTTGCCACGGATCATCGCGGCGACGAGGTTCAGTTTCTGCGGCGAGGTGCGAAGCATGCGGGTCTTCGCCATCGCTTCGTTCTCCGCCACGCGGCGCGGATTCTTTTCCTTACCCATGACGATTACTTCCTCTTGGCTTTTTTGTCGGCCGCATGCCCGTAATAGGTGCGGGTCGGCGAATATTCACCGAACTTCTGACCGATCATTTCCTCGGTGACGTTCACCGGGATGTGCTTGTGGCCGTTGTAGACCCCAAAGGTCAGACCAACAAATTGCGGCAGGATGGTGGAGCGACGCGACCAGATCTTGATGACGTCGCCTTTGCCCGACTCGCGAGCCTTCTCTGCTTTTTTCAGCAGGTAGGCATCAACGAAGGGGCCTTTCCAAACAGAACGAGACATATGTTAGCGACCCTTCTTCTTCGCGTGACGCGAACGCAGGATATACTGGTCCGTCTTCTTGTTGACGCGCGTGCGCTTGCCCTTGGTGGGCTTGCCCCACGGCGTAACCGGATGACGGCCACCCGAGGTACGACCTTCACCACCACCGTGCGGGTGGTCGATCGGGTTCATCGCGACACCGCGGACGGTCGGACGGACGCCCATGTGGCGCTTACGACCGGCTTTACCGAGGTTCTGGTTCGAGTGGTCGGCGTTCGACACGGCACCGATGGTCGCCATGCATTCCTGACGCACGAGGCGGAGTTCGCCCGACGAAAGACGCAGCTGAGCGTAGCCACCGTCACGGCCGACGAATTGGGCGTAGGTGCCCGCTGCGCGTGCGATCTGGCCACCCTTGCCGGGCTTCAGTTCGACGTTGTGGACGATGGTACCGATCGGCATGCCCGAGAACGGCATCGCGTTGCCCGGCTTGACGTCGTGACGCGAGCCCGAAACGACCTTGTCACCGACAGCGAGACGCTGGGGTGCGAGGATGTAGGCCTGCTCACCATCTTCATAGTTGATCAGCGCGATGAAGGCGGTCCGGTTCGGATCGTATTCGATCCGCTCGACGGTGCCTTGAACATCGAACTTGCGACGCTTGAAATCGACGATGCGGTAGAGACGCTTCGCGCCACCACCCTTGTGCCACATCGTGATCCGCCCGGTGTTGTTCCGGCCACCCGACTTGGTCAAACCCTGCGTGAGGGCTTTGACCGGACGGCCTTTCCAAAGCTCCGAACGGTCGATCAGAACCAGCCCACGCTGGCCCGGCGTCGTCGGCTTATACGACTTGAGTGCCATGCTTTCTGTCTTCCGTTGGTTTGCGGCGAGTTGCCCCGCCTGTCTGTGTGTATAGGGCCCCGAAGGTCCCCGAATTCAAAAATCACGGGCCCCGGAACGAATCCGAGGCCGCGAGACTGGCGCGATGTAGCAGGGATGCGGGGGTGAGTCTATAGGCTTGGCCTGTTTTTGCGCGCGATGGTCCAAGCAACTGGCGCTTCGTCGTCCGGGCGGGCAAAATGGCTCTCGAGGCAGAAGACATAACAGGAGCAACCAATGCGTCCAACCCGAGTAATCCTCCTTGCAGCCCCGCTCTGCGCGGCAGCCACCCTCGCCACCCCGACTCTCGCCGACGCGTGGCGCGGCACCTATGAGGTCGCCGGGGTGAAAGGCGAGGACATGCTGAAACTGCGCGCAGGCCCCGGCACCGGCTACAAGGTGATCCTGGGGCTTCCCAACGGCGCGCTCGTCCACGTGCGCAGCTGCGAGCGCAGCGGCAATACCCGCTGGTGCAACGTCTCGCTCGACGTCGCCCGCAACCTGCGCGGCTATGTCTCGGAAAGCTACCTGCGGGAGAAATGACCCGCAGAGCCCGGGCGCCCCTTGAGAGGCAAGCGCCCCCTTCCCCATCATCACAAACGAAAAGGCCCCCGCGGATCGCGAGGGCCTTTCCAATGTCTCTGTCCTACCGGATTACAGGCCGGTGGTGACGTCGATCGTGTTGCCTTCTTCCAGCGTCACGTAGGCTTTCTTGAAGTCCGAGCGACGGCCGGGGGTGCCCCGGAAGCGCTTGGTCTTGCCCTTGGTGATGGTGGTGTTGACCGCCTTCACCTTGACGCCGAAGAGAGTCTCAACAGCTTCTTTGATCTGCGGCTTCGAAGCGTCTTTCGCGACTTCGAAAACAACAGCGCCGTTCTCCGAGGCCATGGTGGCTTTCTCGGTGATGATCGGCTTGACGATCACGTCGTAATGTTCGGGTTTCGCGCTCATTTCAGACGAGCCTCCAGAGCTTCGACACCCGCCTTCGTGAGCACGAGCGTGTCACGCTTGAGGATGTCATACACGTTGGCGCCCATCGAAGGCAGCACATCGATGCCGTCGATGTTGCGCGCGGCTTGGGCGAAGTTCTCGTTCACCTCGGCCCCGTCGATCACCAGCACCTTCTTCCAGCCCAGCTCCTTGGCGGCTTTCGCCAGCAGCTTGGTCTTGGCTTCGGCGAGCTGCGCGTCCTCTAGGACGATCAGTTTGCCAGCAGCGGCTTTCGACGACAGCGCGTGCTTCAGACCCAGAGCCCGGAACTTCTTGGGCAGGTCATGAGCGTGGCTGCGCGGGGTCGGGCCCTTGTAGACACCACCCTTGCGGAAGATCGGCGCCTTGCGGGAGCCGTGACGTGCGCCACCGGTGCCCTTCTGACGATAGATCTTCTTGGTCGAGTAGCTGACCTCCGAGCGGGTGAGAACCGAGTGGGTGCCCTGCTGAGCCTTCGCGCGCTGCCAGCGCACGACGCGATGCAGGATGTCCGCACGCGGCTCGAGCCCGAAGATCTCGTCGGCGAGGTCGATCGAACCGGCTTTGCCGGCGTCGAGCTTGATCACATCGAGTTTCATTGCTTGTCTCCTTCGGGCGCTTCGCCGCCGTCTTCGCCTTTGTCGGCTTCGATCGACTCTTCAGCTTCCTTCAGCGCAGCAGCTTCCTGAGCGGCCTGCTCCTCGGCGAGACGCTGAGCTTCGGCTTCAGCCTCGGCAGCAGCAGCGGCAGCGGCTTCTTCAGCGGCTTTCGCAGCGGCTTCGGCAGCCGACTTCAGCGCGGCGGGGTAGATGATGTTCTCGGAGAGCGGCTTCTTGACCGCATCCTTGACCGTCACCCAGCCACCTTTGGCGCCCGGAACCGAACCTTTGACCATGATCAGGCCACGGTCGGCATCGGTCTTGACGACCTGAAGGTTTTGGGTCGTGACGCGCACGGCACCGAGGTGACCGGCCATCTTCTTGCCCTTGAACACTTTGCCCGGGTCCTGACACTGACCGGTCGAACCGTGCGAGCGGTGCGAGATCGACACGCCGTGCGTGGCGCGCAGACCGCCGAAGTTGTGACGCTTCATAGCACCGGCGAAACCCTTACCGATCGAGGTGCCCGCGATATCCACGAACTGACCTTCGAAATAGTGGTTCGCGGTGATTTCCTCGCCCACTTCGATCAGGTTTTCTTCAGCGACGCGGAATTCCGCGACTTTGCGCTTCGGGGCG
This sequence comes from Thioclava sp. F36-7, assembly GCF_002020075.1. Lineage (NCBI taxonomy): Bacteria > Pseudomonadati > Pseudomonadota > Alphaproteobacteria > Rhodobacterales > Paracoccaceae > Thioclava > Thioclava sp. F36-7. Next base: position 260,787 of record NZ_MPZR01000006.1, on the reverse strand, counting down.
ACATTGGCTTTCGCGAAGTGACCACGCAGAGCGGCGGTCGTACGCTTGGCCTTGGCTTCGCCAGCGCCGAGCTGAACGGCCGTGTAGCCGTCGAGTTCGGAAGTGCGCTGAGCCACCACCTGAAGCTTGTCGAGTTGGAGAACGGTCACAGGAACCTGCTTGCCGTCCTCAAGGAAGAGCCGGGTCATGCCCAGCTTCTTGGCGATAACACCAGTCCGCAGCATAATGCCCTCCTTACACCTTGATCTCGACGTCGACGCCCGCTGCGAGGTCGAGCTTCATCAGCGCGTCCACGGTCTGGGGGGTCGGATCGACGATGTCGAGAAGACGCTTGTGCGTCCGGATTTCCCACTGGTCACGCGACTTCTTGTCGATGTGCGGACCACGCAGAACCGTGAATTTCTCGATCTTGTTCGGGAGCGGGATGGGCCCGCGAACCTGGGCACCCGTACGTTTCGCGGTGTTCACGATTTCCTGGGTGCTGGCGTCCAGCACGCGGTAATCGAACGCCTTGAGCCGGATGCGGATATTTTGGCCGGTCATATGTCATGCCTCTTCGCATGGCGTGAAGGTTGAGAGGCAGACGGCACCGAATGTAGCGCCTGCATCGAACCTGAAAATCTTGGCAGATCAGGCGCGTCCTCTATGGCGTCACCCTGAGTCTGTCAAGAGCGAATGGCGCGCCTTTCGGCGCACCATTCAAATTCTTTCCAACTGTCGTTTTCGGGGCCCCGGAGAGGGCCCCGAAACCATCGATTACGCGATGATTTTGGAGACGACGCCGGCGCCGACGGTGCGGCCACCTTCGCGGATTGCGAAGCGCAGACCGTCTTCCATCGCGATCGGGGCGATCAGTTCGACTTCGAACTTCAGGTTGTCGCCCGGCATGACCATCTCGGTGCCCTCGGGAAGGGTCACGGTGCCGGTCACGTCCGTCGTGCGGAAGTAGAACTGCGGACGGTAGTTCGCGAAGAACGGGGTGTGACGACCACCTTCCTCTTTGGTGAGGATGTAGGCTTCAGCTTCGAACTTCGTGTGCGGCTTCACCGAACCCGGCTTACACAGAACCTGACCACGCTCGACGCCGTCACGGTCCACACCGCGCAGCAGCGCGCCGATGTTGTCGCCAGCTTCACCACGGTCCAGCAGCTTGCGGAACATCTCGACGCCCGTGCAGGTCGTCTTCGAGGTGTCGCGGATACCCACGATTTCCAGTTCGTCGCCGACGTTGATCACGCCACGCTCGACGCGGCCGGTCACAACCGTACCACGGCCCGAGATCGAGAACACGTCTTCGATCGGCATCAGGAAGGGCTGGTCCACGGCGCGCTCCGGCGTCGGGATGTAGCTGTCGACAGCTTCCATCAGCGCACGGATCGAGTTCTCGCCGATTTCCGGATCACGGCCTTCCATCGCGGCCAGAGCCGAACCCTTGATGATCGGGATATCGTCGCCGGGGAAGTCATAGGACGACAGAAGTTCGCGAACTTCCATTTCCACGAGCTCGAGCAGCTCTTCGTCGTCGACCTGGTCAACCTTGTTCAGGTACACGACCATCGCCGGGATGCCGACCTGACGGCCGAGCAGGATGTGCTCGCGGGTCTGCGGCATCGGGCCGTCAGCTGCGTTCACAACCAGGATCGCGCCGTCCATCTGCGCTGCACCCGTGATCATGTTCTTCACGTAGTCGGCGTGGCCGGGGCAGTCGACGTGCGCGTAGTGACGCGACTCGGTCTCGTACTCCACGTGCGCGGTCGAGATCGTGATCCCGCGGGCCTTCTCTTCCGGCGCGCCGTCGATCTGGTCATACGCGCGGAAATCACCGAAATACTTCGTGATCGCAGCCGTCAGCGTCGTCTTGCCGTGGTCAACGTGGCCAATCGTGCCGATGTTGACGTGCGGTTTGTTACGTTCAAACTTTTCCTTTGCCATGATGGCCTCCTGTCAGTGCGTTGGATTGGAAAGGCGCCGGGTTGCCCCGGCGCACGTCCCTTACGCGTATTTCTTCTGGATCTCGTCCGAGATGTTCTGCGGCACGGCTTCGTAATGGCTGAAGAGCATCGTGAAGACCGCACGGCCCGAGGACATCGAACGCAGGTTGTTGATGTAGCCGAACATGTTGGCGAGCGGCACGAAGGCGTTCACGACGACCGCGTTGCCGCGGGTGTCCTGACCTTGCACCTGGCCCCGACGCGAGGTCAGGTCGCCAATGATGCCACCGGTGTATTCTTCCGGGGTCACCACTTCGACTTTCATCATCGGCTCGAGCAGCTTCGCGCCAGCCTTGCGCAGACCTTCACGCATCGCGGCACGCGAAGCGATTTCGAAGGCGAGCACCGAAGAGTCGACGTCGTGGAAAGCACCGTCAACCAGCGCAACCTTGAAGTCGATCACCGGGAAGCCTGCCAGCGGACCGGAGTCCATGACCGACTTGATGCCCTTTTCGACGCCCGGGATGTATTCCTTCGGAACAGCACCACCAACGATGCGGCTCTCGAACGAATAACCTTCGCCCGGCTCGGTCGGCGTGATCTCGAGCTTGACGCGCGCGAACTGACCGGTACCGCCGGTCTGCTTCTTGTGCGTGTAGTCGATTTCGGTCGCGTGGCTGATCGTCTCGCGATAGGCCACCTGCGGAGCACCGATATTCGCCTCAACCTTGAACTCGCGCTTCATGCGGTCGACCAGGATGTCGAGGTGAAGTTCGCCCATGCCCTTCATGATGGTCTGACCCGACTCGAGGTCGGTCTCGACGCGGAAGGACGGGTCTTCGGCTGCCAGGCGCTGAAGGGCGAGGCCCATCTTCTCCTGGTCGGCTTTCGACTTCGGCTCCACGGCGATCTCGATCACCGGATCGGGGAAGGTCATCGTTTCGAGAACGACCTGGTTGTTCGGGTCGCACAGCGTGTCACCGGTGGTGGTCTCTTTCAGACCGGCGAGCGCGATGATGTCGCCTGCATACGCTTCTTCGATCTCGGTCCGGTTGTTCGAGTGCATCATCATCATACGACCGATGCGCTCTTTACGACCTTTGGTCGCGTTCAGGATCGAGTCGCCCTTCTTCATCGTGCCCGAGTAGAGGCGCGTGAAGGTGAGCGAGCCCACGAAGGGGTCGTTCATGATCTTGAACGCGAGACCCGAGAGCGGCTCTTCGTCATCGGCGTGACGCGCGATGTTCCGGGTTTCCGTCTCGTCGTCCGGCGAGAAGCCCATGTAGGCGGGCACGTCGAGCGGCGAGGGCAGGAAGTCGACCACGGCGTTGAGCAGCGGCTGGACACCCTTGTTCTTGAAGGCCGAACCACCCAGAACCGGAACGAAGGACAGCGACAGCGTGCCCTTACGGATCAGGCTGCGCAGCGTTGCGATATCGGGCTCTTCGCCTTCGAGATAGGCCATCATCGCGTCGTCGTCTTGCTCGACGGCGTTCTCGATGAGGTGCGAACGCCATTCGTCCGCAGTCGCTTTCAGATCGTCACGGATCGGCTGACGAACCCAGGCAGCGCCCAGATCTTCGCCTTTCCAGACCCACTCTTCCATGGTGACCAGGTCGACGATGCCTTCGAGTTGATCTTCGGCACCGATCGGGAAGTTCACCGGAACCGGGGTCGCACCGGTGCGGTCTTTGATCATCTTCACGCAGTTGAAGAAGTCCGCGCCGATCTTGTCCATCTTGTTGACGAAGACGAGGCGCGGAACCTTGTAGCGGTCAGCCTGACGCCACACGGTCTCGGTCTGCGGCTCAACACCGGCGTTCCCGTCGAGCAGCGCAACAGCGCCGTCGAGCACGGCCAGCGAACGCTCCACCTCGATGGTGAAGTCGACGTGGCCGGGGGTGTCGATGATGTTCATACGGAACTTGGTATCATCCGTACCTTCGGCGGTCGGATCTTCCTGCCACTGCCAGAAAGTCGTCGTTGCTGCCGAGGTGATGGTGATGCCGCGCTCGGCCTCTTGCTCCATCCAGTCCATGGTAGCAGCACCGTCGTGCACTTCGCCGATCTTGTGCGACTTGCCGGTGTAGAACAGGATGCGCTCGGTCGTCGTGGTTTTACCAGCGTCGATATGCGCCATGATCCCGAAGTTGCGATAACGCTGTAGGGGATATTCGCGAGCCATTGTGGCGTCCTTCCGTTATTACCAGCGATAATGGCTGAACGCTTTGTTCGCGTCGGCCATCTTGTGGGTGTCTTCGCGCTTCTTGACCGCGGAACCACGCGAGTTCACCGCATCCAGAAGCTCGCCAGCGAGGCGCTCTTCCATGGTGTTCTCGTTGCGGGACTTGGCGGCAGCGATGAGCCAGCGGATAGCAAGCGCTTCGCGGCGGGTCGGGCGCACTTCGACCGGAACCTGGTAGGTGGCACCACCCACACGACGCGAACGCACTTCGACCGAAGGCTTCACGTTGTCGAGGGCTTCGTGGAACACCTCGATGGGCTCACGCTTGAGCTTGCCCTCAACGCGGTTGAGCGCGTTGTAGACGATTTTCTCGGCGGCGGACTTCTTGCCGTCGATCATCAGGTTGTTCATGAATTTGGTCAGCACGCGATCGCCATATTTGGCGTCGGGCAGGACTTCGCGCTTTTCAGCGGCGTGACGACGAGACATCTCGAGATCTCCTTACTTCGGACGCTTCGCGCCGTATTTCGAACGGCGTTGACGACGGTCTTTGACACCTTGCGTATCGAGCACACCGCGCAGGATGTGGTAACGAACGCCCGGAAGGTCTTTCACACGGCCGCCACGGATGAGCACAACGGAGTGCTCCTGGAGGTTGTGCTTTTCGCCCGGGATGTAGGAAATGACCTCGAAGCCATTCGTCAGGCGCACCTTGGCGACCTTACGCATAGCGGAGTTCGGTTTCTTCGGCGTCGTCGTGTAGACGCGCGTGCAAACGCCACGCTTTTGCGGGCACTCTTGGAGGTGTTGCGACTTAGAGCGCTTCACCTTGGGCTGCCGCGGTTTGCGGATCAGCTGTTGGATCGTCGGCATTCGGTTCCCCGTTCTGCTGTCAATACTCGCCCCGTTTCCGGAGGCGCCACTTCTCGACGCGTTTCCGCGCGGATTCGCGAAAACGCCAAATCGCATTCCTCCCCGGCCCGAGGACCGCGGCGAATGCGTTGAATTCCAGAGGATCGGGGCGAAGGCCCGGATCATGACCACTAGAAATCGGCGACCCTTCGGGCAGACTTCGCCCGTCAGGTAGCGCGGCGTATAGGGGGAGTCGTTTGGGTTGTCAACTCTCGCGGCGGGTCCGTGCGAGGAGCTGCGCGCCCCACCCCGCAAAGAGGATCCCCCAGAGCAGCCAGGCCACCGTAAGGCTCACCAGCCCGGCGAAATAGGCGTCCGACAGGAAGTGCCGCCCGGTGCCGACCCGCTGCACGATGATGAAGACCGCGACGAAGACGCCGACGGCCCGCAGATAGAGCAATCCCCAGCGCGGCAGGCGCAGCCGCGACAGCTCCGCGCCGAGCCAGATCAGCAGCCCCAGCGCCACCGCCGCCGCCACCTCGCCCGACACGAACGAGCAGTTTCGCGAGCATTGATCGGTGAAGGTCCCCGCGAGGCTGAAATGATGCGCGCCGCCGAAGAGATCGACATCGGCCGGGCGCGCGCGTCCCGAATTGGCCTTCAGGACACCGTTCACGACCACGATCGGACCGAGCAGATAGAGCAGGCAGACGAAGGCCCAGATCCGCGCGGGCAGGCGCAGCACCGTGCGATGACGCAGCCCCGCCCAGGGCCAGGCCACGAGCGAGACGAGGAACAGAACGATCGAGACATCCCAGATCCGCTGGCGCAGCCACTCCCAGAGCGGATTGGTGATGACAGAGAACCCCTCCCCTGCCCGGTAGAACAGCCCGGCGACGCCGAGGTCGAGCTCCGGCACGAAGCGGAACAGCAGGAAGCCCCCGATCCACGCCGCCAGCAACAAGCGGCCCGCGAAGATCATGTCAATTTTCGGAACGGACACAGCGCGCCTCCACCAGATAAGCCGCATAGCCTTTGCCTGCCCAGGTCCCGGTCGCGTCGAGTTGCGCCTCGGGCGCAACCGGACCGCTACCGCAATCGGGCGCGCTATTGGCGATCACCAGCAAACGACCATTATAGTCCTGTGGCAAGGGCCACATCTGCTCGTAATAGCTGTCGGCGCGCAGCTTGGGGTTCGGAGCAAAGACGGTCACGCCCGAATCCTGCCCCGTATAGTAAAGGTCAGCGAGGATCGCGCGATTGCCCGTGTAGACCGGCACGTCGGCCGCTTCCGCGAGCGTGAGGATCTGGCGGCTCAGATCGGCCTGCCCCAGCCACCGCTTCAGAAGCGGCGCGCCATCTCGGTCCGGATAGGGCGCGAGGACCGTCAGCAGCGGGATCGACAGCGCGATCAGCCCGTTGATCAGGAGCGCGATCCAGCGCCAGATGCCACGCAGCACCATCACAGCCAGAACGGTCCCGGCGAAATAGGCGGCGACCGCCCAGTTCGCATAGGCACGATCCAGCAGCGCCTCGATCGTCACCGCGACCAGCGGCGGCACCGAGAGCATCGCCAGCCCGCGCTTGTCCGGGTCGCCCCAGCCCGCACAGCCGATCAGCAGCGCCACCATCGTCACCGGCCCGAAGACCGCGAATTGCGAGGCGACGAACTCCACCATCGAGCCGAAATTCAGCGCCGCCCCTTCGCGGACCCAGCCGACATTGTCCATCGTATGCGAGACCGTGGTCAGCCCGTTATTCAGGTTCCAGACCACGTTCGGCGCGATCACCAGTCCGAAGGCCAGCGCCGCAATCACCATATTACGCCAGCCGATCCGCCACGCCGGCGCCACGAGCGCCGCCAGCGCCAGACCGGGGATCAGGTAGATCGCAGCGTATTTCGCCATGAAGGCCAACCCCGCCGTGACGCCCGCGGCCAGCGCGTCCGACCAGCGGCGGCTCTCGCCGGTGCGATGCAGAAACAAAAGGCTCAGCGCGTAGAACGGCGCCATCACGGTATCGGTCGAGATCAGCACCGAGCCGACCGCGACGAAGGGCAGCGTGACATAGATCGCCGCCGACCAGATCGCGACCGAACGCCCCGCGATCCGCGCGCCCAAGGCGCCGAGCACCAGCGCCGTGATGCCGTGCAACACGGCGCCCGGCATCCGCACCCAGGACGGCGCGTCCGAGCCTGCCAGATCGGTCACCGCGCGCAGCAGCCAGCCTATCAGCGGCGGTTTGGAGTAATAGCCGAAATCGAGATGCTGGCCCCAGAGCCAGTATTGCGCCTCATCGACGAAGAGATCGGTCTTGTTGAACGCCAGAAGTACCAGCCGCAGCGCGGTGACCGCGGCGACGACGATCAGGGCCGGGACGAGCCAGCCGTCCCGATCGCCCCTGCGTTCAAGCTTCGCGTTTACGCTTGGCATGGATCAGCCACAGATTGCGCCCGTAGATGAACACGCCGAGCGACTGGCCGAGAACGAAGACGGGGTCTTTGCGATAGAGCGCATAGGTCAGCAGCATCACGCCGCCGGCGAGCGAGAAATACCAGAATGCGACCGGCACCACGGATTCGCCTTTGCGCTCGGACGCGATCCACTGGACGAGAAACCGCCCCGTGAACATGAGCTGCGCGAGCAGGCCGAAAAGGACCCACCACAGCTCGAGAACGCTGTCCGCGTGAAGCACATCCATCAGCCAGTCCATAGGCGTCACTCCTCGCGCATCACTTCGCCGGGCTGCGCTTTCTTGCGCCGACGGAGAAGCCACGCGACGCCCATCAGGTCGACAATGCCGACGAGACCGCGTTGCAGGTTGTTGTAATTCGAGCTGCCGCCGCCGCGCGAACGGTGAGCGACGTCGACATGGGCCACCTGCCACCCGTCGCGCGAGAACAACGCGGGGAGGTAGCGGTGCATATGGTCGAAATAGGGCAGCGCGAGGAACGCCTCGCGCCTGAAAGCCTTGAGGCCGCAGCCGGTGTCGCGGGTGCCGTCTTTCAGGATCGCGCCGCGGATCTTGTTCGCGAGCTTCGAGGCGAGCTTCTTGGACATCGTGTCCTGCCGCCCGACGCGTTGGCCTGCGACTAGACCGATCTTCTCGGAATTCGCCGCGCGCAGCGGCGCCATCAGGGCGGGAAGCTCGGAGGGCGGGTTCTGACCGTCGCCGTCCAGCGTGCAGATGATGCTGCCCTTCGCGGCCCGAACCCCCGAATGGACGCCCGCGCTTTGACCGCCCGAAGCCCGCTGACCGGCGGCATTCTTGTGCTGCAGCAGGCGCAGGTTCGGGTGGGTCTTCATCCGCTCGCGCAGGATCTGGTCCATCCCGTCATCCGAGCCGTCATCGACTACGATCACCTCGTAATCGCAGACCGGCGCGCAGGCGGCGTCGATCTCGTCGAGAAGCCCCGCGATGTTCGGCGCTTCATTCTTCGCGGGGATCACGATTGAAATCTCGGGCATGGGTGCCGGAACTCTCTTGTCGCTGGGCCGGGATGGCGCCGAAGGTGCGGCTCTATTAGACCCGCCACCCGGTCTTGTAAACGGATCATCCCGGAGCAGCCGCGTCCCTGTGGCGGATCAGCCGAATTTCGCGAAAAGCTTCGAATAGCTCGGCTTGAGGGCGTTTCGCATCTCCATTGCACGTTCCATGTCGCCCGCCATCGCCGCGTCGTAGAAGAACGCGACGGAGACCGCGAAGCCGTCCACGAGCTTTTGATAGGCCATGTCGGTCTCGGCTTCGGGCGCGGGATGCTTGACGATCTGCGCCGCGAGGTAGCTCAGAAGCGAGGCGTCAGCGATCAGCTGACGCGCGCCCTCGCCGCCCATCCCGGCGTAATCGCGCGCGAGCACCTCTTCCATCTCCGCGTGATAGGCGTTCATCCGATCCGAGAAGCCCACGACGCCGTTGCGGATATGCAGATCGCCGATGCTGTCGCGCACCCCTTCGAGGGTCTCATGCGCCTCGGGCAGGTTCCCGGCGGCCACCTCTTCCTCGGCCTTCGCCGCGAGCTCGCTGACCTTGTCGAAGGTCGCGCCGAGAACCGCGTCATCGGCATATTGCGGCGGCGGCTCGGCGGTCCAAGCGTCGGACAGCGTCTGCCACTCGCCGACGAAGCGATCGAGCGCGGCCTTGGTCTCCGGCTGCTTGCCCTGGTTCGACAGGAACAGCGCCGCGCGGTAGTCGCCATAGGCCTTGCGCAGCTGCGCCTCCGCATCCTGATAGGCGCCCGCAAAGGCAGGCATGGCGATCAGCGCGCTCAGCGCGAACGGGGTGACAAAGCGGATCATCGGGGTCCCTCCTCCGGCAAACAGGCTCTCGGCTTTCGCCGTTACCCTGCCCCAGAGATCGGGTTCGCGCAAAGAAAAACCCCCGCGCGATCTCTCGCGCGGGGGGATGTTTCAGATCGTCTCCAACCGGAGGTGGATCAATCGCGGCTTTCCGGCGTCTCGACCGGACCGAAATCGGCCTCTGCCTCGGCCGGAGCCGCCAGCGCTGCCGCGGCTTCCGCCTCGGCCTGACGCTGCTGGATGACCTTGGAGTCACGCTCGGTCGCGATCTTGCGGACCTTGGTGGTCGCGCCACCGGTACCCGCCGGGATCAGACGGCCGACGATGACGTTCTCCTTGAGGCCCACGAGCTTGTCGCGCTTGCCCTGCACCGAAGCCTCGGTGAGAACGCGGGTCGTCTCCTGGAAGGAGGCCGCCGAGATGAAGGACCGGGTCTGCAGCGAGGCCTTGGTGATGCCGAGCAGCACGGGTTCGCCATGCGCCGGACGCCCACCACGGGCTGCAACCTTGTCGTTCTCCTCGTCGAACTCTGCCTTGTCGACATTCTCGCCTTTCAGGAGCGTCGTATCGCCGGAATCGAGGATCTCGATCTTCTGCAGCATCTGGCGAACGATCACCTCGATGTGCTTGTCGTTGATCTTCACGCCCTGCAGTCGATAGACGTCCTGCACCTCGTTGATGAGGTAGTCGGCCAGAGCCTCGATCCCCATGATGCGCAGGATGTCATGCGGCGCCGGGTTGCCGTCCATGATGTAGTCACCCTTCTGCACGAAGTCGCCTTCCTGCACCGGGATGTGCTTGCCTTTCGGCACCATGTACTCGGCCGGCTCCAGACCATCATCACGCGGATCGATCGCGATCCGACGCTTGTTCTTGTAGTCCTTGCCGAAGCGCACATAGCCATCGATTTCGGCGATGATCGCGTGATCCTTCGGACGACGTGCTTCGAAGAGTTCGGCCACACGCGGCAGACCGCCGGTGATGTCCTTCGTCTTCGCGCCTTCGCGCGGAATACGCGCAACGACGTCACCCGCCTTCACGTCCTGACCGTCTTCCACCGAGAGGATCGCATCCACCGACATGGTATAGGTCACCGGGTTGCCCGCTTCGTTGCGGACCGGCTCGCCATCCTCGCCGAGGATCAGAACTTCCGGCTTCAGCTCGTTGCCCTTGGGCGCAGCGCGCCAGTCGGACACGATCTTCTGGGTCATGCCGGTCGCATCGTCGGTATCCTCGCGCACGGAGATACCCGAGATCAGGTCGACGAAGCGGACCTTACCGGGCTTCTCGGCGATGATCGGCAAGGTGTAGGGATCCCATTCGATCAGCTTGTCGCCGCGACCGACCGCCTCGCCATCCTTCACGAAGACCTTGGTGCCGTAGCCGATCTTGTGCGAGGCAAGCTCGTCACCCTGATCGTTCACGATCACGAGCTGCATGTTCCGGCCCATGACGATCTGCTCGCCCATCTCGTTGAGGATGATGTTGGCGTTGCGGAACTCGATCTTGCCTTCCTGGCTGGCCTCGAGGAACGACTGCGAGCCACCCTGAGCAACACCGCCCAAGTGGAAGGTCCGCATCGTCAGCTGCGTACCGGGTTCACCGATCGACTGCGCGGCGATAATGCCCACCGCTTCGCCCTGGTTCACCAGCGTACCGCGTGCGAGGTCGCGACCGTAGCAGAGCGCGCAAACGCCCTCTTCGGCCTCACAGGTCAGCGCCGAGCGGATACGGACGGATTGCACGCCCGCCTGCTCGATCGCGTCGGCCTTGCGCTCGTCGATCAGCTCGCCGGCGCGGACGATCACCTCGTCCTCGCCCGGAACCGTCACGTCGTCAGCTGCGACACGGCCCAGCACGCGCTCCGAGATCGGAGCGACGATTTCGCCGTCATTCACAGCCGCCGAAGCGGTGATCGCGCGGTCGGTGCCGCAATCATGCGTGCGCACGATGCAGTCCTGAGCGACGTCCACCAGACGACGGGTCAGGTAACCCGAGTTCGCCGTCTTCAGTGCGGTATCCGACAGACCCTTACGGGCGCCGTGGGTCGAGTTGAAGTATTCAAGAACGGTCAGACCTTCCTTGAAGTTCGAGATGATCGGCGTCTCGATGATCTCGCCGTTCGGCTTGGCCATGAGGCCACGCATACCGCCCAGCTGCTTCATCTGCGTCACCGAGCCACGAGCACCCGAGTGGGCCATCATGTAGACCGAGTTCGGTTCCTGCTCGGCACCGTTCTCGTCGTATTTCGGCGCGGAGATGGTGTTCATCATCGCGTCGGTGACCTTGTCGTTACACTTCGACCATGCATCGACGACCTTGTTGTACTTCTCACCCTGGGTGATCAGACCGTCCATGTATTGCTGTTCGAAGTCCTTGACCTGGTCGCGGACGGTTTCGACGATGTCCCACTTGTTATCCGGGATCACCATGTCGTCCTTGCCGAACGAGATGCCAGCCTTGAACGCTTCCTTGAAGCCCATGCCCATGATCTGGTCACAGAAGATGACCGACTCTTTCTGACCGCAATAACGGTAGACGGTGTCGATCGTGTTCTGCACGTCTTTCTTACGCAGAAGACGGTTCACCAGTTCGAACGGCGCTTTCGCGTTCAGCGGCAGCAGCGCGCCGAGGCGCACACGGCCGGGCGTGGTCTCGAAACGCTCATAGACCTCGTTGCCGGTTTCGTCGATCTGCTTGATCCGCGCGGTGATCTTGGCGTGCAGATGCACTTCGCCCGAGTTGAGCGCGTGCTCCACTTCCTCGACCGAGGAGAAGGACATGCCTTCGCCCTTCATGCCTTCGCGTTCCATGGTCACGTAGTAGAGACCCAGAATCATATCCTGCGAAGGAACGATGATCGGCGCGCCGTTGGCGGGCGACAGGACGTTGTTCGTCGACATCATCAGCACGCGCGCTTCCAGCTGGGCTTCCAGCGAGAGCGGAACGTGGACGGCCATCTGGTCACCGTCGAAGTCAGCGTTGAACGCCGAGCAGACGAGCGGGTGCAGCTGGATCGCCTTGCCTTCGATCAGCATCGGTTCGAACGCCTGGATACCCAGACGGTGCAGCGTCGGCGCACGGTTCAGCAGAACCGGGTGCTCGCGGATCACCTCGTCGAGGATATCCCACACCTCGGGACGCTCTTTTTCGACCAGCTTCTTCGCCTGCTTCACGGTGCTCGACAGGCCCTTGGCCTCGAGGCGCGAGTAGATGAAGGGCTTGAAGAGTTCGAGCGCCATCTTCTTCGGCAGACCGCACTGGTGCAGCTTGAGTTCCGGGCCGGTCACGATGACCGAACGACCCGAGAAGTCGACGCGCTTACCCAGAAGGTTCTGACGGAAGCGACCCTGCTTACCTTTCAGCATGTCCGAGAGCGACTTCAGCGGGCGCTTGTTGGTGCCCGTGATGACGCGGCCGCGGCGGCCGTTGTCGAACAGCGCATCGACCGATTCCTGCAGCATCCGCTTTTCGTTGCGCACGATGATGTCGGGCGCACGCAGTTCGATCAGACGCTTCAGACGGTTGTTCCGGTTGATCACACGACGATAGAGGTCGTTGAGATCCGAAGTCGCGAAACGGCCGCCATCGAGCGGGACGAGCGGACGCAGTTCCGGCGGGATCACCGGAAGCACGGTCAGCACCATCCACTCGGGACGGTTGCCCGACTCGAGGAACGACTCGACGATCTTCAGACGCTTGATGATCTTCTTCGGCTTCAGCTCGCCCGTGGCTTCCTTCAGCTCCTCGCGGAGCTGCTCGGCCGTGGCTTCGAGATCGATGCCAGCAAGCATTTCACGGATCGCTTCCGCGCCGATATTGGCGGTGAAGGCGTCCGCGCCGTAGGTGTCCTGCGCGTCGAGATACTCTTCTTCGGACATCAGCTGACCGTATTGCAGGTCGGTCAGACCCGGCTCGATCACCACGAAGTTTTCGAAGTAGAGGATACGCTCGAGGTCGCGCAGCGTCATGTCGAGCATCAGGCCGATGCGCGAGGGCAGCGACTTGAGGAACCAGATGTGAGCGACGGGCGAGGCCAGTTCGATGTGGCCCATACGCTCGCGGCGCACTTTCTGGAGGGTGACTTCGACGCCGCATTTCTCGCAGACGACGCCGCGATACTTCATGCGCTTATATTTGCCGCACAGGCATTCGTAGTCCTTGATCGGGCCAAAGATGCGTGCGCAGAACAGGCCGTCACGCTCGGGCTTGAACGTACGGTAGTTGATGGTTTCCGGCTTTTTGATTTCACCGAAGGACCAGCTCAGGATCCGCTCCGGCGAGGCGAGCGAGATCTTGATCTCGTCGAACGCCTTCGGCTGCGCGAGCGGGTTGAACGGGTTTTGGGTCAGTTCCTGGTTCATCTGTAAATCCTTGAATGAGGGCGGAAGGGCTTAGAGGAGGGCCGAAGCCCTCACTCGTCATCCTCCGCGTCCAGGAGTTCCATGTTGAGGCCGAGGCCCCGGACCTCTTTGACGAGAACGTTGAACGACTCCGGCACGCCGGCTTCGAAGTTGTCCTCGCCCTTGACGATCGACTCGTAGACCTTCGTCCGGCCTGCCACGTCATCCGACTTCACCGTCAGCATCTCCTGCAGGGTGTAGGCGGCGCCGTAAGCTTCCAGAGCCCAGACCTCCATCTCCCCGAGACGCTGACCACCGAACTGCGCCTTACCACCCAGCGGCTGCTGCGTGACGAGCGAGTACGGACCGGTCGAACGGGCGTGCATCTTGTCATCGACGAGGTGGTGAAGCTTCAGGAAGTACTTCACACCCACCGTGACCTGACGCGCGAACTGCTCGCCGGTGCGGCCGTCGAACACGGTCGACTGACCGGATTCGTTGAAGCCCGCACGCTTGAGCGCGTCGTTGATGTCGGCCTCTTTGGCACCGTCGAAGACCGGGGTCGCGATCGGAACGCCGGTGCGGACGGCTTCGGCGCTCTCGATGAACGCCTCGTCATCCATACCTTCGATGATCTCACCGTAGGTCTCGTCGCCATAGCCGATCTTCATCGCCTCGCGAACGGGGGTCAGGTCGCCGTTACGACGATAGGCTTTCAGCGCCTCGTCGATCTGGTTGCCCAGACCGCGCGAAGCCCAGCCCATATGCGTCTCGAGGATCTGACCGACGTTCATGCGCGACGGCACGCCCAGCGGGTTCAGCACGAGATCGACAGGGGTGCCATCGGCAAGGAACGGCATGTCTTCCATCGGAACGACTTTCGACACGACGCCCTTGTTGCCGTGACGGCCAGCCATCTTGTCGCCAGCCTGAAGCTTGCGCTTCACAGCCACGAAGACCTTGACCATCTTCATCACGCCCGGAGGCAGATCGTCGCCCTGACGGACCTTCTCGACCTTGTCCTCGAAACGCAGGTCGAGCGCGCGCTTCTGCGCCTCGAACTGGTCGTTGAGGGCTTCGACTTCCTTGGCGTCGCCCTCATCTTCGAGCGCGAGCTGCCACCATTGGCCCTTCGACAGGGTGCCCAGCAGTTCTTCGTCGATGGTCGAGCCAGCCTTGACGCCTTTCGGCCCCTTCACGGCGGTCTTGCCGGTGATCAGGGTCTTGAGACGCGCGTAGATGTTGCGCTCGAGAATGGCGAGCTCGTCGTCCCGGTCACGGGCCAGACGCTCGACTTCCTCACGCTCGATCTGCAGCGCACGCTCGTCCTTGTCGACGCCGTGACGGTTGAAGACGCGGACTTCCACGATCGTACCGTAAGCCCCCGGCGGCAGACGCAGCGAGGTGTCGCGCACGTCCGATGCCTTCTCGCCGAAGATGGCGCGGAGGAGTTTCTCTTCCGGCGTCATCGGGCTTTCGCCCTTCGGCGTGATCTTACCGACGAGGATGTCACCCGGCCCCACTTCGGCGCCGATATAGACGATCCCGGCTTCGTCGAGGTTGCGCAGGGCTTCCTCGCCGACATTCGGGATGTCGCGGGTGATCTCTTCCGGGCCGAGCTTGGTGTCGCGGGCCGCCACTTCGTATTCGTCGATATGGATCGAGGTGAACACGTCGTCGCGGTGGATCCGCTCGGAGATCAGGATCGAGTCTTCGTAGTTGTAGCCGTTCCACGGCATGAAGGCGACGACCACGTTCCGGCCGATAGCCAGTTCGCCCATGTCGGTCGACGGACCGTCAGCGACGATCTGCCCCTTCACCACCCGGTCGCCCACTTTCACGATCGGACGCTGGTTGATGGTCGAGGACTGGTTCGAGCGCTTGAACTTGCGCAGACGGTAGATGTCCACGCCCACGTCGCCCGCTTCGAGATCGTCGGTCACGCGGATAACGATACGCTGCGCATCAACCTGGTCGATGATACCGCCGCGGTTCGCCATGATCGCAGCGCCGGAGTCGCGTGCGACGGTCGCTTCCATGCCGGTACCGACATAGGGCGATTCCGAGCGCAGCAGCGGCACGGCCTGACGTTGCATGTTCGCACCCATCAGAGCGCGGTTCGCGTCGTCGTTTTCGAGGAACGGAATGAGCGCCGCACCGACCGAGACCAGCTGCTTCGGCGACACGTCGATCAGGTCCACCGTTTCCGGCGGGTTGAGCGCGTATTCGCCCGACTGGCGGGTCGAGACGAGATCGTTGATGAACTTGCCGTTCTCATCGAGCGTCGCGTTCGCCTGCGCCACGGTGTGACGCATTTCCTCGGTCGCGGACATGTAGACCACCTCGTCGGTGACCTGACCGTCGTTGACCTTGCGATACGGGGTTTCGATGAAGCCGTACTTGTTCACGCGGGCGAAAGTAGCCAGCGAGTTGATCAGACCGATGTTCTGACCTTCGGGCGTCTCAATCGGACACATCCGACCGTAGTGGGTCGGGTGAACGTCGCGCACCTCGAAGCCGGCACGCTCACGGGTCAGACCGCCCGGGCCGAGCGCCGAGAGACGACGCTTGTGCGTGACTTCCGACAGCGGGTTGGTTTGGTCCATGAACTGCGACAGCTGCGAGGAGCCGAAGAATTCACGCACCGCAGCCGCGGCCGGTTTCGCGTTGATCAGATCCTGCGGCATGACCGTATCGATCTCGACCGAGGACATACGCTCCTTGATGGCGCGCTCCATGCGCAGCAGGCCGACGCGATACTGGTTTTCCATCAGTTCGCCGACCGAACGCACACGGCGGTTGCCGAGGTGGTCGATGTCGTCGATCTCGCCCTTGCCGTCGCGCAGTTCCACCAGACCCTTGATGCAGGCGATGATGTCCTCTTTGCGCAGCGTGCGCTGGGTGTCCGGCGCATCGAGGTCGAGACGCATGTTCATCTTCACGCGGCCCACGGCCGAGAGGTCGTAGCGCTCGGAGTCGAAGAACAGGCTGTTGAACAGGGTTTCAGCGGCCTCGACGGTCGGCGGCTCACCCGGACGCATGACGCGGTAGATATCCATGAGCGCGGTTTCGCGGTTCATGTTCTTGTCCGACGCCATGGTGTTGCGGATGTAGGGACCGACATTGACGTTATCGATGTCGAGCACCGGGATCTCGGTGATGCCGTTGTCGATCAGGGTCTTGATCGAACCGCCCGAAAGCTCGCCGTTCTTGTCGTATTCCGCCGTCAGCTCGTCGCCCGCTTCGATGTAGATGAAGCCGGTATCGTCGTTGACGATATCCTTGGCGCAGAAGCGGCCCATGATGTGGTCGAACGGCACGAGCAGCTCGGGGACCGAGTTGTCGTCACGCCATTTCTTGACCATGCGCGGGGTCGCTTTCTCGCCCGCTTTCAGGATCACTTCGCCCGACGCCGCATCGACGAGGTCGAAGGTCGGACGGGTGCCGCGCACGCGGTCGGGGAAGAACTTGGTGACCCAGCCCGACTTGCCCTTCGCGGTGTAGGTGACGGTGTCGTAATAGGCATCCATGATGCCTTCCTGATCGAGACCCAGCGCATAGAGCAGCGTGGTCACCGGCAGTTTCCGACGACGGTCGATACGCGCGAAGACGAGGTCCTTGGCGTCAAATTCGAAGTCCAGCCACGAGCCGCGATAGGGAATGATGCGGCAGGCGAAGAGCAGCTTGCCCGAGGAGTGGGTCTTGCCGCGGTCATGGTCGAAGAACACGCCCGGCGAGCGGTGCATCTGGCTCACGATGACCCGCTCGGTGCCGTTCACGATGAACGTACCGTTCTTGGTCATGAGGGGCATATCCCCCATGAACACGTCTTGTTCCTTGATGTCCTTGACCGAACGCGCGCCGGTTTCCTCGTCCACATCGAACACGATGAGGCGCAGGGTCACCTTCAGCGGTGCCGAATAGGTCATGTCGCGAGCCTGGCACTCGTCGACATCGTATTTCGGTTTTTCGAGCTCGTATTTCACGAACTCCAGAATGGCGTTGTCGTTGAAATCCTTGATCGGGAAGACCGACTGGAAAACGCCCTGGATACCCTCGCCATCGGTGGGCTGATCGACTTCGCCGGAGCGCAGGAACAGATCGTAGGAGGATTTCTGAACCTCGATGAGGTTCGGCATTTCGAGGACTTCGTGGATTTTGCCGTAATAGCGACGGATGCGTTTCTGACCAACGTAAGCTTGAGCCATGCTCTGCGTGACCTTTCGTCTCTTCGCGGCACATGCAATGTCGGGGCCCATTGCACGCCGCAAGGCGAATGAAGGGGGGGCGGTTCCATACCTGCCTTTCGTCCCACCGAAAGGCTCCCGAACCGCGAACACCGCCTTGGAGAAAGCTTCAAACGGGCAAAGCCCTCTCCGAGACAGGTTCGGCTGGGCCCGGGAAAACCCCGGACCCAGCCCTTTTTTCAGATCGGATGCAGTCGCATCCGGCTCGCTTACTTGAGCTCGATTTTCGCGCCAGCGTCTTCGAGCTTTTTCTTGATCTCTTCGGCTTCCGCTTTCGCAGCGCCTTCCTTGACCTTGCCGCCAGCTTCAACGAGCTCTTTGGCTTCTTTCAGGCCCAGGCCGGTGATGCCGCGGACTTCTTTGATCACGTTGATCTTCTGAGCGCCAGCTTCGACGAGAACGACGTCAAATTCGTCTTTCTCTTCAGCAGCTTCTTCGCCACCAGCAGCCGGACCGGCCATCATGACAGCGCCACCAGCGGCGGGCTCGATGCCGTATTCGTCTTTCAGGATGGTTTTCAGTTCCTGGGCTTCCAGGAGGGTCAGACCCACGATTTCTTCGGCGAGTTTTTTCAGATCAGCCATTTTTCAGTTCCTAGATTTGGGTTTCCAACGTCGCGGTTTCAAGCCGCTACGGGACAAGTCGATTGCTTACGCAGCCTTTTCCTCGATGGTCGAAAGGATGCTCGCGATGTTCGAAGCAGGCGCGCCAACGGCACCGGCGATGTTCGAAGCGGGTGCGCCGATCTGCGACACGATCTGAGCGATGAGCTCTTCACGCGACGGCATGTCAGCGACAGCTTTGACACCAGCGATGTCGAGTGCCGAGTCTCCCATTGCGCCGCCGAGGATCGAGAGTTTCTCGTTCTCTTTGGCATATTTGACGACCACTTTCGCCGCAGCGACAGGATCCTCAGAATAGGAAAGCACGGTCATGCCCGTCAGGTATTCAGCGATGCTTTCGCAGGGCTGACCTTCAAGGGCGATCTTGGCGAGCTTGTTCTTGGCAACACGAACCGAACCACCCGCTTCACGCATGCGTGCGCGGAGGTCCTGCATGTTAGCAACCGTCATGCCTTCGTAGTGAGCAACCACTACGACGCCAGAGCTTGCGAAGATCTGGCCGAGTTCCTCGACCACTTTCTCTTTTTGGGCTCTATCCACAGTTACACTCCAAGTATGGGGGTTTCCCCCCGGCTCTCATTGTCCCGGTTTCCCGGGGTCGGGTCCGAAGGGCCCGAGGCCAGATCGCCCGAGATCGGCCCGAAGGCCCAAACCCGGAATTGGTCTCGATCCCCATCTCAGGAAGGAAATTAAGCCGTCACCTTTGCGGGATCAGGCACCCTCCGTCTCGGACAGGTCAGGGCGGAGGCGTCAGGCCGCCGCCCTACCACCCACCGAGGTTTCCCCCGGTGGAATTCTCTTAGTTGCCGGTCGCCGACGTAATGTCGACGGCGACGCCCGGGCCCATCGTCGAGCTCAGGGACACCTTCTTCATGTAGGTGCCTTTCGCGCCGGCGGGCTTGGCTTTGGTCACGGCATCCACGAAGGCGCGGATGTTTTCGGCCAGCTGCTCCTCGGAGAAGGAGACCTTGCCGATGCCGCCATGAATGACGCCGGCCTTCTCGACCTTGAACTGAACCTGGCCACCTTTCGCCGCTTCGACAGCCGCTTTCACGTCCATCGTCACGGTGCCGACTTTCGGGTTCGGCATCAGGTTGCGCGGGCCCAGGACCTTACCCAGACGGCCGACGATCGGCATCATGTCCGGGGTCGCGATGCAGCGATCGAATTCGATCGTGCCGCCCTGAATGGTTTCCATCAGGTCCTCGGCGCCGACGATATCGGCCCCGGCTTCCTTGGCTTCGTCCGCTTTCGCGCCACGAGCGAAGACAGCCACGCGGACGGTCTTGCCGGTGCCGTTCGGCAGAGCGACGACGCCACGAACCATCTGGTCGGCGTGACGGGGGTCGACACCGAGGTTCATTGCGATTTCGAGGGTCTCGTCGAATTTCGCGTTCGCGTTCGACTTGATCAGCGAAACGGCTTCCTCGACGGAGACGTTGGACTTGCCGGCGAAGGCTTCGCGGGCGGCTTTGGTGCGTTTACCGAGCTTTGCCATGACTTAGCCTTTCACCTCGATACCGATCGACTTCGCGGAGCCGAGGATGATGTTCATCGCGCCTTCGATGTCGTTGGCGTTCAGGTCCTTCATCTTCGCTTCGGCGATCTCACGCACCTGAGCGGCGGTGATGGTCGCGGCGACGACGCGGCCCGGAGCTTCCGAACCCTTCGGACGGTTACGCTTGCCGACCGGCTTGAGGCCGGCTGCCTGCTTGATCATGAAGCTAGCCGTAGGCTGCTTGATCTCGAAGGTGAACGACTTGTCGGCGTAGTAGGTGATGATCGTCGGGATCTTCGCCTGCTTGTCCATTTCCTGCGTCTTGGCGTTGAACGCCTTGCAGAATTCCATGATGTTGATCCCGCGCTGACCCAGCGCCGGACCGACCGGCGGGGACGGGTTTGCGCCGCCTGCCGGAATTTGCAGCTTGAGCTGCCCAACAACTTTCTTGGCCATGTGGCCCTCTCCTTATCACTGTCACGCCCCTAGGGGGTCGCGAAGTTTAGTGGTTCGGTCCGGGCGTCCCTGTCGTGCAGGGCCCCTCGCCTCCCACGGCTCACACTCAGGCGGTTTTCTGCACCTGCGTGTATTCCAGTTCGACCGGCGTCGGCCGACCGAAGATCGAGACGGTGACTTTCAGGCGGCTCGCCGCCTCGTCCACTTCCTCGACCATGCCCGAGAAGCCCTCGAAGGGCCCGTCGGTCACATTCACGTTCTCGCCGACCTCGAAGGTGATGAGGCTGCGCGGCGCGGCCTGCTCACCCGATTCGTCGACACGGCTGAGGATGCGGTTCACTTCCGCATCACCCATCGGCATCGGCCGGCCCTGCGGCCCGAGGAAACCGGTGACCCGGTTCGTCGAGTTGATCAGGTGATAACCCTTGTCGGTCATCTCCATCCGCACCAGCACGTAGCCCGGCATGAAGCGACGCTCGGAGGTCACTTTCTTGCCGCGACGCACCTCGATTACTTCCTCGGTCGGCACCAGAACTTCTTCGATCTGGTCTTCCAGACCCTGATCGATCACGGCCTGACGGATTTGCTCGGCCACTTTCTTCTCGAAGTTCGAGAGAACGCTTACCGAATACCAACGCTTCGCCATGCCGATTCTTTGCCCCTTGCCGACGACGCCGGAGCGCCGAAAATTCCTGTTATTTCACGGGATTACCCGTGTCTCCCAGAATAAAAAACAGCGCGCACCACGCGAATCGATGCACGCCGCCTCTGGGAAAGTCCCGCCCCTTTACCGCCGGAGCCCTGTGATTTCAAGAGCGTAAGGCCGGAGCGCGATCACTTCGTTGCCGCAACTGCGAATGAGGTCTGGCGGAGAGCGCCGGAAGCCTATCAGCTCCCGATCACCTGCGTCACGCCGAGACGGATGACCCAGTCCACGAGCGAGAAGAAGATTGCCGTCAGCGCAGCCATCGCCAGCACCATGCCGGTCGTCAGCAGAACTTCGCGGCGGCTCGGCCAAGCCACTTTGCCCGCTTCCGAGCGCACCTGCTGGAGAAACTGGAGTGGGTTTGCCATCGTCGTCGTTCCTTACGCGCCCAATGCGGCGCCCTTGAGCCGAAAATACCGCGCCGCTTTCGGCGCAACTGCCGCCAGATACTTGCTCCCCTCGCGGATTTCAAGGCTGTTGCGACCGCCTGCCCCTCCGCGGACGCCATGCGCCCACTGCAAGCCGGCTTTGATAACGGAAAATCCATCGATGCGCGTGCAACTTAACATCCGACACCCCGCGCGGTCAGCACAGCCGCGATTCGACAGGAGCCATCGATGCCCGCCATCCTCAACCGCTACGCCACGCCGTTCATCACCGGCCTTTTCCTCGTCTCTTTGATTTCAGGAATCGCCTTGTTCTTCCACTGGGGCAGCGCGTGGTTCCACGGGATGCATGAATGGCTCTCGATGGTGCTGATCGTGCCGTTCGCGCTGCATATCTGGAAGAACTGGCGGCCGATGACCAACTACTTCAAACGCGCGCCGATGGGCCTGGCGCTCGCGCTTTCCGTCGTGGCGGCGCTGGCCTTCGTCCTTCCCGCCGCGACGAGCTCTCAAAGCGGCGCGCGTGGCGGACCTCCGCAATTCGCGATCGCGCAGGCGCTGTTCGACGCGCCTTTGTCGGAGGCCGCACCCGTGCTCGGCCTGTCGGGCACCGACGCCGCCGCCAAGCTGGACGCCGATGTGACGCAAAGCCTGACGGAAATCGCCTCGGCGCGCGAAAGCTCCGCCGCGACGCTTGCTCAGCAACTGATGGGGCAGCCGCAATAACGGCCCGTCGCGCCGTGCGGGGCATCTCGGGCGGCGCAAGACGGTTGCGACTGTCACGCAATCGACTAGGGTGACTCTACCAAAGGTTGTTTTTCATCAAGGAATTGCATGTCGACTTTCGTTCCGCCGCCGTCAGCCGTCTCCCTGCTCCATCGCCTGCGCGGCTATCGCGGAGCGCTGGAGCGGATCGAGAACGGGAGGGTGGTCGGCTGGATCGCAAAGAAAGGCGACGGCACCCCGCTCGATATCGAAATTCATTGCAATGCCGGGCGGCTCATCTCGGGACGCGCGGCGATGTTCCGCGCCGACCTTGCACAGGCTGGCATCGGCTCGGGCAATCACGGCTTCGCCTTGCCGCTGTCGGCAGCTCTGCAAGAGGCCGCGGGCGGCGAAATCAGCCTCCACATCCCCGGCAGCGGCCCAATCGCCACGCTGTGCTTCGACCCCGACGCGACGGCGCTTCCGAAAGAGAAAGACGCCCTGCATCGCTATATGCATGGCCCGATCATCTCGCTGCGCGCCGCGTCCACCGCGCAGGCGGACATGCCCGACCTGACCGCGCAGCAACCGCTTTTCGCGGCGCGGTCCGCGCATGGCGAAGACCTGCCCGCGCCTCTCTTTTCCTACATCGATTACGCACGCCATCGCGCGGGCATGGAGGAGCAGCTTCCCCTCGATGGCAGCGACGCGGCAGTGTCGGACATCCTGCGCTGGTATCTCGACAGCTACGCCGCGCAGCACCCGTCGCAGCAAATCCCGCTGAGCCGCGCCGCGATCGACTGGCTCAATGCACAGACCCGCCCAGGCGGACCGAGCCGCGCGATGGACCTCTACGGCAAGACCGGCGACCCGGACGACGCGACCGCATGGGCGCTTCGCGACGCCCCGTCGCTCGGGCTCGGCGATTGCCTCCTCCCCGACAGCCTGATCGAGACGCTGGCAGAGACGAAAGGCTCCAGCCCCTGGCCGATAACCCGCGGGCTTCTGGCCCTGCGCGAGGCGATCCCGCCGCTCGCGCAATTCTCGCCGAAGACCGACCGCCACCGCCGGATGCTGCATGTGCTCGCGATGATCCTCGCGGTCGAACGGCCCGAGATCCTGCTGTTCCTGCCCCGCAGCGAAACGAAGACGCTGCTCGAAGGAGGCCGCCTCTCGGATGTCTGCTCGCAACTGCATCCCGGCCCGCCGATCACCCGCGCGCGCTACGCTGCGGCGCTGCGCGCGAAGGGCTTCGACCTCGAGAGCATGTCCTTCCTGCGCACGCCCGACGGCCATCGGATCGCCGCCGCCACGCGCCCCGCCCCCGAGGGCACCCCCGTAGATGTTCAGATCCACGGTCCCTTCGCGAAAGCCTCCGGGCTGGGCCAATCGACGCGGCTGTCGCATGACATTTTGTCCCGCTGCGACGTCACGCTCAACGCGGTGGAAAGCGCGCGCGACAACCCGACGCCCGCGCAAGACGGCGCCAAGACCGGCGCGCCCCGCCCCGCGCGCATCAACTTGCTGCACCTGAATGGCGACGCGGTCCCCCCGGCCTATGCCTTCGACGCCGACTGCTACTCCGACGCTTACAATATCGCCTATATGCATTGGGAGTTGGACCGCGCTCCGGACTGTCACCACCTCGCGCTCGACCTTGTCGACGAGGTCTGGGTGCCCTCGGAATACTGCGCCGAGATTTACCGCAAAGAGACCGACACGCCGGTGGTGAATGTCGGGATGTGCTATCCCGAACCGCCCAGCATCGACCGGGGCCACGCGCGCAGCACCCTGCGCCAACGCAACGATTGGCCCGAGGAAAGCTTCGTCTGCCTCGCCAGTTTCGACAGCTTCTCCTTCGTGCAACGGAAGAACCCGCTCGGGACGATCCACGCCTTCCGCGAAGCCTTCAGCGAGGACGCGGAGGTGCGCCTGCTGATCAAGACGCAAAATCGCGGCCATGTCTGCGACGCGGCACAGGCCACGCTTTGGGCCGAAATCGACCGGCTCGTCGCAGCCGATCCGCGCATCGCTTTGCTCGACGAGACGCTCGATCACGCGGGGGTGCTGGAGCTGATGGCCGGCGCGGACCTCTACGTTTCGCTGCATCGCTCCGAGGGCTGGGGGTTCGGCATGCTCGAGGCGATGACGCTAGGCGTGCCGGTCCTGTGCACGGGCTATTCCGGCAATCTGGAATTCTGCAACGAGGACACTACGTGGCTCGTGCCCGCGTCCGAGGTCGAGGTCGCGCCGCAGGACTATCTTTACGTCGAGCCCGGAATGCACTGGGGCGAGCCGGACCACGCCGCCGCGGTCGCCCAGTTCCGCGCGGCACGCAGCGACCCGGACGCGCGCAAGAAAAAGGCGACGCAGGCCGAAGCCTTCCTGCGCCGCCACTTCTGCGCCGATGCGATTGCCGCGCGCTACAGTGCCCGCCTGTCCGAGATTTTCACCCGGCTCGACCGGGCACGCAAACCACACGCCCGCCCCGCCGAATAAGCGTCACACCCAGCGCCCGATTGCGGTGACGCTCAGATCGCAGCTCTCGCCGCTAAGGAAACTCGCGCCATTCGCGGCATAGACCACGGCGCGCGCGCCCGAGCTTGTGACGCCCTCGACCCCGACGAAGGAGATCGCGCCCGCGCCGATGGCGCTGCCCGCCGCGAGGCTATCCGCATCGAGCGCGACACTCAGAGAGGGCGCCTGCGCGAATTGCGCCGGATAGGCCCAGTCCTCCTTCAGCGCCCAATCCGCGACGTAAGCGAGGCTCACCAGCGCCGAGCAAATCTGCGTACCATCGGCAAAGCGGATGTAATCGCCCGAGGCGGTGCTGCCCTGCTCAATCACGGCGCCCGTCGACACGCCGCCGACCTGCGCGACCGTGCCGACGACACCGCTGCCCCTCAGCGCCCCGTCGATCACCGCGCCTTGTGGCATCGCTGCGCGCCCGGTGGCCGCGTCGATGCGCAGCCCCTCGAACCATGTCGCGCCATCCGCGCTCGCCTTGATCGCGAAATCGTCGCTGCCTGCCAGCCCCATCTCGGCCCGGCCCGACCAGTTCGACTGGAACAGAAGGCTCGCCGTCTCGCCCGCCGCCGCCTTGTTCAGCTTGAGCTGATGGCCTGCCCCGGCATGGCTCAGAAGCGTGGCCTCCGCCGCGACGGAAAGCCGGTTCACCGCGTCATAGCCGGTCATGATCCCGACCCCGTCGAGCTGGCTCAACTCCGGCAACGGCGGCACGTCCCAAGCGCCTGCGGCGAAGACCAGCTCCACCGCCTCATCCAGCACGAAAGCGCGCCAGCCCTCGCGCGGACTCACGAATTGCCACGCCCCGGCGGCAAAGATCGCAAGCGCCCCGTCCTGCCCCGCCCATGCGCCCAGCGCCCCGGTCGGCAGCAGGTACCGCGCCCCCTCCGGCGGACCGATCGGCGGTTCGGTCACGCTGCGCGAAATCACCGCAAGCTGCACGAGCGCATCGAGCCGCTGCACCGCCTCGTTATGGGTGACGTGTTTCTGGGCCTGGCTGCCAAGGATAAGCGGCAGCGCGAGATTGGCGGTCTGATCTGACATCGGGAGTTCCTGCGCTGGGTTGCGATGGAGGCCGACGATAGGAACCCGGCGTTAACCGTGTTTGAGAGCGGCGCACGGTGCTTGCCTGTCCGCCCCCCTCCCCCTAGGTTCGGCCCAATTTCAACGGCGCAGCATTCGAGGACATATGGCACCGAAATTTGGCACCAGCGGCCTGCGCGGCCTCGTCACCGAACTGACCGACGCGCTGGTCACCGATTACACCCGCGCTTTCATTTCGGCCTGTCCACAGGGCGAAGCCGTTCATGTCGGCTGGGACCTGCGCCCCTCCTCCCCCGCAATCGCCGAGACCGTCATCGCCGCGATCCGCGCCGCTGGCCTCACCGCCATTCGCGAAGGCGCACTTCCCACGCCCGCTCTGGCGCTCGCCTCGATGGGAGCGGGCAATTCGGCGATCATGGTCACCGGCAGCCACATTCCCGCCGATCGCAACGGGCTGAAATTCTATGTCCCGCATGGCGAGATCGCGAAGGCGGACGAGGCCGCGATCCTCGACCGGCTCGGTCAGGACCATCCCGCAGCCGAAAAACCGGGACCCGAAATCCCGGGGACGGACAGCGCGGCACGCTACATCGCGCGCTATGTCGACGGGTTCGGGGTGGAGGCCCTCGATGGCCTGCGCATCGGCGTCTATCAGCACAGTTCGGTCGCGCGCGACATCCTCGTCACCGCGGTGGAGGCGATGGGCGCGACGGCTGTGCCGCTCGCACGTTCTGACGTTTTCATCCCCGTCGATACCGAGGCGGTTGATCCCGAGACCCGCAAAACCCTGCAAGGATGGTGCACTGAACATGGGCTCGATGCGGTTATCTCGACCGATGGCGATGCCGACCGTCCGATGCTGAGCGACGAGACCGGCACACTGATCCCCGGCGACGTGCTGGGCGCGCTGACCGCGCGGCTTCTCGGGGCGAAAATCCTCTGCACGCCGGTCTCCGCCAATACGATGGTCGATGCGATGCCCGAATTCGACAGCATCCATCGCACGAAGATCGGCTCGCCCTTTGTGATCGCCGCGATGGAGGCAGCGCGCGATGCCGATCCCACCGCGAAGGTCGTGGGGTACGAGCCCAATGGCGGCTTCCTCCTAGGCTTCACCGCAACGGGCCCTGCGGGGCCGATTGCGCCGCTTGCGACGCGCGATTGCCTGCTGCCGATCGTCGCGCCGCTCGTCGCGGCGAAACAGGCCAGCACCGCCCTCAGCGGCCTTGTCGCCCAGCTTCCCGCCCGTTTCACCGCAGCCGACCGGGTCGCCGAAGTCCCGACGGACCGCTCGCGCGCCTTCATCGACCGCCTTGCCGACGACCCCGCCGCCCGGGCGGAATTCTTCAGCAATTTCGGCCCGGCCGAACAGATCAACCGCACCGATGGGCTGCGCCTGACCTTCCCCTCGGGCGAAATCGTCCATCTGCGCCCCTCGGGCAACGCACCCGAATGCCGTTGCTATGCCGAAGCCGCGACACCGGAGCGCGCGCAGACCCTCGTGGCGCGCTATCTTGCAGCGCTACGAACCGAACTCACCTAGCCCGAGACGTCGAACATCCCGTCGGCGAACAGGCCGAGATCGGCATCGATGAACTCGACCGTGACGCCCTGATCGGTGAAGGTCACGCCTGAGCCCGCCTCGACCATATGGCTGCGGGCTTCGGCGGCAGAGCTGTAGTTGAAGCCATCGAAGCTCAGCCGATCCCAGGGCTCGATATCGATAATGACATGGTGCCCGTCCTCATCCGCGCGGAAGACGAACTGATCCGCCATCGCACCGCCCTGCAGCAGATTGTACCCCTCGCCGCCATCGAGCTGATCCTCAAAGCCGAAAGAGCGGAACCAATCGATCTGCGGCTGTGCCGTCTGGGTAATCATCTCGGGGCTTTGCGCAAATGCGGCGACCACTTTCTCGCGGGTGTAGCCTCCGCTGTCGAGCTGATCGACCCACCATGTCAGCCCCTCGCTGTCCGGCGCCCGTCCCAAGACGTTCTGATAGAGAAGCGAGACGAAACCGGCATCGTCGAGATTGCCATAGGTCGAGGTGAATTCGGGCGAATTGACGAAGCCGGAGACGACATCGAGAAACTCCATCCCGTCCGCCTGCATCTCGCTCCAATACATCATCCCGCCAAGGTTCGGCTCGCGCCCCAGCGTCGCCTGATACAGACGAAACACGTCATCGGTGAAATCCGTCTGCGCGCTGGCATGGCTCAGCATGAGCGTGTCGATCTCTGTCGAATCCCGAAACTCCGGGCTTTCCGAAAATCCCAAAACTACCTCCTCCCGACTTTTTACCCCCTGATCCAGCTGGTCGAGCCAATAGGTCAGCCCCCCATCATCGGGGCTCCGATCCAGCACGTTCTGGTAAAGCAGCGTCAGAAACTCCGCGTCGCTCGTCTCCGCGTAGTTCGACTGGAATTCCGGCGAGTTGATGAACCGATCCGCAACCTCCTGCAGTTCGACCGCGCCGCGCGACAGAAGGTCCGTCCAATAGTGCAGACCGTTCCCATCGGGCGCCCGGTCAAGCGTCGCCTGATAGACCCGGAACACCTGTGCCGCGAACGGGTCGTAACTGCGATCGATCCGCCCGCCATTGAGCAGATCGTCCCCCGCCATGCCTTGCAGGATATCCGACCCGTCATTGCCGACGAGCAGATCATCGCCGCCGCGCCCGTCGATCAGATCGCCCTGCGCGGTACCTTCTTTGTGGATATCGCCAACCTCGAGCGGATTGATCGCGGAATGCCACAGATCGCGCAGCTCCGAGGTTTCGAAATCCGCAGCGCTCAGGCTTGAGCCGTCCGCGGTATTCACGATCACCCGCTCATCGCCGATCCGGATATCCGCACCCGTCGCGGTCGGCGCGATGTCCAAAGCCTCCTTGGTGTAGAACCACGCCATGCTCGAGAGGTCGAGCCGATCGATGCCGGGCTCGTAATCCATGATGAAATCGGTGCGCCCGTCCGCGTCGAGCACGAACACATCCTGCCCCTCGCCGCCCCAGAGAGAATCCGCGCCAGCGCCGTCTTGCAGGATGTCCGCCCCCGCCCCGCCGCGGATTTGGTCATCGCCAGCGCCACCGGAAATCTGATCGTTCTCGACGCCTCCGTCTGCGGTGTCGCCGCCATCGCCAAGCTTCAGCGCCAGACCGGCAGGGCCCAACTCCACCTTGATATGGCTGATCCCCATCCCCTGATCGCTCACGCTCGCCGGCACGTCTCCCGCCACGAAAATATCGAGCCCGGTCGCATCCGCGATCATCGCCGCCGCAGCTGGATCAGACAGCGCGGTCTCTAGCCCGTCTGCCAGCGTCCCGATCTGGACCAGTTTGCCGCCGGGCAGCAGCGTCAGCAGGCTGACCCCGTCATCGGCGCCTCCGGCCAGCACATAGACCTGATCGCCCATCGTCACGGTTTCGAGCGTCGTCACGCCGTCGAACCGCGTGCCCAGATCGTCATTGATCTGATCGGTGACCTCCATCCGCCCGCCCGGACCAAGCGCCACGACAGAGATCGAGCTTGTGCCCGCGGCCCCCAAAAGCGCGTAGGCCTGTCCGCCCACCTGGATCGTCTCGATCGAATTCGGTGCGTTGATGAAGAGGCCGTCGCGCGCATCGATCTGACTGGCGATTTGCAGCTGTCCCTGCGTATCGAGCGCGAGCGTAGTCAGCGAATTATCCGTCACCGAAGCCGCAAGGACATACTGCGCGCCCTCAATCTCGACCGTGGCGAGCGCATGGACGTCATTCTCTGACCAGACCTCGCCCGCGATGCCCTGCGCGATCTCGGTGATCCGGCCTCCGGCCCCCATCTGCCAGACATGCAGCCCGCTGCCATGCGACAGGGCCCCGACGAAAAAGCTCTGCGCGTCGAGTTGCAGCGGCGCGATCGCAAGCACCGCACCCGGCGCAACCGCGCCCGGCAGCGTGAACACATCGCTGATTCCGCCGTCATTCTGGTTCAGCCAGACCGCCTGAAACGCGCCCGAAGCCGAACCCGTCACCATCAAGGCGGGGCTGCCGTCGATCGAAATCTCGGTCAGCGTCGCGGCTGCATCCAGCCCCGCACTCTCGCTCAGATAAGCCAGGTCGCTCGAATTCAGCCGCGCAGTCAGCGGAATCTGCGAGATACCGCCCGGCGCATTCGAAAGCGAATAGAGCGTCGGCCCGGTCTCGCCCTGCACGAGAAGCAGGTCGGTGATCGACGTCAGGAAGTTTTCCGCGCCATTCGTAACAGTCGCGACCGGCACCAATTGAGGCATAGTCACCTCCGCTTTCCATGTTCACACTGTCTCAAATGTGAGGCTTGGCTGGGCACGGAGCGCGGAGGAAAAGCGGCCCCAAAAGGGCTTTCTCTCAATATTTTAATAGAATGCGACGGCTCGCGGCGCCCAGCTCAAAGCATGTTGCGTTCGTGGCAGGCAATCGCGGCGTTGAGATCGTCGAAAAACTCAAGCCGCCCACGCTCCAGCACCGCGCCGCAATCGCAAATCTCGCGCAACTGATTCATCGAGTGGCTGACAACAACCGCCCCGGCGTCTTTCAGCCGGTCGCGAAACAGGGCTGCGCTCTTCTCGCGAAACGCGGCATCGCCGACCGCCGTGATCTCGTCGACGAGATAGGTGTCGAAGCTGATCGCCATCGACGCGGCAAACGCCAATCGCGCGCGCATCCCGGAAGAATAGCTGCGTAGCGGCATCCGGAAATGCGCCCCGAGCTCGGCGGTCGCCTCTACGAAAGCCACCATCTCATCGGTATCCACCCCGTAGATCCGCGCGATGAAGCGGCAATTCTGCGCGCCCGTCAGATCATTGTGAAACGAGCCCGCGAAGCCCACCGGGAACGACACGCTGCCCCGCGCAATCACCCTCCCGCGATCCGGACGCGCGGTACCTGCGATCATCTGCAGCAGCGTCGACTTTCCGGCCCCGTTTCTCCCCAGCAAAGCGACGGATCGCCCGCTTGGAAAGCTCGTGCAAATATTGCGCGCCACGA
Source organism: Thioclava sp. F36-7 (assembly GCF_002020075.1). Lineage (NCBI taxonomy): Bacteria > Pseudomonadati > Pseudomonadota > Alphaproteobacteria > Rhodobacterales > Paracoccaceae > Thioclava > Thioclava sp. F36-7. The sequence goes on along the minus strand of NZ_MPZR01000006.1, from coordinate 229,991 downwards.
CCTTCTCGCCACCGGGAACGCGGAAACTCTTGCTGAGATTTTGCAGCCGGATCATCGCCGTTACCGACGGTCCCGGATCGCGTAGCCGACCAAGATGCCAATCGCCCAAAGCAAAACGAGGCTACCCGCGATCAGCGCCAGAAGCGTCTCCCGCCGGGGATACTCGGCACTTTCGGCAAGGGTCGGCGCCATGAATGTTGCAAGAAACCGGCTTTTCCGGCGCGCCTCGGCCTCCGCCGCGTCATAGCTTGCGCGCGTCGCCGCATAAGCACGCTCTGCGAATTCGCGCTCCGCCATAAGCCGCTCGTATTCGCCGACGATGCTCGCGAAAGCCTCTTCCTGGGAGCCGCCATCGATCCCGAGCTTGCGTCGCTCTGCCCCGATTCTGTCCTCGATCACCGCAAGCCGCCGCTCCGCCTGTTTCAACCGCGGGTCCGTCCCGCTGCGCACCGTGCCGCGCAGCAGATCACTCTCGATCATCACCTGCGCTTGCTGTTCGAGCAGCGACCCCAGCACCCCCGCCTGACTCTGCAAATCCATCTCCGGACTGATCAGTTGGTGGCGATTGCGGAAAGTGGTGAGCGCCGTGCGCGCCGTCGTCAGACGCGCCTCGGCGCGCCGCAACTCCCCGCGCGCATGGCGAATCGCATCCTCGCGCGCGGCGTTGCTGAGCCGGTTAATCATCGCAGAGCTTTGTGCCATCAAGGTCTGCGCGATCCGCTGTGCCGCGCCCGGATCGAAAGCACGCACCTCGATGTCGAGCAGCCCCGCGCCCGCCCCGTGCCGCACATGAACCATGCGGTTCCAATAGGCGACAAGCTCCTCGAGAGTGGCGTCGCCAGGAAGCCCGAAGACCGGATCGGATCGATCGCGCGACCAGATGGCCCTCAGATCGAGCGCGTCGTCGATCTGCGCAACAAGGCTCGGGCTTTGGATGAATTCATAGAGAATGTCGGTGTCGCTCGAAGACGCGCCCGACAGGCTGGACAGACCGCCGAAAAGATCGAGCGCCGGCGCCATTTCCTCCCGCTGCACCGTGAAGCCGACGCGTGAAACGAACTGATCCGCCGCCTGCGCATAGAGATAATAGGCCGCCACCAGAACCGGCGCGATCACCAGCGCCAGGAAGCTTAACGCCACAGTCTGATGCCGCCGCCGCCAGCGCGCCTTGCGTGCGGGGGGCGCGTATGCGCTCGGCACCGGCCGGAGCGGCACTGGCACTTCGCGCAACCCAGCCCCCTTTGCGAGGACGGGCGTCGCCTGCGCAGGCTCGTTAACCGCGTGTTTCACAATTGGCTCCACTATCGGTCGCGTCAGGGTCCAGCGAACACGATCCGAATTGAAAACCGGTAAACGAGGCTCGAAATGTTCTCCTCCCGCGCGGCGCGCATCCCGGCCCGGTCCTTTCCGGCGCTTCGTGCCATCGGCGCGCTCATTCTGCGCGAGATGTCGGCAAGCTACGGTCGCTCACCGGGGGGCTATCTTTGGGCGTTGCTCGAGCCGATCGGCGGCGTCGCCCTGTTGACGCTGTTCTTTTCGTTGACCTTTCACGCCCCGCCGCTCGGGGCCAGTTTCGCCCTTTTCTACGCGACGGGCTTACTGCCATTCATGTTGTTTTCAGACGTTCAGTCGAAGGTCGCCAACGCCCTCACCTACTCGCGCGCTCTCCTCGCTTATCCCACTGTGAGCTTTGTCGATGCGCTCATCGCACGGCTCGCCCTGAATGCCCTGACGAAACTCGTTGTTTCCTACCTTGTGCTTCAGGGATGCCTCCTGACGTTCGACACCCGCGCGAGCCCTGATCCGCTGGGTATCTTGGAAGCAGCGGGTCTCGCCGTACTGCTTTCCTTCGGTATCGGCGCCCTGAACTGCTACCTCTTTCTGCGCGCGCCGGTCTGGCAGCAGATATGGTCGATCCTGATGCGTCCGATGTTCCTGATTTCCGGAGTCTTTTTCCTCACCGACCAGTTGCCGCGCTGGGCCGCGGACACCCTTTGGTTTAACCCGCTGGTCCATGTGATCGGCTATCTGCGGCGCGGGTTTTTCCCGACCTATCAGCCCGATTATCTCTCTGCGTTCTACGTCATCGGCGTGTCGCTCGTGGCGCTGGCCCTTGGCCTTTTGGCCCTCAGGACGAGCTACCGGGATCTCCTCGCAAGGTGAACGATCTGGGCCGCGGCGTTTGATCTCGCGGCGCTCCAAGGAGCGCGGTCCGCCACCGAAGGGAACGGTCCGCGCGCAGAAGGTTGCCGAGCCGCTCCGCTATAGACGCGTCGAGTGCACCGAGCTCTGCCCCCTTGCACAACGGTTTTGAAAGAAGACCTCCCGCAAACGCGCGCAATTCATCGAGATCATCGAGCGGCGCCGGGCCGCGCTCGATTTCAGGATGATACGGATATGGCGCCGTCCAGAGCGGGTCGTCGAATATTTGCTCCGCTTGTACGGCGGGTAAGACGCGCTCGAGCTCTCGACGTTGGCTCTGTGCAAGCCGCTGCAGTGTCTCGACGTGACGTGGCGCGATCGCCCACGCGCGGCGCAGCGTGGGGCCGTTCGCCATTTGCCGTTGCAATACAAACTCGATCTCCGCGCGATGGCTGTCCGGCCGAAAACGGCGATTGCGCAGCAAAAAACCAAACTGTGCTGCGCTGCCCGTGCTGTTGCATGGTCCGATTGCGTTGCCCGGCGTTCCCAGCAAAGCGTCGGCGAAGGTGACCACATCTTGCTTTGCTGGCGCGACCTGCAGTCCTACGTTGGGAATGCGCGCCCAGGCTGCGAGATCTCCGCCAAAGCAGAACGGGACACGGCGGGACGAAATCCAATCGTCGAAGCGGGGCCGACTCCAGACGCCCCATTGCCAGAACGCCGCGTTCATCCACGTCAGGGGAGGACGCAAAAAGGCCAGCACGGTCACGAGCGGATGGCCGAGGTCAGAAAGTAACCGCGTAAAGAAATCGGGCCGACGAATCCAGCCCTCATTCGAGAAGAACGGGATATAGCCGCGCCGCCGCGCGCGTGCGATCTCGCGCAAGACGAAATCGCCGAGAGATTTCGCCGCGACCTCCCGGCCGGGATCGGGCATCGAGACATAGCCATAGGGAGACAACGCATCAGCGCGGCGCACGGCCCTGCCACGCAACGGCATGAGTTTGCCGCCCACCCGCACCGCGCCGATATAGCGCACACGCAAACCGGTGCGCGATGGTCGGTCCGGTTCCGCGCTCCATGCTGCTTGAAGAGCCGAACTGCCGCATTTCGGGGCGCCTATATGAAAGATCGCATGACTGTCTTCGAGCGTCATGCCACCCACCTCTGCGTGGCGGGCGCCCCAAAGAGGCGATCGATGTCTATATCCGATGGCCTGCGTGGCAGCGGCAAGACACCCCCCTGTGCGCCTGCAGCTCTGACCGCTTCAGCTTGAGCGCCGAGGTCGAAACAGTACACTGGCAGACCGGTGGCGAGCGCCTCATGCGTGGTGAAGGAAAAGGTCTCCGGCCAGAGCGATGGGATCAGCCATCGCTCAATTCCGTACCGTGCGATCAGCATCTGCAAATCTGTGGGCTCAAACGGGCCGTGGACGTGGTTCGGCGTGCCCAAATGAAACCGCGTATCGAGACTTCCCAACAGCACGAGCCGCGCGCGGCCATTGGCGGCGAAGGTCTCGCCCAGAGCTTCGACAACCGCGGCACCTTTGTGGACGCCGATATGACCAAGCACGCCAAGAACAGAGCCCGCGGTGCGGGCGCTCGCCTGGGGTCCAGGAGGCGGCCGGACGAGAATCGCAGGCCGAGCCACATCATGCGGTTTGCACTCGATCTTATGCGCGACGTCTGGGCGGGCCGAGGCCACAATCTCTGCGGAGCTGCGCGAGAAAACTTGCAATCGCGTTGCGCTGGTCAGTGCCGCGCCCCACGCGCTTTCCCAATCCGAGAGTTCGTCGGTTGAAGAGCGCCGAGACGACTTTCGAGACTTGGCCCGAGGGCCGATGTATTCGGGGATCTCGCGCAAGCTGTTTGGCGCACGCAGGAGCGTGTAGGCCTCGCTTAGGGGCAAGTAGTCGTGAAACAGGATATCGAGCCGCTGCCCCGCGGATAGTTCCGTAAGCAGCGCGGGTATCTCGAGCGGGCTCGGATGGCCAACGCCGCAGGAATAGATGACGTGGCGATCCGGCAGAAACTTCAGCAGGGATAGCACTACCGCGCGATCCGATGTCTCGACCGTGCTCAGGCCTAGCGGGTCGTGAAGCTCGATAGACCAGCGCACGGGCCCACCGACGCGAAGAACGACGCACCGCCGGCCGGCGCGAAGCTCCGATGCGATTTCTTTGCGCAACCACATTTCCGCACCGCCGCCGAGGGAATGTCCGAGCCATAACTTGATCGGCTCGGTTTGCAGCGCCCCCGCTCGGGCCAGGGCGAGCGCGAAACGCGGGGCCGCGAGCGGATCAGTGGAGAGAAAACGATCGACGGCGCGCGGATAGCTTGGATAGCGCCTCTCGATCGTCGCCTGATTGCAGTCGAGCAGCTTTCGACGCGCTGCCGCGCCGAAGGAGGCGCTACCGCGATGCTCCACGAAGAGCGAGCCGATCCCGACATGCCGCCCCCCGAGCCGCCCGACCTTCTGACACCAATCTGTCTCTTCGCCGTAGCCACGCCCGAACACGGCGTCGAACTGCGGGAACCTTGCAAGAAAGCGCGGTGCGAGCGCCATACAAAAGCCGATCCCGGTCGGCAGGTCGGCGCGCGCCTGCACCGGGTTCATGCGCGCGGCGACGGCGTCGATCTGATCGACGGCACCGGGCGGCAGATCGCTCCGCGCTCCGGCCTTCGGGACGGACAATATCTGCGCGTCATTCGACATTGGCGTGACACTTGCGACCTGCGGATCGGAAAGCGGAACCACAAGCCGTGACGCCCAGCCCGCAGGCACGAGGGCATCGGAATTCAGCAAGACCACAGGGCGGTCGGGAAAGCGCCTGAGCGCCACCTCAAACCCGCGATTGACCGACGCGACGAAGCCAAGGTTCGTGTCATTTTCCAAAAGCGTCGCATTCGCCCGGCCAGCACACCAATCGCGCAGAAACGGCCGCATCTCTGGATCAGTCGAGCGATCCTCGATCACGACCAGATGCCAATCGAGATCGGTGTGCTGAACGACGCGGGCGAGCGCCTCGCGCAGCAGCGCCCGCGCATTGAACACCGGCAACACGATCACGATCCCGGGGAACGTGGACGGCTCAGTCGGCGCGCTGGTGCGGAGCAGGTCGCACGGTAGCGTCGCACCCCGCGACGGCCCCACGAAACCAAGCGCGGATTTCACGCGAATCCCCGCGGCACTGTCGCCGTGGTTTCGCCAGAGCCAGATATCGCGGGCATGACGTGCGATTCGCCACAGGAACACCGGGGCGATGCGCAGCTGCCCCCATGCGAGGCGAGCCCTGCCAATCGGCGGCAAAACCCAGCTTTCCTCACCCTGCCCATCGGCATCCGTATCGGGAAGGGCCAGTTCCACCTTGTCGGGCCAGAAAGGCACGTCAAAGGCAAACTTCGCCAGCCCCGACGCATCAGGCTCGAGCGCGCAGTGCTGCGCCACGCCCCCCAAGCGTAAAATCACCTCGCGCGCATCGATTCGCCCTTCGAGGCGAAGACGGTTGCCGCAGAAATCGTAGCGCGTGACATGCACCCGCCGAGCCGCCGCGCGCGGCCCCAGATCCGGCACCCTTCGCGAAATCCGGAGATTCGCATCGACATATCGCTGAAAGACCCGGAAAATTCTGCCAAGCACGACGGTTCCTCGCGACAGCGCCCAAAACCGGCGTCAGAGGACGCCACTTCAGGAACGTTACGCGAACGAACGTAAATTTTCAGGAAACGGCTGGCAGGGGCAGAGGGACTCGAACCCGCGACCCTCGGTTTTGGAGACCGATGCTCTACCAACTGAGCTATACCCCTAGGCCGTGGCGTGGGTGCTAAAGTCTCACGCGACCGAAATCAAGTGCCTTTCCACCTATCTTTCGCATTTCCCCGCCGAAGAAATCGCCGTGGAACGCATGCCGGGCGCAGATCGTTTTTCTTCCGAACCTGCGCAAGCTGCGCCTTAGGAAAGGAAAGCAAATGCCCAAGATTTCCGAAGCCCGCATTCTGATCATGGCTACCGACGGTTTCGAGCAAGCCGAATTGACCGTTCCGCGCGACAAGCTGACCGAGGCTGGCGCGCAAATCGACCTCGCCTCGCTCGATGGCGAAGACATTCGCGGCTGGGACGAGACCGACTGGGGCGAGACCGTTTCGGTGCAGTGCAAGATCTCGGACGTCGTCGCCTCCAACTACGATGCGATCGTACTCCCCGGCGGTCAGATCAACCCCGACCTACTTCGCGTCGAAAAAAGCGCGCTGGATCTCCTGCGCAGCTTCTACGACCAAGGCAAGGTCGTCGCCGCGATCTGCCACGCGCCGTGGCTCCTGATCGAGGCCGGCATCGCCAAGGGGCGCAAAATGACCTCGTATCACTCGGTCCGCACCGATGTCGAAAACGCCGGCGGCGACTGGGTGAACGAATCCGTGGTGTCCGACAACGGCGTCGTCACGTCGCGCAACCCGAACGATCTGGATGATTTCGTCGCCAAGATCATCGAGGAGATTCAGGAAGGCCGCCACATGCGCGAGGCCGCCTGATCGCGCGAACTATCGCTTCCTGCGCTTCGAATAGAGGCGCAGGAAGCCCATTACGATCAACTGCGCGGCGACGATCACCACGCAGACGATTACCAGATAATTAAACGCATTGTCGGAGTTCAGCCCCGGCATCCCGCCGAGATTGACCCCGAACAGACCGGTGAGAAACCCGAGCGGCAGGAAGATCGTCGACACGACCGACAGCACGAAAGTGTTGCGGTTGACCCGGTCCGAGAGTTGGCTCGACAGTTCTTCGCGAAGCACCTGCGCCTGATCGCGCAGCTCGTCCATATCTTCCGAAATCCGCGTCATCTTCAGCGCTTCTTCCTCGATCTCGCGCCGCGTGACCTCGTCGATGAGCGGGCTCTCCGCCTGTGTCAGACGGATCAACGCCTCGCGTTGCGGCGCGAGGTAACGCCGCGCCGCAATCACCTGCAGCCGCAAATCCAGAACATCGTGGCGCATGTGATCGGCCTGCCCGCCATAGACCTGATCTTCCAACGCCTCGGCACGCTCGTCCAACTCGGTCTGGAACACCCCGATATTGCCGACGATATCCTCGGTCAGTCGCACGAGGAAGGTTCCCGCATCGCTGGGCCCCTTGCCGTCGCGGATCGCCGCGTTCATCCCTTCGATCGCGCGCACCCGCTTGCGCGAAATCGTCAGGATACGCTGCCGGTCGAGATACATCCGCAGCGAGACCATATCTTCGGGGTCTTCGCCCTCGTTGAAGTTGATCGCGCGCAGGATCACCAGAAGCCCCTCACCGATCTGGCTCATCCGCGGGCGCGTATCGACATCCAGCAAGGCCTCCACCGCCTGCGGGTCGAGGTAATCCAGCTCCTCACGAATCCAGCGCTGCGCCTGCGGATGCGTCCCGTCGAGATGCGCCCAAGCGAGCCGCTCGTCCCGCAACGCCTCGACGATGTCGGCAGGCCCGTCGGGATCGGGCGCACCAGTCAGGATATGCGAGAAGAGGATCGGGCTGTTGGTCATCCGGGCTCCGGGAGAAATCGTAGCGTTGCCCAGAGCCTAGCGTCGTTGCGCGCAGCGGCAAGCCTCTCGCTCAAGGCGCGTGTTCGGCCAGCGCCGCCACATCCCCTGCCTCCAGCGCGGGCAACGCCCTCTGGATCACCTCCACCGGCAAGTCCCACCACGCCAGATCGAGCAATCGTGCAATCTCATCGGGGCTGAACCGGGACCGCACCACGCGCGCCGGATTGCCCGCGACGATTGCAAAGGGCGGCACATCCTGCGCGACCACCGAGCCAGCCGCCACGATCGCCCCCGCCCCGATGTGCACACCGGGCATCACCATCGTGTTGAAGCCGAGCCAGACATCCGGCCCGATCACGGTGTCGCCGATCGCGGCATTCTCCTCGAGATATTTCCCGGCCGTCTCCATGTCGAAGATCCGAAACGGATAGGTGGTGATCCCGCCCATCGGATGATTGGCCGAGGCGGTGATGAAGCGCACCCCATGCGCGATCTGCGCGAAGGGCCCGATCACCAGCCGCTCGGGGCAGCCGGGATAAAGGTAGGGCGCAAGCTCCGCCGCCGCGTCCGTCACGGGGGCAAGCGGGCTGTAATAGGCATAGCGACCGACCTCGATATTGGGATGATCGATCACCGCCTGCAGGAACACGGTCGGTTCATGCGGCGTGCCATCGGGCAGAAGAACGGGATTACGGGTATCGGGCGCAGGAAAGCGCCGCGGCAGCGGATGGGCAGACATGGAGAGACCTCTCTCGATCAGGGTTTCAGGGAAACGGGATCAGAAAAGGGTCTTGTCCATCGGAGCCTCCATCATGCGCTTCATCAGTCTAGCGCAAGCGACGGGGCCGCGCCAGCCGCCCGCTTACAGCTTGCGCGCAAGCCAGCCCTTCACCGCCTCCGCGATCTGCTCCGCCGCCTCCGGGTCGAGGTGGAAATGGTGGTCGCCCGCGATCTCGATGCTCTCATAATCGGCGATCAGCTCCGCCCCCCATCGCGCCAGTTCCGCCGTGCCCTCACGCTGCGCCCGTATCCCGTCCCCGGCCCAGATGTTGAGCACCGGCGCCCGGATCGCCCGCAGCACCGCCTCCACGTCATCGCGGTCGAGCTTCACCGCAGAGCTCGCGAACAGCCGCCGGTCTCCGCGCAGATGCCAGCCCTCCGGGCCTTCTTCCAGCGCACGCTCCGCCAGCGCCTCGGCCACCGCGCGCGCATTGCCCTGCCCCGCGCGGCGCGCGATATAGTCCTCACGCGTCGGGAAACGGCGCGGAGGCCGCGCCGCCTGCCTTGGCACCTCGGTCAGATAGGCGCGCAGCGTTGTGACGAAATCCCGCGCCACCGGCTCGGGCGCCAGCGAATCGAGCGCGATGACCCCGCGCACCCGCTCCGGCATCGCCGCTGCCAGCAGCGCCGAAATATTAGCGCCGCGCGAATGGCCCAGCAGCACGCAGTCCTCCCAGCCCAGAGCGTCGAGCACCCGCAGGATCTGCGGCAGGTCGTCCCAGATATTATAGCTCGCATGGGCCGCGCGATGCCCGCTCAGGCCCTGCCCGCTCAGATCGAGCGCAACGACGTGGCAGCCCTCGAGCCGCGGCGCGAGCGCGGCAAAGCTGTCCGCATGATCCATCCAGCCGTGCAGCGCCAAGACCGGAAGCCCCTCCTCGGGGCCCCACGCGCGCCCGGCGATCCGCAGCCCGTCCACGTCCCAATGGCACTCGCGTGCCGCAGTCGCCTCTGCCATGTCCCGCATCCTCCCCCATGGTCCGCCCTGCAGAAGACCTAGCGCGACACGCCCGCGATTACGACCACCCGCGCACGCCCTTCACGCAAAGCAAAAGGGCCGCCCAACCGGGCGGCCCTTCGCAAATCGCTATGATCCGAGGATCACTCGATGATTTTGGAGACGACGCCGGCGCCGACGGTGCGGCCACCTTCGCGGATTGCGAAGCGCAGACCGTCTTCCATCGCGATCGGGGCGATCAGTTCGACTTCGAACTTCAGGTTGTCGCCCGGCATGACCATCTCGGTGCCCTCGGGAAGGGTCACGGTTCCGGTCACGTCCGTCGTGCGGAAGTAGAACTGCGGACGGTAGTTCGCGAAGAACGGGGTGTGACGACCACCTTCCTCTTTGGTGAGGATGTAGGCTTCAGCTTCGAACTTCGTGTGCGGCTTCACCGAACCCGGCTTACACAGAACCTGACCACGCTCGACGCCGTCACGGTCCACACCGCGCAGCAGCGCGCCGATGTTGTCGCCAGCTTCACCACGGTCCAGCAGCTTGCGGAACATCTCGACGCCCGTGCAGGTCGTCTTCGAGGTGTCGCGGATACCCACGATTTCCAGTTCGTCGCCGACGTTGATCACGCCACGCTCGACGCGGCCGGTCACAACCGTACCACGGCCCGAGATCGAGAACACGTCTTCGATCGGCATCAGGAAGGGCTGGTCCACGGCGCGCTCCGGCGTCGGGATGTAGCTGTCGACAGCTTCCATCAGCGCACGGATCGAGTTCTCGCCGATTTCCGGATCACGGCCTTCCATCGCGGCCAGAGCCGAACCCTTGATGATCGGGATATCGTCGCCGGGGAAGTCATAGGACGACAGAAGTTCGCGAACTTCCATTTCCACGAGCTCGAGCAGCTCTTCGTCGTCGACCTGGTCAACCTTGTTCAGGTACACGACCATCGCCGGGATGCCGACCTGACGGCCGAGCAGGATGTGCTCGCGGGTCTGCGGCATCGGGCCGTCAGCTGCGTTCACAACCAGGATCGCGCCGTCCATCTGCGCTGCACCCGTGATCATGTTCTTCACGTAGTCGGCGTGGCCGGGGCAGTCGACGTGCGCGTAGTGACGCGACTCGGTCTCGTACTCCACGTGCGCGGTCGAGATCGTGATCCCGCGGGCCTTCTCTTCCGGCGCGCCGTCGATCTGGTCATACGCGCGGAAATCACCGAAATACTTCGTGATCGCAGCCGTCAGCGTCGTCTTGCCGTGGTCAACGTGGCCAATCGTGCCGATGTTGACGTGCGGTTTGTTACGTTCAAACTTTTCCTTTGCCATCTCGCGGGGCGCCTCTGGTTAGGGGGCCGCTAGCAGCGAGCCCGAGTCAATATCGCGCGCTACCTATTGCGCTGGCGGGGAAAAATCAAGCCCGGAATGCAGGGTTTCGCCTGTCTGTGTTCGCGGTTTCGCTTGGGCAGCGACCGGCGCCGCACTACCATCTCGTCATGGATTACGCTGCGACAGACGACACCCACCGCCTTCCGGCCCGTGCGCCCCTTGCCGAGCATCCGCTGGGCATCTTCGCGAGCTTCCGCGCCGCGCGGCGCAACCTCTTGGAAATCATACCGGAATTGGCGACCCATGCGCCGATCATCTCGGGCAATACCGGGGCGCGCTGGCATATGGTGATGGACCCCGACAGCCTGCGCCACATCCTCAAGACCCGCGTCGAGGATTATCCGAAATCGGTGGTGACCAAACTCATTCTCGGCCCTGCCGTTGGGGAAGGTCTGTTCGTCGCCGAAGGGGCCGAATGGCGCTGGCAGCGCCGCGCCGCCTCGCCGGTCTTCGCCGCGCGCAACATGGAGGCGCTCGCCCCCGTCATGGGCGCCGCAGCAGAGGCCTCTGCGGCGCGCATCAGCACCGCGGCCGATACCGGTCGCGCGGTGGACCTGCATCAGGAAATGGTGGCCGCGACCTTCGAGGTGATCTCGGACGTGACCTTCTCCGGCGACGAGGGCTTCGACCGCGCCGCGATCCACCGGGCGATCGACGCCTATATCGCGCAGACGGCGAAGGTCTCGCTTCTCGACCTCTTCGCCCTGCCCGCCTGGGTGCCGCGCCCGCATCGGGTGATCTCCTCGGGCGTCGTGCGCGACCTCAAGCGCCATGCCGACCGCGCGATCGAGGCCCGGCGCGCGGGCGAGGCGAAGGCGGTGCCCGACCTTCTGGACCTGCTCGACGGCGCGCAGGACCCCGAAACCGGCCGCGAGATGAGCCCTGCCGAGCTGCGCGACAACCTGCTGACCTTCATCGTCGCAGGCCACGAGACGACCGCGCTGACGCTCGCCTGGGCGCTCTACCTCTGCGCCTTCGACCCGCAGGTGCAGGAGGCCGCCCGCAGCGAGGCGCAGGCCGCGCTCGGCACCCACGCGGCGACCGTCGACGACCTGCCGAAGATGCCCCTCATCGCGCAGATCGTGAACGAAAGCCTGCGCCTCTACCCGCCTGCGGGCTTCCTGTCGCGCACGGCGCGCAAACCCGACAGCCTTCTGGGGCGCGAGGTGCGCGCGGGCGACACGGTGATGCTGCCGATCTACGCGCTGCACCGCCACCATGCGCTATGGGAGGACCCGCATGCGTTCCGCCCGGATCGTTTCGCCAACCCGACGCATGACCGCTTCGCCTTCCTGCCTTTCGGGGCCGGGCCGCGCATCTGCATCGGCGCGGGCTTCGCGATGCAGGAAGCGCAGATCATCCTCGCCACGCTCCTCGCCCGGTTCCGCTTCACCGCCGTGCCGGGGCGCGAGCCTGTGCCGGAGATGATCCTGACGACACGCCCGAAGGGCGGCATCTGGCTGACGGCAGAGCGCGCGTGACGGACGCGCGCAAACACGCGCCCTTCGCCTTGGCGAAAATATCCCGGGGGTGAATTGCCCGACAGGGCAAGAGGGGGCAGCGCCCCCTGCCGGATCGCCCGGGCCTGCCCGGACGATCCCTCAGGCAAAGCCTCAGGTGAACCTGTTATCCCGCGGGAAGCCGCGCGGCGCCATGCGGCCCGCCGAGGCCCGCTTGCCGGTCCACTCGGCCAGATCAGTCTCGGTCCGGGTGCGGCCAGCCGGGTCCTTCCAGCTCAGCCCATCGGCCAAGGTGAAGGTCTTCGCATCGCTCAACCCGCCATCCTTGTATTTCTGCAACCGGACGCCCTTACCGCGCGCCATCTCGGGCAATTCTTCCAGCGCGAAGACCAGCAGCTTTCGGTTCTGCCCGACGCAGGCGACCGTATCGCCGTCGATCTTCGAACAGACGGTGGTTTTCGCCGCGCCCTTCATGTTCAGAACCTGCTTGCCTGATTTGGTCTGCGCCACGAGCTCCTCGCCCGGACAGATGAAGCCGTCGCCATCCGAGGAGGCCAGCAGATATTTCTCGCCCGCCTTCGGCAGCAGCAGATGGGTCACCTCCGCCTCGTTGGGCAGATCGACCATCAGCCGCAGCGGCTCGCCCATGCCGCGCCCGCCGGGCAGATTCGCCCCGAGCACGGTATAGGCACGTCCGTTGGAGCCCATCGCGACGATCCGGTCCGTGGTCTCGGCATGCATGGCGAACATCGGCCCGTCGCCATCCTTGAACTTCACCTCGGCATCGAGCGCGTTGTGACCCTTCATCGCGCGGATCCAACCCATCTTCGACAGGATCACGGTGATCGGCTCGCGCTCGATCATTGCCTCGATCGGCACTTCCTCGACTTCGCCTGCCTCGGCGAAGCCGGTGCGCCGTGCGCCGCCCTCGGCATTGCGGCCGAATTTCTTGTCGATGTCTTTCAGCTCACCGCCGATCGTCTTCCATTGCAGCTTTTCGGAGGCGAGCAGGTCTTCGAGCCCCGAGCGCTCTTCGATCAGCGCATCACGCTCGCGCTTGAGCTCCATTTCCTCGAGCTTGCGCAGACTGCGCAGGCGCATGTTGAGGATCGCTTCGGCCTGCACGTCGGACAGCTCGAACTCGGCCATCAGCATCGCCTTGGGCTCGTCCTCGTAGCGGATGATCTCAATCACCCGGTCGAGGTTCAGGAAGGCGATGATATAGCCTTCGAGCACTTCGAGACGCGCGTCGATCTTGTCCATCCGGTGCTGCGAGCGGCGCAGCAGCACCTCGCGCCGGTGATCGAGGAAGGCACGCAGCACCTCCTTGAGCGAGCAGACCTTCGGCACCCGCCCGTCGATCAGCACGTTCATGTTGAGCGAGAACCGGACCTCCAGATCGGAGTTCTTGAACAGCATCCCCATGAGCATCTCGGGCTCGACGGTGCGCGATTTCGGCTCCAGCACGATGCGGATATCGTCGGCGCTCTCGTCGCGCACATCGGCCAGCGCGGGCACTTTGCGGGTCTGGATGACCTCGGCCAGACGCTCGATCAGCTTCGATTTCTGCACCTGATAGGGGATCTCGGTGACGACGATCTGCCATTGACCGCGACCCAGTTCCTCTTTCTCCCAACGCGCCCGCAGGCGGAACGCGCCGCGGCCCGTGCGATAGGCGTCGCGGACATTCTCGGGCGGTTCTACCAGCACGCCGCCGGTCGGGAAATCGGGGCCGGGGATATGCTCGACCAGCTCGTCATCGGTGATGTCAGGACGCTTGATCATCTCCAAAAGCGCCTCGACCAGCTCGCCGAGATTGTGCGGCGGGATATTCGTGGCCATGCCGACCGCGATGCCGCTTGCGCCATTGGCCAGCAGGTTCGGGAAGGCGGCGGGCAGCACGACCGGCTCGGTCAGCGTGCCGTCGTAGTTCGGGCGGTAATCGACTGCGTCTTCGGCCAGACCTTGCAAAAGCGACTCGGAGGGGGAGGCCAGACGCGCCTCAGTGTAACGCGAGGCTGCCGGGTTATCGCCGTCGATATTGCCGAAATTGCCCTGCCCGTCGACGAGCTTGTAGCGCATCGCGAAATCCTGCGCGAGACGCGCCATCGCATCGTAGATCGCGGCATCGCCATGGGGGTGGTAGTTCCCCATCACGTCGCCCGAGATTTTCGCGGATTTCCGGAAGCCGCCGGTCGGCGACAGCTTCAGCTCGCGCATCGCGAACAGGATACGCCGATGCACCGGCTTCAACCCGTCACGCGCATCGGGCAGCGCCCGGTGCATAATCGTCGAGAGCGCATAGGTCAGATAGCGCTCGCCGATCGCGCGGCTCAGCGGTTCGGAACTGGTGGAGAGGGGATTTTCTTCGTCACTGCTCATGCCGATTTACTAAAGCCGCACCCGATCCCGGTCCAGCGGGAAAAGCAGGAATAAGAATTTCCACGGAACTTTTCCCCCGTCGGCGGAATTTCACCGACGTAGAGCAGAGAGAATCGTGTTAACATTTTTGACGATTCCAGAGCTGCCAATTCGGAATCAGGGGGTTGAACATGGGTAAGTTGTTGTTGACCACTTTGGCGGGTATTTACGCCGTTATGGCCATCGCCGGACGCGACGTTCCCGGGGACATCGCACAAGCCTCGGCGGCTACGTCGAATGACACTGCGCAGGTGACACGCGCCGCGAGCGACAATCAAGAGCTTTCGGCCAGCGAAGCACCTCAAATTATTGCGAAGGCTGCCGCCGCATCGCAAGCCAACACGCCGAAAATCGAGAAAGCCTCGTTGATCACCCGCGTTACGCCGAACGCGCGGATGCCGGGCCCCGAGCTCAAACCGTCGCCGGAATATCGCGACACCTCGGCGCCGAAAGTCGAGGGCGGCACGCTTTGGAGCGTGTCTGCCAATGCGCTCAACGTGCGCTCCGGCCCGTCCACCAGCGACAGCGTGATCGACCGCGTCCGCAAGAACGACGAAGTGCTCGTCGTGGCCGAAATCGGCGGCTGGGCGAATGTGAAGATCGAGGGCGACGGCACCGAAGGCTGGGTCTCCAAGAAGTACTTGCGCCCGGCAAATTGACCTAAACCGGCCTGCCAGCCGCTAAAATCTTGCCTTTTCAAATGGCTCGAAATACCCCCGTCGGAGGCAAATCTCCGGCGGGTTTTTCTTTGCGTCGCCGGATCAGAGGGAAGACGCGCGCATGGCCAAGACGATCCTGATCACCGGATGCTCCTCGGGCATCGGCTACGACGCGGCCCACGGGCTGAAAGCCGCGGGCTGGAAAGTCTTCGCCACCTGCCGCCGTGAAGAGGATTGCGAGCGCCTGCGCTCCGAAGGGCTGATCTCCTTCCAACTGGACGTGGCCGATCCCGAAAGCATCGAGGCTGGCTTCAACGAGGCACTTGCGCGTGGGCACGGCCGGCTCGACGCGCTCTACAACAACGCCGCCTTCGCCTGCCCCGGCGCTGCCGAGGACATTCCGCCCGGCGCGCTGCGCGAGATCTTCGAGACCAACCTGTTCGGCCTGCACGACCTGACGACCCGCGCGATCAAGGTGATGCGCGCGCAGGGCGACAATGGCGAGGGGCGCATCCTGCAATGCTCCTCGGTGCTGGGCTTCGTCGGGCTGAAATGGCGCGCGGCCTATGCCTCGACGAAATTCGCCCTCGAGGGGCTGACCGATGTGATGCGGCTCGAAATGGCCGATACGGATATCAAGATCGTGCTGATCCAGCCCGGCCCGATTACCTCGAAAATCCGCGTCAACTCGATCCCGCCTTTCGAGAAATGGGTGGATTGGGAGAACTCCGCCCGCCGCGCGCAATACGAGGGCAGCCTGCTCAAGCGCCTCTACCAAAGCCGCGGCAAGCCCGACACGTTCGAACTGCCCCCTTCCGAGGTGACCAAGGCGATCCTCAAGGCGCTGGAGGCCCCGAACCCGAAGCCGCGCTACAAGATCACCACGCCGACCAAGGCAATCAGCGTCGTGCGCCGCTTCCTGCCCGACCGGATGCTCGACTGGGTGCTGGACAAGGGCTGAAAATCCTTTCGCATTTTCGTGATCTCCAGCTATGTCTTGAGCCCAGAGGGAGAGAGACTACATGCGCAACGACCCGTTATTTTATGTCGTCGCTCTGGCGAGTTTGGCGGTTCTGGTGATCTTGATGATCGGCATCGCGGGCTTCGGACGCGGGGGCGATTTCAACAAGAAACATGCCAACAAGCTGATGCGGTTGCGCATTGCCGCCCAGGCGGTCGCAATCGCGCTGATCCTGTTGTTCGTTTATCTCAGAAGGGGTGGCTGATGGTCGTTCTCAATCGCATCTACACGCGCACCGGCGATGCCGGGGAAACCGCGCTCTCGAACGGGGTGCGTGTCGCCAAACATTCCGCGCGCGTGACCGCCTATGGCACCGTGGACGAGCTGAACGCGACCGTGGGCATTGCGCGCCTGCATGCGGATGAGGCGCTGCAAAAGCAGCTCTCCGTGATCCAGAACGACCTCTTCGATCTGGGTGCCGATCTGGCGCGGCCCGATATGGAGCATGACGACGAGGCGGGCTACCCCGTCCTGCGCATGGTCGAGTCTCAGGTGACCCGGCTCGAGACCGAGATCGACGCGATGAACAAGAAGTTGGAGCCGCTGCGCAGCTTCATCCTGCCGGGCGGCACGCCGCTTGCCGCGCACCTGCACATGTCGCGCACCGTGGCACGCCGCGCCGAGCGCGAGGCCGTGTCGCTGGCCGCAATCGAAGGCGTGAACGAATGGGCGGTGAAATACCTCAACCGCCTGTCCGACTGGTTCTTCGTCGCTGCCCGGATCGCGAATGACGACGGCAAGGACGATGTGCTCTGGGTTCCCGGAGCGAACCGCTGACGAAGTCAGTGGCGGGGCTTCCGGTGGAAGCACCGGCGAAGGGAAGGGGAAGCCGCTAAGCGCCTCCCTATAGGAAGCTCTGCGGATCGATATCGACCGCGAGCCGCGCATTGGTCGGCAGCTTCAGCCCCTTGAGCCAAGCCTTGAGCGCGCCCTGTAGCGGCGCGCTTTTCTCTGCCTTCACCAAGAGCCGCACCCGATGCCGCCCGCGCACCCGTGCGATCGGCGCAGGCGCGGGCCCGAAGACCTGCGCCCCGATCCGGCGAAGCGCGGCATCGTTGCGCGCGAGGTGGTTGCCCACCTCAAACAGCGGCTGCAAATCCGGCCCCGACAGGATGATCCCAGCCATCCGCCCGTAAGGCGGCACGCCCTGCGCCTGCCGAGCAGCGGCCTCCTGCGCCCAGAACGCCTCCTCGTCGCCGCCCAGAATCGCGCGGATCACCGGGTGTTCGGGCTGGTAGGTCTGCAACAGCGCCGCGCCCTTCTCCTCGGCGCGGCCCGCCCGGCCCGCCACCTGCCGCATCAGCTGGAACGTCTTCTCCGCCGCGCGCAGATCCGAGCCCTGCAAACCAAGATCGGCGTCGATCACCCCCACCAGCGTCAGCCGCGGGAAGTTATGCCCTTTCGCCACGATCTGCGTCCCGATGATGATATCCGCCTCGCCCTGTGCAATCTCGGCAATCTTCTCCTTCAGCGCGCGGGCCGAGCCGAACAGGTCCGAGGACAGCACCGCCAGACGCGCCTCGGGGAAGCGCTCCGCGACCTCCTCGGCCAGCCGCTCCACCCCCGGCCCGACCGGGGCGAGCTTTCCCTCCACCTCGCAGCTCGGACATTTCACCGGGATCGGCTTGGTCTCGCCGCATTGGTGGCAGACGAGCCGCTTGAGGAAACGGTGCTCCACCATCCGCGCGTCACAATGATCGCAGCCGATCTGATGCCCGCAGGCGCGGCAGATCGTGACCGGCGCATAGCCGCGACGGTTGAGAAACAGCATCGCCTGCTGCCCTTCGGCCACCCGCGCGAGAACCTCTTTCACCAGCGTCGGCCCGATCCAATGCGCGCTCTCGATCGCTTCGTCGCGCATGTCGATCGTGCCCATCTCGGGCAATTCCGCCGTGCCGAACCGCGCGCCCAGATCGAGCCGCTGATATTTCCCGGCCTCTGCATTCGCCCATGTCTCGAGGCTTGGCGTCGCCGAGGCCAGCACCACCTGCGCCGAACAGCCCGAGGCGCGCAGCACCGCCATGTCGCGGGCGTTATAGAGAACGCCCTCCTCCTGCTTGTAGGAGCTGTCATGCTCCTCATCGACCACGATCAGCCCCAGATCGCGAAACGGTAGGAACAGCGCCGAGCGCGCGCCGACGACAAGCTGCACCTCGCCCGCCCCGCAGGCCTTCCACAGCCTGCGCCGCTCGCTTTGCGTGACCCCGGAATGCCACTCGCCGGGGCGCGCGCCGAACCGCGCCTCGACCCGCGAGAGGAACTCGGAACTCAGCGCGATCTCGGGCAGCAGAACCAGCGCTTGCCGCCCCTTGCGCAGACATTCCGCGACCGCCTCCAGATAGACCTCCGTCTTGCCCGAGCCGGTCACGCCTTTAAGCAGCGTCGTCGAATAAGCCCCGGAGCCCGCGCGCAAAGCCTCCGCCGCAGCAGTCTGCGCCTCCGACAGCGCCTTGCCGGGCCGCGCCGGATCGAGCCGCGGGAACGGCTGATCGCGCGGCACCTCCGCCTCGATCAGCGCGCCGGTCTTCACCAACCCCTTCACGACCTGCGTCGTGACCCCGGCCAGATGCGCCAACTCGCTCAGGTAGAAACCCGCACCGCCATGCTCTTCCAGCACCTCGAGCACCCGCGCCCGCGCATCTGTCATCCGCGATGGCTCCCGGTCGCCCAGCCGGTAAATCGTTCGCATCCCCGGCGGGTCGCCCAAGCCCGGCGCCCGCGTCGCAAGCCGCAGCACCTGCGGCAGCGGCGTCATCGTGTACTCCGCCATCCGCTCCAAAAACACCCGCAGCTCGTCGCGCATCGGCGGCACGTCGAAGACCCGGTTCACCGCACGCAGCTTGGCGGCATCGAAACCGCCTTCGCCCGGCCCCCAGACCACGCCGAGCACCTTGCGCGGCCCCAGCGGCACCTCGACGAAAGCCCCGTTGTAGCAGCCACCCTCCGGCGCGCGATAATCGAGCGGGCGCCCGATCGGCTCCGCCGTCAGCACCGCGACGCGCGCGCCCTCTTCGAACCAACCGGGTTCAGACATCACCATGCCTTCCAACTGCGCTAAATATCCCGGGGAGCGGCGAAGCCGCGGGGCGGAGCCCCCGTCCTGCTGCGACCTCTTTCGCCGTCGCCACTTTTGCGCTAACACGCTCGCGACTGCTGCCAAGGAGAGCTGCCATGAAATTCTTCGTCGATACCGCCGACACCGCCGCGATCAAGGAACTCAACGATCTGGGCATGGTCGATGGCGTGACCACCAACCCGTCGCTGATCCTGAAATCGGGCCGCGACATTCTCGAAGTCACCAAAGAAATCTGCGACATGGTCCACGGGCCGGTCTCGGCCGAAGTCGTGGCCACCGAAGCCAAGGACATGATCGAAGAAGGTATGAAGCTCGCCAAGATCGCCCCCAATATCGCGATCAAGGTTCCGCTGACCTGGGACGGCCTGACCGCTTGCAAGGCTTTCGCATCCGAAGGCCACATGGTCAATGTCACGCTGTGCTTCTCGACCGCGCAGGCGATCCTCGCCGCGAAGGCGGGCGCGACCTTCATCTCGCCCTTCATCGGCCGTCTCGACGACATCAACCTCGACGGGATGAACCTGATCGAGGACATCCGCACGGTCTATGACAACTACGACTTCACGACCCAGATCCTCGCCGCGTCGATCCGCTCGGTGAACCACATCAGCGACGCTGCGCGCATCGGCGCCGACGTGATCACCGCACCGCCGGCGGTTATCAAGTCGATGGTCAACCACCCGCTGACCGACAAGGGTCTGGCCCAATTCCTCAAGGACTGGGAAGCGACCGGCCAGAAGATCTGATCTTCTCGCGTGAGTCCGATACAACAAAGGCCCGCCTCTCCGGCGGGCCTTTTTCGTCGCACGAGCTGTTTTTTGGACTGCGTCGCGGGGCGCATCGTGTATGCTTGGAAAAAATGATGCATCGACCAGCGACGAGACAGGCATGACCGAACCGGCCCTCGTGGAGCAACTCCGCGACAAGATCATTTCCGACCCTGACGTGATTCTCGAGGACCGCGACCTGATGCGGGCGCTGATCGCTGCGAACGAGGCCGCGATGGGCGGCAATATCGTCGACCTGCGCGGCGCGGCCATGTCCCGGCTCGAGGCGCGGCTCGACCGGCTCGAAGATACCCATCGCTCGGTCATCGCGGCGGCCTATGAGAACCTCGCGGGCACGAACCAGATTCACCGCGCGGTGCTCCGGATGCTCGACCCGCATGACTTCCAGTCTTTCCTGTCGAATCTCGCGACCGAAGTGGCCGAGATCCTGCGCGTCGACGCGGTGCGCCTCGTGCTGGAAAGCCACCAGAACGAGAACGACCCGGCTCTGCGCCAGCTGGGCGAGGTTCTCTGCGTGGCCGAACCCGGCTTCATCACCGAATACATGCGCGGCGGGCGTGGCGGGCAGCCGCGACAGGTCGTGCTGCGCCAGACCGTGCCGGGCTCCGAGGCGATCTTCGGCGAAGCGGCGAACTGGGTGCGCTCCGAGGCGCTGATGCAGCTCGATCTGGGCGACGGCCGCCTGCCCGGCATGCTGGTCATGGCCGCCGAGGATCCGCATCAGTTCAAACCTTCCCAAGGCACCGACCTTCTGGCCTTCTTCGCGGGCGTATTCGAACGCACGATGCGCCGCTGGCTGGATTGATGGCGGAGCCGTCCGCAGGGCTGCAAGACGCGCTCGCCGAATGGCTGAGCCATTTGCGCGGGCTGCGCGACGCTTCCGACCACACGATCACCGCCTACCGGCATGACGTGGCGAGCTTCCTTGGCTTTCTGCAAACCCATCACGGCGAGAGTCTGGGCACCGCCCGGATCGCACAGCTGGGCCCCTCCGATATGCGGGCGTGGATGGCGCATGAACGCGGCCGCGAGGTCTCGTCGCGCTCGCTCGCCCGCGCGCTCTCCTCGGTGAAAAGCTTCATCCGCTGGCTCGCCGATCGCGACGGGTTCGATGCGAGCCATATCCTCTCGACCCGCAGCCCGAAATATCAGCGCAAACTCCCGCGCCCGCTGAACGAGGACGCCGCGGCCGGGATGATCGAACAGGTGGACACGCAGGCGATGGAGCCGTGGATCGCCGCGCGCGACGCCGCGGTGCTGACGCTGCTCTACGGCTGCGGCCTGCGAATCTCCGAAGCGCTCGCCCTGCGCGCCGAGGCCCACCCCCTGCCCGAGGTGCTGCGCATCCGCGGCAAGGGCGACAAGGAGCGGCTCGTGCCGGTCGTGCCCGCCGCCCGCGATGCCGTCGCGGAGTACATTCGCCTGTGCCCCTACCCCACCGAGCCGGATGCGCCCTTGTTCTACGGCGCACGCGGAAAGCCGCTCAATCCGCGCATGATTTCCAAGGCGATGGAGCGGGCGCGCATGTCGCTGGGCCTGCCCTCCACCGCGACACCGCACGCGATGCGCCACAGCTTCGCGACCCATCTGCTGGCCGCCGGCGGCGACCTGCGCGCCATTCAGGAACTGCTGGGCCATGCGAGCCTCGGAACGACTCAAATCTACACCGCCGTCGATGCAGCGCGGCTGATGGAAATCTACGACAAGAGCCATCCGCGCGCCTGAAGTTCGCTTGCCCCTGCGTCGCAAATCCGGCATCACGGACAGATGGATATCCGCATCAAAGCCCTGTTCGTTCACCTCCTCACCGCCACCGGCGCCGTGCTGTCGATGCTCGCGCTTCTCGCGGCCGCAGAGGGCGAATGGGCGCTGATGTTCCTCTGGCTCGTCACCGCGTTCTTCGTCGACGGGATCGATGGCCCGCTCGCGCGGCGCTACGATGTGAAGGCGAATTTCCCTCTCTATGACGGCGTCCTGATGGACCTGATCATCGACTATCTGACCTATGTCTTCATCCCCGCCTTCGCGCTGTTCCAGTCGAGCCTGCTGCCGGGATGGACGGGCTGGCTCGCGATCATCGCGATCACCTATGGCAGCGTCGTCTATTTCTCCGACACCCGGATGAAGACGAAGGACAACTCGTTCCAGGGCTTCCCGGGCGCGTGGAACATGCTGGTACTGGTGCTGTTCGCGCTCAAGCCCGGCTATTGGACGATCCTGCTCGTCGTCGTGGCGCTCGCCATCGCGATGTTCCTGCCGCTCAAGTTCATTCACCCGGTACGCACGAAGCGCTGGCGCGTGGTTTCCTTGCCGATGGCGCTTTTGTGGACCTTCTTCGCGGGCTGGGCCGCATGGGTCGATTTCGACCCGGCAAGCTGGGCGCATTGGGGGCTGGTCGTCACATCCATCTACCTGCTGCTCGTCGGCATCGTGCAACAACTCGTGCCCGAGCGAAGCTGACTCGAACTGCGGCCCCGGCGCGGCGCCCCATGCCGCACGGGCCGCGAAACGGAGGTCGCATGCGCCGCAGTCTCGCACTTCTGGCTCTCGTGTTTTCCGCGCAAGCAGCCATGGCCGCGCCGGATTATCTCGACGACCGCTCGACCCCGTCCGCGCTGATCCGCTCGCTCTATAACGCGATCTCGCTGCATCACTACGCCCGCGCCTGGAGCTATTTCGCCGATCCCGAAAAGAACGGCGATTATGCGGATTTCGCGAAAGGCTATGCAGACACCGCCGAGGCTTCGGTCACGATCGGCCCGGTCATGGCGGAAGGCGCCGCAGGTTCAATCTATACCACGCTCGGGGTGACGGTGAGCGCCCGGACGCGGGACGGCAAGACCGAGAGCTTCGGCGGCTGCTACGTGACCCGCCAGATCCAGCCCGCGATTCAGGAGCCGCCCTTCACGCCGCTGCAAATCGTGACCGGACACCTGATCGCGCGCCCGGCGGACGACGCCATGCCTGCCAGCTGCGACGACCAAGGTCAGCCGCGATTCTAATCGCTCAGACCCGCGTCAGCACCACGCCCGAGACGATCAACAACGCCGCCAGCGCCTTCGTCATCCGCATCTTCTCGCCGAAGACGAGCCAGCCAATCAGCACCGCGAACAGGATCGAGGTCTCGCGCAGGGTCGCGACCAGCGCGATCGGCGCGCGGGTCATCGCCCAGATAGAGATCGCATAAGCCGCATAGGAGGCCGCTGCCCCAAGCGTCGCGATCCCCCATTCGCGCGGCGCGGCGCGCAGCATCGCGGTCCCGCGCAGCCCGACCATGCCCGTCGCGAAAAACAGCCCGCCCAGCACCATGATCCATCCAACATAGCCCACGGGCTCGCCCGAGATGCGTGCGCCCATCCCGTCGACCAGCGTATAGCTCGCGGTCGCCAGCGCCGAGCCCAGCGCATAGGGCAGCAGGCGGCGGCTTTCGCCATCGGTGAACACGCCGCGCGCCATCAGGGCGATCCCGAGCCCCAGAACCGCGATCCCTGCATATTCGAGCCCGCTGATCGCATCGATCGCCAGCGCGGCGGAGACGATCGCCACCATCATCGGCGCGGTTCCGCGCGCGATCGGATAGACCCGGCTCAGATCGCCCTGCTCATAGGCATGGGCGAGGAAGAACTTGTAGCCGAAATGGATCACCCCCGCGGCGAGGATCCAGCCCAGCGCGGCGCTGTCCGGCAAGGGGCGCGACAAAGCGACGACAAGCCCGATCGCGGCCTCGGCGATCGACAGCATCACCATCGCGCGGATTTTCGAGCCACCTAGGCGGATCAGCGCATTCCACAGGGCATGCAGGAAGGCCGCGCCCAGCACCGCCGCCATGATCGTCAAACTCATATCCGCGCCCTTCTCTGCCCGACCGGCCATCGGTAGCTCCGGGCCATGACGAGGGCAAGCCACCCCGAGCAGGGGCCCGCAATCGCGGCGCGGAACCGGGAGGGGATTGCGAAACGGGGCGCGCTCGGGCTATGGGCGATCCATGCCGAGATACGCGTTCAAAATCGAATATGACGGGGGCCCTTTTTCCGGGTGGCAGCGTCAAGCCGACCAGCCTTCGGTGCAGGGCGCGGTCGAGGCGGCTTTGGCGAAGCTCGAACCCGGCCCCCACACGATTGCGGCGGCCGGTCGCACCGATGCGGGCGTTCATGCCACCGGGCAGGTTGCGCATGCCGATTTGGCGAAGGACTGGGACCCCTTCCGGCTGTCGGAAGCGCTGAATTATCACCTGCGCCCCGCGCCGGTCGCGATCCTCGCCTGTGCCCGCGTCGAGGAAGAGTTCCACTCTCGGTTTTCGGCACAGGAGCGGCGCTACCTGTTCCGGCTCGTGCAACGCCGCGCGCCGGTGACGCATGATCGCGGGCTGGTCTGGCAGGTGCTTAACCCGCTCGATATCGAGGCGATGCGGCAAGGCGCGGCGCATCTGATCGGGCATCATGACTTCACCACGTTCCGCTCGACCATGTGCCAGTCGAACTCGCCGGTCAAAACGCTCGACGAGATCCGTATCGAGGCGCTCGACATCCCGCATGGGCGCGAGGTTCGGTTTCACCTGCGCGCGCGCAGCTTCCTGCACAATCAGGTCCGCTCGATCGTCGGCACGCTGGAGCGCGTCGGCGCCGGGTCCTGGCCGCCCGAGCGCGTGGGCGAAGCGCTCGCCGCGCGCGACCGCGCCGCTTGCGGGCCGGTCTGCCCGCCGCAGGGGCTCTATCTAAGCGCGGTCGGCTATCCCCATGATCCCTTCGCCTGACGCGACCCGCGCGTCGGGCGGGACGGGAAGAAACTGCATTCGTGTTGGCACGGTGACGCCGCGCGTTTCAGCAGGAACGAACGCCGCGTCCTCATTCACGGCGCTTGCCACTTCGCTTCCGGGCGTTCCGTTTTGCCGGCGCCAGCCCTTCGCGGTGACATCGATTTCCCGCGCGTCCGCGCTTTGTAGACGCGACGCTTCGTCCAAAACGAGCGGCGCTAGGGCATCGCCCTCAATTCGCCTCAGCGTCGATATGAGTTCCTCAAGCCGCTCTCGGCAACGCTGCGCCACAGCCACATCTAGATCACGCAGAAGCAGGGCGGTCCCGCCCTCCGAGAGGTGGACCTCGGGGGCATGCCTGATCTTCGGATGTGCGGTCGCGCAGCTATGCGCGCCGGTCACGGGGGCCTCGTGCAACTTCTCCCCCCTCCGCAAACCGATCCGCAACAGCTCGATCTCGCCGTCGGGGCAGTCGGGCCCGCGCAGCTGTAACCCGCGCGCCTCGACCATCTGCCGGGCGAGATCGCCGATCCGGATCGGTGCCCCCATATCGAGCGCATAGACCCGCCCCGAGACCTCCCAGCGTCCGGCTATCAGCACGAGCCGCGCCGCCTCGGCAATGGTCATGAAATAGCGTGTGGCGTCAGGATCGGTGAGCGTGATCGGGCCGCCTTGCGCGATTTGCCGTTCGAAAATCGGCACGACCGATCCGGACGAGCCGATCACATTGCCGAAGCGCACGATCGAGAAAACCGTCGCGCCCGCGCGGGTCGAAAGATCCTGCACCACCAGCTCGGCCATTCGTTTCGACGCGCCCATGGCCGAGCGTGGCGCGATCGCCTTATCGCTGGAAATCAGCACGAACCGCGCAACTTTCGCGGCCCGCGCCCCCTGCGCGAGGCAGACCGTGGCAGTGACGTTATTCGCGAATCCGGAAAGCGGGTTTTCTTCCACCAGCGCGACGTGCTTGTAGGCGGCGGCGTGGAACACAGCGTCGATCGCCTCGCGTGCGAAGATCTCCCGCACCAGCGCCGCGTCCCCCGCGGAGCCGAGCCGGGTGACGAGGTCGACACCCGCGCGGGCGGCAAGCGGCGTCAGGTCGGACAGGAGGGCGAACAGCGCGGGCTCCGAGAGTTCGAGCAGGACGAGTTTCGCCGGGCCACAGGCGAGAATCTGACGACAAAGCTCTGCCCCGATGGAGCCGCCCGCCCCCGAGATGAGCACGGATTTTCCGCGGTAGAACTCCGCCTCGGGCGGGTCGCCCCCGGTGATCTCACAGCGGCCCAGCCAGCGCTCGGGGCGCACCGGTTCGAGCCGCGCGGCAAGATCCGCGCCGCCGACCAGCAGGGCGAAATCCGGCAGCGCCTCGCAGCGCAATCCAAGGCGCGAGAGGTCACGCGCCAACGCGGCCTTACGCTGCTCGGGCAGGCGCGGATCGGCGAGGACGACGCGATCGACATTGAACTTGCGGATCAGCGCGTTACGCGCTGCGGGACCCAGAACCGGCACCCCGTCCAACGTCGCGCCGCGCAAAACCGGGCTGTCGTCGAGATAGGCGCAGGTCAAAAACCCGGATCGGTCGCGCAACGCCCGTGCCAGCGCGATCCCCTCCGGCGTCGCGCCGTAGATCGCGATGCGCGAGACGACGTTCAAGCGTCGATAGAGCCATCCCGTCAGCGCCAGAAGCGCCCGGCGCTGGACCACGATGCCCGATAGAAATGCGCAACCAAAGAAGAGCGCAGTGTCGCCGCCCCGCCATCCGAGGCCGGCCCAGAGGGCCAGTGCAAGGAGGCAGGAGAGGACGACCGCCTTTCCCGCCCCCAGCATGGCGAAGTCCTTCAGGGGGACCCGCGCCAAGCCGGAGCCAAGGCTCGCCACTGCGGCGAGACCGCTCCCGGTCAGGACCAGGAGCCATGCATTCCCCCCACGGCTCAAGGCAGGCGTGAGTTGCAACACCAGCGCAAGGCACGCCATCGCGAGCAGCGCATCGAGCGTTGCGATGACAGCCGCCTTGCGCGGGCGCGACAGCGCGATCAGGCGCGTCGCGATCTTGTCGATAAGCGCTCCCCTCACGCGATCCCTCCGCGCAGGGTTTGCCAGATCAGCGCAAGATCGAGCCGCCACGAGGCCTGCCTTTGGTATAGCAGATCGAGCCGGGCTTTCTCGGGGACGCAAGCCTGATCGTAGATCCGCCGCGCCTCCTCCGCCGTCCGACATCGCGCCAGCAGACGCGCCTCTTTTTGTGCAAACTGCACGCTCGCGAGACCGGTGATCCCCGGCGGGCTTGCGAGCACCTGCGCATAGAGCTGCGGGAAACGCGCTACCACCTCGCGCAGCGGAGGGCGCGGTCCGACGAAGCTCATATCGCCGCGCAGGACGTTCCAGATTTGCGGCAGCTCATCGGCGTGGCAGCGGCGCAGAACCCGCCCGAGCGGGGTGATCCGTGCACGCTTATGCCCGGCGGTGATGCCGTGATCGCCCGCCTCCGCCTCCATCGTGCGGAACTTCCACATCCGGAAGCTGCGCGTGGGACTGTGCATCCGTTCGCCGCCGTAGAACCACGGTCGCCCCTGCACCAGTGCAACCGCCAACCAAACAAGCACGATCAGCGGCAAGACCACGGGCAGCGCCAGCACCGCCAGCGTCAGATCGAAGAGACGTTTACGCCTGCGCCGGGCCGGGGTCATGCCAAATCTCCAGTTACGGGTAGCCACAAGGGGCGAAACTTCCGCAAGCCTAGGCAGGTCGCAGTTGCGATGCGGTTAACGCAGCCCCGCTCCCATGACCGGACCTCACGACACCTGACACCGATACAATCGGTCGTATGGACTTCGCGGGGCGCGAGTGGTTGGATCGCGCCCGATACGAAGGAGGCACCGATGGCATTCGGCAAAAACATCCGCACTTGGTTCGAAGGCGCATGGCACGAGGGCGATATCGCCGTCATGCGCGCCGCCGATCACGGGCTTTGGCAAGGCAGCTCAGTCTTTGACGGGGCGCGGCTTTTCGACGGGGTCGTCCCCGATCTCGACGCGCATTGCGCGCGCACCAACCGCTCCGCCGAGGCGCTGATGATCACGCCGACTCTCGCCGCCGAGGAGATTGTCGAGATTGCGCGCGAGGGCCTGCGGAAATACGACAAGGGTGCCGCCGTTTACGTGCGCCCGATGTACTGGGCGATTGCGGGTTCCGATCTGGGCGTGGCGCCGAAGCCCGGCGAAACCGGATTCGCGCTCTGCCTCGAAGAGGTGGCGATGCCCGACCCGGGCAAGTCGACGACGCTGACCACCACGCAATTCCGTCGCCCCGTTCTGGCCGATAACGTCACCGATGCGAAGGCGGGCTGCCTTTATCCGAACAACGCGCGGATGCTGGTCGAGGCGCAGCGCAAGGGCTTCGGCAACGCGCTCGTGCAGGACGCGATGGGCAATGTCGCAGAAAGCGCGACCGCGAATGTCTGGATGGTGAAGGATGGCGAGTATTTCACGCCCATGCCGAACGGCACCTTCCTCGCGGGGCTCACGCGCAAGCGGATCATGGGCCTGCTGCGCGAGGGTGGCGAGACGGTGCATGAAGCGGTGCTGACGCTCGACGATTTCCGCAATGCCGACGAGGTTTTCCTGACCGGCAACTTCGCCAAGGTCACCCCGGTCGCGGGCTTCGACGATGTCAGCTACACGCCCGGCAAGGGCACGCAGCGGGCGCGCGAGGCCTATATGGACTGGGCGCAAGGGTCGCCGCTTTGAGCCTCGACACCCCCGCGGTTGCCAAAGACCTCGCGCCGGGCGATGATCCGCAGACACCCCGTCCCGGAGGAGCCATGCGCAAGTTTCTGGTTGTGCTCGACGATACCCGCGAATGCCTCAACGCGATGCGTTTCGCGGCGATGCGCGCGAACCATACCGGCGGCGGCGTGATCATCCTCTCGGTGATCCCGCCCGACGAATACCAGCACTGGATCGGCGTGGCCGAGATCATGCGCGAAGAAGCCCGCGAGCGGATCGAGGCACATTTCGAGGTCTTCGCGAAATGGATGCGCGACCGTCAGGGCGTGGAGCCGGAACTGGTGATCCGCGAGGGCGAGCCCGTGCCCGAGATCATCGCCGTAATGGACGAACATCCCGAGATCGGCGTGCTGGTCCTCGGCGCAGGCTCCGGCAAGGGCGGCGCGGGGCCGCTGGTCAGCCAGATGGTCAAACAGGCGGGAACGCTGCCCTGCCCGCTGACCATCGTGCCGGGCGAAATGTCGAAGGAAAAGCTCGAACAGATCACCTGACCGATGCCGATGCCCTGGACCTATCGCCATGCGCAGAAGGAGTTCTCGTCCTTCCTCGCCGATGCGCGCGATCGGATGGGTCTCGACTCCGACAACATGACCTACACGGCGATCGAGGGCGTCTTCGTCGCCTTCCGTGCGCGGCTGCGCCCTGTCGAGGCCATCGCCTTCGCCGATTGCCTGCCTGCCGTGTTGCGCGCGATCTTCCTGTATCACTGGGATGTGATGGCGACGCCGCGCCCGTTCGGCAGCCGGACCGAGATGACCCGCGAAGCGCAGGCGTTGCGCCCGCATCACAATCTGACCCCCGACAACGCTATAGAGGCCACGGCCTTTGCCCTCTGGCGCCATGTCAATCATCGTGACTTCGAGGCCGCTCTCGCGCGGATCAGACCGGAAGCGGAAGCGTTCTGGCGCCCGGAGGTCACCGATCCCGCCCAGATCGCGCCGCGCATCATCTAGCGCATAGCCGCGATTACTTGATTATTTCTGTCGGAAGGCGCATATGAGCGGCAAGCCAAGGAGGCACGCGATGTTTATTCAGACCGAGACGACCCCGAACCCCGCGACGCTGAAATTCCTGCCCGGCCAGACCGTGCTGGAGACCGGCACCGCTGATTTCCCCTCCGCCGAAGCGGCGGCCAAATCGCCGCTGGCCAAGCGCGTTTTCGCAGTGCCCGGCGTGACCGGCGTGTTCTTCGGCTCGGACTTCGTGACCGTGACGAAAGATGACGCGACTAGCTGGGATCACGCGAAACCGGCGATCCTCGGCGCGATCATGGAGCATTTCCAGTCCGGCGCCCCGGTGATCGAAGGCGAAGCCGCGCCCTCGGGCCATGCCGAGCATGACGGCGAGGACGGCGCGATCGTCTCGCAGATCAAGGAGTTGCTCGACACCCGCGTGCGCCCGGCCGTGGCGCAGGACGGTGGCGACATCACCTTCCACGGGTTCGAGCGTGGTGTGGTCTACCTGCACATGCAGGGCGCTTGCGCCGGTTGCCCCTCGTCGACGCTGACGCTCAAGATGGGGATCGAGAACCTGCTCAGGCACTACATCCCCGAGGTTTCAGAGGTGCGTCCGGTCAATGCCTGATCTGACGCTAGGCTTCGACACATCGGCCGCGCATTGCGCGGCCGCTTTGCTGTCGGGTGATGACTGCCTCGTCGCGCGTCACGAAGAGATGGGACGCGGGCAGGCCGAACGGCTGATGCCGCTTCTGGAAGAGGTGCTCGCCGAGGCGGGCGTCGGCTGGCGCGACCTGACGCGGATCGGCGTCGGGATCGGACCGGGGAATTTCACCGGCGTCCGCATCGCCGTCTCTGCCGCGCGCGGGCTGTCGCTGAGCCTGAGAGCCCCGGCGCTCGGCGTCTCGATCACCGACGCGGCGCAATTCGGCAGCGAAGGTCCGGTGCTGGCCGCCGTGGCCGCCCCGCGCGAGCGCGTCTATCTCGAGGGCTTCCGTACCGCACAGGCCATCCCGCTCGATCTGCATGAACTCGACGCGCTGCCCGAAGGTCTGGCAGAACCCGGTCTGACCTGCATCGGCTCCGCCGCCGAAGAGGTCGCCCAGCGGATCGGCGCTGCTGCCGCACCCGCGGCTTTCGCCCCCACCGAAGCCATCGCACGGATCGCGGCCTCTCGCGAATTCATCCCCGGAGAACGCCCCGCGCCACTCTACCTGCGCGCGGCTGACGCCGCTCCTCCCTCCGATCCGCCGCCAAGGATCCTCGACTGATGCGCGCCGAAGCCCTCGCCGAGCTGCATGCCGCCTGCTTCACCACACCACGCCCGTGGAACGAGGCTGAATTCCGGGATCTGATGCGCGGCCCCGGCACCTTTCTGTTGAACGAAAACCGAGGCTTCCTGCTGGGACGCGTCATCGCGGGCGAAGCCGAGCTTCTGACCCTCGCGGTCGACCCGAAAGGCCGCCGCAACGGCACCGGCCGGGCGCTGGTCGAGCGCTTCGCACAGGAAGCCGAGGCGCTGGGGGCCGAAAGCGCCTTCCTCGAAGTCTCCGCCGAGAACGACGCCGCGCGCGCGCTTTATGCCGCGACCGGCTGGAAGGGATCGGGGCGCCGGAAAGGCTATTACCGTAGCCCGGAAGGCGATCGCATCGACGCGCTGGTTCTCACTTTGCCACTCGCTAGAGCGACAAGCTGACCGTTCAATCAAATTTGTCTTGCGACCCCGCGTCATCCACAACTTGACGCTTGACCCCTTTGGCAAGCTCTGCCCAAATCGCCGGGTCCGCGCGCTGAACCGAGCGCGCCAACAGGCTTATCCAACAGGGCCATAACGTTCGGGAGTAATCCATGACCTATTTCACCAAGTTCCTCGGCGCCGCGACCGCGCTCGCGCTCAGCGCCGGGGCCGCGCTGGCCGATCCCGCGATCATTTACGATCTGGGCGGCAAATACGACAAGAGCTTCAACGAAGCCGCTTTCAACGGCGCGAAGCGTTGGGCCGAAGAGACCGGCGGCTCCTACAAGGAACTGGAAATGCAGTCGGAAGCTCAGCGTGAGCAGGCCCTGCGCAAACTGGCCGAGTCGGGCGCCAACCCGATCGTGATGACCGGCTTCGCCTTCGGCGACACGCTCAACACCGTCGCTCCCGACTACCCCGACACCAAATTCGCGATCGTCGACATGGTCGTCGACCAGCCCAACGTCGAGTCGATCGTCTTCAAGGAAGAGCAAGGCTCCTACCTCGTCGGCATGATGGCCGCGATGGCGTCGAAAACCGGCACCGTCGGCTTTGTCGGCGGCATGGACATCCCGCTGATCCGCAAATTCGCCTGCGGTTACGTTCAGGGCGTGAAGGCCGTGAACCCGGACGCGAAAGTCATCCAGAACATGACCGGCACCACCCCGGCGGCGTGGAACGACCCGGTGAAGGGCGGCGAGATCGCCAAGGCCCAGATCAGCCAGGGCGCGGACGTGATCTACGCAGCCGCCGGCGGCACCGGCATCGGCGTTCTGCAGGCAGCCGCGGATGGCGACGTCCTGTCGATCGGCGTGGACAGCAACCAGAACTACCTGCACCCGGGCAAGGTCCTGACCTCGATGCTCAAGCGTGTCGACAACGCCGTCTATGACGCGTTCTCGGCGGGCCCCGATCTGAAGCCGGGCATCAAGGTGATGGGTCTGGCCCAGAACGGCGTCGGCGTCGCGATGGACGACAACAACAAGTCGCTCGTCACGCCCGAGATGGAAAAAGCCGTTGAGCAGGCGAAAGCCGACATCGCGTCGGGCAAGATCGAAGTGCATGACTACATGTCGGACGACAGCTGCCCGGTCGAGTGATGAGCACAACAGAGTCGAACAACGCGGGGCGGCAGGCAACTGCCGCCCTTGCCACTGAAAACGCCAGCGATGCGGCCGAAGCGGCCCACGCTGCCGCCACGCCCACGGGCGCGCCCGCGATCGAGCTAAAAGGCATCTCGAAAGCCTTCGGCACGGTGCAGGCCAACAAGGACATTTCGATCCGGGTCATGCCCGGTACGATCCACGGCATCATCGGCGAGAACGGCGCGGGGAAATCCACGCTGATGTCGATCCTGTACGGCTTCTACAAGGCGGATGCGGGCGAGATCTGGATCAAGGGCAAGCACACCCATATCCCCGACAGCCAGGCCGCGATCAGCGCCGGCATCGGCATGGTCTTCCAGCATTTCAAGCTGGTGCAGAATTTCACCGTGCTCGAGAACATCATCCTTGGGGCCGAGGATGGCGCGCTGCTGCGCCCTTCGCTCTCCAAGGCCCGCAAGGAACTCAAGCGCCTCGCCGAGGAATACGAGCTCAACGTCGATCCCGACGAGAAGATCGAAGAGCTCTCCGTCGGCCACCAGCAGCGCGTGGAAATCCTCAAGGCACTGTATCGTCAGGCGGATATTCTGATCCTCGACGAGCCGACCGGCGTGCTGACGCCCGCCGAGGCCGATCACCTCTTCCGCATCCTCGATTTCCTCCGCAAGGAAGGAAAGACGATCATCCTCATCACCCACAAGCTGCGTGAGATCATGGAGATCACCGACACGGTCAGCGTGATGCGCCGCGGCGAGATGACGGCGACGGTGAAAACCGCCGAGACCTCGCCCGAGCAACTGGCCGAGCTGATGGTCGGCCGCAAGGTTCTGCTCAACGTCGACAAGACAGCAGCCCAACCCGGCAAGACCGTGCTGGAGGTCGAGAACCTCCGCGTGAAGGACGAAGACGGGATCGAACGCCTCAAGGGCATCAATCTCGAAATCCGCGCGGGCGAGATCCTCGGCATTGCGGGCGTGGCGGGCAACGGCCAGTCCGAACTGCTGGAGATCCTCGGCGGTTTCGCCAAGGGCACCGGCAACATCCGCATCAACGGCGAAGAGATCGACCTCACCGGCAAGCATAGCGACGGCCAGTCCCGCCGGCGCCGGGGCATCTCGCACGTCCCCGAGGACCGCCATAGCCTCGGCCTGATCCTCGATTTCGCCGCGTGGGAGAATATGGTCTTCGGCTATCACACCGATCCGGCCTATCAGAAGAACCGCTTCGTCATGGACAATGCGGGGATCGTGGCTCACACGGCCGAGGCGATGGAACGCTTCGACGTGCGTCCGCCGATCCCGACCCTGCCCGCGAAGAGCTTCTCGGGCGGCAACCAGCAAAAGATCGTGCTGGCCCGGGAGATCGAACGCAACCCGGCGCTGCTGCTGGTGGGCCAACCCACCCGCGGCGTCGATATCGGCGCAATCGAATTCATCCACAAACGCATCATCGAACTACGCGACCAAGGCGCCGCGATACTGCTGGTCTCGGTCGAGCTTGACGAGATCCGGGCGCTCTCGGACCGGGTCGCGGTCATGTTCGACGGGCAGATCATGGGCATCGGCCCCGTCGAGACCGCCACGCAGACCGGCATGGGCTGCCTGATGGCGGGCATGGGCGGCGAGGACGTGCGCGGCATGGACGGCTGGACGATCGCCGCGCCCGAGGAGAGCCAATAATGGAAAAGACACCGAAATGGGTCGATGTGGCCCTGATCCCGCTCCTCAACCTGCTGATCGCCTTCGTGATCTCGGGGATCGTGGTGCTGCTGATCGGCGAAGACCCGATCAAGGCGATCAAGGTCATGGTCTCGGGCGCGCTCGGCTCGCCCTATGGCTGGGGCTACACGCTGTACTACGCGACGAACTTCATCTTCACCGGCCTCGCGGTCGCCGTCGCCTATCATGCCAGCCAGTTCAACATCGGCGGCGAGGGTCAGGCCACACTCGGCGGGCTTGGCGTGGCGCTGGTGCTGCTGGCCTTCCCGTGGCCGCATTGGACCATCGCGCTGATCGCGGCGATGGCGGGAGGCGCGATCTTCGGCGCAGCCTGGGCGGCGATCCCGGCCTATCTGCAGGCCAAGCGCGGCAGCCACATCGTGATCACCACGATCATGTTCAACTTCATCGGCGCGGCGGTGCTGAACTACATGCTGGTCAACGTGCTGCGTCCGCGCGGCTCGATGGACCCGGCCACCGCGCGCTTCGAACCTGCGACGCATCTGCCGACCTTCCATGACTTCCCGCTGATCGGTCAGTTCTTCTCGAAATCGGTCCCGGCAAACGTGTCCTTCTTCGTGGCGATCCTCGCCTGCTACCTCGTCTGGGTGCTGATCTGGCGCACCAAGCTGGGCTTCGAGATCCGCGCCTTCGGGCGGTCGGAGACGGGCGCGCGCTATGCGGGCATCTCTCCGGTGAAGATCGTCATGGCGGCGATGCTGATCTCGGGCGGCCTCGCCGGTCTGATGGCAATCAACAACGTGATGGGCGAGGCGCATCGCCTCGTGCTCAACTCGGTCGAGGGCGCGGGCTTCATCGGGATCGCGGTCGCACTGATGGGCCGCAACCACCCGTTCGGCGTGTTCCTCGCCGCGCTTCTCTTCGGCTTCCTCTACCAGGGCGGCGGCGAGCTGGCGCTGGAGACCACGATCCCGCGCGAACTGATCACCGTGATCCAGGCGCTCGTGATCCTGTTCACCGGGGCCTTCGACAACATGCTGCGCGCACCGATCGAGAGCTTCTTCGTCGCGCGCGCCAACGCCCGGAAGGAGGCCTGAGATGGATTTCGGAACGATCATCGAAATTCTCGATAGCGCCGTTCGCCTCGGCACGCCGCTGCTGCTCGCCTGCCTCGCAGGTCTGTTCTCGGAGCGCGCGGGCATCTTCGACATCGGCCTCGAGGGCAAAATGCTGATGGCCGCCTTCTTTTCCGGCGCGGTCGCGGCGGTGACGGGCAATGCGTGGCTTGGGCTGCTGGCGGGTGTCGGAGGCTCGATGAGCCTCGCCTTCGTGCACGGCCTCGCCTCGATCACCTTCCGCGGCAATCAGCTGATTTCCGGCGTCGCGGTAAACTTCCTTGCCTCGGGCTTTACCGTTCTGATCGCGCAAAGCTGGTTCCATCAGGGCGGCCGCACACCGCAACTCTCGGGCAACGGGCGCTTCGATCCGATCACCTTGCCCGGCGCCGACGCTGTGCAGGATGTGCCTTTTCTCGGTCCGATCTACTCGAACCTGATCTCGGGGCACTCGATCCTCGTCTATGTCGCCTTCGCGATGGTGCCGATCACCTGGTGGGTGCTGTTCCGCACCCGCTTCGGCCTGCGCCTGCGTGCCGTGGGCGAGAACCCAGAATCCGTCGACACCGCAGGTATCTCGGTGATCCGGATGCGCTACACCGCAGTCGCCATCACCGGCGTTCTGGCGGGTCTGGGCGGCGTCTATCTGGCAACCGGTCTGGCGGCTGGCTTCGTGAAGGAAATGACCGCCGGGCGCGGCTATATCGCCCTCGCGGCTCTGATTTTTGCGAAATGGCGGCCGGTTCCGGCTCTCGGCGCGACGATGCTGTTCGGCCTGCTGGAAGCGATCTCGAACCGCTATCCGAATATCGATCTGGGCGTCATCACCCTGCCGATCCAGTTCATGCAGGCCGTGCCCTACATCCTCACCGTGATCATTCTCGCGGGCTTCATCGGCAAGGCGATCCCGCCGCGTGCAGGGGGGCAGCCCTATGTCAAAGAGCGCTGAACTCGCGCAACTGATCCGCGAACGCGCGGGCGACGAGGCCCCGCGCCTCGGTATGATCCTCGGCTCCGGCCTCGGCCATCTGGCCGAGGAGGTCGAGGGCGTAGCGATCCCTTATTCGGAGCTTCCGGGCTTTCCCCATGCGGGTGTCTCGGGCCACAATCCGAAGCTGGTGATTGGCACGCTCGAAGGCGTTCGCGTCGCCGTGTTCGGCGGTCGGGTTCACTATTATGAACACGGCAACCCCGCCGAGATGCGCCTGCCGCTGGAGATCCTCAAGGAGCTCGGCTGCGAGAGCCTGCTGCTGACCAATGCGGCCGGTAGCCTGCGCGAGGACATCCAGCCCGGCGGGCTCATGATGCTCAACGATCACATCAACTTCTCGGGCAACAATCCCCTGATCGGCGAGCCCTCGGATGCGCGTTTCGTGCCGCTGACCGAGGCGCATGATCCGGAAATCCGCGCCGGGCTCAAAGCCGCAGCCCAGGCCGAAGGGATCGAACTGCCCGAAGGCGTCTATTGCTGGTTCTCCGGCCCGACCTTCGAGACCCCCGCCGAAATCCGCGCCGCCAAGGTCTTCGGCGCCGACGCGGTGGGCATGTCCACGGTCCCGGAAGTGATCCTTGCGCGGTTCCTCGGCCTTCGCGTGGCAGCCGTCTCCGTCATCACCAATATGGGGGCGGGCATGGCGCAGGAAAATATCAGCCACGAGCAGACCAAGGCGATCGCGCCGATGGGCGCGGCCAAGCTCGAACAGGTTTTGCGACGATATCTGCAACAGTTGTAACCCTGCGGCACGGCGGGGTTTGACTTCGCCTGCCCTTCGGGGACACTAACGATGCAACCTCCTCAGCGGGTGCAGTTCATGCAGATCTACCTGCCCATCGCCGAAGTCTCGGTCAATATCTTCACCCTGCTGGGGCTCGGCGGCATCGTGGGGCTGCTCTCGGGCCTGTTCGGCGTGGGCGGTGGCTTCCTGATCACCCCGCTTCTGTTCTTCATCGGCATCCCGCCTTCGGTCGCCGTGGCGACCGGCGCGAACCAGGTTGTCGCCTCGTCCGTGTCGGGCGTTCTGGCGCAGCTCAAGCGCAAGGCGGTCGACATTCCGATGGGGCTCGTGCTGCTGGTGGGCGGCCTGCTCGGCTCGGCCAGCGGCATCTACGTCTTCAACCTGCTGACCGAGCTGGGCCAGATCGACCTCGCGGTGCAGCTTTGCTACGTCGTCTTCCTCGGCCTGATCGGCCTTCTGATGCTGCAAGAGGGCATCCGCACCATCCAAAAGCAGCGCAAGGGCGGTGGCGTGCGCAAGAAGCGCGTGCAGCACACATGGGTCCACAAGCTGCCCTTCAAGTTCAAGTTCCGGGCCTCGGGCCTCTATATCTCGGTGATTCCGCCGCTGCTGGTCGGGGTCGCGGTCGGTATCCTCGCGGCGATCATGGGCGTGGGCGGCGGCTTCATCATGGTCCCGGCGATGATCTATCTGCTGAACATGCCGACCAAGGTCGTGATCGGCACCTCGCTGTTCCAAATCCTGTTCGTCTCGGCCTTCACCACGCTGATGCACGCGATCACCAACCAGACGGTCGACGTGATGTTGGCGCTCCTGCTGATCGTCGGCGGCGTGATCGGCGCGCAGATCGGCTCGCGGCTGGGCGCGCGCCTCAAGGCGGAACAGCTGCGCATTCTGCTGGCGCTTCTCGTGATCATCGTCGCGGGCAAGCTCGGCCTCGACCTCGTGCTTCATCCAAGCAACCTCTACTCCATCGCGACGGGGGGCGAATGATGATCCGTACCGCCCTCCTCGCTCTCGGCCTCTGCGCCGTCGCCCTGCCCGCTCTGGCACAGGATCAACAGGTTCTGCCTGCGCGTCCGGGCATGCCGATCACCAATCGCCCCGAACCCGACGAGCAGATCGTGGCCGGTCTCAGCCGCGACAATATCGGGATCACGACCTCCTTCGACGGGTCACAAATCCTGATCTATGGCGCGATCAAGCGCGAGACGCCGGAGCCCGAAGGGCAGAAGCTCGCGGTGATCGTGACGCTCGAAGGGCCGCTCGGCCCGGTCACCATCCGCAAGAAATCGCGTGAATTCGGGATCTGGGTGAACACGGCTTCGGTCGGCGTCGCCGCAGCCCCCAGCTATTACGCCGTCGCCACCTCCGGCCCGCTCGGCGATATCCTCGATCGGCGCACCGACACCCAGCAGCGGATCTCGATTCCGCTCGCGATGCGCGCCTTCTCGGGTCCGATCACCGTCGAAGATTCGATCCCCTTCACCGAAGCGCTCGTGGATATCCGAAAGGAGCAGGGGCTCTACAAACTCGAGACCGGCGGCGTGCATATCGTGGACAACACGCTGTTCCGCGCCGATTTCGCGCTGCCTGCGAACCTCACCGAGGGCGACTACAAGACGCGTATCTTCCTGCTGCGCGACGGCAAACTGGTGGACAAATACCAATCCGCAATCGAGGTGCGCAAAGTCGGGCTGGAGCGCTGGCTCTACACGCTCGCGCATGAGAATGCGGCGCTTTACGGGCTGCTCTCTCTGGCGCTTGCGGTCTTCGCAGGCTGGGCCGCCGCCGCGATCTTCCGCTTCGTGCGTTAACCGCGCCCGACGAAGGGCATCGCGCTCGCCATCACCGTCATGTTGAGCACATTCGCCTCGAGCGGCAGCGAGGCCATATGCAGCACCGAGCGCGCAACATTGGCCACATCCATCGTGGGCTCCGCCGTCTTGGTCGCCGCCGAATCCATATTCGCCAGAAGCCCCGTGCGCGCATTGCCGACGTCGATCTGCCCGCAGGCGATGTCGAAGTCGCGCCCGTCCAGCGCGATCTGCTTGGTCATGCCGTTGATCGCGTGTTTCGTGGTCGTATAGGCGAGCGATTTCGCGCGCGGCACCTGCCCCGAGATCGAGCCGTTATTGATGATCCGCCCGCCGCGCGGCGCCTGCCCCCGCATCTGCGCGAAAGCGGCGCGAGCACACAGGAACATCCCCGTCAGGTTCACCGCGATACAGGCGTCCCAATCCTCCAGCGTGACCTCGTCGGGCAAGGCCGCAGGCGGGAACATCCCGGCATTGTTGAACAGCACGTCGATCCGCCCGAACTTCGCGACGACCTCGGCAAAGGCGCGCTCCACCGCTGCCGCATCGCTCACATCGCAGGCCACCGCCAGCCCGTCGCCTTGCGCGGCAACCTCCGCCAGCTTGTCCTCCGAGCGCGCCAGACAGGCGACCTGCCAGCCCTCGGCCAGCGCCGCCTCTGCCACTGCGCGCCCGATCCCGGCGCTCGCCCCGGTCACCACCATCACGCCCATCTCGCCCCTCCTTCGCCTTGGCTCAAATATCCCCGCCGGAGGCTCCTGCCCTATCCGTCCTGCGGTTCGGCTTTCAGTTCCAGCTTACCGCCGCCTTTGGGCAGGTCGTCAATGGTCAGCGGCGCCGAGGGCCGCGCCAGCCGCGCCCGCACCACCCACAAGAGCCGATGCTGCGCCCGGGTGATCGCGACATAGGCGAGGCGCTTCCACAGCGGGATGCCCGCCTCGATACGCCCTGCCCGGTAGGCCGCATAGATATCCGGCGCGAAGACCTGCACGTCTTCCCATTGCGAGCCCTGCGCCTTGTGGATCGTCACCGCCGCGCCATGCAGGAAGGTTGCGCCCATGCGGGCAGCAAAAGGAATGAACGGCTCTTCCTCGTCCGGCATTTCGATCTTCACGATCGAGGCCGCCGAGAGCCGCGGATCTTCCGCCCCCATCACATGCAGCCGCGAGAAGCCGGGCTTCTTGCCGGGGCCGAGATAGATCACCTGCGCGCCCTTGATCAGACCGCGCGCCTCCAGATCGATCCGCTTCTTGCGGTGCTTCACCGGCAGTTCGATCCCGTCGCAGATCAAGGGCTCGCCCGGCAGCATCATGTCGGCCGGCGCGGAATGCGCGGCGCGGAAGGCGTGGATCAGCCGGATGCGCGTGGCGTTGCGCCAAACCAGCACCGGCGAGCGCGCCATCAGATCGCTCTCCACCCGCTCGGCCCAGACGACGCGGTCGTCCTTGGCGGCGGCCTTCTCGATCTCGCGCTCGAACTGTTCGAAGGTCACGCTCTCATCGCCGAGCATATGCGCCAGATCGAGGATCGGGTTATCCTCGGCCTGCCGGTGGATGCGGTGCAGGATGTGTTTTCGCTCGTCGGGCAGACGCTCGAACACCATCTCGCCCGACTGGTTCACGGGCGCCAGCTGCGCCGGATCGCCGAACAGCACCAGCGTCGGGAAAATCTCGCGCAGATCGTCGAACTGGCGCTCGTCGAGCATCGAGGCCTCATCGACAAACCCGATATCGAGCGGGTCTTCGCGCCGTTTCCAACCATTGATGAAATCCGAGCCGCGCAGCCCCGCCGAGGCCAGCGCCGCAGGGATCGACTTGTGCAGCTCGTAGAACGCCTTCGCCCGGTCGAGCGTCGCTTCGGTCAGGCCCATCTCGATCAGCAATTCGGGCTTGGGCCGCTCGCCCTGCCCGGTCAGCCATTCCGCGATCCGCTCGTATTCGGGATCGTAGACGGGGGTGTAGAGAATGCGATGGATCGTCGTCGCGGGCACGCCGCGCGAGCGCAAGACGCTCGCCGCCTTGTTCGTGGGTGCGAGGATCGCCAGCGTGCGCTTTTCGCGGCGCCGCTTGCCCTCGAAATCGCCCGAGACCAGATCGACGCCTGCCGCCTCCAACGCTTTATATAGCTCCGCCAGAAGCAGCGTCTTGCCCGACCCCGCCTTGCCGATCACCGAAAGCACGCGATTGCTGCCGCTTTCCGGCGTCATCGAGCCTTCGAGAATATCCACCCCCGCCGCCTCGAGCGCGGAAGCAACGGCATCCCAAGCCTCGGCCTGGTCCTCGGAAAACTGGATCATGGGGGTCGTCATGGCGCGACCTTACCTGCGCGCCTTGGCGGGCGGAAGGGCGAAAGGGCGCGGTTTTCGCGGGGTCCGACGCCGGGAGCCTCCGGCGGGGATATTTGGGTCGAGAAGAAGACGCCTGCTCCTTCCCGATCCCAAACGGGCTGCGCGCTCAGGCGGCTTTCTCGGCCGGGGTCGCGAGCGTCACGATATCCATCATGATCCGGTTCAGCTCGAAATCCTTGGGCGTGTAGACGCGCGCGACGCCGAAGCTCAGGAGCTTCTTGGCGTCCTCATCCGGGATGATCCCGCCGACGACGACCGGGACATGGTCGAGGCCAGCGGCGCGCATCCGCTCCATCAACTCCTCGATCAGGGGCATATGCGAGCCCGACAGGATCGACAGCCCCACCACATGCGCCTCGTCCTCGATGGCTTTGGCGACGATCTGTTCCGGCGTCAGGCGAATGCCGTCATAGGTGATGTCCATGCCGCAATCGCGGGCGCGGAAGGCGATCTGCTCGGCGCCGTTCGAGTGGCCGTCGAGGCCCGGCTTGCCGACGAGGAATTTCAGACGACGGCCCAGCTGCGAGCTCACCGCATCCACGGCCTCGCGGATATCGTCGAGCCCTTCGGTCTGGTTCGAGGGCGAGCGCGAGACCCCCGTGGGGCCGCGATACTCGCCATGAACGGCGCGCATCACGCCTGCCCATTCGCCGGTGGTCGCGCCCGCTTTCGCGGCAGCGATCGAAGCTTCCATGATATTCTTGCCAGCCTTCGCGTCCGCCTTGAGTTGCGCGAGCGCATCCTGCACCGCGGCCTCGTCACGCTCGGCGCGCCAGGCGTTCAGACGGTCGATCTGCTCCTGCTCCACCGCCGGGTCGACGACCATGATGCCGCCATCGCCTGCGGTCAGCGGCGAGGGTTCGCCCTGCTGCCAGCGGTTCACACCGACGACGATGGTTTCCTCGGCTTCGATCCGGTTGATCCGCGCGGCGTTCGATTCCACCAGACGCGATTTCATGTAGTCGATCGCGGCAATCGCCCCGCCCATACCGTCGAGCGTTTCCAGCTCGGCCCGCGCGCCGTCCTTCAGCGCCTCGACCTTCGCACTCACCGCCGGGTTGCCGTCGAACAGATCGCCATATTCCAGAAGGTCGGTCTCATAGGCCATGATCTGCTGCATCCGCAGCGACCATTGCTGATCCCAGGGGCGCGGCAGGCCGAGCGCTTCGTTCCAGGCGGGCAGCTGCACCGCGCGGGCGCGCGCGTTCTTCGACAGCGTCACGGCCAGCATCTCGATCAGGATGCGGTAGACGTTGTTCTCGGGCTGCTGTTCGGTCAGGCCGAGCGAGTTCACCTGCACGCCATAGCGGAAACGGCGGAATTTTTCGTCCTCGACGCCGTAGCGGTCACGGCAGATCTCGTCCCACAGCTCGGTGAAGGCGCGCATCTTGCACATCTCGGTGACGAAGCGGATGCCCGCATTCACGAAGAAGGAGATGCGCCCGACCATCGCGGGGAAGGCCTCTTCCGGCACCTTGGTTTTCAGATCGTCCAGCACCGCAATCGCGGTCGCGAGCGCGAAGGCCAGCTCCTGCTGCGGCGTCGCCCCGGCTTCCTGCAGATGATAGGAACAGACGTTCATCGGGTTCCATTTCGGCAGGTGCTCGCGGGTATAGGCCGCGACATCGGTGATCATCGCGAGCGAGGGCTTCGGCGGGCAGATATAGGTGCCGCGCGAGAGGTATTCCTTCACCAGATCGTTCTGAACCGTCCCCTGCAGCTTCGACACATCCGCACCCTGCTCCTCGGCCACAGCGATATAGAGCGACAAGAGCCACGGCGCGGTCGCGTTGATCGTCATCGAAGTGTTCATCTGCTCGAGCGGGATCTCATCGAACAGCGCACGCATGTCGCCCAGATGGCAGACCGGCACACCGACTTTGCCCACCTCGCCGCGCGACAGGACATGGTCGCTGTCATAGCCGGTCTGGGTCGGCAGGTCGAAAGCCACGGAGAGGCCCGTCTGCCCCTTGGCGAGGTTGTTGCGATAGAGCGCATTCGAGGCGGCAGCCGTGGAATGGCCCGCATAGGTGCGAAACAGCCAGGGGCGGTCTTTGGCGGGCATCGTGTCGGTCATGGCGGCCTCCATCGGAATACGAATCTTCGCTGCGCAATATTGTTGCGCGTTGAGATGGTTTAAATTGAATTTTGTGATCCTGTCAATTCGCTGCAACGCGGCGTGACTGGTTTCACGCAGCGTCCGCGACGCGAAGCTTTATAAATAGGGGTTTGCTCGCAGCTCGAAAATCGCGAGGGACATAAAATTACAAAAACGGAACGTCAGGGATTGAAAAGTTGCGCAGCCATGCGTATCCCTCTGAACGAACACCGCCCGATTCTGCGGCGCGGCAAGGACAGACAGGAGAAAGCCATGGCCCTTGATCAGGAAACCGGTATCGCGCCCTACGATGCGCCGGAGAAGGACCTTTACGAGATCGGCGAGATGCCGCCCCTCGGCTACGTCCCCCCGAAAATGTACGCTTGGGCGATCCGTCGCGAACGCCATGGCGAGCCCGAGCAGTCGTTCCAGCAGGAAGTCGTCGACACCTGGGAGATCGACAGCCACGAAGTGCTCGTTCTCGTGATGGCCGCGGGCGTGAACTATAACGGCGTCTGGGCCGGTCTCGGCGTGCCGATCTCGCCCTTCGACGGTCACAAGCAGCCCTATCACATCGCAGGCTCCGACGCGTCGGGCATCGTCTGGAAGGTGGGCGACAAGGTCAAACGCTGGAAAGTCGGCGACGAGGTGGTAATCCACTGCAACCAGGACGATGGCGACGACGAAGAGTGCAACGGCGGCGACCCGATGTTCTCTCCCTCCCAGCGGATCTGGGGCTACGAGACGCATGACGGCTCGTTCTCGCAGTTCACCCGCGTGCAGGCGCAGCAGTTGATGCCGCGCCCGAAGCACCTGACCTGGGAAGAGGCCGCCTGCTACACGCTGACGCTCGCCACCGCCTACCGGATGCTGTTCGGTCACCATCCGCATGAGCTCAAGCCAGGCCAGAACGTGCTTGTCTGGGGCGCCTCGGGCGGTCTGGGCTCCTACGCGATCCAGCTTGCGAACACCGCAGGCGCCAACGCGATCGGCGTGATCTCGGACGAGAGCAAGCGTCAGTTCGTGATGGA
The DNA here is from genome assembly GCF_002020075.1 of Thioclava sp. F36-7. NCBI lineage: Bacteria > Pseudomonadati > Pseudomonadota > Alphaproteobacteria > Rhodobacterales > Paracoccaceae > Thioclava > Thioclava sp. F36-7. The sequence goes on along the minus strand of NZ_MPZR01000006.1, from coordinate 185,624 downwards.
TCAGGGCGCCAAGGGCGTGATCAACCGCAAAGACTTCAAGTGCTGGGGTCAGCTGCCCACGGTCAACACGCCGGAATATAACGAGTGGCTGAAAGAGGCCCGCAAGTTCGGCAAGGCGATCTGGGACATCACTGGCAAAGGTGTGAACGTGGACATGGTCTTCGAACACCCCGGCGAGGCGACCTTTCCGGTCTCGACGCTGATCGTGAAGAAGGGCGGCATGGTCGTGATCTGCGCCGGCACCTCGGGTTTCAACTGCACCTTCGACGTGCGCTACATGTGGATGCACCAGAAGCGCCTGCAGGGCTCGCACTTCGCCAACCTCAAGCAGGCGGCCTCGGCCAACAAGCTGATGGTGGAGCGGCGTCTGGACCCCTGCATGTCCGAGGTCTTCCCGTGGGATCAGATCCCGCAGGCCCATACCAAGATGCTGCGCAACGAGCATAAGCCGGGCAACATGGCCGTGCTGGTTCAGGCCCCGAAGACCGGGCTGCGCACCTTCGAAGACGCGCTGGAAGCGGGCCGCCGCAACTGACGACCCGTTGTTGTTTCACGGGAAACCCGCGCTCGGGAGGGCGCGGGTTTTCTTGTTTGGGGTTGAGGGGGGCGTTTATGGCGCGGGGCGACCAGCCCCGGGCCGCGCCCGACCCTCCCCCCGGGAGGGCGCATTGGCGACGTCATCGCGGGCACGAATGACTTACGGGCTTGCGAGATAAAGCGCGCAGCCACGCGCCGATCAAAGCGCCCACCCAAGGCTCGGGCGCGCCCCTCACTCCCCAAACGAAAAACGCCCGGCCGATCCGACCGGGCGCTTCCTGTTCTTTCGCCTGCTCTCAAGCGGCTTCGTTAACGTCGTCGGGCTGCTTCGCGCCGGTCATGTAGGCCACCGCATCCGACATCGAATGGTTCTTCGGATCGATCACGCAAAGCCGCTTGCCCAGCCGGTGGACGTGGACCCGATCCGCCACCTCGAACACATGCGGCATGTTGTGCGAGATCAGAATGATCGGCAGACCTTTTGCCTTGAGATCAAGGATCAGGTTGAGCACCTGACGGCTCTCCTTCACGCCGAGCGCCGCCGTCGGCTCGTCCATGATGATCACTTTCGACCCGAAAGCCGCCGCGCGAGCCACGGCCACGCCCTGACGCTGACCACCCGACAGCGTCTCGACCGCCTGATCGATATCCTGAATGGTCGCCAGCCCCAGATCGTTGAGCTTCTCTCGGGCGAAGGCGCGCATCGCGGGCTTGTCGAGCATCCGCAGCCATTTGCCCATCGGACCGGCGCGGCGCAACTCGCGCCCGACGAACATGTTGTCCACGATCGACAGCGCGGGAGAGAGCGCCAGCGTCTGATAGACCGTCGCGATCCCGGCATCCTGCGCCTCGAGCGGGCTCTTGAAGGAGATCGGCTTGCCTTCCAGCTTGATCTCGCCCTCGTCGGCCGTAACGGCCCCGGAAATCGCCTTGATGAGCGAGGATTTCCCGGCCCCGTTATCGCCGATCACGGCCAGGATTTCGCCCGGGTAGAGATCGAAGTCGCACTCGTCGAGGGCGGTGACGCGGCCATAGCGTTTCACCAGACCGCGTGCGGTGAGAATGGGTTCTTGCGTCATGCCGAAACCTTTCTGATCCATTGGTCGATAGCGACCGCGATGATGATGAGCCAGCCGATGGCGAAGACCTGCCAGAGCACGTCCACATTCGCGAGCCGCAGCCCCGACTGGAACACGCCCACGATCAGCGCCCCGAACAATGCGCCGAGGATCGAGCCGCGCCCGCCGAAGAGCGAGATGCCCCCGATCACCACGGCGGTGATGGAATGCAGGTTCGCCTCGTAGAAGGCCTGCGGCGAGATCGACCCCACGCGGCCGATCGAGGCCCAAGCTGCGATCGCGCAGACGAGACCGGCCAGACCGTAGACCGACAGCAGCGTGCGGTCGGTGCGGATGCCCGCGAGCTCCGCCGCCTCCTTGTCGTCGCCCACGGCATAGACGTGGCGGCCCCAGGCGGTCTTGTTCAGCAGATACCAGAGCACGAGGAACACCACGACCATCAGGACCGACCCATAGGTCAGCCGCGCATTGCCGACGGTAATCGTGTTGCCGAAGAATTTCAGAAGGGGCGCGAACTTGTCGATATCCTGCGAGCGGATCGACTGCGCGCCCGAAAGCCACAGGTTGAGCGCGTAGAAGATCGACCAGGTGCCGAGCGTGGTGATGAAGGGCGGCAGTTTCACCTTGGTGACGAGGAAGCCGTTCAGCAAACCGGCGCCGGTGCCGCCTGCGAAGGAAATCAGTAGCGCGATCGGTGCGGGCACGCCCATGTAGACGGCAAGGTTGCCGGCGATCACCGACATCAGCACCATGATCGCGGCCACCGACAGGTCGATGCCTGCGGTCAGGATGATCAGCGATTGCGCCGCAGCCAGCATCCCGATGATCGAGACCTGCTGCATGATCAGGGTCAGGTTGAAGGCCGAGAAGAACTTGCCCCCTGCGACCAGGCCGAACACGGCGACGGACAACAGAAGCACGATCACCGGCACCATCGTCGGATTGCCGTGCAGCCCGTGCTGGATCGTGCCGAGAAGCCCGCGTTTCTTACTCTTGAAGGCCGCGACGGTCTTGTCGCTTTGGTCGAGGCCGTGCTCGAAGGACTGGCCGCGAGGCGGAACGGTCTGGGTCATGTCCGTCATCCTCTTTGTGCAATGTGGGGTGAAGGGCCGTCACGCGGCCCAAAGGAAAGGGCCACCGCGCGGGGCGGCCCTTCCGGTCTTTCAGGCGGGGATCAGCCCCAGCACTGCTTCAGGCCTTCTTCAGACGAGATCGAGTCGATGCCGTCGACCGGCTGGTCGGTGATCAGCGTCACGCCGGTGTTGTAGAAGTCGAGACCTTCGGAGTTCTGCGGCTTGGTGCCGTCCTTGGCGAAGGCCGCGATCGCTTCGATGCCCATCGAGGCCATCTTCAGCGGGAACTGCATCGAGGTCGCGCCAATGATGCCTTCCTTGACGTTCTGCACGCCCGGGCAGCCGCCATCGACCGAAACGATGATCGCCTGATCCTGCATGCCGACCGATTTCAGCGCCTCGTAGGCACCGGCGGCAGCGGGCTCGTTGATCGTGTAGACGACGTTGATGCCCGGATCCTTCTGGAGAAGGTTCTCCATCGCGGTGCGGCCACCCTGCTCGTTGCCGTTGGTCACGTCATGGCCGACGATGCGCGGATCGTCTTCGTCGCCGATCTTCTTCTCGTCTTTGATGTCGATGCCGAAGCCCTTCATGAAGCCCTGATCGCGCAGGTAATCGACCGAGACCTGGCTCGGGTTGAGGTCGAGGAAGCCGATCTTCGCATCCGCAGCCTTGTCGCCCATTTTCGCCTTGGCCCACTGGCCGATCAGCTCGCCTGCCTTGAAGTTGTCGGTGGCGAAGGTCGCATCCGCGGTGTCGGCGGGCTCGAACGGGGTGTCGAGCGCGATCACCAGCGCACCGGCCTCGCGCGCCTTCGTAACCGCAGGCGCAAGCGCACGGCTGTCGGACGGGGTGATCAGAATACCCTTGGCACCTGCCGCGATGCAGCTTTCGACCGCCGCGACCTGGCTTTCCACGTCGCCGTCGAGCTTGCCCGCATAGGTGTTGAGCGTGATGCCCATCTCTTTGGCCTTGGCCGAGGCACCCTCTTTCATCTTCACGAAGAACGGGTTGGTGTCGGTCTTGGTGATCAGGCAGGCGGTGGTTTCCGCCCAAGCGCCCGTCGCCATCAGACCGAGTGCGGTCGCACCGAGAATTGCGGTTTTCTTCATCATGTCAGGTCTCCTCCCAGAAACAATTCAGCCGTCTCTCCGATCGGCTTCGAGGCAAATCATGTGCGAAGACGGGGCGACTCGTCAATAGATAAATCACGTGGATTTATTAATTGACAGAACACCCTCTGGAAGCCGATAAATACTCAGCGTAACTTAAGCGCGAGCAGCCTCGGAGAATGAACTGTGCCCCAGCGCGTGATGGAAATGATCAAGACCGCCCCGGTGAAAATTGGCACGGATCATTCCTCGATGCGCAACCGCAACGAACGGCTGGTGATGTCGCTGATTCGCCGCCGCGGCGCCTTGGCGAAATCAGAGATCGCGCGGATGACGGGCCTCTCGGCACAGACCGTTTCCGTCATCATGCGTGCGCTCGAAGATGAAGGCTTCCTGCTGCGCTGCGACCCGGTGCGCGGCAAGGTCGGCCAGCCCACGGTGCCGATGCGCCTGAACCCGGATGGCGCCTATTTTCTGGGGCTGAAAGTCGGACGTCGCCGCACCGAAGTGATCTTGATCGACATGATGGGCACGCCGATCTCGCGCAGCGTCTCGCGCCACGACTACCCCACCGCCGCCGATACCATCGCCTTCGCCATCGACGCGATCGCACGGATGGTGACGGAATTGCCCGCCTCGAAACGCGAGCGCATCTCGGGCCTCGGCATCGGCGCGCCCTTCCGGATGTGGGACTGGGGCGTGGCGCTCGGACTGGAAGAAAGCGCGATGGCCGATTGGCGCGAACGCGACATCCGCGCCGAGCTGGAGGCGATCTACCCGTTTCCCGTGGTGCTGGAAAACGACGCCTCCGCCGCCTGTTCGGCAGAGCTGTTGCTGGGCGATCAGACCCTGCCGGACGATTTCCTCTATACATTCGTGGGCTTCTTCGTGGGCGGCGGGCTGGTGATGAACGGCTCGCTTGTGACCGGCCCCAACAACAATGCGGGCGCGCTTGCCTCGATGCCGGTGCCCGACGGTCACGGAGGCCAGTGCCAGCTGCTCGACGTGGCCTCGCTCTCGGTTCTCGAAGCAGCGATGGCGGAACGTGGCCTCGATGCGAGTTTCCTCTGGGAGCAGCGCGATATGTGGGAGCTTCCCGAAGACCTCGTCGACGACTGGCTCGCGAAAGCGGCGCGCGGTCTCGCGAGTGTCGCCGCGTCCTCGGCGGCACTGTGCGATCTCGATGCGATCGTGATCGACGGCTGGATGCCCGACGATCTGCGCGCGCGGCTCGTCGCCGCCACCGAAGCGGAACTCGCGAAGATCAACCTCTCGGGCGCGGGCGTTCCGATCGTGCGCGAGGGGCAGGTGGGCCCCGACGCGCGTGCGCTGGGGGCTGCGACCCTGCCGCTGAGCCTGCGTTTCCTGACCGAGATCGACCTGCCCGATCAGGCCGACTGACCCGGCGCGGCGAAGCGCAGCGACACGATCAGGCCGGGGCGATTGTCGGACAGTTCCAGCTCCGCCTCGTGCAGCCCCGCCACCGCGTGAACCAGCGCAAGCCCCAGCCCGTTGCCCGGCGTCGTGCGCGAGCGTTCCAGCCGATAGAGCCTACGCAGAACCTTCTCGCGCTCCGCCGCAGGAATACCGGGACCATGATCGGCGACGCTGAGAATGATTGCGCCGCGCTCGCGAGACAGGCGCACCGCGATCTGCGGCGCAGGGCCACCGTGACGGATCGCGTTCTCGATCAGGTTCGACAGCATCTGCCCCAGCAAGCCCCGGTCGCCGTGCACCATCAGAGGCGCATTGGGCCGTTGCAGGGTCAGCGCCCCGCCCGCCTCTTCCGCACTGGCCTCGTAAAGCTCGGTGATATCGGCCGCGAGCGCGCCCAGATCGACCCGCGCGAAGCGTGCCTTCGGACTGCCCCCCTCGATCTGTGCAATCCGCAGAAGCGAGTGGAACACGGCCACTGCGCGTTCGGCTTCGGTGCCCGCCTGCTCGGCCAGCGCCCGGGGCGGTGTGTCCTCGGGCAAAGCTTCCTTCAGCTCCGATAGCAGCACGGAGATCCGCTGCATCGGCGTCTTCAGGTCATGCGCGATATCGGCGGAAACCTGACGCAGCGCCGCCACCGTGGCCTCCTGCGTCTCGGCCATCACGTTCAGCCGCGCCCCGATCCGTGCGAGGTCGTCGCCCTTCCGAGCCTTCACCTCGTCGCGCGGCACCCGCGCCTCCAGCCGCCCCTCGGTGAGATCGTCGAGCGTCTCTTCGATCGCGCTCACCCGCTTGCGCGCCCGCATCCCGACCCACGCGCCATAGGCGGCGGACACCAGAAGCGAGGGCACGAAGGAGAAGACGAGGATCGCGAGGAAGGTCGAGGTCAGTTCCGCAATCGGCGCGCGGCTCTCCCCGATCACCAGCAAGCCACCCGCAAGCGGCATGGTCAGCGTGAAATAGCCATGTTTCGAGAGCGGCGCATATTCGGGATGACGCGAGATGACCCAGCGGTCGCCCTGATGCGTGACCCGCACATTGCCGACCTGCCGCCCATCCGACATCACGAAGGCGATCGCCCGCTCGGACGGGTCCGAGGCCCGCGCCTCCGCCGAGACGATAACCGAGAGCGTCTCGGGGTTGGCGGCCACCTGAAATACTGCCGTTTGCTGCTTGAGATCGGCACGGATCGAATCCTCGGTCGAGGAACGCAGCGCGACATAGGCAAAGCCGAGCGTCACCAGAAGGATCGCGAAGACGATCCCCATCAGCCCCAGCGCCTGCCGCAGCGGCGTCGAGGCAAGGATTTCCGCGCGGTTCAGACGTGTCTTCATCAGCCCTCGATCCGGTAGCCCGCACCGCGCACGGTGTGGATGAGGTCACGGTCGAACGGCTTGTCGACCTTGTTCCGGAGCCGGGAGATATGGGTCTCCACCACATTGGTCTGCGGGTCGAAATTCAGATCCCACACGCCCTCCAGCAACATCGTCCGGGTCTGCACCCGGCCCTTGCGGCGCAGCAGGAATTCCAACAGCGAGAACTCCCGAGGCAGAAGGTCGATCTCCTGCCCGCCGCGCGTTACCTTGCGCGCGATCAGGTCCATCTTCAGATCGCCTGCCTCCAGCATCACCTGCTCCGACTGCGCCTGCGGACGCCGCGCCAGTGCTGCGAGACGCGCCGAGAGCTCGCCGAAGGCGAAGGGTTTCACGAGGTAATCGTCCGCGCCTGCGTTGAGCCCCTCGATCCGGTCATCCACGCCACCGATCGCGGTCAGGAAGATGATCGGCGTCGTGACCTTTGCGGCGCGGATCGCGCGGGTGATCGATAGCCCGTCCAGTTCGGGCAGCATCCGGTCGATGATCATCACGTCATAGGTCCCGCCCAGCGCCTGGGACAGCCCGTCGCGGCCATTCGCGAGATGGTCGACCGTATGGCCCTCTTCGCGCAGGCCCCGCAGCACGTAATCGGCGGTGGTCGCGTCGTCTTCGATCAACAGCAGTTTCATCGCACTCGCTTTCTCGGTTCGCGACATATGTGGCCGATGCCACGGCTTGTGTCACGCACCCCTCCCCTAAAGGTGAAAAGGATAACAGGTCTGCAATCTTCCCGCAGAGTCCCTGACAGGCTAGGCCCTCACATAGGGCGCATACCTGTCAACAAGGAGAGAAACATGCAGGACTTCCGCAAAGCCCCCCTGCTGCGCACCCTCGCCACCACCGCCATGCTCGGCGCAGGCGCCGTTGCGACGAGCGGTCTGGCACTGGTCCCGAACGTGGCCGCCGCCGAAACCTTCACCAACACCGTCGATTTGGTGAAGAAGGTGATGCCCGCCGTGGTCACCATCGAGATCAAGAAGCAGGCCAACGATCAGGAAATGGCCCAAATGGGGATGCCGCAGGATTTCCCCTTCGAGTTCTTCCAGCGTCGTTTCGGCATGCCCGATATGGGTCCGGGTCCCAACGGTCAGGGCCAGCAGATGCAACGTCCTGAGATCACCGGCCTCGGCACCGGCTTCATCATCCAGAAAGACGGCCATATCGTCACCAACGCCCATGTCGTCGACGGCGCCGAGAGCGTGAAGGTCACCTTCTCCGACGGCTCGACCGCGGATGCGAAAGTGATCGGCGAAGACAAGGCTACCGATATCGCCGTGGTCAAGGTCAACACCGACAAGGACCTGCCGACCGTGGGCTTCGGCGACAGCCAGACCGCACAGGTCGGCGAGCCCGTCGTGGCGATCGGCAACCCGTTCGGCCTCGGCACCTCCGTTTCGACCGGCATCGTCTCGGCCAAGGGCCGCGACTTGAAATCGGGCCCGTTCGATAACTACATCCAGACCGATGCAGCCATCAACAAAGGCAACTCGGGTGGCCCGCTCTTTGATGCCCAAGGCGAAGTGATCGGCATGAACACCGCGATCCTGTCGCCCACCGGCGGTTCCGTCGGGATCGGTTTCTCGGTGCCCTCCGACACGATCAAGGGCGTCGTCGCCGATCTGCAGAACGACGGCACCGTCAAGCGCGGCTTCCTCGGCGTGCAGATCCAGCCGGTCAGCGAAGACATCGCGGCGGCGTTGGGTCTCGACAAACCCGAAGGCGTGCTCGTGGCCGATGTGTCGTCCGATACGCCCGCGAAGAAAGCTGGCCTGAAGCGCGGCGACATCATCGTCGGCGTCGATGGCAAGCCGATGAAAGAGCCCCGCGATCTGACCCGTGCGATCGGGTCCGACGCGCCGGGCACCGAAGTGCAGCTCTCTCTGCTGCGCGCGAACAAGCCGCTCACGCTCTCCGTCACTCTTGATGAGCGGCCCACCGAGAAGACCAAGTCATAATACTTGAAGTCTATCGGTTAGAAGGCACGCCCGGAGCATCTGCTTCGGGCGTGACTTTTATTTTGAAGGGTCAGTTTGCGCTGTCGGGCGCGGGAGTCGGCGCGTTCTCGGGCGCAGCTTCAGCGGGCGGCGCGATCGTCTCCGCCACCTGATAAAGCCGCCAGTCATCCTGCCGGAAATGCCGCTCCGCGATCTGGATGAGACCGTCGGCGCCCTCGATCGGCTTCGCTGCGAGGATCAGACCGCCGGGATGATCCGCCATCCAGCGCCCCAGATCGGCGCTGTTGTCGAGCACCGTCACGGGTTTCTCAAGCCGCGCGACGAACGAGAACTGTCCCGCATAGCCGCGATCGGTGGTCGCCACGCCATTTTCGGAATGCGCGGCGATCAGGCTCGCGATCGGGGCCGGATCGTAGACTTTCCAAAGGATCGGCCAGACCATGATCTGAATGGCGATCAGCACGAGCGGTGCGACGAAGGCCTCGGCGAACCAGCCCTGCCGCGCCTTGAGCACGATCAGCGCACCACCCACGAGAAGCGCCACACCCGCGATCACGAAGAGCCACGAGCCGGTGCCCTCGGGCAGATCCGGGAACGCCCCGAAATGCACCGATGCGGCAGCGATCGCCGTCGCCACGCCGGGCAGAAGCCACAGCAGGCGCAGCCAGCGCATCCGACGCTCCGCCGTGGGCAACAGCCCCGACAGGATCAGCGCCAGCGCGGGCAGTTCCGGCACGAGGTAATGCGCCTGTTTGCCCGAGATCAGCGAGAAGGCGACAAATGCGGTGGCGAACCAGACCGCCACCATGCGCGTACCCGCATCCTCCCAGAGCCGCGAGGGTTTGAACGTGGCCAGCCCCGCGCGGCTCCAGCCCCACGGCCAGAGGAAGAAGGGCAGCAGCGCCACGAAGAACCAGACGGGGCGGCCGTGGGCGAAGCTTTCCACCATCCGCCCGGCGCTTTGCTTCCACAGGATCTGCTCGCGATATTCCGCCCCGCCGAAGATGATCGCCGGGCCGAGCCACAGCAGCACGATGCCGAACCCGATCAGAAAACCGAACCCGATCCGCGCATACCATTGCTTGAGCGCGGGCCGCTCCGCCCCCGTCGCCCAAAGCGGCATCAAAAGCGCGGTCGGCAGCACATGCACCAGGATCACCGGCCCCTTGGCGAAGACGCCGAAGGCCAACGCGATACCAAGCCCGATCACCGGGGCGAAGCGCTCCGTGTCGCGCATCGCCCAGACCGCGAGCATCCCTAGCAGCGTCGCCGCAGTCAGCATCGTGTCGAACATCGTCGTCGAGCCGAACAGCAGGAACACCCCGCTCGTCCCGAGGATCAGCGCGGCGAGCCCGGCGCGCTCGGGCTCTTCCGGCCAGAGCCTGCGCGCGAGCATCGCCACCAGTCCGACCGACAGCAGCCCGAAAGCGGGCGCGACCAGCCGCGCCGCCCATTCGCTGGGGCCCGTGACGCTCCAGACGATATTGATGAGCCAGAACAGAAGCGGCGGCTTGTCGGAATAGATCGCCCCGTTGAGATGCGGCACCAGCTTGGAGCCGCCCTGCCACATCTCCCAGGCGACGGTGACATAGCGCGTCTCGTCGATCGCCATTAGCGGGCGCATGACCATCAACACCACCGCGCTCAGCGCGAAAAGGAAAAGCGCCCCGATCAGGGGAACGCGCCAAGTGGTCGAACTCATAGGCGTGTCTTTCTGTCGTCTGTGTCGAAGGGTTCCATATTGCTTGACCCCCGAATGACCTCGCATGTCAAGCCACACGACCATCACGGCTTCAGGATACGGGCTCAAAACTAATTAAGAAAAACTTGGAACTGCCCGGAGAGGGGCGACGTTGGATGTCCGAAGATACAGAAGGGAGACACGTACCATGAAGAAGATGTTCCTCATCCTGCCGCTCAGCGCCACCGTTGCCGTTGCAGGCTGCCAGATGTCGCAACAAGACCGCGCTGCCGCGACCGGCGGTGTTGCCGGTGCCGCGATCGGCGCTGCTGTTTCGGATGACGGCGACCGCGTGCAGAACGCCGCGATCGGCGGCGCAGTCGGCACCGTTGCCGGCGCTCTGATCGGCAAAGCCAACCAGCCGGGTCAGTGCCGCTATCGCGACTCCTATGGCCGCGAGTACATCGCGCCCTGCTAAGGCCCCGCCACAGGTAACCTCGAAAACCGTTCGGACCCTCATCCGAACGGTTTTTTCATGCGCGCATGGCGGGATGTCCCGCAGACGTGACAAGCGCGGATTGTCGCACGCCATTGCCGCAGACCCTCTGCCCGGCTATCTCCACAGCCAAGCGCGACAGAGGAAAAGACCCCAAAATCCCTATGACAGACGCCACGACCGAAGCGCCGAAGCCGAAAGCCGTTCTTGCCCGTATCGCTCAGCCGGTGGCGGGGAAGTTGAAGCTCGCCGGTTGGCTCGGCGTAGCCTCGGCGCTGATCTGGCCCGCGCAGGCCGCTCTGATCGGCTTGGTTCTTGGCGATCTGGTCGCGCCCGGGGTTAGCCCCGCGCTTTCGCCGCTTGCCGGGGCCGCGGGTTTCGTGGCGCTGGCGCTCGTGCGGATTGCGCTCGACTGGGTTTCGCAGAAGCTTTCCGCCGATGCCGCCGAGGTCGTGCTGCGTGAAAGCCGCGAGACGTTGATCCGAAAGGCGCTGCGTCAGGCCAGCGGGGCCGCCGCGCTGTCGCCTGCGGAACTGGCCTCGCTCTCGGCGGAGAAGCTCGGCGCACTCGGTCCTTGGGCCACGCGCTACCAGCCCGCCTTCCTACGCGCCCGGATCATACCCCTCGCCTTCATCCTGCTCGCCGCCACGCAAAGCTGGGCGGTCGCGGGCATCTTGCTGATCGCGGGGCCGCTGATCCCGCTGTTCATGGCGCTTGTTGGCATGGCCGCGCAGGACGCCTCGGAAAAGCAAATGGTCGAGATCGGCTCTCTGAACCGCCTGCTGATCGACCGGATCGCCGCGATCACCGATCTGCGGCTCTTGGGCGCGGAGGCCCGCTCGCGCGCCGATCTTGAGACCAAATCCGAAGACCTCCGCGTCCGCACGATGGCGGTTCTGCGGGTGGCCTTCCTCTCCTCGACGCTTCTGGAACTGTTCGCCGCGATCGGCGTGGCGCTGGTCGCGGTCTATGTCGGCTTTTCGCTGATCGGCTGGATGAATTTCGGCACATGGGGCAGCAAGATGACCCCGGCCGAGGGGATTTTCCTGCTGATGATCGCACCCGAGTTCTTCCAGCCGCTGCGCGATCTGGCAGCGGCGTGGCATGACCGAGCCGCCGCGCTCGCCGTGGCCTCCGAGCTGGAGACGACCGAGACTGCCATCGCAAAGGCAAACACACTGATGGGCACCGGCGGCGAAGGCACGGCGCCGCAGCTTGGGCCGCTGCACTGGCACGGTCTGCAAATCCGCCCCGGCGAGGCCGCCGATCCGATCCCCCTGCCCGATGGCGACATCGCCCCGGGCGAAGCGGTGGCGATCACCGGGCCGTCGGGCGCGGGCAAGACGACGCTTCTGACCGCGCTGGTCGGGCTGATCCATCCCGAGGCGGGGGAGATCACGCTGGGCGACACCGCGCTGACCGAGCAAAACGCCGATGACTGGCGCGCGGCTTTCGGCTGGATTCCGCAAAGCCCGCGCTTCGCCGATGCGAGCCTGCGCGAGCTGATCACGCTGAACCGTCCCGGCGATCTCGATGCGGCGCTGGATGCCGCGCAGGCGACCGAGGTCGTCGCGGGCCTCCCCGGCGGGCTCGACGCCCGGCTGGGCGACATGGGCGGCGGCGTCTCGGGCGGCGAGGCGCGGCGTCTGCTGATCGCGCGCGCCCATTACGCGGGCCGCCCGATCGTGCTGGCGGACGAACCGACCGCCGATCTCGATGCCGAGACGGGCGCCAAGGTGATCGCGGCGCTGCTGGCGCTGCGCGCCCACGGCACCACCTTGATCGTCGCGAGCCACGACCCCGCCCTCGTTGCTGCGATGGATCGCCAGATCGACTTGGAGGGCGCAGCATGAAAACGCTTCTGACCCTCACCGCCCGTCTGATCGCCGATCAGAAATGGGCCTTCAGCCGAGGCCTCGCGCTGTCCTTCCTCGTGCTCGCGATGGGGGCGGCACTGCTGGGCCTGTCGGGCTGGTTCATCACCGCCTCGGCCTTGGCCGGGATCACGGGGCTGGGCCTCAACTTCAATTTCTTCACCCCCTCGGCAGGCGTGCGCGGGCTGGCTTTGGGCCGCGCGGTTTCGCGCTATGGCGAACGGTTGCTGACCCATGACGCCACGCTGCGTGCGCTGGCGAAGCTGCGCATCGACCTGATGGATGGCGTCTCCCGCCGCCCGCATGAAGAGCAGGCACGGCTGCGCGGTGCGCAGGCGCTGAACCGGATCACCTCGGATGTGGATGCGCTGGACGGCGTGCTGCTGCGGCTGGTCCTCCCCTTCCTCGCAGGCGGCATGGTGCAGATCGCGGCACTTCTGATGCTGTGGTGGCTCGAAGGGCTGCCGATCGGGCTGGCGGTCTTCCTGATCTACCTGCTGGGCGGCGGGCTCGGGCTGATCTGGGTGGCCCGCGCCGCCCGCCACGACGCCCGCGCCGCCGAGACCGCGCTGCAAAACATCCGCCGCCGCGCGCTGGAGACGATGCGTGCGCGCGCCGATCTGGCCGTGGCCGGACAGTTGGAGGCCGCCACCGCGCAGACCTTGGCCGAGGTCGAGGCCGAGGCGCTGGCGCGGCGCAATCTCGAGGCGCTCGACCGGCGCGTGGGGGCCGTGATTTCGGCAACCACCGCGCTTGCCGGAGCCGCCGCTCTGGCTATCGCCGGGCAAATGGCGCTAACAGGGCAGATCACGCCCGCCCGCGCCGCGATGGGCCTGTTCGTGGCACTCGCACTGGCCGAGTCGCTGATGCTGCTCCGTCGCGGCATGGCAGAGATCGGGCGGATGCAGGAAGCCGGCGCGCGGGTCATGGACCTGACCGATACGCCCGAGCGCCCCCAGCCCGACGGCCACGCGCCCATCAATACGGACGCCCCGCTGATCGAGTCGCGCAACGTGGCCTTCACCCGCAGCAATAGCGCCGCGCCGCTCTTTTCGGATCTGACCTTCAGCCTCGCGCGTGGCGAGACGGTGATGCTTGCCGGACCTTCGGGCGCGGGGAAATCCACCGCGCTCGCCGTGCTGTCCGGTCTTCTCAAACCGTCCGGCGGCGAGATCACGGTGAAGGGCCGCGCGCTGGCCGACTGGCCGGAGGGCGACCTGCGCGATGTGCTCACCATGGTTCCGCAGCGCAGCCAGCTGATCGGCGGCACCATCGCCGAGAACCTCGCGCTCGCCCTGCCGCCCGAGGCGCAGCTCGATGAAGACGCGGCCTGGGCCGCACTGCGCGCCGTCGCGCTCGATGAGGTGATCGCCGCGCGCGGCGGTCTCGAGGCGCGGCTTGGCGAAGGCGGCACCGGACTTTCGGGCGGTCAGACGAAACGTCTGGCGCTGGCCCGTGCGGCTTTGCGCCAACCCGACATCCTGCTGCTGGACGAGCCGACCGAGGGGCTCGACGCCCCAACGGCCGCCGCGACTCTCTCCGGATTGCGCGCCCTTTTGCCCGACGCGGGCTTCCTTCTGGTGTCTCACAGACAGCCCGATCAGAGCGCCGCAACGGGCACCATCGCGCTGAAATGACGCACGACCTGCGACAATAAGTCCTTAATTTCATGTGACATATTGTCGTTCACGGCTCTTCACACCTCCGTGCGACACATCGTCAATTTGATTTGGCTCAATGTCAGGCGCAGACCGCCCGCCCATAAGCTGCATCCAGGAATAATATTTCCGAGAAACTCGGCTTTTGGCGAGGTCGGGTGCAAGTAGGGAAACGGAGAACGAGAATGGATTTCGGGATCGTTGAGCTGTCACGGCTGCAATTTGCCATGACCGCCATGTATCACTTCCTCTTCGTGCCGCTGACGCTTGGTCTGTCGATCATCGTGGCGATCATGGAGACGGTCTATGTGATGACCAACCGCCCCATCTGGCGGCAAATGACCAAGTTCTGGGCCACCCTGTTCGGCATCAACTTCGTGCTGGGCGTGGCCACGGGCATTACTATGGAATTCCAGTTCGGGATGAACTGGAGCTACTACTCGCATTATGTGGGCGACATCTTCGGCGCACCGCTCGCCATCGAGGGCCTGATGGCCTTCTTCATGGAAGCGACCTTCGTCGGGTTGATGTTCTTCGGCTGGGAAAAGCTCTCGCCGGTCAAGCACATGGTCGTCACCTGGCTCGTCGCCATCGGGTCGAACTTCTCGGCGCTCTGGATCCTCATCGCCAATGGCTGGATGCAGAACCCCGTCGGAGCCCATTTCAATCCGCTGACGATGCGGATGGAGATGACCTCCTTCTTCGACGTCGTGTTCAACCCCGTCGCGCAGGCCAAGTTCGTGCACACGGTGTCGGCAGGCTATGTCACGGCGGCTGTCTTCGTGATGGGCGTGTCGAGCTGGTACATGCTCAAGGGTCGTCATTTCGAGCTCGCCCGCCGCTCGATCGCGGTTGCGGCCGCCTTCGGTCTCGCCTCGGCCCTGTCGGTGGTCATCCTCGGTGACGAGTCGGGCTACGAGACGACTCACAACCAGAAAATGAAGCTCGCCGCGATGGAAGCGATGTGGGAGACCGAACCGGCCCCCGCCTCCTTCACCCTCTTCGGCATCCCCGACCAGCAAGATCGCGAGACGAAATACGCGATCCACATCCCGTGGGTGATGGGCCTGATCGGCACGCGCTCGCTGACCGAGCAGATCACCGGGATCGACGAGCTCGTCAAAGGCTCGGAAGAGCGGATTCGCAACGGTATCGTCGCCTATGACGACCTGCTGAAAATCCGCGAAGCCAAGGGCGACGTGTCCGCCGATGTCGAGAAGCAGTTCAACGAGAATGTCGGCGATCTGGGCTATGCCTATCTGCTCAAACGCTACGTGGACGATCCCCGTCAGGCGACCGATGCGCAGATCAAGATGGCCGCGGACGATACCGTGCCGACGGTCTGGCCGATCTTCTGGTCCTTCCGCCTGATGGTGGCGCTTGGCTTCTCCTTCATCGCGCTGATGGTCTACTTCTTCGTCGTCTCGAACTGGAAGGGCATGCAATATCCGCGTTGGGCGCTGCGTCTGGCCGTGATCGTCATTCCCGCCCCGTGGATCGCCGCGGAACTGGGCTGGTTCACCGCCGAGTTCGGACGCCAACCCTGGACGGTGGACGGCGTGTTGCCGACGGCACTCTCGGTCAGCCACCTGTCGGTGGGCGACCTACTGTTCACCCTGCTGGGCTTCGTGGCCTTCTACACCGTGCTCTTCGTCATCGAGATGGGCCTGATGATCAAATACATCAAGAAAGGCCCGTATCAGGATGTCGAGGTCACTCAAGAGTGGCTGCAGCGCCATGACGACCGCCTGTCCGGTCGCGACGGCAACGCCCCTGTCACCATGCCTGCGGAGTAAGAACCAATGATCCTCTATGAACTCATCCCCCTCGACGTTCTGCGCGTCATCTGGTGGCTGTTGCTGGGCGTCCTGCTGATCGGCTTCGCGCTCACCGACGGCTTCGATATGGGCGTGGGTGCCCTTCTGCCCTTCGTCGGCAAGACCGATAGCGAGCGCCGCGTGGCGATCAACACGGTCGGCCCGGTCTGGGAAGGCAACCAGGTCTGGTTCATCCTCGGCGGGGGCGCGATCTTCGCGGCCTGGCCACCCCTCTATGCGGTGAGCTTCTCGGGGTTCTACCTCGCGATGTTCCTCGTGCTCGCGGCGTTGATCCTGCGCCCCGTCGGCTTCAAGTATCGCTCGAAGCGCGACTCGGCGGCTTGGCGCAACGGCTGGGACTGGGCGCTCTTCGTGGGCGGCGCGGTGCCGGCACTGATCTTCGGCGTCGCCATGGGCAACGTCCTGCAAGGCGTGCCCTTCGAGCTCAACGACATGCTGATGCCGCTCTATCCGGGCAACTTCATCATGAAGCTGCTGGGCCTTCTGAACCCCTATGCGCTGCTGGCTGGCGTGGTGTCGCTGTCGATGCTGATGATGCATGGCGCGGCGTGGCTCTCGGTGAAGACCGAAGGCGCGGTGAAGGTTCGCGCGACCGAGATCGGCTCCGTTGCAGGCATGGTGGCGTTCGTGGCCTATATCCTCGCGGGGATCTGGCTCGCCTTCGGGATCACGGGCTACCACATCACCTCGGTCGTGCCGGACAACGGCCCCTCCAACCCGCTCTTCTCGACGGTCGAGCATAGCGGGAGCTGGATGCAGGCCTATGCGGACCGCCCCTGGATCGCGATTGCGCCGATCCTCGGCCTCGCGGGTATCGCAATGGCGGTACGGGGGCTGCGCGCCGGGCGCGAAGTCTCGACGCTGCTCTGGTCGAAACTGGGCATCTTCGGCGTGATCTCCTCGGTCGGCCTGACGATGTTCCCCTTCATCCTGCCGAGCTCGAAAATGCCCGACGCTTCGCTGACGGTCTGGGACGCTTCGTCCTCGCACCAGACGCTCTTCATCATGCTTGTCTGCGCGCTCATCTTCATGCCGCTCATCCTCGCCTATACCGCATGGGTCTATAAGGTCCTGTGGGGCAAGGTGACGGTCGAAGATGTCGAGCGCGACAGCCATACCGTTTACTAAGGAGACAGACAGATGTGGTATTTCGCATGGATCCTCGGGCTTCCGCTGGCCGCTCTGGTCGCCGTCGCCAACGCGATGTGGCTCGAGATGCAGAACGACTGCAAGATCGCCGGTGAGTGCAAGGACGACTGACCTTGCCCGGCAAACAAACGCGAAAGGCCGCCTTCGGGCGGCCTTTTTCATGGGCGGATCGTGGACACAGCGCGACGCTAGGGCAATCTGCACGCACCGCTAGCGCAAACAGTCGAAAAGACGTGACGTTTCAGGGCCAAAACGAGGCGTTTTCCCCCTGTCCCTTCGCCCTTTGCTCTTGTAACAAAATTGCCGAATGAATCCGTTCGCCGCAATTTGGCGGACTACACAAGGGAGACACGCCATGAAGGTTCTCGTGCCTGTGAAGCGCGTGATCGACTATAACGTGAAAGCTCGCGTGAAAGCGGACGGAAGCGGTGTCGATCTCGCCAATGTCAAAATGTCGATGAACCCGTTCGACGAAATCGCTGTCGAAGAGGCGATCCGTCTGAAGGAGAAGGGCGCCGTCGAAGAGATCATCGCGGTCTCCATCGGCGTGAAGCAGGCGCAGGAAACCCTGCGCACCGCGCTCGCGATGGGTGCGGATCGTGCGATTCTCGTGGTCGCCGCCGATGACGTGCAGACCGATATCGAGCCGCTGGCCGTCGCCAAGATCCTCGCCAAGGTCGTCGAGGAAGAGCAACCCGGCATGGTGATCCTCGGCAAGCAGGCGATCGACAACGACATGAACGCGACCGGCCAGATGCTGGCGGCACTTCTGGGCTGGGGTCAGGCGACCTTCGCCTCGGAAGTCGTGGTCGAGGGTGAGGCCGCGAAGGTCACCCGTGAAGTCGACGGCGGTCTGCAGACCATCGAGGTCAAGCTGCCCGCGATCGTCACCACCGACCTTCGTCTGAACGAGCCGCGTTACGCGTCGCTGCCGAACATCATGAAGGCGAAGAAGAAGCCGCTCGACGAGAAAACCGCCGACGACTACGGCGTCGACGTCTCGCCGCGCCTCGAAGTGGTGAAAACCACCGAGCCCGAAGCGCGTCAGGCTGGCGAAATGGTGCCGGATGTCGACACGCTGGTTGCGAAACTCAAAGAGAAGGGGGTCGTGTGATGGCCGTTCTGCTGCTGGGTGAAGTGAATGATGGCGAACTGTCGGTCGACGCGACCGCCAAGGCCGTCTCCGCCGCAAAAAGCTTGGGCGATGTGACCGTGCTCTGCGCGGGCGCGTCTGCTGCCGCCGCGGGTGAAGCCGCCGCCAAGATCGACGGTGTCGCGAAGGTTCTCGTGGCCGAGGATCCCTCGCTGAGCCACCGTCTGGCGGAGCCGACCGCCGCGCTGATCGTGTCGCTCGCGGGCGACTACTCGCATATCGTGGCGCCTGCCACGACCGATGCGAAGAACGTGATGCCGCGCGTCGCAGCCCTGCTCGACGTGATGGTGATCTCGGATGTCTCCGGCGTTGTCGATGCCGACACGTTCGAGCGCCCGATCTACGCGGGCAACGCGATCCAGACCGTGAAATCGAAGGACGAGAAGAAGGTCATCACCTTCCGCACCTCGACCTTCGACGCAGCCGGCGAAGGTGGTTCGGCTTCGGTCGAAACCGTCGCCATGTCGGACGCGCCCGCTCTGTCGAGCTGGATCGAAGACAAGGTCGCCGAGAGCGATCGTCCGGAGCTGACCTCGGCGAAGATCGTCGTGTCGGGCGGCCGTGGCGTCGGCTCGGAAGAGGACTTCAAGGTGATCGAAGCGCTGGCCGACAAGCTTGGCGCGGCTGTGGGTGCCTCGCGCGCCGCCGTCGACTCGGGCTTCGCGCCGAACGACTGGCAGGTCGGTCAGACCGGCAAGGTCGTGGCCCCCGAGCTCTACATCGCCTGCGGCATCTCCGGGGCTATCCAGCACCTCGCCGGCATGAAGGACTCGAAGATCATCGTCGCGATCAACAAGGACGAAGAAGCGCCGATCTTCCAGGTCGCCGATTACGGTCTGGTCGCGGACCTCTTCGACGCTGTTCCGGCGCTGACCGAAAAGCTCTGATCCGCGGGAGAGGCGCTGCCCCCCGCGAGAGTTGAACCAAGTCGAAAGGGCGGGGAATTTCCCCGCCCTTTCCTGTTAGAGAAATGGCCGCAGCGCAGGCGCGAGGGCCGCTGCAATTTCCTCATGCACCAGCGGCCCCGGCACCATTTCCGCCGCAGGCTCTTCCAGCGCGGAGAAATGCATCCCCGTCGTGCCTGCACTGCGCGCCGTCACCGAAGGCTCGACCCGCACGATATCGGCCACGAGCGGTCGCAACGTCTCCACCATCGCCTCCGTCACCATCAGAGGCTCGTGTCCGAGCGTGTCGCTATGCGCCGGATCGTGGAATTCGCCCAACCAAAGCAGCAGCTTGCGCCCCTTGATCTTGGCCAGAAGCGCGGTCATCCGCTGCTGCCATGCCTCCTGCAACTCGACTTCGAGCAGTGCGAATTTCTCGGGCTCGCGTTCTTTCAATGCGCTCAGCATGTGACGCGTGAAGTTGAACTCGGTGAAATCCACGCCGCGGAAGATCGAGCGCATCAGGCTCGACGCGCGCAGGAAGCGGTCATTGCGGCGCGGATGCACCGCATAGAAGCGGTTCGACATGTTCTGCGCGCCGAGCAACTGGATCACCGTGACCTTCGCGGCCTCTGACGCCGCAGCCAGTTGCGGCTCGTGCAGGAACACGTCGATCCCGGCATTCAGATAGCCGAAATTCACCACCGGCATCTCCAGCCGCGCCTCGAGCAGCGCGGGCCAGGGATGCTCCACGAATTTTCCATAGGTCTCCGTCCCGCCCATCGCGGCAATGAAATCCCCCTGCAGCGCACGGCGCGGCCCGCGGAACAGAAGTTTGGATTTCCCGTATCGGCACGGAAAGTAATCGAGGGCGCCATCGCCCGTATATTCGAAAGCCATTTTCCCACCTCAGTCTGAGTTCGACTCACCCGAGGCCAGATTGCGCCCAAAATCTTGCCAAACGGCTAATGTTAAAATGATCTCAGCCCTGCGTTTCGCTTGCATGGACCGAGCGGAGAACTATGGTCAGGGCGCAAAGCGTGAGAGGGAAAATTATGGCGATCGAGAAAGTGGGCATCGTGGGTGCAGGGCAGATGGGCAACGGTATCGCCCATGTCTTCGCGCTGGCCGGATATGACGTTCTGCTGAACGACATCAGCGAAGACGCGCTGACGAAAGCGCTCACCACGGTTACCAAGAACCTCGATCGACAGGTGTCGCGCGGCAAGATCTCGGAAGACGAGAAGAACACCGCGCTGAAGAAGATCACTACGACCACGAAACTGAGCGATCTGGGTCCGACCGATCTGGTGATCGAGGCCGCGACCGAGCGCGAGACGGTCAAGCAGGCGATCTTCGAAGACCTGCTTCCGCATCTCAAGCCGACGACGATCCTGACCTCGAACACCTCGTCGATCTCGATCACGCGGCTCGCCTCGCGCACTGACCGGCCCGAGAAATTCATGGGCTTCCACTTCATGAACCCGGTGCCGGTGATGCAACTGGTCGAGTTGATCCGCGGCATCGCGACCGATCAGGAGACCTACAAGGCGCTGCACGAAGTGGTGGAAAAGCTCGGCAAGACCGCGGCTTCGGCCGAAGACTTCCCGGCCTTCATCGTGAACCGCATCCTGATGCCGATGATCAATGAGGCGGTCTATACGCTCTATGAAGGCGTGGGGAATGTGCGCTCGATCGACGAGTCGATGAAGCTCGGCGCGAACCATCCGATGGGGCCGCTGGAGCTGGCCGATTTCATCGGGCTCGACACCTGTCTCGCGATCATGAACGTGCTGCATGACGGGCTGGCCGATACCAAATACCGGCCCTGCCCGCTTCTGACGAAATATGTCGAAGCCGGTTGGCTCGGGCGCAAGACCGGGCGCGGCTTCTACGATTATCGCGGTGACGAGCCGGTGCCGACGCGCTGAGGCACGGTGCAAGTGAGGGGCTCTGCCCCTCGCGCTTTGCGCTCACCCCGGGATATTTTCCAAGAGCGAAGACTGGGGTCGACACCCGGCCCGAGCCGCGATTGCGGAGAACCGGGTGCCTTCGCTCTTACGGCCATCGGCGTCCCCGCCTGTACCGCGAAAGCAGACTGCCCCGCGTTCCGTTAAGATCGCGTAAGCGACTTCGCTCTTTCAAAATATCCCGGGGGGCGGCGGAGCCGCGGGGGCAGAGCCCCCTCCACCAGTCGCCTTACAGCGCCAGCGTTTCCGCCCGCAGGTCCGCGAGGAACTTGCGCGGGTTCTGCAGCGCCTCGGCGATCTCGTCTGCGCTCTTCGCCGGGCCGATCGCGGGGTTCTGGGGCTTGTTCAGCGCACGTTTGATCTCATAGAGCAGCAGCCCCTGCCGCACCGTCGCGCTCAGCTTGTTGGCGATCTGATAGGCGCGCGAATTCTGCCCCGGGAAATGGATCGGCAGCACCGAGGCGTTCGACCGGGCGAGCATTTTCGCGGTGAAGGGGTTCCATTCCTGCTCGATCACCGGTCCCATCAGCGTCTCGGAATGCGCCACCTGCCCGGCCGGGAACAGTACCACCACGCCACCGCGCTTGAGCTGCGCCATGCAGGCGGCGCGCATCTTGAGGCTGTCCTCGCGGGCATTGGGCTCGTGTGGGAAGGGCACCGGCAGCATGTATTGCTCGACTTCGGGAATGCCGGTCAGCAACGACCGGGTCAGGATCAGGAAATCATCGCGCACCTGCCCGATCAGGTAGGCCAGCACCATCCCGTCCACCAGCCCATGCGGGTGGTTCGCGACGACCACCAGCGGACCCTCTTTCGGGATATGGGCGATCTGCTCGGGGGGCGTCGTGACATCGATCCCCATCACATCGAGCGCCTGCGGCCAGAACTCGGCCCCGACCGGCGCGCCGCGCTTCTCGAACTTGCGGATCAGATGCAGAAGCTGCGCTTTCGCGGTCAGCCATTCCAAAGTGCGGATCGTACCGACCTTGAACGGGTTGGAAAACGTCCCCGCATAGGACAGGCGACGCTTATCATACGGCTTCGATACGGCTTGCGCGGCTTCGATTGCGATCTCGCTCTCTTGGTTCATTGGGCGAACCCCCTCGCTGGGTGCGGAGCGTCACATACCTTCGCCGAATTTGTCGGCCACCAATGCCTGAAGCGCATCGGCGAGCTTCTCTGCCTCGGCCCCGCTTGTCGTCACTTCAATAGTGGTTCCACGCGAAGCTGCCAACATCAAAAGCCCCATGATCGAGTCGCCCGAGACCGACTGGCCATCCTTCGCCACCGTGGCGCGGGCGTCATGATCCTCGACAACCTCGACGAAACGGGCAGAGGCGCGCGCATGCAGGCCCTTCTCGTTCACGATCTCCAACTCGCGGGTCACGGACATTTCACCACTCCCGCTTGGGCATTGTAACTATTGATGTATTTTCGTCCCGCGTCGAGCGCGGCCTCGACCGCTGCATGGACCGCAAGGCTGCGCGATTTCGCCAACTTTATCAGCAGCGGCAGGTTCGCACCGTAGATGATTTCGCGGTCTCGCGCCTCGCAGGCCATCAGCGACAGGTTGGACGGAGAGCCGCCGAACATGTCGGTCACAACCACGACACCTGTGCCGTCATCGACCGCATCGGCGGCGGCGCGAATCTCCGCCTGTTTGCCCGCGCGGTCGTGATCGTCCTCGATCGTGATGGCACGAATGCCGCGCTGCGGGCCCACGACATGCTCTATAGCGGCGAGATATTCGCGCGCCAGACCACCATGTGCCACGATCACGATACCGATCACGCGCCCGACCTCACCTTCGTTTCTTCGTTCTCGGCATGGCCGAGACGCTCCAATTCCCTATGACGTTTAGACACGCGCCACCCTGCTTCCGCAAGCGCTTTGGCGATGCTCTCGGACATTGCAACCGAGCGGTGTTGCCCCCCGGTACACCCGAAGCCGACCGAGAGGTAAGCCTTGCCCTCCGCGACATAGGCGGGAAGCAGGAACAACAGCAGATCGAGCACGCGCTGGTGGAACTCCGCAAAGCGCGGATCGGCGGCGACGTAATCCGCGACCGCCGCGTCACGCCCGTCAAGCGCGCGCAGCTCCGGCTCCCAATGGGGATTGGCGAGGAAGCGGCAATCGAACATCAGATCGAGCCCGCGCTGCACTCCGCGCTTGTAGCTGAAGGAATTCACCGTGACCGAGAGCGCCTCGGTGCGGCCCGTGTCGAAGAAGCGCCCGACCTCGGCGCGCAGATCATGCGGGCTCATCTCGGAGCTGTCGATCAGGACATCGGCGCGCATGCGGATCGGCGAGAGCAGGTCCATCTCCTGCGCGATGCCTGCGCCGGGGTCTTCCTCGGGCGATAGCGGATGACGGCGGCGGGTCTCGGAATAGCGCCGTTCGAGCACTTCGGGACGTGCATCCAGATAGAGCAGGTCGAGATGCAGATCCGGGCGCTTGGTCAACATATCGACCAGTTCGATCAGCGCCGCGGCCGAGAAATCGCGACCGCGGACATCGACGCCAAGCGCGACCGGGCCGGTCAGATGGCCTTTGAGAAGGCGCGGCACGAGACTCAGCGGCAGGTTGACGATCGGCTCGTAGCCCAGATCCTCCAAAGCGCCGATGGCAGTCGTGCGGCCCGCACCTGACGGGCCGGTCACCAGCACGACGCGCTGGCCAGCCTGTGCCCATACCGGATCGGATCGGGTCACGCCCATCGGCCCCCTTTCAGCCATTGCAAGATTGCCACATCAAGATGACCATGCTGCACGCGCAGCACAAGGGGCAGATTGACCCCCAACACCCTGTCTTTTCGACAGGTTGGCAAGCGTTCGACCTCTTCCCGATCGAGATCGACCAGCAAAGTGATGCGGGCTTGCGACAGGTGATCGGCGCGTAGGATACCCACACCGCGCGCCTCGATCCGGCCCGCGATCGGCTCCGGTGCGCTTGCGATCAGCGCCCCGCCTTCGGTGCGCAGGTCGACCCGGTCATCGGCGACAAGTGACGCCCCTAGCGCCATCAACCGCAACGCGAGAAGCGATTTGCCGCTGCCCGAGGCGCCACGAATGAGAACGCCGCGCTCGGGGTCGAGCGCGACGGCACTGGCATGGAGATTGGTCGAGAGGTCGTCCGACCCGGTCATTCAGCTGACCGGCAGGCCCACGACGAAACGCGCGCCCAGAGGATCGGAGGTCCGGTCGGCATCGGTGGGGCGGATATTCTCGGCCCAGATCACGCCGCCATGGGCTTCGACGATCTGCTTGGAGATCGCGAGGCCAAGACCCGAGTGATCGCCAAACTGCCCCTCGGGACGCTCCGAATAGAACCGCTTGAAGACCTTGGTCAGCGCCTCTTCGGGAATGCCCGGCCCGGTATCCTCGACCACGACCAGCACACGATTGTCGCGCTGGCGTGCCCAGACCCGCACCGCGTCGCCCTCTTCGCAGAACGAGGTCGCATTGGTGATGAGGTTCACGAAGACCTGCGCCAGACGCGCTTCCAGCCCCGAGATGACCACAGATTGCGACGGCAGGTCGGTAATGAAATCGACGCCCTTCTCGCGCGCCTGCTGCCCGAGGAATTCGCTGAGATTCGACACCATCTTGATCAGGTCGAACCGCTCTTCCTCTTCTTTCACCAGCTCGGAATCGAGCCGCGATGCATTGGAAATGTCACTCACCAGACGATCCAATCTGCGCACGTCGTGATCAATGACCTCGAGAAGACGGGTGCGCTGTTCGTCTTTCTTGACCATATGCAGCGAGGCCACGGCAGAGCGCAGGCTGGCCAGCGGGTTCTTGATCTCATGGGCGACGTCGGCGGCGAACTGTTCGTTCGCGTCGATACGTTCGTAAAGCGCGCCGACCATACCGCGCATCGCGCCCGATAGCCGCCCGATCTCGTCGGGTCGCGCGGTCAGGTCGGGGATGCGCACCCGGGCGGGCGCCATCTTGCGCGCGTTCTTGTCGCGCCCGATTTCGGCAGCGGCGGCAAGATCGGAAAGCGGGTTGGCGATGGTCGAGGCCAGCACCAGCGACAGCCCGATCGAGACGATGATCGCGATCACGAACATCTGCAGCACCTGCT
The DNA here is from genome assembly GCF_002020075.1 of Thioclava sp. F36-7. Taxonomy (NCBI): domain Bacteria; kingdom Pseudomonadati; phylum Pseudomonadota; class Alphaproteobacteria; order Rhodobacterales; family Paracoccaceae; genus Thioclava; species Thioclava sp. F36-7. The sequence continues at coordinate 160,266 of NZ_MPZR01000006.1, read as the reverse complement.
CGCGCTCGACGCGGACCAGCGCGTCAATCTGCCCCGCAACGGAGATCAGCCCCACGACGCCCACGACGCGATCGCCCTGCCGGATCGGGGTGGCGACGGCGAAGATGGTCTCTCCGGCGGCGTTCTTCTGCGAGGCGATCTTGGTGCGGCCATCCAGCGCCGAGGGCACCAGATCGCGCACCATGTCGAGCGCGCTATCGGCGGCGGTGCCGCCACCGCGCTCGAACAGACCCGCGACCGAGTCCCAGATCTGACCGAGAAAATCGCTGAGCACGGTTGAGCGCTTGTCGAAATTCAGCCCGTCGACCTCTTCGACCGGCGCGCGGTCGCCCGTGGTCGTCGTGCCGAGCAGCGCCGCACTGGGATCGAACAGGTAGAGATCGGCACCTTCGGGCAGCTCCATCCCGCGGATCGTCGCGAGCGGGTCGAGCCCGTCTCCCGCCGCCAGATTGACCGGAGCGCCAGCCGGAAGCTGCGCCTCGAACACGTCGGCGGCCAGCTGCGCCTCGTTCACCAGCCCGCCTTCGCGCTGCAGCACGAGGCTGTCACGAAACGGGTTGAGGTAGAGCACGCCGGTCACCAGCACGATCATCGCCAACAGGTTGAAGGTGATGATCTTGCGCGCCAGCGGCGAGCGGTTGAGCGAGAACATCGACCGCCGCGCCCGACCCTTGCGCAGATCGTCGTCGACGATATCGGCCGGGCCGATCCAATCCTCGCCGAGCACGACTTCCGTTTCCGGCGCGCGACGGGCGAAGTTTGAGGAGCGCTTTCGAGCCAATCCGATCTTCCCGGCAATACTCATCTACGTAGCATCACTCTTCGTTATACCGGTATCCGATGCCGTAGAGTGTCTCGATCGCCGTGAAATCATCATCGACGCTGCGCATCTTCTTGCGCAGGCGCTTGATGTGGCTGTCGATCGTGCGGTCGTCGACATAGACCTGATCGTCGTAAGCCACGTCCATCAGCTGATCGCGGGATTTCACGAAACCGGGCCGCTGCGCGAGCGCCTGAAGCAGCAGGAATTCGGTCACGGTCAGCGTGACGTCCTTGCTCTTCCAGGTCACCGCGTGGCGCAGCGGGTCCATTTCGAGCGAGCCGCGCACCATGACCTTGGTGTCTTCGGTCGAGGCGACCTCGCCGGTCGAGATCGCTTCCTGCCGGCGCAGCAGCGCGCGGATGCGTTCGACCAGAAGACGCTGCGAGAACGGCTTCTTGACGTAGTCGTCCGCGCCCATGCGCAGACCCAGAACCTCGTCGATTTCGTCGTCTTTGGAGGTCAGGAAGATCACCGGCATCGCCGTCTTCTGGCGAAGCCGCTGCAGCAGCTCCATGCCGTCCATTCGCGGCATCTTTATATCCAGAACCGCCATGTCCGGGAGACGCTTGGTGAACGCGTCGAATGCAGCCTGTCCATCGTTATACGTTTCGACATCGTAACCTTCCGCCTCGAGCGTCATCGAGACAGAGGTCAGAATATTGCGGTCGTCGTCGACCAGCGCGATTCTCGACATGTCGGAATATCCCTTCACTGCTACTTTATAGTTATTACACGCATATTCCGCGTTCGTTGCCTTCAAATCAACAAAAAGCTGCGAATCACCAAGGTTTCGCGAATCATCAGAGCCAGAATTTCCGAACCTTTGACTAATTTGCCTCACCTTTCCGCGACATTTCGCCGTGATTGCGCTAAACCTAGAAATGGTTGCGCTAACTCCCCCTATCCATTCTGTTCCTTCGCAAAATTGTCATGCTATAGGCGATCCATCCGGGTAACATTGTTGCTCGGATCGGCGCTTCGAGGCCCCGAGGCGCCGGGAATAACCCTGTGAACGCCGCGCGACGGCATCGGGAGCATCAGATGGACATTGGACGCGTTAACCCCGCGAAACGGCTGGAAGATCAAGGCATCGAAGGTCTCGGGAATGTCTATTATAACCTGCTGGAACCGGCGCTGATCCAAGAAGCGATCAAGCGCGACGAAGGCACGCTCGGCAAGGGTGGCGCGTTCTACTGCACCACCGGGAAACACACGGGCCGGTCGCCCAAAGACAAGTTCGTCGTGCGCACCGCCTCGGTCGAAGACAGCATCTGGTGGGAGAACAACTCCCCGATGGATCCCGAAGCCTTCGACCGCCTCTATGCCGACATGCTGGAGCACATGAAGGGCAAGGATTACTTCGTCGAGGACCTCTTCGGCGGTGCCGACCCCGAGCATCGGCTCGACGTGCGCCTCGTGGCGGAAATGGCCTGGCACGGGCTGTTCCTGCGCACCATGCTGCGCCGCCCCGAGCGCGAGGAGCTCGACGCGTTCAACCCGGAATGGACGATCATCAACTGCCCGAGCTTCAAGGCCGATCCCGAGAAGCACGGCTGCCGCTCGGAAACCGTGATCGCGCTGAACTTCGAGAAGAAGACGATCCTGATCGGCAACACCGCCTATGCGGGTGAGAACAAGAAGGGCGTCTTCACCCTTCTCAACTACATCCTGCCCGGCGAAGGCATCATGGCGATGCACTGCTCGGCCAACCACGCGATCGACGACCCCGATGACGCGGCGGTCTTCTTCGGCCTCTCTGGCACCGGCAAGACGACGCTCTCGGCCGATCCCTCGCGCATCCTCGTGGGCGATGACGAGCATGGCTGGTCGCATAACGGCATCTTCAACTTCGAAGGCGGCTGCTACGCCAAGACGATCAACCTGTCGAAAGAAGCCGAGCCGGAGATCTACAACACCTGCTCGATGTTCGGCACCGTGGTCGAGAACATGGTGTTCGACGAGGAGACGCTGGAGCTGGACTTCAACGACAACTCGATCACCGACAACATGCGCTGCGCCTATCCGCTGCATTACATTCCGAACGCCTCGGATACCGCAATGGCGGGCCAGCCCAAGAACGTGATCATGCTGACCTGCGATGCCTTCGGTGTCCTGCCGCCCATCGCGCGGCTCACCCCGGCGCAGGCGATGTATCACTTCCTGTCGGGCTTCACCTCGAAGACCCCGGGCACCGAGGTCGGCGTGGTCGAACCGCTCCCGACCTTCTCGACCTGCTTCGGCGCGCCCTTCATGCCGCGTCGCCCCGAGGTCTATGGCAAGCTGCTGCAGGAAAAGATCCGCAACACCGGCGCGTCGTGCTGGCTGGTCAACACCGGTTGGACCGGCGGCGCCTTCGGCACCGGCTCGCGGATGCCGATCCGGGCGACCCGTGCGCTGCTGAAAGCCGCGCTCGACGGCTCGCTGCATGACGTGCAGTTCCGCAAGGACCCCAATTTCGGCTTCGAGGTTCCGGTCTCGGTCCCGAACGTCTCGGACGTGCTTCTGGACCCGCGCCGCACCTGGGACGACGCGGCGGCCTATGATGCGCAGGCGCAGAAGCTGGTGGAGATGTTCTCGGACAACTTCGCGCAATACGTGCCCTATATCGACGACGACGTGAAAGCCGCGGCGATCGGCTGATCCGCTGAACCCGGAACACGAGATTTTTAAGAAGGCCGGCGATCACGTCGGCCTTTTTCATATGCGAAGCCCACTTTCCTAAACCCTTGAACCGCCTACATGATGCCAGCCATGAAACTGGAACTGCTTCATATTCTGGGCTTCGCCCTGATCGCCGGCCTCATCGCGCTGGCCGGTCTGACGCTGATCGTCGCAAGGCTGTCGCATCGGCGTCCGAAAGGCCCGTTCCCCGAGTCCCATATGCAGGTCGCCCCCGAAACCGGGCGCTTCGCGACCGCGCTGCGGGACCGGCTCGCGGGAATTGAGACAAAGAGCGCGGTCCAGCTGCTCGCCGATCCGCTCGACGCGCTGGCGGCGCGGCTGGAACTGATCGACGCGGCGGAGGTCTCGCTCGATCTGCAATATTACATCTGGCAGAACGACACGGCGGGCGCGATCATGCTCGGCGCGCTGCGCAAGGCGGCCAAGCGCGGGGTCCATATCCGGCTGCTGATCGACGATAACGGCACGGCGGGGATGGACCGCACGCTGGCCGCGCTCGACCAGTTGCCCAATGTCGACGTCCGCCTCTTCAACCCCTTCCCGATCCGCACCGCGCGCTTCCTCGGCTACCTGTCCGACTTCCGCCGCCTGAACCGCCGGATGCACAACAAGGCGATGATCGCGGATGGCCGGATGGCGATCCTCGGCGGGCGCAATATCGGCGACGACTATTTCAACAGCCTTTCCGAAAGCGGCCTCTACATGGATCTCGACGTCGCGGTCGCGGGGCCGGTTCTGGCGCAGATCGGAAAGCAGTTCGACCTCTACTGGAACGCGCCCCCCGCGATCCCGGCGGAAAAGATGCTGGGCGGCTGCGAGGCGAAAGAGGCCGAGACCATCATCCAGACCGAAGAGCTCCGCCTCTCGGAGCCCGAGGCGAAACGCTATGCCGACGACCTTCAGCATCCCGACCGGCTGTCGCGGCTGCTGTCGGGTAAGGCGCGGGTGATCTTCGCCGAGGCGCAGTTGATCTACGACCACCCGTCGAAAATCCACGGGCTTTTGCAGGGGCGCAAACTGCTCTGGCAATATCTGGTGCGTGCCTTGGGGCAACCGCTGGAGGAACTGGTGCTGGTGACGCCCTACCTCGTGCCGACGCGGACGGGGGTGCGCTATCTCAAGCGGATCGCCAAATCCGGCGCGACGATCAAGGTGCTGACGAATTCCTATGCCGCGACCGATGTGGCGCTGGTCCATTCCGGCTATGCGCATCGCCGCAAGGGGCTGTTACGCGCCGGGATCGAGCTTTACGAATACGCAGCCGATGCCGAAGACCGCCGCCCGAGCGACCGCAACCGGCGCGAGCGGCTGCTGGGCTCCGACATTCGCGGCACCTCTCCGTTTTCGCGCAACAAGCTGCACGCCAAGGTCTTCGCGGTGGATCGCGCGCGCGTCTTCATCGGCTCGTTCAACTTCGATCCACGCTCGATGCGGCTCAATACAGAGCTGGGCATCGTGATCGACGCGCCCGAGATCGCGACGGAAATCTCCGAGACCTTCCAGGAATTCATCCCCGCCCGCGCATGGCGGCTGCGCCTCACCCGTGCGCAGCAATTGCGCTGGTCGCGCCCCGGGCATGGCGTGCGCAAGCGCGAGCCGGGCGTGCCCTTCTCGCATCGCATCTTCCTGTGGGTCGCGCAGCGCCTGCCGATCGAGTGGATGCTGTAAGCCTCAGCTCTTGCGCGTGCGTTTCACCTTGCGCGCGACCGCCTTCTTCTTGGCGGCATCGCGGGCCGGTTTGCGCGGCCCCTTACCCGGGCCTTTGCGCGGCGGACGCGTGCCGGGGCGGCGGCCCTTGCGGCGCTTGCCGTCACCCGAGGGCATCCCCTGCCCTTCGACTTCCAGCAGCTCCAGCATCAGCCCGCCGGTGATCGGCACGGCCTCGGACAGCCGCACCCGCACACGCTGCCCGATGGTGATGACCATGCCGGTATCCGAGCCCACGAGCTCCTGCGCCTCGCGGTCGAAATGGAAGAACTCGCGCCCGATCTCGCGGATCGGGATCAGCCCGTCCGCGCCGGTCTCGTCGAGCTTCACGAAGGCGCCGAATTTCTGCACGCCCGAGATGCGGCCCGTAAACTCGCTGCCCACGCGGTCTGACAGGTAGGCGGCCAGATAGCGGTCGGTCGTGTCGCGCTCGGCCACCATCGAGCGGCGCTCGGTATCGGAAATCTGCTTCGCCGTGTCCTCGAGGTTCTCGATATCCCACGCGCTCAGCCCGTCCTTGCCCCAGCCATGGCCGAGGATCAGCGCGCGGTGCACGATCAGGTCGGAATAGCGCCGGATCGGCGAGGTGAAATGCGCGTAGGAGCGCAGCGCGAGACCGAAATGGCCGTAATTCGTCGGCGCGTAATAGGCCTGCGTCATCGAGCGCAGCGTCGAGATGTTGATCAACTCGTCGAACTCGGAGCCCTCGGACTGGCTGAGCAGATTGTTCAGGTGCGCGGTCTGCAGCACCTGCCCCTTCGCCAGGGTGAAACCCGACGCCTGCGCCACTTCGCGCAAGCTCTCGATCTTGTCGAGGCTGGGTTCTTCGTGGACACGATACAGCAGCGGACGGCGCAGCTTTTCCAGTTCCTCGGCGGCGGCCACATTGGCCAGCACCATGAACTCCTCGATCAGCTTATGGGCGTCGAGCCGGTCCTTGAAGCGGATCGAGGCGACATGGCCATCGTCGCCGATCACGATCTGCCGTTCGGGCAGGTCCAGCTCCAGCGGCTGACGGATCGCGCGAGCGTGTTTGAGCGCCTCGTAGGCCTCGTAGATCGGGTCGATGATCTCCTCGACCATATCCTCGGTCTTCTCGTCCGGATTGCCGTCGCGCGCCGATTGCACCTGCCCGTATTCGAGCGAGCCGACCGAGCGGATCATCCCGCGCGTGAAGCGATGCGAGACCTTGCGCCCCTGCGCGTCGATCTTCATCCGCACCGCCAATACCGCACGGTCCACGTTCTCGTGCAGCGAGCACAGATCGCCCGAGAGGCTATCGGGCAGCATCGGCACGACGCGGTCGGGGAAATAGGTGGAGTTGCCGCGCTTGCGCGCCTCGCGGTCCAGCTCGGAGCCCGGCGTGACGTAATGCGCCACATCGGCGATCGCGACCCAGATCAGGAAGCCGCCCTCGTTCTTCGGATCGTCATCGCGGATCACCAGCACCGCATCGTCGCGGTCGCGCGCATCCGCCGGGTCGATCGTGACGAAAGACAGCTTGCGCAGGTCTTCGCGCTCGCCCAGAGGCGCGGGCTTGGCGGCATCGGCCTCGGCCACGACCGCATCGGGGAAATCGTCGGGGATGCCATGCTGATGGATCGCGATCAGCGACACGGCTTTCGGCGCGGACGGATCGCCCAGCACCTCGATCACGCGTGCCTTGGGCAGGCCCATGCGCCCGCGCGGCCCGGTCTGTTCGGCCTCGACCAGTTCGCCATCCTTGGCGCCCTGCGTGACCGCCGCCGGCACTTGCCATTCGTTGCCGACGCCCTTGTCGATCGGCATGATCCGCCCGCCTTCGGCATTCTTGCGGAAGATGCCGACGATGCGATGCGAGGCCTGCCCGATCTTGCGGATCAGCCGCGCCTCGTAGCCGTAATCCTCATCCTCGACCGGGGTCAGGCGGCCGAGGATACGGTCGCCCTCGGCCAGCGTGGGATCACCGTCCTTCGGAACGAAGAGGACCAAAGGCGCAGGCCCCTCGCCATTCCATTCGGCAGGCTCGGCCCATTGGTCGCCCTGACTATCCTCGCGCATCACACGCAGCACGGAAACCGGCGGCAGCACGTTGGGGTCGCGGAAGTTGCGGCGGCGCTTCTCGATCAGGCCTTCGTCGGCCATATCCTTGAGAATGCGCTTCAGCTCGATCTTCGCCTGCCCCTTCACACCGAAGGCCCGCGCGATATCGCGCTTGGCCCCTTGGTCGGGATTGTCGTTCAGCCAGTCGAGGATTTGCTGGCGCGAGGGGATGGGGGCGGGTTTGCTCATGGGTTTGCCTAACATGGGGCGTGAGGGGCGTCACTCAAAGAGTGTTGCGCTAATTCTGGGTGTCGAGGGGTCGCTGCCCTCGCGCGCGTAGGCGCGCATGGCTTGGGCGGAGGGGGCTCTGCCCCAGCGCTGACGCGCCCCCCCGGGATACTTGGATCAAGAGGAAGCTCAGAGCGGCTTTTCCATATCGCGATGCGGGATGCCCGCGTCGTCGTAATCTTCGCCGTAGGGCACGAAGCCGAGCTTCTCGTAGAACGGGATCGCGTAGCTCTGGGCCGAGAGATAGGCGCGGGTGCAGCCCATCTCAGCGAACCGCTCGCAGGCGTCGCGCACCAGCGCCGCGCCAAGCCCGGTGCCACGCGCGGATTTCGCCACGCAGATGCGACCGATCTTGCCGGTCTCACCCTTGCGGATCAGCCGCGCGGTGCCGAGCGGCGTGCCATCCTCGCTGGCCAGAAGATGGACCGCCTGATCGTCGAGATCGTCCCATTCCTCGGGCTCCGGGATGCCCTGTTCTTCGATAAACACGGCGCGGCGCAGCGCGTGGCAGGGCGTGTAATCGGTGACCGGCTCGATCCTGATCATGCGAAATAGTCTCTCAATATGCGGGCATAGACGCGCGTGAGCGCTTCGATCTGATCGAGCGGCACGCGCTCGTCCACCTGATGCATCGTCGCGCCGACGAGGCCGAATTCCACGACCGGGCAGTGATCCTTCACGAAGCGCGCATCCGAGGTGCCGCCCGAGGTGGACAGCTCCGGCGCGCGGCCCGTTTCCGCCTGGACCGATTTCGCGACGAGATCGACGAAGGGACCGGGCGGGGTGACGAAGCTTTCGCCGGAGATATCGGGGTTGAGCGCGATGCGGATGCCGGTCTCGGCGGAGATCTCGGAGGCCATCGCCTCGGCCCAGGCGATCAGCCCCTCGCCGGTATGGGCGTCGTTGAAGCGGATATTCACGGTCGCGCGGGCCTTGGCCGGGATCACGTTATTGGCCGGGTTGCCGCAATCGATGGTGGTGATCTGCAGGCTCGAGGGCTGGAAATGATCCGTGCCGTGATCGAGCGGCTCTGCCGTCATCCGGCCCAGCAGATCGACCAGCGCATGCAGCGGGTTCTTCGCGCGATGCGGATAGGCGGCATGGCCCTGCACGCCCTCGGCCTCGATATAGAAGCTGAGCGAGCCACGCCGCCCGATCTTCATCATCTCGCCCATCTCATTGGGGCAGGTCGGCTCGCCCACGAGGCAGACCGACATCGCCTCGCCCTCGGCCTTCATCCAATCCAGAAGCGCCCGCGTGCCGTCGCGGCCCGGCCCTTCCTCGTCGCCGGTGATGGCGAGGATCACCGCCCCGTCGGGCGGCGTCTCGGTCACGAAATCCACCGCTGCCGCGGCAAAGGCCGCCACGGCGGTCTTCATGTCGGTCGCGCCGCGCCCCCACATCACGCCGTCGACGATCTCGGCGCCGAACGGGTCATGCGTCCAGGCGCTCGCATCGCCCACCGGCACGACATCCGTGTGCCCGTTGAAGCCGAAGCTTTTCGCCGCCCCCTTCGCGCCCCAGCGCGCGTAGAAGTTCGGCGTGCCGTTGCGATCGACGCGCGTGCAGGTGAAGCCCGCCCCGCTCAGCAAGCCTTCCAGCAAAACCAGCGCGCCGCCCTCCTCCGGGGTCACCGAGGGGCAGCGGATCAGATCGGCGCTCAGGCGGATGGGATCGGTCGTCATGGGCACTCCTTTTCAGCGCTACAGGCTTAGAGCGCCGCGGCCCTCGGGGCAATGGCTGTTGCAGGCTCGACACCGGGCGCAAGTGACGCGGAGACAGGGGCTACCCAAAGGCAGGTCGCGGTGTCATGATATGTCAAAAGCAAAAGCCCGAAATCGGGCATATCGAGCAGGGCAAAGCCCGTAGTCAGACGCAAAAGACCCACGCGCGGCCCATTCAGGCGGCGCGCGTTTTCCGTGTCGGCTTCCCCGGGCGCGGAGACAGGCATGGGATCACGGCAGCATTCGGAGCGTCGCGGATGAGGGCGCAACAGGGCTGGATCGGTGCGCAGATCGCGCATCGCGGCGCGGTCAGGTTCGACGAGCGCAGATTGCCGGAGCTGCTCGCACGGGGCAGCCTGATGCTGGAATTCACCCTGATGCGCGGCGAGCAATCGCCCCTGCCATTGATCCATCTGCATCAGCGCGAAGGCTGGCGGAATTTCCTCTCGCTCAATCTCGATGTCGACGGGCGCATCGTGCTGGCGCAGCGGCGCGGCTCGGCGGTCCATGCGATCTCGATCGACGCTACGCAGGAGCGGCTGACCGGTGGGCGGATGCGGCTCATTTGGCGCTGGGACGGGCCGGGACGCGAGAGCCTGCTGACGCTGGAGGCGCTCGATCAGCGCACGATCCGGCAGCAGGCGGGCGTGGCCCCGCTGCCGCTGACCCGTGACGAGGCCGCCGCCCTGCTCGATCCGGCGGGGCCCGCGCGGATCGGGCCGCGCGTCGACTGGCTGGCGCTTGGCGATCATCTGCAACCGATGGGACCGGCGGGCTGTTTCGCCCCCGCGACCCCGATCCAGACGCCGGAGGGCGCGGTGCCTGCCGCGCGGCTTCGCGAAGGCGATCTGGTCGAGACCATCGATGCCGGACCGCAGCCGGTGCTCTGGTCGGGCCGGGTCAGCCTCCCTGCGATCGGGCACCTGCGTCCGGTGAAGCTCTGTGCGCCGGTCTTCTCGGCGCGGCAGGATCTGTGGGTCATGCCGCAGCACCGTGTGGCGCTCAGCGGGCCGTCGGTGGATTTCATCTTCGGCGAGGACGAGGTGCTGATCGAGGCGCGCTCGCTGGCCGACGGCTGCGCCGCGCTGCAACCCGATTGCCCGGGCATTCTGGAATGGCACGGGCTGCTGCTGGGCGGCCATCACCTGCTGATGGCGGATGGCTGCAAGCTGGAGAGCCTGCATATTGGGCGGCTCGCCCGGCAACCGCTTCTGGCGGCGACGACGGCCTTTGCGGGGCTAGTGCGCGAAGGCGGGGTGCCGCTCCATCGCAAGCCGGTGCGCAAGATCGTCTCGGGCTATGAGGCGAAGACGCTGGCCTCCGCCCGCCGTCAGGGGCTGCGCCCCTTCGTCGCTTAACCCATCAGCGCACGGCGCAGCAGGTTCAGCCCGGCCACGCCCAGCAGGATCAGTGTCCACCACCGGAAGCGCACGGGATCGAGCCGGTCCTGCGCCTTGAAGCCCAGCTTCATCCCCGCCAGCGCGGGCAGGATCATCAAAAGCGACAGCGGAATCGTCTGCGCGTTCAGCACGCCCGAGACCAGATGCGAGCCGGTCAGGATGATCGCCCCGGTCAGGAAGACGACGCCGAGGATGCGCACGGCCTCCTGTTTCGGTGCGTCGATCGAGATCAGGTAGATGATCAGCGGCGGCCCCCAGATCCCGGAAATCCCGCCATAGAGCCCCGCGACGATGCCCAGCCCCGTCTCGGTCAGCGCTCGGTGGCGCGTGGGCATCGGGATCTGACGTCCCGAGATCTGCCAGATCGAGAAGGCGACGATCGGCCCGCCCAAAAGCGCGTACATCAGCGGCTGCGGGATCACGTCGACGAGGGTCGCGCTGATCGGGATGAAGACGATGATCATTGCGATGAACAGCCGGTAATTCTTGATCGAGCCCACCGCCGCGCCGACCCCCTGACGGAAGGCCTGCATCACGTTGGTCACCAGCGTCGGCAGGATCAAAAGCGCCAGCGCCTGATGCGGCGGCAGGAAGGACGCGAAGCTCGAGAGCATGATCATAGGCATCGCGAAACCGACCGCGCCTTTCACGAAACCTGCGAAAAGCGTGACGCCAAGCGCCGCGAATATTTGCCAAACTTCCATCCCGAACATGCGCATTCCCTTCTGTGTCCCGCGTCGCTTCTACCGGGTTACGCGGCGGGATGCAGCCGTGAAGCGACGTGAAATCAGGCGGATACCCCATACCCCCGCCAACGGCTGCGACATTTTACGTCGCCATTGCCGTCGTTTGCGAATTTTTATTGCGCTGCGGTTGCGAAGTAACTAGACAGGCTGCAACTGCAGAATAAGGAGCCGACTCATGGCACATGACGGGGCCGATATGCCGACGACGATCATTCTGGACGACCTGATGGGCCTTGCGGAGGCGAGCCTGCCCGAACTGGAGACGCTGGTCTCCGACGCGACCGCGAGCCTGCGCGCTGCGACCGAGAAAGACGGCCGCATTTCCGGCGCCGCGCTCGAGGCGAACCAATACCGCGCCCATGGTCTTGCCTGGCTGACCACCTATCAGCAGTCGCTCAAGCAGCTGCACGGCTGGGCCGCACGTCTGGCCGCGGACGGCAAACTGGGCGAGATGGAGAAGCTGATCGTGCAGATCGGCTTCGGCGAATATCTCGCGCAGATCGCGGGCGGCATCCAGATGAACCAGGGCGAGATGGTGCGCCTGGCCGATATGGGCGTCAGCTGGACCCCGTCCGAGGCCGCCGCGAAACTGATCGCCGAGGGCAATTCCAACGCCGCCCGGATGCGTCTGGTCGAGCTGATGCGCGACGTTCAGGGCCGCTCGATCTTCGGGCAGTCGGGTCTCGACGAGGACCTCGAGATGATCCGCGAGCAGTTCTACCGCTATGCCGAAGACCGCGTGAAGCCGAACGCGCATGAATGGCACCTCAAGGACGAGCTGATCCCGATGGAGATCATCGAGGAGCTCGCCGAACTGGGCGTCTTCGGCCTGACCATTCCGGAAGAATATGGCGGGCTCGGCCTGTCGAAAGCCTCGATGGTCGTCGTGACCGAGGAGCTCTCGCGCGGCTACATCGGCGTGGGCTCGCTCGGCACCCGGTCCGAGATCGCGGCCGAGCTGATCATCTGCGGCGGCACCGAAGAGCAGAAGCAGAAATGGCTTCCGGGCCTGTCGTCGGGTGAAATCCTGTCGACCGCCGTGTTCACCGAGCCGAATACCGGCTCGGATCTGGGCTCGCTTCGCACCCGCGCGGTCAAGGATGGCGACGACTGGCTGATCACCGGCAACAAGACCTGGATCACCCATGCACAGCGCACCCATGTGATGACGCTGCTGGCGCGCACCGATCCCGCGACCGACAATTACAAGGGTCTGTCGATGTTCCTGGCCGAGAAGACGCCGGGCACCGATGACAACCCCTTCCCCACCGAGGGCATGACCGGCGGCGAGATCGAAGTGCTCGGCTATCGCGGCATGAAGGAATACGAGCTCGGCTTCGACAATTTCCGCGTGAAGGGCGAGAACCTTCTGGGCGGCGAAGAGGGCAAGGGCTTCAAGCAACTCATGGAGACGTTCGAATCCGCCCGCATCCAGACCGCCGCCCGCGCCGTGGGCGTGGCGCAATCGGCGCTGGAGATCGGGATGCAATACGCGATCGACCGCAAGCAATTCGGCAAGTCGCTGATCGAATTCCCGCGCGTGTCGTCGAAGCTCGCGATGATGGCGGTGGAGACGATGATCGCCCGCCAGCTGACCTATTTCTCGGCCTGGGAAAAGGATCACGGCCATCGCTGCGATCTGGAAGCCGGTATGGCGAAACTGCTGGGTGCGCGGGTGGCGTGGGCCGCTGCCGACAACGCGCTGCAGATCCATGGCGGCAACGGTTTCGCGCTGGAATACCAGATCAGCCGCATCCTCTGCGACGCGCGTATCCTGAACATCTTCGAGGGTGCCGCCGAAATTCAGGCGCAGGTGATCGCGAGGCGTCTCCTCGGCTGAGCCAGCGAAACTCTATTCAACGGGGCGATGCGGGCGAACCTCGCATCGCCCCGTTCTGATTTGACACCCGCCCAACGCCCCCGCAAGCTGAACGACGAGGTTCAGCACAATGGAGGGCGCATGGCTCGCACAATTCTGGTCACAGGCATCACCGGCTTCATCGCCAAACGCATTGCCTATGACCTTCTGGCGCAGGGCGAGATCGTGCGCGGCACGCTGCGCAAGGCCAGCCGCGGCGAGGAGGTGAAAGCCGCCTTGAGTGACCTCGGCCCCGAAGCGCTGGAACGGCTGAGCTTCGTCGAGGCCGATCTGATGGCGGATAAGGGCTGGGACGCGGCAATGGTGGGGGTCGATGCCGTGATCCACACCGCCTCCCCCTTCCCGCTCAGCAAGCCCAAGAACGAGGCCGAGGTGATCCAGCCTGCGGTCGAGGGCACCAAGCGGGTCCTGACAGCGGCACAAGCGGCGGGCGTGACCCGCGTGATCCAGACGTCGTCGATGGAGGCGGTGATGCATGGCGTGACCTCTGACCCAATGACCGAGCGCGACTGGTCGAACCCGCGCGCGCCGACCTGTAGCCCCTATACGCGCTCGAAGATTTTCGCCGAGGAAGCGGCGTGGGAATTCATCGAGGATCATCACGAGATGCGTCTGACCGTGATCAATCCCGGCCTCGTCTGCGGCACGCCGATGGATCGCCATACCGGCTCGTCCGTCGCGGTGATCGAGCGGCTGATGGCGGGCAAGGACCCGATGGCGCCGGAGTTCGATATTCCGGTGGTCGATGTGGCCGATGTCTCCGCCTGCCATGTCGCGGCGCTCGACCGGACCGAGAGCATCGGTCGCCGCTACATCTGTGCGGAAAGCTTCATGTCCTTCCTCGAGATGGCGCGCGTGCTGAAGGCCGAGTTCCCCGAGCGCAAAATCCCGACGCGGAAGGCGCCGAACTGGATCGTCTCGATCCTCGCGCTGTTCGACGAGCAGATCGCGCTGATCAAGCCGATGCTGGGGATGAAGATGCACCTCAGCCACGAGGCCGCGACCCGCGATCTTGGGGTAGAGTTCGTGTCCGCCGCCGAGGCCGTGCGCCGCACCGGACATTTCATCGTGCAGAAATAGCGTTGCGCTCGCCCGGTTTCGCGGCCAAATCTGGCGCGACAGACTGGAGGGGCGCAGATGATCCGCGACGCAAGACCGCAAGACGCTGAGGCGATCACCGAGATTTACAATGACGCGGTGCGCAACACGACCGCGATCTGGAACGAGATCGAGGTCGGCCCCGAGAACCGCCGCGCCTATATCGCGGATCGGCAGGCGGCGGGCTATCCGGTGCTGGTCTGGGAGGAAGACGGGCGTGCCGTGGGCTATGCGAGCTTCGGCCCCTTCCGCCCCCATGACGGCTATCACCTGAGCGTCGAGCATTCCGTCTATGTCCACCGCGACCACCGCGCGGGCGGCAAGGGCGCGAAGCTGATGGAAGCGCTGATCGCGCGTGCCAAAGAGGGCGGATTTCACGTCATGGTCGGCGCGATCGACGCTGCGAATGAGGGCTCGATCCGGCTGCATGAGCGGCTGGGCTTCACGCAGGTGGGCTTGATGCCGCAGGTGGGCAAGAAGTTCGGGCGCTGGCTGGATCTGGCGCTGCTGACGCTGTTGCTGGACGATCGCGAGCGGCCTTGAGCACCACGGCGGGTTTCCAACTATAGCACGGGGCGACTAGCCCCGGGCCGCGCCCGACCCTACCCCCGGGAGGGCGCATTGGCGAAGACAGTAAAGGCACGACCGACCTACGGGCTTGCGAGATAAAGCGCCCAGCCACGAGCCGAACAAAGCGCCCACCCGAGGCTCGGGCGCGTCCCTCCGTCAGCGCGCACTGCGCCCCAGCAAATCCACGAACCGCTGCCGCGCCTCGGGCAAGGGCCGATCCCCCAGATCGGGCGCCATCCGTTCGCCAAGAAAAAACCCGGTCAGCCGCAGCCCCTGTACGATCTCGCCCAGGCTCGCGGGCCCCTGCCCCAACAGGCACAGCGGTAGCGGCAGAAGTCTGGGCGCCCATTCCCCGGCGCCCTGACGGCTCACCGCACGCCCCGAGCGCGGGCTGACATAGGCCAGATCGTCGCGCGATCCGGTCACCGCGCAGCGCGACAGGTCGAGCCCGTAGCCCATCTCTTCCAGCAGCCCCAACTCCCAGCGCAGATAGGTCGGCACCCAGTCGCCGCCCTCGGCCATCGCGTCGAACAGCGCCTCGGAGGCCATGAACAACGCGTCATGCGACTCACGTTCGGGTAGCGTGAACCGCAGAAGCGCCGTCACCGCATTCAGCCCGGCCAGCGCCTGCCGGTCCGACAGGATCACCGCGCGGCTCTGCAAAGGCTCGATCGTGTAGCTGCCGAGGTGATCTTCCAGCCGGGCGCGCCACGTCGCCGTGACCCGGTTTCCCGGCTGCAAGATCCCCGTCATCTTGCGCGACGCCCCGCCGCGCACCACGCCCGCATGTCGCCCATGCGCCGAGGTGAACAGCTCGACGATCATCGAGCTTTCGCCATGCGGTCGTGCCGAGAGGATCGTGCCGAGGTCTTGCCAGTCCATGCGAGGGACTATCCTTTCCGTGACGTTGCGGCGCAAGCGGCTTCGTGAATTGCGCAGACGTCGCGCGCCGCACTAGCTTCACACCCATGAAACGCGCCTCGATCCTTTTCGCCGCCCTGATCGCCCTCGTCGAGTTGGCGGCCTTCGGCGCGAGCTTCCTCAACAACATGGCCGAACACCCCCACGCCGCCGTGCCGCTGGGCATCCTGTGGCTGATGTTTCGCTATTTCACGATCTGGACGAATACGCTGGTGGGCCTCGCCTTCGGCTGGATGGCGTGGCGCAAACGGGCACTGGCCAAGCCGTTCCTTGCGGCGGTGGTGCTGTGGATCCTGATCGTCGGCGTAGTCTATCACCTGCTGCTGGCCGGCGACGCGCCGCTGCACGGGCTCGATTACGTCTCGAACCTGCTCTACCACACCGCAGCGCCGATCCTTGTGCCGGTCTGGTGGCTGGCCTTCGCGCCGAAAGGCGGGCTGACGAGCCATCACGCCGTGATCTGGCTGGCCTGGCCGCTGGTCTATCTCGTCTATGCGGTGATCCGGGGGCTGGAGACCGGGTTCTACCCGTATTTTTTCCTCAACCTCGACAGGCTCGGATGGGGCGGGCTGGGCCTGTGGTGCGTGAAGTTCCTCGTGGCCTTCTGGATCGGCGGGCTGGTGATCGTGACCTTGGGCCGCGGGCTCAACCGGCTCGGGATCAGCCGCTGAGGCCGTCCTCGTCCAGCATCGTGCGCCCTTCGCGGCTCTCGATTTCGATCACCCAAAGGTCGGGGTCGAAACTGCGTTGCTTGCGGATGCTGGCGTCGACCTCGGCCTCGGGACCGTCATGCAACAGCATCCACGCGCTTTTGCCCGTCATCAGGTCGGCACGCCGCTCGTAGCTTTGCGCGGTCCCGTCGAGCCGCGCGCATTTCACCAGCACGGCCCCCGAGGACGCCTGCCCATGCGCGGTGACATAGGCCGGGATATTCGCCAGCTCCAGCCGCTTGAGATAGGCGCGGACCCAGAAATCCGTGGTCAGCCGCCCCTCGCTCATCACTTCGAGTCCTTGAAGTCGAGACCCATCTCGGAATAGCGCTCGGCCTCTTCGAGCCAGTTCGGGCGCACCTTCACCTGCAGGAACAGATGCACGGGCCGGTCGAGAAACTCGATCAGCTCTTCGCGGGCGGCTTTCGAGATCGCCTTGATCGTCTCGCCACCCTTGCCGAGGATGATCCCCTTGTGACCATCGCGGGCGACATAGATCACCTGATCGATCCGGGCGGAGCCGTCCTTGCGCTCTTCCCAGCTCTCGGTCTCGACGGTCAGCTGATAGGGCAGTTCTTCATGCAGGCGCAGCGTCAGCTTCTCGCGGGTGATCTCCGACGCGATCATGCGCATCGGCAGATCGGCGATCTGATCTTCGGGATAAAGCCACGGCCCCTCGGGCATCTCACCCGCAAGCCACTCCTTGAGATCCTGCACGCCGTAGCCGCGCTCGGCGGAGATCATGAAGGTCTTGGTGAACTGGTACGCCTCGTTGAGCTTCGCGGTCAGACCCAGAAGCTCCTCGGATTTCACCTTGTCGATCTTGTTGATCGCAAGCGCCACCGGCTGCGTGCCTTCGCGACCGCGCAGCGCCTCGAGGATGCTTTCGACACCCGGCGTCAGACCGCGATGCGCCTCGACCAGCAGGACGATCATGTCGGCATCGGCCGCCCCGCCCCAAGCCGCGTTGACCATTGCGCGATCCAGACGACGGCGCGGGCGGAAGATGCCGGGCGTGTCGACGAAGACGATCTGGCTCTGGCCTTCCATCGCGACGCCACGGATGCGGGCACGGGTGGTCTGCACCTTATGGGTGACGATCGAGACCTTCGCGCCCACCATCGCGTTGAGCAGCGTGGATTTGCCCGCATTGGGCTCTCCGATCAGGGCGACGAAACCGGCGCGTGTGGTCATGGGTGTTCCTTTTTGGCGATACGCGAAAGCGATACGGGGCGCGGGGTAGCTTATAACGGCGCGCGTTGCCAGTCATCTTGTCATGTGGCGGAGGGTGGCGGCTGACCGCCGGGTGGGCGTGATACCTTCGTGGCCTGCGCTTAATCGGGTAAAATCCGTAAGAGCTTTCCGCGCGCGGTGGTGTCGAAAGCGCCCGCCCGAGGGGGCGGTCGGGCGCTGCCCGGGCCGCTTCGCGGCTGATCCGGGCCTTGGCTCAGCCCTCGGCGCCATCTTCCAGACGTTTCAGCAGCGACTTCGCCGCCGTCATCTCGCCCTGACGCTTCGATCCGGCCTTCGCCGTTTCGCGCGCGCCGTTTTCCAGACGCACCTCGATGGTGAAATTTGGGGCGTGATCGGGACCGTCGCGATGGATGATCTCGTAGTGCGGCGGTGGCAGACCGCGGGCCTGCGCCCACTCCTGCAGCGCGGTTTTCGGGTCGCGGGCGTCTTCCTCGACACTGTCGAGCCGATCTTCCCAAAGCCGCAGGATCAGCACCTTCGCCGCGTCGAACCCGCCATCGAGATAGACCGCGGCGATCACCGCCTCCATCGCGTCGCCCAGCAGCGCCAGCTTGCGCCGCCCGCCGGTCATCATCTCGGACCGGCCCAACTTCAGCACCGCACCGAGGTCGATCTTGCGGGCGATATCGGCGCAGGCTTCCTTGCGCACGAGCGCGTTGAAGCGCGGCGCCATCTGGCCCTCGGAAGCGGCACGATCGCCCAGGAACAG
Organism: Thioclava sp. F36-7; assembly: GCF_002020075.1. NCBI lineage: Bacteria > Pseudomonadati > Pseudomonadota > Alphaproteobacteria > Rhodobacterales > Paracoccaceae > Thioclava > Thioclava sp. F36-7. Next base: position 141,733 of record NZ_MPZR01000006.1, on the reverse strand, counting down.
CGCCTCGGCCATCACGAGGCCCAAAACGCGGTCGCCCAGAAATTCCAGCCGCTGGTTGTCGGGCCGGGTCGGCGTGGAGATCGAGCTATGCGTCAGCGCGCGCGCGAGCAGCTCGGGCCGTTTGAACTTGTGCCCGAGGCGCTGCTCGAATGCCTTGATCTCCGCGCTTAGCTTCAATTGATCGCCTTGAAGAACCGATCCGGACGCCAGGTCCAGAAGTAGAACAGCGAGCGACCCGCCGAGGAGAACATCACCCGGTCGGCCCGGCCGATCAGGTTCTCTTTCGGAACGAAGCCGAGACCGCCCACCGATTGCGGGAAGCGGCTGTCTTCGGAGTTGTCGCGGTTGTCGCCCATGAAGAAATACATGCCCTCGGGCACGGTGTAGACGGGCGTGTTGTCCACGGGGCCGTCATTGTTGATCTGCAGAATGTCATGCGTGACGCCATTGGGCAGCGTCTCGGCATAGCGCTTCTTGATGCAGGTATCGCCCATGCCGACCGGCGAGTTCGAGCAGCGCGGCAACAGCCCCTGCGGGCCCTGCGGCTGCATGACTTCCTCGAAATCGGGCTCGGGCTTCATCTCGACGGCCTTGCCGTTGATCTGCAACACGCCGTTGATCATCTGGATCTTGTCGCCCGGCAGGCCGATCAGACGCTTGATGAAATCGACGTTCTTGGTCGGGTGACGGAACACCACCACATCGCCGCGCTCGGGGTCGCTGGCCAGCAGGCGCCCGTCGAAGGGGCAGGCCGAGAACGGGCAGGAGTAACGCGAATAGCCGTAGGCCATCTTGTTCACGAAGAGGAAGTCGCCGATCAGCAGCGTGTCCTTCATCGAGCCGGAGGGAATCCAGAAGGGCTGGAAGAACAGCGTGCGGAACACCCCCGCGATCACCAGTGCCCAGACAATCGTCTTGATCGTGTCGAGGATACCGCCCTCGGCCTTGTTCTTCGCCATTATCTCTTACCCTGCCTCAAAATTCCTTGGCCTCAATACGCGGCCTCGCGCCCGAGTCAAGAAAGCTTGCGGGCCTCGATCACGACGAAGGCCTGCGCCCAGGGGTGATCATCGGTCAGCGTCACATGGATGACGGCCTCGTAACCCTCTGGTGTCATTTCCTTAAGCCGATCCGCCGCCCAGCCCGTGACCTGCATCACGGGCTGTCCCGTTGGCAGATTCGTGACCGCCATATCCTTCCATGCGATGCCCATGCGCAACCCGGTCCCAAGCGCTTTGGAACAGGCCTCTTTCGCCGCCCAGCGCTTGGCATAGGTGCCCGCCACATCCTTCCGGCGTTCGGCCTTGCGCTGCTCGGTCTCGGTGAAGACGCGATTGCGGAAGCGGTCGCCGAAGCGTTCGAGCGTGCGCTCGATCCGCTCGATATTCGCGAGATCGGTGCCGATGCCGAGGATCATGCCGCCTCAGCCCCGCGCCGCATCCATCAGCTTACGCATATGCACGATCGCGGGACCGAGCCCCACGAAGATCGCCTCTGAGATCAGGAAATGGCCGATGTTCAACTCACGGATCTGCTTCATCTCGGCGATCGGCTCGACCGTCTCATAGGTCAGACCGTGGCCCGCATGCACCTCCAGCCCGAGACTGTCGGCATAGGCCGCCCCTGCTTTCAGCGCCTCCAACTCGGCATCGCGGGCGGCGAAATCGCCCTCGTAATGCATGTCGCAGAAATGGCCGGTATGCAGCTCGATCACCTGCGCGCCGATCTTGGCGGAGGCTTCGATCTGCGCCGGATCATGACCGATGAACATCGACACGCGGATGCCCGCCTCGACGAGCGGCCCCACGTAATCGGTCAGCCGCGAAATATCGCCCGCGACGTCGAGACCGCCTTCGGTCGTCACCTCTTCGCGCTTTTCCGGCACGATGCAGCAGGCATGGGGCAGATGACGCAGCGCGATCTCCTGCATCTCGGGCGTCGCGGCCATCTCGAAATTCAGCGGGATGTCGATGCCGCTGCGCAGCGCGTCGATATCCGCGTCGCGGATATGGCGGCGGTCTTCGCGCAGATGCGCGGTGATCCCGTCGGCCCCGGCCTGTTCGGCCAGACGCGCGGCGCGCAGAGGGTCGGGATAGGCCGAGCCGCGGGCATTCCGCACGGTGGCCACGTGATCGATATTCACACCAAGGCGCAAAGGTTTGGGCATCGGGCTCTCCGCAATAAGTCTCGCAGGAGTATGCCTGCGCGCGCAGGCGGGGAAAAGACCTGCGATTGTATCGGTTTCAGAACGGGACCGGCGCGGTGAAGGTCATATGCATGCCGCCATCTGGATGGCGAAAGCGCAGGGTCTCGGCATGGAGCATCAGGCGCTCGAACGCCTGTGCCGGGCCTTCGGCATACAGCGGATCGCCAAGGATCGGATGGCCCAGCTCGGCCATATGCACCCGCAGCTGGTGGCTGCGCCCCGTGATCGGCATCAGCCGCACCCGCGTCGTGCCGTCCTCATGGCGCATCACCCGCCAGTCGGTCTGGGCGGGGCGGCCGTTCTCGTGATCGACATGCTGGCGCGGACGGTTCGGCCAGTCGACACACAGCGGCAGATCGACCCGCCCCTCCTTCTCGGCCAGCTCACCCCAGAGCCGCGCCTGATAGGCTTTCTTGGTCTGGCGCTTCTCGAATTGCAGACCGAGATGGCGCTGCGCATGGGGCGTCAGCGCGAAGACCATCACGCCAGACGTATCGGTATCGAGCCGGTGGACCAGCAGAACCTCGGGGTAAATCCCCCGCAGCCGCGCAATCAGGCAGTCGGCCTTGTCCGGCCCTTTGCCCGGCACGGACAGCAACCCCGCCTGTTTGTCGACCACGAGAATTTCGTGATCGGCATGAAGGATGCGCGGGGCATCCTGTGGCGGGTCATAGACGTAACTCATGCGCTGCGAGATGCACTGCGCCGCCTGTCGGGTCAAGCCTCAGGGCGATTGCGGCGGCCCCGGCTCGATTTCGTAGTAATCGCCCTTATCGGCCACGAAGATATGCTCCGCCATCGAAAGCCCCGTCGGCAGGTTGAGCGTGCCCGCCGCGATCGAGATGCGCCCCTCCCCGTCCAGCCGCCAGAACACGGAGCTGCCGCAGACCGCGCAAAAGCCCCGCTCCGCCGTCTCTGACGAACGATACCAGCGCAGCCCGTCGCGGTTGATCAGCACAAGCTGATGGTCGTCGATCTGCGAGGAGGCCCAGATATGGCCGGAGGTCTTGCGGCACTGGGAGCAATGGCACGCCACCACAGGCCGCATATCGCCCTCGACCTCGTAGCTGATCGCCCCGCAGAGGCACCCGCCGGTATGTTTCATGGCTTCCTCACAAATGTCCGAACACGTCTTTCAGAATCCCCTCCAGCGCCGCGGCGTCCGCTTCGGTGAAGGCGTCGGGCTGGTCGCTGTCGATATCGAGCACCGCGATGAGGCCCCGCTGCGCATGGACCGGGATCACCAGTTCCGAGCGGGTGGAACTTGCGCAGGCGATATGACCGGGGAAGGCCTCGACATCGGGGACCAGCTGCGTGCGCCCTTCGCGCGCCGCCGCCCCGCAGACCCCGCGCGAAAACGGGATCACGAGGCAGCCATGCCCACCCTGATAGGGGCCGATCTTCAGCAGTTCCGGCTCGGTCACCCGGTAGAACCCGGTCCAGTCGAAGCGGTCATCCGCATGATGGATTTCGCAGGCCAGCGTCGCCATCAGCGCGACCTCGTCGGTCTCGCCCTCGGTCAGCGCGGCGATGCGTTTCGCCAGATCGTCGTAATCCACACTCATACCCGTTCGATCGCGATGGCCGTGCCCTCGCCCCCACCGATGCAGATCGCGGCCACGCCGCGCTTGAGATCGGCCTTTTCCATCGCATTGAGCAGCGTCACGATGATCCGCGCACCCGACGCGCCGATCGGATGGCCAAGCGCACAGGCGCCGCCATTCACGTTCACCTTGTCATGCGAAATGCCAAGCTTGTGCATGAAGGCCATCGGCACGACCGCGAAGGCTTCGTTGACTTCCCACAGATCGACGTCATCGACCGTCCAGCCGAGCTTCTTCAGCAGCTTCTCCGCCGCCGGAACCGGCGCCGTCGGGAAATCGGCGGGCGCCTGCGCATGGCTCGCATGGCCCAGAATGCGGGCGCGGATCGGCAGGCCCTCGGCCTTCGCCGCAGCTTCTGACGCCAGCACCAGCGCCGCCGCCCCGTCCGAGATCGAGGACGAATTCGCCGCCGTCACCGTGCCGTCCTTGCGGAAGGCGGGCTTGAGATGCGGGATCTTGTCGGGGCGCGCATTGTCGGGCTGCTCGTCGATGGAGACCACAGTCTCGCCCTTGCGGGTCTTCACGGTCACCGGCGCGATCTCACCCGCGAAAGCCCCGGATTTCTCCGCGGCAACGGCGCGGTTCAGCGACGCCATCGCGTAATCGTCCTGCGCCTCGCGGGTGAATTGAAACGCCTGCGCACAATCCTCCGCGAAGGTGCCCATCAGACGCCCCTTGTCATAGGCGTCCTCCAGCCCGTCGAGGAACATGTGATCGAGCGCCTGCGCATGGCCGAGCCTCGCCCCCGCGCGCATCTTCGGCAGCATGTAGGGCGCGTTGGTCATGCTCTCCATGCCGCCCGCGACCATCACCCCAGTCTGGCCGAGCGCAATCTGGTCATAGGCCACCATCGCCGCTTTCATGCCCGAACCGCACATCTTGTTCAGCGTCGTCGCGGGCACCTCCTCGCCAAGGCCCGCCGCGAAGCCTGCCTGCCGTGCGGGCGCCTGCCCCTGACCTGCGGGCAGCACACAGCCCATCAGCACTTCCTCGATCCGCGCAGGCGCGACGCCCGCACCGTCCATCGCCGCCTTGACGGCGGTCCCACCCAGTTCCGACGCAGGCACACCTGCAAACACGCCCTGCATTCCGCCCATCGGCGTGCGCGAGGCTCCGACGATCACCACGTTTTCCATGATACCCTCCAAAATTCTGTCCCACGGATACCGAATGGTAAGCATTGCCGTCTAGCCTTCCCGTCAGATCAACCGTGGGAGTCGGATATGAACCTCACTGCCGAAGCGCTGGAAGGCGCGCTCGTCGTCCATCTGGCCGAGGCGCGGCTGGACGCTGCCATCGCGATCCGTTTCAAGGAAAGAATGCGCGATGTGACCGTGCAACCGGCGGCACGGGTGCTGCTGGACCTCTCGAAAGTGGAGTTTCTCGACAGTTCGGGCCTCGGCGCGGTGGTGGCGGTGATGAAATCGCTCGCGCCAAACCGACAGCTGGAGCTTTACGGGCTGACGCCGAATGTCGCGAAGGTTTTTCGCCTGACCCGGATGGATTCGGTGCTGCCGATCCACGCCGACATCGAAGCCGCGCTGGGGGAGGGCCGGAAATATGCATAAGCGTGTGAGACCGAAATCGCCGCCCAGCACCCCGCGCCCAAGCCCGCACCCGCAGCAGGCGGAAGTGCGGGTCTTCAACCTCAGCTTCGCGGCGACACCGATCGCGGTGCGCGACGCGCTGCGGGCCGCCGTGGCGCGTTTCATCCGTCTGATGACCGAGGAAGAGGCCGGGACGCTCGAATTGATTCTCGCGGAAATCCTCAACAACATCGTCGAGCACGGCTACGGCGATAGCGGCAAAGGCACGATCTCGCTCTCCATCGCGCGCGACGGTAAGGGGCTCACCTGCTCGGTCAGCGACGACGGGGTCGCGCTGCCTCCTGCCTGCCTCGATCTGGAAGACCGCGACCCGGAGCGGCCCGACCCGACCAGCCTGCCCGAAGGCGGTTTCGGCTGGTTCCTGATCCGCGATCTGGCGACCGATCTGGGCTATCACCGCGAGGAGGGGCGCAATCTGCTCGCCTTCCGCATGCCGCTAGACCCGATCGAAATTCGACAGGCGGGATAGGGCCCCTGCCCGCCTCGCAGCCTTGCACCATGGGCGGCGCGGTTCAGTTCAGTTGGAATTGCAGCTGATACGACCCGTTACCGAATTCGCCGAAGAGGTCCTCGAGATCGGGATGGCTCACCGGTTCGCCGGAGAAATCCGCAACGAGGTTCTGCTCGGACACATAGGCCACGTAATAGCTTTCGTCGTTCTCGGCGAGCAGGTGGTAATAGGGCTGATCCTTGGACGGGCGCGATTCCTCGGGGATCGCGTCATACCATTCCTGCGAGTTGGAGAAGATCGCATCGACATCGAACACCACCCCGCGGAACGGGTGGTTGCGATGCCGCACCACTTGGCCGATGTGATATTTCGCGTGCGTGGTATGCATATCTATCCTCATACCTTAATTCTAAATCGTGAAACCGCTCAGGTCCACGTTTTCGCCTCATTTCCGCCGGAAACAGATTGTCCGATTCGTCGCGACAGTCCGCTGATCCTGGTGCGTTTCCCGGTTTTCGAACGGGCCAATTACGCATAGACTGACAAAAAACAAGGCCGTCAGAGCAAAGAAGAGCAGTTATGAAGAAATACCTCGCCCTCGGCGTAGTGCTTGCGGTGGCCGCCTGTGGAGGCGGACCGTCCAAGCCCCCGCGCAATCTTGATGACGCCTGCGCGATCATCAAAGAACGCCCGCAATATTTCAACGCCATGCGCCGGACGGAGGCCCGCTGGGGCGTTCCGGTCGCCGTGCAGATGGCCACGATCCACCAGGAAAGCAAGTTCGACGGCAATGCGAAGACGCCGCAGCGCTTCGCGCTCGGGATCATCCCGCTGGGCCGTCAAAGCTCCGCCTATGGCTACAGCCAAGCGCTGGACGGCACCTGGGACGAGTATCGCGAAGACACCCATCGCTTCGGTGCAAGGCGCAACCGCATCTCGGATGCCACCGACTTCATGGGCTGGTACATGGACGGCACGCAGAAGAAGCTCGGCATCTCCAAGGCCGACGCGCGCAACCAGTATCTGGCCTATCACGAAGGGCGCGGCGGCTACTCGCGCGGGTCACACCGGTCGAAATCCTGGCTTCTCGCCGTGGCCGACCGCGTCGCATCCCGCGCGCAGATGTACGAAATCCAACTGCAATCCTGCCGGCGTTGAGCAATCAGCGCCGCTGGGCCAATGCCTGATCGATGGAGAACATCGACGTGGCGAAGTTTCCGCCCTTTTGCAGGTTGTTCAGGATCGTCGTGGTCTTCTCGCCCGACTGGTTGGTGATCACCCACTGGCGCAGCTCGACCGGCCCGTCGGTGAAGACCAGCTGAATATTCCCGTATTCGGGATGCTGCGGGTCCTGTGCAGTCACGATCGTCTTCGGCCCGTCCGTCGTGTAGCCCACGACCATACCATTGCGGTTCAGGTCGATATTGCGCCCGAGGATCAGGTTCAGCGGCGTCTTCACCAGCGGATATTGCTCCGGCGGCTGGTTCGATTTCGGATCGAACACCGCTACCCGGTTGGCCGAGGCCAGCACCAGCGTCTTGTCGTTATTGTATTGGAAGCGCGCCCGACCGGGCCGCTTGATGAACAGCTTGCCGGTCGAGATCGACCCGTCCGAGTTGACCTGCGTGAAATCCGCCGAAGCGGAGGTCAGCGAGTTCAGATAGGACGATATCTGATTCAGCGAGACTTTCCCGGCCGAGGCCGGAAGGGCGAGCGCCAGCGTGAAGATCGCGGCGAGCAGGATGCGGATCTGTTTCATGACCATAGATTTAGGCACTCCTTGCGAAAGCGGAAGTCCCGCCGTAACGCGCCAATCGCGCTGCGGGTCCGTCTTGAGCGCATTTGCGCCTAACAGGGGATGTCATTCAATAACATCGCCCCCGTATCGGATCACGGCGCCCGGCGGTCGTCCCGAGTAAGAGCCCCCTGAAACGCAAAGCGCCCCGAGGTATCCCCCGGGGCGCGTCGCATTTCTGATTGTGACCCGCTTACTGCTGCTCGGGCACAAGGATTTCGCGCTTGCCGACATGGTTGGCCGAGGACACGATGCCCTGATCTTCCATCTGCTCCACGAGGCGCGCGGCCTTGTTGTAGCCGATGCCCAGCTTGCGCTGGATATAAGAGGTCGAGCATTTGCGATCCTTTATCACGATGCCCACCGCCTGATCGTAGAGCGCATCCTCACCGCCGGTATTGCCACCGGTGTTGAGGCCGAGCACCGCGTCGATATCGCTCGCCGTGTCGTCATCGGGACCTTCGACCACGCCCGACATGTATTCCGGCGGACCGAAGCTCTTTAGGTGGTTGACGATTTCCTCGACTTCCTCATCGGACACGAACGGCCCGTGGCAACGGGTGATCTTGCCGCCGCCCGCCATGTAGAGCATGTCGCCCATGCCCAGAAGCTGCTCGGCGCCCTGCTCGCCCAGAATGGTGCGGCTGTCGATCTTCGACGTCACCTGGAAGGAGATCCGGGTCGGGAAGTTCGCCTTGATCGTGCCGGTGATGACATCGACCGAGGGGCGCTGCGTGGCCATGATCAGGTGGATCCCCGAGGCACGCGCCATCTGCGCCAGACGCTGGATGCAAGCTTCGATCTCTTTCCCTGCGACCATCATCAGGTCGGCCATCTCGTCGACGATCACGACGATATAGGGGAAGGGCTCGGGCTGGAATTCATCCGTCTCGAAGATCGGCTCGCCGGTCTCTTCGTCGAAGCCGGTCTGCACGGTGCGCTTGAACATCTCGCCCTTGTCGAGGCTTTCCTTCACGCGGCCGTTGTAGCCCTCGATGTTCCGCACGCCCATCTTGGACATTTTGCGGTAACGCTCTTCCATCTCCGAGACGACCCATTTCAGGGCGACGACCGCCTTCTTCGGGTCGGTCACAACCGGCGACAGCAAATGCGGGATGCCGTCATAGACGGAGAGTTCGAGCATCTTCGGGTCGATCATGATCAAGCGGCACTCTTCCGGCGTCAGACGGTAGAGCAGCGACAGGATCATCGTGTTGATCGCCACCGATTTACCCGAGCCGGTCGTCCCTGCGATCAGCAGGTGGGGCATCTTGGCGAGGTTGGTCACGATCGGCTCACCGCCGATGGTCTTGCCCAGAGCCAGCGGCAGCTTGATGTTCTTGTCGTCGAAATCTCGCGCCGAGAGGATCTCGCGCAGCACGACCTTTTCGCGGTGATCGTTCGGCAGTTCGATACCGATCACCGAGCGGCCCGGCACGGTCGAGACACGTGCCGACAGCGCCGACATCGAGCGGGCGATATCGTCGGCCAGACCGATCACGCGGCTGGCTTTCAGACCCGGCGCGGGCTCGAGTTCATACATCGTGACGACGGGGCCGGGGCGGACCGAGACAATCTCGCCCTTCACGCCGTAATCGTCGAGCACGGTCTCGAGCATCCGCGCGTTCTCTTCCAGCGCCTCATCCGAGAGCTGGTGACGCTGGATCGTCGTGGGGTTGGTCAGCAGCGACAGCGGAGGCATCTCGAAGGGCGCGGTTTTCGGCTTCTCGAAAGCCATCTTCGGCTGCGCCTCTTCGATCGCACGACGCGAGGGGGCTGCGGGTTTCGCCGCAGGCTGCACGACGCGTTTCGGTTCGGGCTGCTTGATCACCTGACGGTCGAGACCGCGCGCGGAGGCCGGGATCTCCGGCACCACGTCTTCCTCGATCCATTGCGCAGCGCCGGTCTCGTCGAAGGAGTGCGGCTCACCGGCGTAGAAATGCTCGGTGCGCATGTCGCGGGGATCGGCCTCGAAGCCTTCGTAATCCGGGTGGGTCCAGTCGCGGCTGTCATCGTCCGTGTAGTCATAACCCTGCGCGACCTGCTCAGCCGCCGTCATCTGCGGCTCGTCGGCACCGGCATAGGCCATTTCGGGCGCATGCTCGGCGGCAGCGGCAGGTGCGCCAAAGCCCGGCATGAAGCGCGGTTTGGCCTTGAGCGGCGGCTCGGCGCGCAGTTGCGGCTCGGCCCGCAGCGGCGGTTCCTGATGCACGACCTGCGGCTGACGCGGCGCGCGCGCGAGGCGCTTGGCGACGGCCGCCAGCACCGAGGCCGAAGGACGCGGCGCCTCCGGCTCGGGGTCGGCGAAGGTCTCGGGCATATCGTGATGCAGCGGAGCCTCGGGTTCGGGCGCGTAATCGGTCACGATCGGCGCCGACTTGCGGTTCTGCACCGCCTGGCTGATCCGGGCGCGAATGCGGTCCTCGGTCGGCGCTGCGGGCTGCGGCTGGTCGTCCCAATAGGGCTCGGTCTCGAACAGTTCGGGCGAGGCATCATAGGGATCGTAATCGGGTTCCACCGGACGACGGATGCGCGAGAGGAAGGACGGGCGTGCCGCCGGGGCCGCTTCGACCTCGGGTGCCCAGTCATGCGCGGCGTAGGCCTGCTGCTCTTCCCAAGCCGCCAGCTCTGCGGCGCGTTCGGCTGCTTCGGCGCGGCGCTGACGCGCACGCTCTGCGGCCGAGCGAGCCCCCGTGACCGAGGCCGAAGCCCCCCGGCCCAGAATGTTCATCGCGCCGACATAGATCGCGACCGTGCCCAGCCACATGAAGCGCGTGATCGCCTGCAGCTCGGGCTTGGTGAAGCCGAGAACGAAGGTCGCCATGGCCAGCATTGCCGCGGCGAGGACCAGCGACAGAAGCTTCAGACCGACCACGCCCGAGATCGGAACGATCCCCAGCATCGCGCCCGCGATCATGTCGCCGAAATGCCCGCCGAGGCCAAAGGCCTGACCCCATTGGTCGCCCGGCACCAGAAGCGCCGCATAAACGGCGGCGACGGCCACGGCGATCGGGAAGAAGATCATCCGCGACACGAGGCGCTCCTCGCCGCGATGGGTGATCATGCGCAGCCCCCAAGCCACTAGCGCCGCGGGCAGCAGCCACGCGCCATGCCCGACGATCACGAAGAGCGGCGAGGCGATCCCGGCACCGATCCGGCCCAGCCAGTTCTGCACCGGCTCATCCGAGGACGCCATCCAGCTTGGATCTTCGGGGTGATAGGAGAACAGCATCATCGCGGCGAGCAAGCCGAAGACGACCAGCAGCCCCCCCACCAATTCCTTGCCACGCCGTTCCAGAACGGCTTGCGTGTCCTGATCGAAAAGCGGATCGCGCTGTCGAACCTGATAAGATGCCATAACCTACCGTCCTCAACCGTATAGGCAGTCGCGGAGCTGCATCAGCCCGCGCTGCGTTTCTGCTTTTGGAGCGACCAGAGCCACTCTGATATATTTCTGGCCGGGGTTTTCCCCGTTCACCTCGCGCGCGAGATAGGCGCCCGGCAGCACGCGAATGCCGGTCTCTGTCCAAAGCTTGAGCGCCGCCGCCTCCCCGTCTTCGACGGGAAGCCAGAGGAAGAAGCCGCCCTGCGGCAGCTGGAAGCCATCGACGCCGTCGAAGATCTGTCCCGCGATCTCGTATTTCTCGGCGTAGAGGCGACGATTTTCCGTGACATGGGCCTCATCCGCCCAAGCGCGCTCGGCCACGCGCTGCAACGGCTGCGGCAGCGGCGCGCCGGCATAGGCGCGCAGGCGACGGATATGTTTGATGCTTTGCGGCCCGGCGGCGAGGAAGCCCGAGCGCAGACCCGGCAGGTTCGACCGCTTCGAGAGCGAATGGAAGATCACCACGCGCTCGGGGTCGATGCTCTCTTCGGCTGCGACCTGTGCCGCACCGGGCGGCGGGGCCTCGCGCCAGATCTCGGAATAGCACTCGTCGGCGAAGACGATGAAATCGTGCTTCTCGGCCAGATGCAGCAGATCGGCCAGATAATCGCGGCTCGCGACTGCACCCTGCGGGTTCGAGGGCGAGCACAGATAGGCCACGGTGATGCGGTCCAGCACCTCGGGCGCAAGTGCCGAATAATTAGGCAAAAACCCGGTATCAGCGCCCGCGGGCACGAAAACCGGCTCCGCGCCGACGGCTGCCGCCGCCACCGCATAGACCTGATAGAACGGGTTCGGGATCGCGATCACAGGCGTTTTGCCGCGTTTTTGTTCGGGCGAAAGCGCCATCGCGGCGTTGTAGAGACCCTCGCGGGTGCCGTTGAGCGCCATGATCCGCTCCGGCCCGATCTCGACCGAATAGCGCCGTTTCAGCCAGCCCGAGATCGCGTCCAACAATTCGGGCGTGCCGTCATTGACGGGATATTTCCCAAACTCTCCAAGGCTTTGCGCGATCACATCGCCGACGAACTCGGGCATGGGATGGCGCGGCTCACCGATGGACATGGCCAAGACGTCGCCGCCCGGTTCATGCGAATCGAGCAGCGCGCGCAAACGCGGAAATGCGTATTCGGGCAGGTTCGAAAACCGCTCGGGAAAGTCCATCTGTGCCTCATCGAATGGGGTCTATGTCGCCCCTTATTGCCGACGAGGTTACAAAAGCTCCGCCGTTTCGTCCAGAAAAAGACAAGCTCCAGAGCGGGTTGACCACAAGAAATGTGGTTTTCAGGCCAGCGACGATTCGGCGGCCATGCCCAAACGCAGCAACCGATCCTCCGTCATCGGCGGCGCCATCAGCGAAATCCCGCAGCTTGGGATGCCCGTAGGAAGGTTGAGCGCGCATAGCCCCAACACGTTGCCGATCCGGGTGTTGCGCAGCGCGAGCACGTTCTCTTCCTGGAAATAGGCCTTGTCGCTGAGAAGACGGCGCACATCGGGCGGCAGGATCGGCGAGGTCGGCACCAGCACGGCGTCATATTCCGCGGTCGCCTCCAGATAGGCGGCGCGATAGCCCGCCAGTTCGTGCCAGCCTTTCGCGTAATCCGAGGCCAGCGCGTCGCGCCCGCTGCGGAACCGCTCGAGGATCGCCGCGAACATCTTCTCGGGCGCGGCTTCGATCTCGTGCTTCCATTCGCCATAGGCTTCGGGGGCGAAGAGAACACCGGAAAGGTCCATCGCCTGACGCACCATCGGCAGCCCCCGCCGCTCGATCACCGCGCCCGCCTTGGCGAAGGCTTCGACGGCCCGCTCGAAGCCCTGCACCGGCTTTTCGCGCGTGCCCTCAAAGGGCAGCCCTTCAAGCACCAGAAGCCGCTTCCCCTTGAGGCTCGCGTCACGCAGATCGGGCGCGTTGCGCCGTTCGAGCAGCGCAAAGACATGCGCGGCATCTTCGACATTGCGCGTGATGGGTCCGACCGTGTCGAAGGTCCGGCACAGCGGCACGACGCCTTTCGTCGTGATCCGCCCATGCGTCGTCTTTAGCCCCACGAGATCGTTCCACGCCGCCGGAATACGCACCGAGCCGCCCGTATCAGAACCGATCGCCGCCGCCGCCAAGCCGCGTGCCACCGACAGCGCCGCGCCAGAGGACGAACCGCCCGGCGCGAGTTCGGGATCATGGATATTCGGCGGCGTCGCCGTCATCGGGTTCACGCCCAGCCCAGAGAAGGCCAGTTCGGTCATATGCGTCTTGCCCAGACAGACCGAGCCGCCCAGCGTGGCCTCGATCAGCACATCCGCATCGCGCTCGGGCACACGCCCGGCCAGCAGCCGCGTGCCTGCCTCAGTCGCGACCCCGGCGGTGTCGAACAGATCCTTCCACGACAGCGCGACCCCATCGAGCATCCCGCGCCTGGTTCCCTGCTTGGCGCGTTGATGCGCGGCCATCGCCTCGTCGCGGGCTCGCTGCGGCGTGAGACGCGCATAGATTTCTTCGGACGCTTCAGCCGCCTCCAGATAGGCCTCGGTCTGCTCCACCGGATCGAGCTGACCGGCGGCAATCGCCCGCCCTTGTTCCGCAGCCCCTGCCAACCGCCATTCCATGCCCGCCTCCTTCGTTCTTTCCGCCACGCTAGCGACAGTCCCGCGCATGGACAATCCCGCTTCCAGCGCCATAGTAAGCGCCATGAAACACGATTCAGACGTCATCATCGCGGGCGGCGGGCTCAACGGCCCCGCCTTGGCGCTTGCACTGGCCTCCGCCGGCCTTTCCGTGACCCTTGTCGACGCCGCGCCGGCACGCCAGCGCGCGACCGACACGTTCGACGGCCGCGCCTATGCGCTGGCCATCGCGTCGCAGAAATTGCTGCGCGCGATTGGCGTCTGGGACGGGCTGGCCGATCAGGCACAGCCGATGATGGAAGTAAAAGCCGCCGACGGTCACGCGGGCGAAGGGGCGGCCCCTTTCTTCCTGCATTTCGATGCGCGCGAGCTGGATCAGGCGCCGGTCGGCTACATGCTGGAGGATCGCTACCTCTATCGCGCCTTCCTCGATGCGATGGAGGCGAGCGACAAGATTACGCTACTGCACGAAACGCAGGTGACAGGGCAGCAGGTCGTGCCGGGCGGGGTAGAAGTGAGCCTGTCCACCGGCAAGACCCTGACCGCGAAGCTGCTGATCGGGGCCGATGGTCGCCGCTCAGGCGTGGCCGAACGCGCCGGGATCACCCGCGAGGGCTGGGGCTACGGCCAGACCGCGCTGGTGGCTGCGGTCGAGCACGAGAAACCCCATAACGGCATCGCGCAGCAGTTCTTCATGCCGACCGGGCCGCTCGCCATCCTGCCGCTGAAGGGCAACCGGTCGTCGATCGTCTGGAGCGAGACCGAGGAAAACGCGAAAACCATCTCGGCGCTCGATGACGAGGATTTCCTCGCCGTGCTGCGCCCGCGCTTCGGCGATTTCCTCGGCGAGATCAAACTGGCCGGTCCGCGCTTCTCTTACCCGCTGAACCTGACGCTTGCGAAAGCCTATGTCGCGCCGCGCGTGGCACTGGTGGGCGATGCGGCGCATGGCGTGCATCCGATCGCGGGCCAAGGACTGAACCTCGGGCTGCGCGATGCGGCGGCGCTGGCGGAGATCGTCGTGGAAGCGATGCGCCGCGGCGAGGATATCGGCGCCGAGGACGTGCTGGAGCGCTATCAGGGCTGGCGGCGCTTCGACTCGACGTCGCTCGCGCTCGGCATGGATACCGTGAACAAGCTCTTCTCGAACGACAATCCGCTGCTGAAAGCGGGGCGCGATCTGGGGATGGGTCTGGTGCAGGCGATCCCGGGGCTGCGGCGCGGGTTCATGCAGCAAGCGGCGGGCTTGTCAGGCCCCCTGCCCCGCCTGTTGCAGGGCCGCGCGCTTTAAACGCCGCGCCTTATTCGTCGATCCGGCGGGCCTCGTCTGCGAGAAGGATCGGAATGCCGCCCCGGATCGGGAAGGCCAGCTTCGCGGGCTGCGAAACCAGTTCCTGCTTCTCGGCATCGTATTTCAGCACCGCATGGGTCAGCGGGCACACGAGCGCCTCCAGCATGTGCCGGTCGAACAGCGGCTTCTCGCGGGCCGTCTCGGGGGTCGATGCGCTCTCAGTCTCGTCGCTCATTGCAACCGCTCCTCTCCGCCGCCATGCAGCGCATATTCGATCAGGGTCACCAAGGTCTCGCGCCGGGTGGCCAGACAGGGCGCCTCCAGCAACGCCTGCTTGTCCTCCGGCTCCAACGGCAACAGCATCCCGAGCGAGTTGATCAACAACTCATCATCGGCATCTTTCAGCGTTTCCCAATCGGTATCCAGCCCCTGCGCGTGGAAAAACTTCGCCAGCAGGTCGAGAAACTCGTCGCGGTCGAAGCCGTTGTCATGCTCGGCCGCACCAAGATCGCGCTCGAACCCGGCCCAGCTGACCTCGGCGCGAATATAGGGGGTGAAGCCCTCGATCTGCTTCACGATGCGATAGCGCGAGATCCCCGACAGGGTGATCATGTAGCGCCCGTCCTCGGTCTCGGAGAACCCGGTCAGACGGCCCGCACAGCCAATCGCGTTGAGGTGGTTTTGCCCCTCCGGCCCCTTGATCGGCTGAATCATCCCGATCAGCCGAGACTTGGTCTTCATGCAATCTTCGATCATCTGCAGATAGCGCGGCTCGAAGATATGCAGCGGAAGCCGCGCCCGGGGCAGCAGCAGCGCACCGGGCAGCGGAAAAAGCGGAAGGATTTCGGGCAAGTCGCCTTTCTTCATCATGCGGATGAAACTAGCGCGCCCATGTCCTCAGGCAAATATCATCGACGACAGACGACGGCGGCCTTTTGCCACGATCGGATCGTTCGGCTTGAGCGCGTCGAAAATGGTGAAAAGCTGCGTCTTCGCGGCCTCGTTATCCCATTCGCGATCGCGGCGGAAAAGCTCGAGAAGCTGGTCCACAGCTTCCTCGACATTGCCCGCCGCATAAAGCGCCTGCGCATAATCGAAGCGCGCCTGATGATCGTCGGGATTGGCCTCGACCTTGGCTTTCAGATCGTCGAGCGGCCCCGCCGATTGCGCCTGTTTCGCCAGATCGAGCTGCGCGCGCGCGGCCTCGACCGGGGCGCTGTCGGACAGCTTCGGGGGCACAGCCGCCAAAGCCGCGCCTGCCGCGTCCAGTTGATCCAGCGCGATGCGCGCGCGGATCAGGCCGCCATGGGCCTCCGCCAGGTCGCCATCTTCCTCGAGGATCGCCGCGAAGGTCTCCGCTGCGTCTTCCGCCGCGCCTTCGGCCAGCATGGCTTCCGCCGCCTCGACCGCATCGCCGAGACCGTTACCGGCCTCACCGCCGGACGCTTCGATCAGCTTGGCCACGAAGCTCTTGATCTCGGAGGGCGGCAGCGCGCCCTGGAAACCGTCGATCGGCTGGCCCTGCCAGAAAGCGTAGACGGTCGGGATCGACTGCACGCGCATCTGGCCTGCGATCATCTGGTTTTCGTCGACATTGACCTTGGCCATCACGACCGCGCCTTTCGCGGCTTCGACCTCGGCTTCCAGCGCCGGGCCAAGCTGCTTACACGGGCCGCACCACGGCGCCCAGAAATCGACGATGACCGGCACGGTCTGCGATTTCTCGATCACCTCGGCCATGAAGTTGGCTTCGGTCACGTCCTTGACGTAGTCGCTCTTGCCTGCGGCCTTGGCGCCGCCACCCAGTTCCAGCATGTCCGTCTCCCGAAATTGCGGAGGATTTGCTTTCCTATATGGCCTCGCAGGGGCCGAACGCAAACCCGTTTGACCGCGGCGCGCTGCCGCAAGCGATTACAGATCGAAGGTCGCGAATACCGGCGCGTGATCGGAGGGCTTCTCCCAACCGCGCGCAGCCCGCAGCACACGACTGCCATGGGCCGCGTTCGAAATATCCGGCGTCGCCCAGATGTGATCGAGCCTGCGCCCCTTGTCGGCGGCATCCCAGTCGCGCGCCCGATAGGACCACCACGAGTACAAAAGCCCCTCGGGGATATCCTGCCGGGTGATGTCCACCCATTTGCCCGCCTCCATCGTGTCGTGCAGATGTTCGACCTCGATCGGCGTGTGGCTGACGATCTTCAGAAGCTGCTTGTGGCTCCAGACGTCATCCTCGCGCGGCGCGATATTCAGATCGCCCACGAGGATCGATTTCTGCGGCGCTTCCGCTTTGAAGTAATCGCGCATCTGAGTGAGGTAATCGAGCTTCTGCCCGAACTTCTCATTCACCTCGCGGTCCGGCACGTCGCCGCCTGCGGGGACATAGAAGTTGTGGATCGTCACGCCATTCTCGAGCGTGCCCGCGACGTGACGCGCATGGCCGAGATCGGCGAAATCATGGGCGCTGTTCTCTTCCATCGGGATTTTCGAGAAGATCGCGACGCCGTTATAGCCCTTCTGGCCGCGCGCAACCATGTGAGTGTAGCCGAGCGCCTTGAACCCCTCGAGCGGGATCTTCTCGACCGGGCTCTTGCACTCCTGCAGGCAGAGCACGTCGGGCGCCTCTTCCTCCATCAGCTTGCGCACCAGCCCCTCGCGCAGCCGCACCGAGTTGATGTTCCAGGTCGCCAGCGTGAAGCTCATCTCATTCTCCCGTTCCAAAAGCCGCGCGATCATGTCGAAGGGCGGCCGCTTGCGCAACCGCCCCTCTTCTTCTCGATAGAAATATCCGCAGGTGAATTGGCCGATAGGCCAAGAGGGGCAGCGCCCCTTATTCCGCCCAGCCGGAGATCGACTTCACGTCGCAGAATTCCTCGATGCCCCAACGGCCACCCTCGCGCGCCCGGCCAGAGGAACCCACGCCGCCGAACGGCGCGCCTGCGCCACGGTCCTGGCCGTTCATCTCGACCATGCCCGAGCGCAGCTGCCGCGCCAGACGGTTGCGCCGCGCGCCATCGCCCGATTGCAGGTAATTGGTCAGACCGTAAGGCGTGGCGTTCGCCACTTCGATTGCCTGCTCCTCGCTGTCGAAGGGCATGATCGACAGCACGGGGCCGAAGATTTCCTCGTTCATGATCGTCATCGAGGGGTCGCAATCGGCAAAGACCGTCGGACGGACATAGAAGCCGCGATTGAGATGCTCGGGTCGCCCGGGACCACCCGCGACGAGCTTCGCGCCCTCCGCGATGCCGGTCTCGATCAGGCCCTGAATCTTGTCGAACTGCGCCTTGTTCACGACGGGGCCGATATGCTTGCCTTCCTCGCGCGGGCTGGCCACCTGCGTGGCCTCGGCGGTCTGGCGCGCGATTTCCACGGCCTTGTCATAGGCCGAACGCTCGACCAGCATCCGCGTCGGCGCGTTGCAGCTTTGGCCCGAGTTCTGGAAGCAGTGCTTCACGCCGCGCGCCACCGCATCTTCATCCGCATCGGCGAAGATCAGGTTGGCGCCCTTGCCGCCCAGCTCCAGCGTCACCCGCTTGAGCGTATCGGCCGCCGCCTTCGAGATGGCCTTGCCGGCCCGGGTCGAGCCGGTGAAGGAAATCATCTCGACATCGGGATGGGTCGAAAGCTGCGTGCCAACGCCAACGCCATCGCCATTCACGAGGTTGAACACGCCCTTGGGCAGACCCGCCGCGTCGAGGATTTCCGCAAACAGCAGCGAGGACAGCGGCGCTTCCTCCGACGGTTTCAGCACCATCGTGCAGCCTGCGAGGATCGCCGGGATCACCTTCAGCGTCACCTGATTCATCGGCCAGTTCCACGGCGTGATCAGCCCGACGACGCCCACGGCCTCATAGGCGATCATCGCGCCCGGCGTGCCGTCGCCCAGCGGGTGCACCCAGTCGAAAGCCTTCGCCGCGTCTATGAAGTTCTTGATGTGATAGGCGCCCGCGCCCCACTGGTTGCGGCGCGCAAGGTCGATCGGCGCGCCCATCTCGAGGCTCATCGCCTGCGCCATATCCTCGGCGCGCTCCGCATAGACCTTGGCGATCCGCTCGACCGCCGCGATCCGCTCTGCCGGGTCCGTGGCCTTCCAGCCGGGCAGCGCGGCCTTTGCCGCGGCGACTGCCGCATCCGTGTCGGCCTGATCACCCAGCGAGATCACCGCGCAGGGATCCTCAGTGGACGGGTCGATCACCTCGTACTCGCGCGCCGCCTTGGGAGCGACCCACGCCCCGTCGATGTAGAAATTCCGTTTCTCGATCATATCAGCCTCCGGCACACAGATGTTGCGCGCGAGCGTTTCACCACTCCCCGTCCTGCGCAAGGCCTGACGAAAGGTCGCAGGCTCCGAGTTTAAAAAGGTTCTAAACTGGCTGGAACGGACCCCGACGAGGGCTTATATCCCGAAAAGACGTGATTTTACGCAAACACAGGAGGTTTTTCATGGGCCTGCGTATCAACGACACCGCTCCCGATTTCACCGCTGACTCGACCGCTGGCGAGATCAAGTTCCACGACTGGATCGGCGACAGCTACGCCATCCTGTTCTCGCACCCGAAAGACTTCACCCCGGTTTGCACCACCGAGTTCGGCGCAGTTGCTCAACTCGCCCCCGAGTTCGAGAAGCGCAACACCAAGGTCATGGGTGTCTCGGTCGATAGCGTCGAAGAGCACGTGAAGTGGAAATCGGATATCGAGCAGGTCGCCGGCGCGCCCGCGAACTTCCCGATCATCGACGACACCTCGCTGAACGTCTCGAAGCTCTATGACATGCTGCCCGCCGATGCCTACATGCCCGACGGCCGCACCGCCGCGGATTCGGCCTCCGTGCGCACCGTCTTCATCATCGGCCCGGACAAGAAAGTCCGCCTGACCATGTCCTACCCGATGTCGGTCGGCCGCAACTTCGCCGAGATCATCCGCGCGCTGGACGCCGTTCAGGCGACCGACGGCAAGCCCTTCGCGACCCCCGCGAACTGGGTGCCGGGTCAGGACGTGATCGTCGCGCTGTCGGTCTCGACCGACGAGGCGAAAGAGAAGTTCGGCGAAGTCGACGTCAAGCTGCCCTATCTGCGCACCGTCAAGTCGCAGGGCTGAGCCTAGCTCACCCGCTTACGAGAGAGCCCCGGCAGCGTCCGGGGCTTTTTCATATCCGCGCGCCCCACCCGAAGCGCAAAAAGCAAAAGGCCCCGGATCGCTCCGGGGCCTTTCTCAATCTTCTAGCGGATCAAACCGATCAGTCGGCTTTCTCTTCACGCTTTTCCGGCGCGATTTCTTCGCCGGTTTCCTGATCGACCATCTTCATGCCAAGGCGCACCTTGCCGCGATCGTCGAAGCCCAGAAGTTTCACCTTCACTTCCTGACCTTCCTTGAGCAGATCGCTCGGGTGGTTCAGGCGCTTGTTGGCGATCTGGGAGACGTGGACGAGACCGTCACGCTTGCCGAAGAAGTTCACGAAGGCGCCGAAATCGACGAGCTTCACGACCTTGCCGGTGTAGATCTGGCCCTCTTCGGGCTCAGCCACGATGGCGTGGATCATGTCATGCGCTTTCTTGATGGCCTCGGCATTGGCCGAAGCGATCTTGATCACGCCGTCGTCGTTGATGTCGACCTTGGCACCCGAGACTTCCACGATCTCGCGGATGACCTTGCCGCCCGAACCGATCACTTCACGGATCTTGTCGGTGGGAACGGTCATCGTCTCGATGCGCGGAGCGTGGGCGGAGAATTCCGTGCGGCCCGCGGAGAGCGCCTTGTTCATCTCGCCGAGGATGTGCATGCGGCCAGCGCGTGCCTGCTCCAGAGCTTTCTCCATGATCTCGGCGGTGATGCCGGCGACCTTGATGTCCATCTGCAGCGAGGTGATGCCCTCTTCGGTGCCTGCGACCTTGAAGTCCATGTCGCCGAGGTGATCCTCGTCGCCAAGGATGTCGGTCAGAACGGCCCAGGAGCCATCCTCTTCGAGCACCAGACCCATCGCGACACCCGCCACGGCCGACTTCAGCGGAACGCCCGCATCCATCATTGCCAGCGAGCCACCGCAGACCGACGCCATCGAGGACGAGCCGTTGGACTCGGTGATCTCGGAGACGAGGCGGATCGTGTAGGGGAAGTCCGTCGCAGCCGGGAGAACCGCCTGCAGCGCGCGCCATGCGAGCTTGCCGTGGCCGATCTCACGACGACCGGGCGAACCGACGCGGCCCACTTCGCCGACCGAGTAGGGCGGGAAGTTGTAGTGCAGCAGGAAGTTCGAGCGCGAGTTGCCGTGCAGCGCGTCGATGATCTGCTCATCGTCGCCGGTGCCCAGCGTGGTCACGACCAGCGCCTGCGTCTCGCCGCGGGTGAACAGCGACGACCCGTGGGTGCGCGGCAGCAGACCGGTTTCCGCCACGATCGGGCGAACCTCGTCCAGCGCACGACCGTCGATGCGGCGACCGTTCTTCACGACGTCACCACGCAGAACAGCCGATTCCAGCTTCTTCATCGCGGTGCCGAGGGTCGGATCTTCGAGCTGCTCTTCGGTGAGCTGCGACTTGATCTCTTCCTTGGCGGCGTTGACCGCGGCCACGCGCTCTTGCTTGTCCGAGATCGCGTAAGCGGCACGCATCTTCTCTTCGCCCAGACCTTTGACGGTCTCGAGCATCGCCGAGTAGTCCGGCGCTTTGAAGTCGAAGGGCTCTTTCGCGGCGGCTTCGGCGAGATCGATGATCATGTCGATCACCGGCTGCATCGCGTCATGGCCGAACTTGACCGCGCCCAGCATCTCGGCTTCGGACAGCTCGTAAGCTTCCGATTCCACCATCATCACGGCGTCCTTGGTGCCCGCGACGACGAGGTCCAGACGCTGCTCGGGGTTCTCCCGCAGCTTCTGCATGTCGTCGACTTCGGGGTTCAGGATGTATTCGCCATCCG
This sequence comes from Thioclava sp. F36-7, assembly GCF_002020075.1. NCBI lineage: Bacteria > Pseudomonadati > Pseudomonadota > Alphaproteobacteria > Rhodobacterales > Paracoccaceae > Thioclava > Thioclava sp. F36-7. The sequence continues at coordinate 119,863 of NZ_MPZR01000006.1, read as the reverse complement.
AGAAACCGACGCGCGCAGCGGCGATCGGGCCCATAAACGGCACGCCCGAGATCGTCAGCGCGGCCGAAGCGGCGATCATCGCGACGATGTCGGGCTCGTTGACGAGGTCATGCGACAGCACGGTGCACATCACGAGCACTTCATGCTTGAAGCCTTCCACGAAGAGCGGACGGCACGGGCGGTCGATCAGGCGCGAGGTGAGCGTCTCTTTTTCGGACGGACGAGCCTCGCGCTTGAAGAAGCCGCCCGGCACTTTACCGGCGGCATAGTATTTCTCTTGGTAATGAACCGTGAGCGGGAAGAAGTCCTGGCCCGGCTTCGGTTCCTTGGCAAAGGTCACGTTGGCCATGACGGAGGTTTCGCCCAGCGTGGCGATGACCGAACCGTCAGCCTGACGGGCAACCTTGCCGGTTTCCAGAGTGAGCTCTTCTTCGCCCCACTGGATGGATTTTTTCACAACATTGAACATTCAGCGTATCCTGTCTGGGAGCTCTCACGGGCGTATCCCGTGTCTCCCGATTTGAATGGCGGCCCCATTGCCGCCGCCCCCTTATCCTGTTGCACGCGCCCGGGGGCTCGAGGCGTCACGTCTCAGATGGGCCTGCCAATACAGGAAATGAAGGGGTTTGGGAAGCGAAGAGTCCTTAGGGAAAGAAACGACCAACGCCCAATTCTGGCCAGATTGGCACGCCATCGTCGGCCGGTAGTTATTAACGTTGATCATTGTGACCCCATGAGCAAACCCACTGCCCTTTTCATCGATGGCGAGAATATCTCTGCCACTTTTGCTTCCCAGATCCTCAAGTTCGCGCCAGGCGCTTTCATCCGGCGTGCCTACGGTGATGTCGCGCAGTTTAGATCGTGGGGCGACAGCCCTTCGATCCGGCTGGTGCATTCCGGAAGCGGCAAGAACGCAGGAGATGTGTTGCTCGCCCTCGACGCACTCGAGCTCGCTTTGGAACGACGCGCCGAACGGTTCGTCATCGCAAGCTCCGATGGTGACTTCACCCACCTCGCGACCAGGCTCCGCGAAAAAGGGATAGAAGTGCACGGAGTCGGACAGGAGAAAGCGCCGAAGGCATTTCGTGAAAGCTGTTCAGTGTTTCATCTTCTGAAATCGAAAACGACCGCAGCTCCGGCACGAACGCCAGCAGTCAAGAAATCTGCCAGTCTCGATGAAAAAATTCGCGCAGCGATCGAGGCACACAGCAAGGACGGCGCTGGAGTGCCTCTCGCGGAACTGGCCACGATCATGAAGAAAGACCACGGGGTCTTGATCGGGAACTTGCCGGATAAAAAGTGGCGCCCCTATTTTTCGAACCGTCCGAACCTCTTCGCGCTTGATCCAAAGGGTCCCAAGGCATGCGTGCGATGCCGTCCTAATGGATTTTCTCAACTTTCCGCCGCAGCGAAATAGCCAGATCGCAAAACGCCCGCCCCTTTCGGGACGGGCGCAATGATGCTCGTAAGCTCTTCGATCACTCGATCGGGCGGAACTCGCCTCTGTCTTCGGACGCGAGGCTCACCACCACGATGGCGATGAAGGCCGCGATGAAGCCCGGGATGATCTCGTAGAGGAACGAGCCCCAGCCCAGCGAAATCCAGACGATCACGGTCAGCGCACCGACGACGAGGCCAGCCACGCCGCCCAGACCCGTCATCCGCTTCCAGGTCAGCGACAGGATGATCAGCGGACCGAAAGCGGCACCGAAACCGGCCCATGCGTTCGACACGAGGCCGAGCACTTTGCTGTCGGGGTTCGACGCGATGATGATCGCCGCGATCCCCACTGCCAGCACGGCAAGACGGCCGACATTCACCAACGTGCGGTCCGAGGCGTCCTTGTTGAAGACGATCTTGTAGAAGTCTTCGGTCAGCGACGAGGACGACACCAGAAGCTGGCTCGACACGGTCGACATGATCGCCGCCAGAAGCGCGGCATAAAGGAAGCCGGTCACCAGCGGATGGAACAGCAGGTTCGAGAGGATGATGAAGATCGTCTCCGGATCCTGCACGTCGAGCCCGTTACGCTGCGCATAGGCGCGGCCGAAGATACCGACCGAGATCGCGCCGATCAGCGAGATCGCCATCCAGCCCATGCCGATATTCCGCGCTTTCGGCACATCGGCGACCGAGCGCACGGCCATGAAGCGCACGATGATATGCGGCTGGCCGAAATAGCCCAGACCCCAGGCGACCGCCGAGAGCCAGCCCGCGAAGGTCAGCCCATTCGTCATCGACAGGAAATTCGGGTCGATATCGGTCAGCCGGCTCGCAGCCGCGTCCACGCCGTCGCCCTGACCGGTCGTGAGGATCACGATCGGCATGATGACGAGCGCGAGCATCATGATGCAGCCCTGCACGAAATCGGTGAGCGACACGGCGAGGAAGCCGCCGATCACGGTGTAGACCAGCACGACACCCAGCGTCAGGATCACGCCGGTCATGTAGCTGCCACCGAAGGCGCTGGCGAAAAGCTTGCCGCCGCCGACGAGGCCCGACGCGGTATAGACCGCGAAGAACACCACGATGATCACCGCCGAAACCATCCGCAGCAATGTCGCGTGGCTCGGGAAGCGATTGGCGAGGAAGCCGGGGATGGTCAGCGCGTTGTCATAGCGCTCGGTCTGCTCGCGCAGGCGCGGCGCCACGATGACCCAGTTCACGAAAGCGCCGACGAAAAGGCCGATGCCGATCCAGCTCTGCGTCAGGCCAGATACGAAGAGCGCACCCGGCAGGCCCAGAAGCAGCCAGCCCGACATGTCCGATGCGCCTGCCGACAGGGCGGCAACCGCGGGCGGCAGGTTACGCCCACCCAGCATATATTCCTCGGAGCTCGACGTGGACTTGCGCCACGCATAGACCCCGATGGCCAGCATCAGCACGAAATACAGTGCCAAGCTGATCCAGACTCCGATCTGCATATCTCAATCCTCCCTGTTAACGCACCTGCAAGGTAGGGCAGATGCTTGCGTTTTCCCGTTTGGAGCGGACGATACAGGAGGACAAGAAGTCGAACCGACCAAAGTTTTTTGGTGGGAAGGCCATTTACCCAAAAGTTTTTAAATTTGCAGGCAGAAGGGCTGTTGTTGTCAATTTTCGCAATTCAGTCGGAATAGTGCAAATGAAAACGCCCGCACCAAAGGCACGGGCGTTTCGAATTCCAATCCGAGGCGGATTAGCGGCGCAGGCCGAGACGCTCGATCAGCGACTGGTAACGTGCGACGTCTTTCGCCTTCAGGTAGTCGAGCAGCTTGCGGCGCTGCGCGACGAGCATCAGAAGACCACGACGCGAGTGGTTGTCTTTCTTGTGCTCTTTGAAGTGCTCGGTCAGGTTCGCGATGCGCTTGGTCAGAACTGCGACCTGAACTTCGGGGGAACCGGTGTCACCTTCTTTGGTGCCGTATTCCTTGATAAGCGCGTTCTTGTCTTCGACAGTGATCGACATCGGGATCTCCTTACATTGAGGGTTCGGGCGCAAGCCGGGATGTCGTCCAGCAAGGTCCATAGACTGCCCCTTTCGGAACAGATGCGCGCGTATAGACGCGAATCGTCTTGTTGAAAAGCCTTATTTCAAAGCGCTATGGCCTGCTGCGCTGCGAATTGCGCGGGCGTGAGCAGCGCCACGTCCTGCGCGCTCAGCCCGGCCGCGTCCAGCACCTCGGCCAGCCGAACGCCGTCGAGAAGGATCCACGCCGCATCGGGATGCGCCTCGGACGGCTCGATACTGATCTGCGGCGTGGCGGTGCCCTGCGGATCGTAGATGACCGCCAGCCGGTCCTGCCCGGCCGTGTAATCTGCGATTGTCGCAGGGGCGTTCGGATCGATCCAATCGCCCAGCGAGAAGCTATCGCCCCCTTCGCCGCCATGCAGCCAATCGCCCGAGCCGCCGAGCAGCACGTCCTCCCCTGCCCCGCCATTGAGCGTATCGGCATCGGCCGCCCCCGCATCGCGCGTCTCCGGTGTGACGCCGATCAGCAGATCGTTCCCGGCATCGCCGTTCAACTCGTCGCGCCCGGCATCGCCGGTCAGCACATCCACGCCATCGGCCCCGATCAGCGTGTCATCGTCAGCGCCGCCCGCGAGCATATCGTCGCCCGCACCCCCGATCAGCGTGTCCTCCCCGGCCTCGCCAAAGAGCCGATCCGATCCGAACTCGCCGGATAGGAGATCCGCCTCCATGCCGCCGACGAGTTCATCCTCGCCGTCGCCGCCGATCAGCGTGTCGGTCCCCGCATCGCCCCAGAGCGTATCGTTGCCGGACGCACCGAGGATCTGGTCGTCGCCGTCCCCGCCCCAAAGGCTGTCATCGCCATCATAGCCGTTGATCTGATCGTCACCCGCTTCGCCTCCGATCGCGTCGTCGGAGGCGTCGCCCCAAGTAATATCGTCGCCGGGTCCGGGAGCCGGTGGCTCGACCGGATCGGTTGGCGCCTGCCCCGCGCTGACCTCGGCCAGCAGCGACCCTGCGCCGTCACTCGATACGTTGGGATCCGCTTCATCCGCCGGAGGCTCATCACTCTCGGCATCCGACGAAGCCACCATGAGACCCGCCGTAGCCCCCGCCATCAGCAGGCCCAGAACACCCGACAGAAACAACATCTCTCTCACCCCCGTGAAGATGCGAGAAATCTACCGCTGCCGGCGCGGATACCCTAGGAAACAAGCGTTAAATGCTTAACGGTTCGCTCAGCCTTCGCGGGTGAACCACAGCTCGGGCTGATGCTCATAGGCGATATAGAGCGGATGCTTCGGCGCGCCCGCCTTGGTCAGCCCGAGGTGATGCAGCGCCCGACCGCTTTCGCGCAGCAGGTCTTCCACCGCAGCGCCCCGCGCGAGATGCGCGCCATGCGCGCCCCAGGCGCAGATGATCCGGTCCTCGGGACCGCCCGCCCAGTCGACGCTCTCGCGGATCGCCGCATCGTTCTCGGGCCCGACCGGGTCCGGCTGCGCCCGCATCACCTTCGGATCGGTCGCACGATAGGCGAAGATATTGGTGACCCGGAACGCCCCGAAGCCCAGCGCCCGCGCGCGGCGCTCGCAGCGCTCCACGGTCGGGTCGTTCTGCACCTCGGTCGCGGTCGAGGGGTTGAGCATGATGAACAGCGCCCGCGGCTTGCTGTCATCCCAGACCCGCGTGAGCAGATAGCGGTAGTTCTCGCAATCCGAATAGACCGCGATGGAGGGGGCGTCGCCTTTGATATGCTCGCGGGTGATCATCTCTCGTCCTGACCGTTATGTGCGTGACAGAGGGCGGATGCCTCCGGCGGGGATATTTGGACCAAGGGGAAGGGGCGCGTCAAAGGTTGAAGACGCGGCTCGGATGGACCTCGCCGGATTTATAGATACCGACGGCAAGCGGCTTGCCCTCATGGCTGACCCAGACTTCTTCGCCCCATTCGGCGTCCCCGGGAAGCACCATCCCCGGATTGCCGTTCTTCAGCCGCACCGCGCCTTCGGGCGTCGCTTTCAGCTGCGGCAGATCATCAAGGCCGAGCTCCACGGGCAGCAGTTTCTCATCGAGCTCCGGCGTCTTCGCCAGCTCGTCGATCTCGGCCAGCGTGATCCCGTCGCTCGCCTCGAAGGGCCCCGACCATTCGCGGCGCAGCCAGAGCACGTGGCCGAGGCAGCCCAGCTTCTGCCCCAGATCGCGCGCGATGGAGCGCACATAGCCGCCCTTGCCGCAGACCAGCTCCAGCTCGACCGTGTCGGCATCGGGACGGCCCAGCATCACGAGGCTTTCGACATAAAGAGGCCGCGCGGCCAGCTCCATCTCCTCGCCCGCACGGGCCAGCGCATAGGCGCGTTCACCATCGACCTTCACGGCGGAAAACTGCGGCGGCACCTGTTCGATATCGCCTTCGAAGGCGGTCAGCGCAGTGGCGATCTCTTCATCCGTGGGGCGTAGATCGGATGTCTCGATCACCTCGCCCTCGGCATCGTCGGTCTTCGTCGCAGCGCCCAGCCGCACCTGAAACCGGTAGCATTTCAGCGCATCGGTGATGAACGGCACCGTCTTTGTGGCCTCGCCCAGCGCGACCGCCAGAACCCCGGTCGCCGCCGGGTCGAGCGTGCCCGCATGGCCCGCCTTCTTGGCGCCCAGCGCCCAGCGCACCTTGTTCACCACCGAGGTGGAGGTGATGTCCGCGGGCTTATCCACGATCAGCCAGCCGGAAATGTCGCGACCCTTCTTGCGTGCCATGAGGCCTCCATATTCCAAGGGTGCGCCTGCTAGCCCAAGCGGCGCGAACCGTCAATCTCCAGCGGTGGGGGCGGCAGGCGCGATCAGCGCGACGATCGGTCCCATCGGCAGGCCCATATCCTCGCGCCCCTGACCGGGCACGGTCAGCCGCGAGATCTTGCCGTCGAGATAGAGCGCATTCGGCACCTGTATCTCGTCACGGAAGAAGCGGCCGAATTCGTGAAAGCTCACCGGCGCATCGGAGATCGCGAAATAGGCGGTCTTGCCATCGGCCGAGACCCCGACCCCGTTACGGATATTCTTCGACGTGCCATCGGCGAGGAATTTCGGATGCAGCGCGCCGTCGATCACCAGCATCGGCCCCGATTGCGTCGCATAGGTGCAGTCCTTCGGATCGGCGGCGAAGGCGCGCGATTCCGTCACTGAGAACGTCTCGCCGATGCAGAAGACCCCGTTGGGCAGCAGGCCGAAATTGCCCGGCCCTTCCGAGGTGACGATCGAATGCAGCTCTTTGCCGTTCTCGATGAACAGACCCACCGGCTTGCGATCAGGATGGTACATCCCCGCATTCATCGCGAAGACGACGCGGGCGCCTTTGGGGACGACCTCGGAAAGCCGCTCGGGCGTGCCGATCAGATTGCCGTCGGGATCGTCGAGGAACAGCTTCAAGTCCTGCCCGAGCTCGGCTTCGCAGACCGTGTAGGTCGTGCCGTCGAAGCTGCGATCCGCACAAGGTGCGTCGGCCAGCGCAGGCGTGGCCAGCAGCATCAGCGCGGCAGCATTAGTCGCGATCGTCTTCATCGTCTTCGTCATCGTCGCGCGCAGCGATATCGCGCTGCACCGTCTCGTCCGAGAATATCCGACGCGTCTCATCGAGACGGTCATAGGTCTCGTCCAGCCGGAAGCGCAGATCGGGGCTGTATTTCGCGGTCATTTCCTTGCCGAGCAAGCGGCGCAGCTCGCCCTTGTTGCGCGCAAGCGCCGCGATCAGCTCCTTGCCGCCTTCGCCGCCCAAGGGCGTCACATAGGCGGTCGCGACCTTCAGGTCGGGAGAGCAGCGCACTTCGCCCACCGTCACCGAGACGCGGTTGAGATCGGGATCATGCACATCGCCCCGCATCAGGAGGTCCGACAGCGTGCGTCGGATCAACTCGCCCATGCGAAGCTGACGTTGCGAAGGGCCATCGCCCGAGGAGAAACGGTTCTTTGCCATGGCGCTCACATAGGGCGTCTGCGGGTTTTGCGCAACGGGGGCTTTGCCAAGCCCGCCTGTGCAAGCTAGATAGCGCGAAACCGTGAAGGAGAAAGACATGAGCGACCTGCCGGGCATCGTGATCACCGGAGCGTCGGGCCGGATGGGCCAGATGCTGATCCGCACCGTGAGCGAGAGCGACAAGGCGCGCCTTGTGGGCGCCGTCGAACGCACGGGCCATGACTGGATCGGCAAAGATCTGGGCGAAGCGATGGGCGGCGCGCCGAACGGGGTGATCGTGACCGACGATCCGCTCGAGGCGTTTTCCGGCGCGCAGGCCGTGATCGACTTCACCGCGCCCGCCGCCACCCGCGAATTCGCGAAGATCGCGGCGCAGGCACGCCTGACCCATGTGATCGGCACGACCGGCATGGATGACGATGACATCGCGGCGCTCGCACCTTGCGCGCGGCACGCCGTGATCGTGCGGGCTGGGAATATGAGCCTCGGGGTGAACTTGCTCACGCAGCTGACGAAGAAAGTCGCAGCCGCGCTCGATGCCGATTGGGATATCGAGGTGATCGAGGCGCATCACAACAAGAAGGTCGATGCGCCCTCGGGCACCGCGCTGATGCTGGGCGAGGCGGCGGCGGAAGGCCGTGGCATCTCGCTTGACGACAATCGCGAGTCGGGCCGCGACGGTATCACCGGCGCACGCAAACACGGCGCGATCGGCTTCTCGGCCATTCGTGGCGGAGATATCGTGGGCGAGCATGACGTTCTGTTCGCAGGCATGGGCGAGCGGATCATCCTGCGCCATGTCGCCACCGACCGCGCTATCTTCGCGCGCGGTGCGCTCAAGGCTGCGCTCTGGGGGCAGGACAAGCGCCCCGGCGAATACGACATGCTCGACGTGCTGGGGCTCTGAAAGGCGCCCTCTTCCTCTTGGTTCAAATATCCCGGGGGTCCGGGGGCAGCGCCCCCGGCCTCTGAGACCGCGCCGCGATCAGAAGTCGATCGCGAGGCCTTTCTTCTCCCAATCGCCGTAGCGCACGGGCTCGGGTCCGTCGCGACCGCCAAGCTCGGTCGGCAGTTCTGCCGCCTGCGCGTTCTTGCGGCGCTCCTCGGCTTCGGCGAGCGCGCGGATCGCGGCGGGCGGCAGGTCGCGGGTCTCTTCGGGCTGATCGGACATGGCGCGTCCTTTCTTGTCTGTGGATCGGGGCATGATATAGGCCCGTGCTTAAGCCGCAACAAGCCAGGAAGCCGCAGCCCATGTCCAGACCCGACCCCGCGCGCCGCGCAGCCCTTGGCCTGATCGTGGGCGTTCTCGAGGATCGCGAGAGCCTCGCCGAACAGATCGGGGCGGAAGCGCTCGACGGGTTGGAGCCTTCACAGCGTGCCCGCGCCCAGCGCCTCGCCACGACGACGCTGCGCCATCTGGGCCGCGCCGACCGGATCATCAAACCGCATCTGCGCCGTCGCACGCCAACGGATGTGATGGCGATCCTGCGGCTGGCCACGGTCGAGCTGCTGGAAGAAAAGCAAGCGCCGCATGGCGTGGTCGATGCTGCCGTGACGCTGGTGAAATCGGCCGGGCCGAAGCTGCAAAGCTTCTCGGGGCTGGTGAATGCCGTGCTGCGCAAGGTCTCCGAGGAAGGCAAGAAATGGGCCGCGACGCCTGCGCCGGAAATGCCGGGCTGGCTGCGCGGGCGTGTGATGTCGTCTTTCGGCAAGAAGGCCGCGCAGGCTATGGAACTCGCCCATTTGGCGGGCGCACCGCTCGATCTGAGCGTGAAGGACGATGCCGCCGGTTGGGCCGAGACGCTGGGGGCGACGCTTCTGCCGACGGGATCGCTGCGGCTGACCGATCCGGGCAAAGTGTCCGAACTGGCCGGTTTCGAAGACGGCGCGTGGTGGGTTCAGGATGCCGCCGCCGCGCTGCCCGCGAAGCTGCTGGCCCCTGAGGCCGGCGCACGCGTGCTCGACCTTTGTGCGGCCCCCGGCGGCAAGACGCTGCAACTCGCCGCGATGGGTGCCGATGTGACCGCCCTCGATATCTCCGAGGCGCGGCTTGAGCGGCTCGCGGAAAACCTCGACCGGACGCAGATGGAGGCCGAGATCGTCGCCGCCGATGCGCTCGAATGGGAGCCTGACGCGCCCTTCGATGCAATCCTGCTCGATGCGCCCTGTTCCGCCACCGGCACGATCCGCCGCCATCCCGACCTGCCCTTCATCAAGAACGGCGCCTCGATCAAGCCGCTCTTTGCGCTGCAGGAACAACTCCTCGACCGCGCGTTGCAATGGCTGAAACCCGGCGGCACGCTGGTCTATGCGACCTGCTCGCTTCTGCCCGAAGAGGGCGAGACGCAGATCAAGGCGGCGCTTGCCCGGTATCCGGACCTCACCGTGATCCGTCCCGACCTGCCCGGCATAGAGCCAGACTGGATCACCGAGGAGGGCGGGCTGCGACTGCGGCCCGATTTCTGGCCTGATCTCGGGGGGATGGACGGGTTCTACATGGCGCGACTGCAACGCTCTGCGTGAACTGACCGCCGAGGCGGTGACAGCACGCCTGCCTCCCAGTAACGTGACCGCATTCCCCGACAGAAGGGCATGCAAGCGGCAACGGAATGGGTAAGGACAGACCCCGATCATCGGCAAAACTCGGCACGGCGCTGAACCGCCTTGCTGCTGCGCGCGCAGGCCGTGCGCAGACGGCGACCGGATTCGTCAGCCAACCCGAGCCGCGCACGATCGGCTCTTACGCCAAGGGGCGGCAACTCGTGCAGGGCAACTTCCTGTTTGCCGGCTCTCTGATCGAAGGCCCCGGGGTCAATATCTGGGACCTGCCGATCCCCGGCCCGGCTTTCGAGGATGCGCTGCAGGGCTGCGGCTGGCTCGACGACCTTGCGGCGCTGGGCACCCGCGAGGCGCGTCTGCGCGCACAGGACTGGGTCTTCGGCTGGATCGACCGCTTCGGCGACGGCAGCGGGCCGGGCTGGACGCCGGACCTGACAGGCCGCCGCCTGATCCGCTGGATCAACCATGCGATCCTGCTGCTGAACGGACGCGAGCGCGAGGATGCCGACCGTTTCTTCCGCGCGCTGGGGCAACAGACGATCTTCCTGTCGAAACGCTGGGCGGGCGCGGCCTGCGGGCTTCCGCGGTTTGAGGCGCTAACCGGGCTTGTCTATGCGGGGCTCGCGCTGACCGGGATGGAGCGCCACGCCGACCCCGCGCTGGAGGCCCTGTCGCGCGATTGCGCGGTGGAGATCGACGCCGAGGGCGGGATCGCGACCCGAAACCCCGAGGAATTGCTGGAGATTCTGACGCTGTTGAACTGGGCAGCGGAGGCGTTGCAGACGGCAGGACGCACGCCGCCCGGTCCGATCCTCGATGCGATCGCGCGGATCGCCCCCACCCTGCGCGCGCTGCGCCATTCCGATGGGGCGCTCGCGCGGTTTCACGGTGGCGGGCGCGGCCCCGAAGGGCGGCTCGACACGGCGCTTTCGGCGACCGGTATCCGCAGCGTCCGGCGCGAGCCGATCGCGATGGGTTTCGTGCGGATGCAGGGCGGGCGCGGTTCGCTGATCATCGACGCGGCACGACCGCCGCAGGGCGAGGCCTCGGCCAATGCCCATGCCTCGACTTTGGCCTTCGAGCTGACCTCGGGACGTCGCCCGCTGATCGTCAATTGCGGCTCCGGTGCGCAATTCGGCTCGGACTGGCACCGCGCAGGCCGCGCCACCGCCAGCCATTCGACCCTCTCGATCTACGGCTATTCCTCGTCCCGCCTCGGCCCCGAGCGTCTGTTCGGGCGGGCCCCGCGCGCCTATCTCGACAAGACGCCGAAAAACGTCTGGTTCAAGCCCGACGATCTGTCCGAGACCGGGATGATCTTCGGCCATGACGGCTATGCCGAGACCCATGGCATGTCGCATATCCGCGAGCTGGACCTGTCCGTCGACGGGCGCGAATTGCGCGGACGCGACACGCTCGGCGCGATGACCCCCGACGATATCGACCGGTTCGACCAGATCTTCGAGCGTGAAGGCCTGCGCGGCATTCCCTTCGACATCCGCTTCCACCTGCATCCCGATTGCGACGCGGCGCTCGATCTGGGCGGCACCGCCGTCTCGGTTGCGCTGCGCACCGGGGAAATCTGGATTTTCCGCCATGACGGGGTCGCCGATCTGGCGCTGGAACCCTCCGTTTACCTCGAAAAAGGGCGCATTCGCCCGCGTCCTGCGCAACAGATCGTGCTTTCCAGCAAGGTTCTGGACCGGGCTTGCCAGATTGGCTGGACCTTTTCGCAAGCACGCGATAACTCCACGGCCATCGACGCGTCCTGACCTTGGGGCAGATCCCGAGGATGGCCCTGGGCGCCCCTGACCTGAGCCTTGCGAGGAGCTGCCCGTGACCCGCCCGATCCCCCTGACCCGTGCGCTGATTTCCGTTTCCGACAAGACCGGACTGGTCGACTTCGCCCAGGCGCTTGCCGCGCGCGGCGTCGAACTTCTCTCGACCGGCGGCACCGCCAAGACCCTGCGCGAAGCCGGTCTCAGCGTGCGCGACGTCGCCGATCTGACGGGCTTCCCGGAGATGATGGACGGCCGCGTCAAGACGCTGCATCCGAAAGTGCATGGCGGCCTGCTGGCGCTGCGCGACAACGAAGAACACCTCGCCGCGATGGAAGCGCATCAGATCGAGGCGATCGACCTGCTGGTGGTGAACCTCTACCCGTTCGAGGAAACGGTCGCGAAGGGCGCCGATTACGACACCTGCATCGAGAATATCGATATCGGTGGCCCGGCGATGATCCGGGCTGCGGCGAAGAACCACGCCTTCGTCTCGACCGTCGTGGATGTCGAGGATTATGCCGCCGTTCTGGAAGAGCTCGACGCGAATGACGGCGCGACCTCCTACCCGTTCCGCCAGCGCCTCGCCCAGATCGCCTATGCGCGCACCGCTGCCTATGACGCCGCCGTCTCGACCTGGATGGCAGGCGCGATCGGCGAAGAGACCCCGCGCCGCCGTGCCTTCGCAGGCACGCTCGCGCAGACCCTGCGCTACGGCGAGAACCCGCATCAGCAGGCGGCCTTCTACCTCGACGGCACGAACCGTCCGGGCGTCGCGACCGCCAAGCAGCTTCAGGGCAAGGAACTGAGCTACAATAACATCAACGACACCGATGCCGCCTATGAGCTGGTCTCGGAATTCGGCACCGAGAAACCCGCCGTCGCGATCATCAAGCACGCCAACCCCTGCGGCGTTGCGACCGGCGAGACCGTGATCGAGGCCTATAAGCGCGCCTTCGACTGCGACCGCACCTCGGCCTTCGGCGGCATCATCGCGCTCAACCAGACGCTGGATGCGGCGACCGCCGAAGAGATCACCAAGATCTTCTCTGAAGTCATCATCGCGCCCTCGGTCGACGAGGCCGCGAAAGAGGTCATCGCGAAGAAGAAGAACGTGCGCCTGCTGGAAACCGGCGGCCTGCCCGACATCACCGCACCGATCACGACCTATCGTCAGGTCGCGGGCGGCTTCCTCGTGCAGGACAAGGACAATGGCGTGATCACGCTGGACGACCTGAAAGTCGTGACCGAGCGCCAGCCCTCCGAGCAGGAACTCAAAGACCTGCTGTTTGCGTGGAAAGTCGCGAAACACGTCAAGTCGAACGCGATCATCTACGTCAAGGACGGCGCGACCGTCGGCGTGGGCGCGGGCCAGATGAGCCGTGTCGACTCGACCCGGATCGCGGCGCGCAAGGCCGAAGACATGATGGAAGCCGCCGGCCTGACCGAGACGCCCACCAAGGGATCGGTCGTGGCGTCCGACGCCTTCTTCCCCTTCGCAGACGGTCTGATCACCGCGGCTGAGGCCGGCGCCACCGCGATCATCCAGCCCGGCGGCTCGATGCGCGATCAGGAAGTGATCGACGCGGCGAACGAGCGCGGGCTCGCGATGGTCTTCACCGGAATGCGCCATTTCCGCCACTGATCTGCCGGTATCTTTGCGTAGCCCGGTAGATACCGGGCTGCGCCTTCTGGCATGAAGACGTGACGAGAAACAAACGAGGGCCAGATGCGGCTAGCAGCGAAAGTGACAGCGGGCGTCCTGCTCCTCGACCAGGTGTCGAAATATATCGTCGTGCAGGGGATGCATCTCGATCAGCGCGGCGCGATCGACGTGGTGCCGCCCTACCTCAACTTTCGCATGGCGTGGAATCGCGGCGTCAATTTCGGCCTTTTCTCCGGCGAAACCGACTGGATGCGCTGGGTACTGATTATCGTGGCGCTTGTGATTTCGCTCTGGGTCTGGGTCTGGATCGCGCGTGAGCCGCATTCGCGCCGGGTGAATATCTCGGCCGGGCTGCTGGTCGGCGGTGCGCTTGGCAACGTGGTCGACAGGCTCGTCTATGGCGCGGTGGCGGACTTTCTGAACATGTCGCTACCGGGCTGGCAGAACCCCTATTCTTTCAACGTCGCCGATGTGGCGATTTTCCTCGGCGCGGTCGGTCTGGTGCTGTTCACCGGCAAGGACCATCGCGCCAACGACGGCTAGCCTGTTTTTCGCAGGTGACGACGCTCCAATGTTGCGTTAAGACGGGGGCGGAACTGGCAAGGGAGTGGTTCATGCAGGCGAAGATCGGCACGCTCGGACTCGCGTTTACAGCGGTACTGACGCTGGCTGCCTGCGGCAATTCCCGCGACCCCAGCCTTATGAATCTGCGCTCTTCGCACCAAGGCCCGGACGAATTCGGCGTGATTCCGACGAAACCGTTGGAGATGCCGGAGAACCTCGATGCGCTGCCGCCGCCCACGCCGGGCGGCAAGAACATCACCGATCCCACGCCCGAAGCCGATGCCGTTGCAGCCCTTGGTGGCAATCCGCGCCGCCTCGACGAGACCGGTCAGGTCCCGACCTCGGATCGTGCGCTGGTCTCCGCCGCATCGCGCTACGGCAGCCAGTCGGGCATCCGCCAGACCCTCGCCGCCGAGGATTACCAGTGGCGCAAGGATCACGACGGTCGCCTGCTCGAGCGTCTGTTCCAGGTCTCGGTCTATTACAAAGCCTACAAGCCGATGGAGCTCGACCAGTCGGCAGAGCTTGAGCGTTGGCGTCGTCTCGGCGTCGTCACGCCCGGCGCACCGCCCTCGGGCGAAGCGCAGCGCGCGGTCAAGTAATCCGAAAAATCATCACGAGAACGTCACCGGCGTTTGCACGTCGGGCGAGAGTGCTTATCTTCGCCCAAACTGTGTCTTGTGAGGAGTTGGGCATTGCGTGCATTTCTGTTCGCCCTGCTAACATTGGCAGGTCTGAGCCCGGCGGTGGCCGGTGACGTCTCTACCTTCGAGTTGGAAAATGGCCTGAAAGGCGTCGTGATCGAGGATCACCGCGCTCCGGTCGTGGTTCATATGGTCTGGTACAAAGCCGGATCGGCCGACGAGAAGCGCGGCAAATCCGGCATTGCCCATTATCTCGAACACCTGATGTTCAAGGGCACCGACACGATGGCGCCCGGTGAGCTGTCGAAGACGGTCGCGGCCAATGGCGGCTCGGACAACGCCTTCACCAGCTACGACTACACCGCCTATTTCCAGCGCATCGCGGCCGACCGGCTGCCGCTGGTGATGAAGATGGAAGCGGACCGGATGCGCAATCTGCGGATTTCGCCCGATGACGCGAAGACCGAGCTGCAGGTGATCCTCGAAGAACGCGCGCAACGCACCGATTCCAACCCGCGGGCGCTGTTCAACGAACAGGAGCGCGCCGCCCAGTTCCTCAATTCGCCCTACGGCACGCCGGTCATCGGCTGGCGCAAGGAGATGGAAGGGCTGACGCGGCAGGACGCGCTCAACTGGTATCACGAATATTATGCACCCAATAACGCGGTCCTCGTTGTCGCGGGCGATGTGAAGCCCGACGAGGTAAAGGCGCTCGCCGAGAAATATTACGGCAAGCTGAAACCGACCGAAGACCTCAGCCCCCGCGCCCGCCCGCAGGAGCCGCCGCAACGCGCCTCGCGGCACCTGACCTTCGAGGATCCGCAGATCGCCCAGCCCTATCTGGTGCGCACCTACCTCGCACCCGAACGCAACCCCGGCGACCAGAAACGCGCCGCCGCTCTGACCGTGCTGTCCGAGATTCTCGGCGGCAATCAGGCGACCTCGGTGCTGGGCCGCAAGCTGATCTATGGCGATGGCACCGCCATCTATGCGTCGAGCTATTATGACGGCATGTCGATCGATGCGACGACCTTCAACCTCTCGGTGATGCCCGCCAAGGATGTGAGCCTCCCCGAGGCCGAAAAGGCGCTCGATACGGCGCTGAAGCAATTCCTGAAGGAGGGCATCGATTCCGAGCAATTCGCCCGCATCAAGACGCAGGTGAAAGCCGCCGAAATCTATTCGCGCGACAACACGCAAGGGCTTGCGCGGCGCTATGGCGAGGCGCTGGCCTCAGGCTTCTCGGTAAAGGATGTGGAGGATTGGCCGGACGTGCTGACCTCGGTGACGGAAGAGGACGTGATGGCGGCCGCCCGCGACCTGTTCCAGAACAAGTCCTCGGTGACAGGCTATGCCAAGCGTCCCGATGACGCCCCCGCCGAGACCGCGGCC
Organism: Thioclava sp. F36-7; assembly: GCF_002020075.1. Classification (NCBI taxonomy): domain Bacteria; kingdom Pseudomonadati; phylum Pseudomonadota; class Alphaproteobacteria; order Rhodobacterales; family Paracoccaceae; genus Thioclava; species Thioclava sp. F36-7. Next base: position 103,845 of record NZ_MPZR01000006.1, on the reverse strand, counting down.
CCCGCCGCACCGCCCGCGCCTGCGCAGGAGATCACGCAATGATCCACACCCGTTTCCCGATCACCACGCGCCTCGTGATGGCGTCGCTCTTTGCATGCATCCTGGCGCTGCCCGCTCGTGCGATCGACATTCAGCAGGTCACGTCGCCCGGCGGCATCAAGGCGTGGCTGGTGGAGAATCACGACATCCCCTTCACCGCGCTCGATATCGCCTTCCGCGGCGGGGCGAGCCTCGATGCCGAAGGCAAGCGCGGCGCGATCAATCTGATGACCGCCACGCTCGAGGAGGGCGCGGGCGAGAAGAACTCGCAGCAATTCGCCGAGGCCGAGGAAGCGCTGGCCGCGCAATTCGGCTTCGACGTGGGCGATGACTCGCTCGATATCTCGGCCCGGATGCTGACCGAGAACCGCGACAAATCTATCGATCTTCTGCGCGAGGCGCTGGTCAATCCGCGCTTTGATCAAAGCGCGATCGAACGCGTCCGCCAGCAGGTGCTGGCCGTGATCGCATCGAGCAAGCAGGATCCGAACGACATCGCGGGCGAGAAATTCCGCGAGATCACCTATGGCGATCACCCCTATGGCAGCTCGCTCAACGGCACCGTCGAGAGCGTGAAGGGCCTGACGCGCGAGGACCTGTTCGAGGCCAAGGACCGCGTGATGAGCCGCGATCATATGGTGGTCTCCGCCGTGGGCGACATCACCCCGGAAGAGCTCGGGCCGATGCTCGACAAGCTGCTGGGCGATCTGCCCGCCAAGGGCGCCGACATGCCGCCCCCCGCCGACCCGACCTTCAAGGGCGGCGTGACCACGGTCGATTTCGACAGCCCGCAATCGGTGGTGATGTTCGGCCAGAAAGGGATCGGGCTGAAAGACCCGGATTTCTTCGCGGCCTATGTGCTCAACCAGATCGTCGGCGCGGGCGGGTTCTCGTCGCGGCTGATGGACGAGGTGCGCGAGAAGCGCGGCCTGACCTATGGAATCGCCTCCTATATCGTCGACAAGGATCTGGCGAAGACGTGGCAGGGCAGCTTCGCCTCCGCCAATGAGAAGGTCGCCGAGGCGATCTCGGTCGTCAAAGAACAGTGGAAGAAAGCGGCGACCGGCCAGGTCACCGACAAGGAACTGGAGGACGCCAAGACCTACCTCACCGGCGCCTATCCGCTGCGCTTCGACGGCAATGGCACGATCGCGGGCATCCTGACGGGGATGCAGCTCAACGACATGGCGCCGAGCTATATCGACACCCGCAACGACAAGGTGAACGCGGTCACGAAAGAAGATGTCCAGCGCGTCGCCAAGCGGATCCTGAACCCCGACAACCTGACCTTCGTGGTCGTCGGACGCCCGCAGGGCCTGAACTGATTTGACTGGGGATAGCTGGCGCGAATCTCTTTAGATGAGCGCCGCGCCATGCTATCCCTAGTGGAATGAACCAGCACAACCGCAATATCGGCGCGACTGAGCGTCCCGTGATCCGGCAGCTCGATGACGCTGCGGCAAACCGCATCGCGGCAGGCGAAGTGGTTGAGCGCCCGGCCTCTGCCGTGAAGGAACTGGTGGAGAACGCGCTGGATGCGGGCGCCGCGCGGGTCGCGGTGGAATATTGCGATGGCGGCAAGACGCTGATCCGCGTGACCGATGACGGCTGCGGGATGACCGCCGAGGATTTGCCGCTGGCGCTCTCGCGCCATGCCACCTCGAAGATCGACGGCTCGGACCTTCTGAACATCCACACGTTCGGCTTTCGCGGCGAGGCGCTGCCCTCGCTCGGCGCGGTCGGACGTCTGACGATCACCTCGCGCGTCGACGGTCTCGACGCTTGCCAGATCAGCGTGGCGGGCGGCCAGATCGGACCGGTGAAACCGGCGGCGCTGAACCGGGGCACCGTGGTCGAGCTGCGCGACCTGTTCTTCGCCACGCCTGCACGGCTGAAATTCATGCGCACCGACCGGGCCGAGGCGCAGGCGATCGCCGATGTGATGAAGCGGCTTGCGATGGCAGAGCCCTATGTCAGCTTTACCCTCACCGATGTCTCGAACGGCAAATCGCGCGAAATCTTCCGCGCCGATGGCGAGCAGGGCGAGCTGTTCGACGCGCTCTCGGAACGTCTCGCCCGGGTGATCGGGCGCGCCTTTTCCGACAACGCGGTTCGGATCGATGCCGAGCGCGAAGATATCCGCCTGACCGGCTACGCGGCGCTGCCCACCTATTCGCGTGGCGCGGCGGTGGAGCAGTTCCTCTTCGTCAATGGCCGTCCGGTGCGCGACAAGCAGCTGACCGGGGCGCTACGCGCGGCTTACATGGATTTCCTCAGCCGCGAGCGTCACCCCGCCGCCTGCCTCTTTCTGACCTGCGAGCCCGAGCGCGTCGACGTCAACGTCCACCCCGCCAAGGCCGAGGTCCGCTTCCGCGAGGCCGCGACCGTGCGCGGGCTGATCGTGACGGGGCTGCGCCATGCGCTGGCGCAGGCCGGGCATCGGGCGTCCTCGACCGTCTCGGATGCGACGCTTGGCGCGATGCGCCCCGAACCGGCCGCCGATCAGCCGCCGCGCATTTACCAGATGGATCGCCCGAGCCTTGGCGCGATGCGCTCGTCCTACTCCGCGCAGGCGCCGCTGCCCGATCCGGCCTACCAGCCCCCCTCCTACCAGCAGCCCTCCTTCCAGGAGTCCCCCGCGCCCAGCTTCGACTATGCGCCCTCGGCCCGCGCCGAGGCCCCTGCCCCGGCCGAACCTGCGCTGACCGAGAAGCCCTTGGGCGCGGCGCGCGCGCAGGTGCATGAGAATTACATCATCGCCCAGACCGAGCGCGGCATCGTCATTGTCGATCAGCACGCGGCGCATGAGCGCCTCGTCTATGAGAAGCTGAAGGGCCAGATGGCCGAGAACGGCGTGCCCGCGCAGGCGCTGCTGATCCCCGAGATCGTCGAACTCAGCCAAGGCGACGCCGCGCTGCTTTTGGAACATGCCGACGCGCTCGCCCGCCTTGGCCTGACCATCGAACCCTTCGGCGGCAGCGCGATCGCGGTGCGCGAGACCCCCGCCGTTCTGGGCGAGATCAATGCCGAAGGCCTGCTGCGCGACGTGCTCGACGAGCTCTCCGATCTGGGCGACAGCCAGTTGGTGCAGGCCAAGATCGAAGCGGTACTCAGCCGCATGGCCTGTCACGGCTCGATCCGCTCCGGCCGCCAGATGCGCGCCGACGAGATGAACGCGCTGCTGCGCCAGATGGAGGCCACGCCCCATTCCGGCCAGTGCAACCATGGGCGTCCGACTTATGTCGAATTGAAGCTCAGCGATATTGAAAGACTGTTTGGCCGCACATGATCCAGCTTGGCGATATGACCCTGACCCTGAACGACCCGCTGACGCTCGGCCTTCTGCTCGGCAGCGCGGCACTTGTTATCCTGCTGATCCTGATGGTCGCCATGCTGCGCGCTGCGGGCCGTCAGACCCGTGCGATGGACCCGATGGTCGGCCAGATGAACCTTCTCGCTCAGCGGGTGCAAAACCTCTCGGACGGGCAGCAACAACTGTCCGGCGGGCTGCATCACGTTTCCGAGGCGCAGGCCGCGAGCCAGACCAAGGTGCTTGCTCTGATGGAGCAGCGCCTGGCCGAGGTTTCGCGCGGCATGTCGGAAAGCCTGCATGGCACCGCGACCCGCACGGCGCGCTCGCTGGGAGATCTGCATCAGCGACTGGAGGCGATCGACAAGGCGCAGGCCAATATCGAGAAGCTTTCCGGCAATGTGCTGGGCCTGCAGGACATCCTGTCGAACAAGCAGACCCGTGGCGCTTTCGGGGAGATTCAGCTGCACGACATCGTCGGCAAGGCGCTGCCCTCGGACAGTTTCACGATGCAGGCGACGCTTTCGAACGGGAAACGCGCGGATTGCCTGATCCACCTGCCGAACCCGCCCGGCCCCATCGTGATCGACAGCAAATTCCCGCTGGAAGCCTATGAGGCGCTGCGCCGCGCCGACACGCAATGGGAGCGCCAGGAGGCCACCCGCGCGATGAAAACGGCGGTGCGCGCCCATATCAAGGCGATCTCGGAGAAATACATCCTCGAAGGTGAGACCGCCGACGGCGCGCTGATGTTCCTGCCCTCCGAGGCGGTCTATGCCGAGCTGCACGCGAATTTCCCGGAACTGGTGCGCGAAGGCTTTGCCGCGAAGGTCTGGATCGTCTCACCCACGACCTGCATGGCGACGCTGAACACGATGCGCGCCGTGTTGAAAGATGCACGGATGCGCGAACAGGCGGGCGCGATCCGCAAGGAACTGGCCGCGCTTTATTCCGATGTCGACCGGCTCGGCACCCGTGTCGAAAACCTCGACCGGCATTTCGGGCAAGCTGCGAAAGACATCTCCGAGATCAAGATCTCTGCCGAGAAGGCCGGGAAACGCGCGCGGCGCCTCGACAATTTCGATTTCGAGGAACTGGCCCCCGATACGGCCGCACAGCCGCTGCTTGTCTCGACCGCCGAAAAGAAGGCCTAAGCGGCGCCAAGCGTCGCTTTTCGGCTGCGCGCCCCTTCGGAGATTGGCATAGAGTGCGCCCATGAGTGACGAGGTCCGTTTCGACAGGGGGCCGGACGGTCGGCCCTGCCGCTTCCGCGACCCCCATGAGGTCATCCGCGCCGATGCGCCGGAGGATCTGCCCGCAGCTTGCGCGGCGATCACGCGCGCGCAGGCCGAGGGGCGATGGCTGGCGGGGTTCGCGTCCTACGAGCTGGGCTATTGTCTGAGCGAACGCCTAGCACCGCTCCTGCCCGAGAACCGCGACCTGCCGCTGCTGGCCTTCGGGGTTTACGACGCGCCCGAGGATGTCCCGCCGCCGATCTCGGAGAACGCGCCGCAGATCGAGCTGGGCGAACCGCTCTGGCCCGAGGCGCGCTATGCCGAAGCCTTTCGGGCGGTCCACGACTATATCGGCGCGGGTGATTGCTATCAGGTGAACCTGACTTTCCCGATCCCCGTGACAAGCGATGCCGCGCCCGATGCGCTATACGCGGCCCTGTCCAGCGCGGGCCAAGTCCCGCATGGGGCCGATGTCGCGCTGGCCGGGGTGCGCTTGCTGTCACGTTCGCCCGAACTGTTCTTCCGCGTCGAGGGCGGCAAGATCGTTACGCGCCCGATGAAGGGCACCCGCCCGCGCGGGGCGACGCCCGAAGAGGACGCCGCGCTGAAATCCGATCTGATGGGGGCCGAGAAAGACCGCGCCGAGAACCTGATGATCGTCGATCTTCTGCGCAACGACATCTCGCGGATTTGCGCGCCGGGCTCGGTCAAGGTGCCGCGCCTGTTCGAGGTCGAGACCTATCACTCGGTTCACCAGATGATCTCGGAGATCGAGGGCGAGCTGGTCCCCGGCGCCGGCCTGCCCGAGATTTTGCGCGCGATGTTTCCCTGCGGTTCGGTCACCGGCGCGCCGAAGATCCGCGCGATGGAGATCATCCATGAGCTGGAACCCGACCCACGCGGCATCTATTGCGGCGCGATCGGCTGGACGGCCCCGGACGGCCGGATGGAGTTCAACGTCGCGATCCGCACGCTGATGCAGACCGGCCCCGGCCAATGGCGGGTGAATGTCGGCGGCGGGCTGGTCTATGATTCCACCGCCCATGGCGAATATGAGGAAGCGCTTTGGAAAACCCGGTTCCTGAAGATCTGAAGCTGATCGAGACCTTCGGCTGGCATCCCGGCGAAGGTATCAGCCGCCGCGCCCGCCATATCGCCCGGCTGACGCGCAGCGCCGAGCAGCTTGGCTATCCGCTCGACGGAGAGGAACTGACGGTAGCCCTCGAAGCGATTTTCGGCGAGAGCCCGCTGCGGGTGCGCCTGACCCTCGACGCCAAGGGCGCAATCGAGATCACCTCCGCGCCGCTGACCCCGACAACCGCGTGGCGCCTCCATATCTCGGGGGTCATCCTCGATAGCCAGGACCCGATGCTGCGCCTCAAGACCACGGCGCGCGCGCCCTACGATGCCGCCCGCGCGGCCCTGCCCGAGGGCGTGGACGAGGCGATCCTGCTCAACGAGCGCGGCGAACTCTGCGAAGGCACGATCACCAATCTCTTCCTGAAACGCGACGGGACCTACCTGACCCCGCCCTGCGCCTGCGGACTACTGCCGGGCATCCTGCGCGAGGAGATGCTGGAGACAGGGGCCGCCCGCGAAGCCGTCCTGCGGCCCGAAGATCTGGCGCAAGGCGAGGTCTTCATGGGCAACTCCCTGCGCGGCCTGATCCCCGCGCAGTTATGATGCGACACGCAAACGCTTGCGCAGGCCGTGCAATGGCGAGATGATGAACCCAAGAACGGAGGCAGCCATGCTCACGATCAGCCCGGCGAAAATCGCCCATGTCATCATCCGCGCGCGCAAATTCGACGCGGACGTGCCCGGCTCCGGTCAAGCCCGCGAGCTGCGCGCCTTCATCGCCGCGCTGAACGAGGATGAAAAGGCATCGCTGACCGCGGTGATGTGGATCGGGCGCGACACCTATGACGCGTCGGAACTCGACGAGGCGATCGCCACCGCCAAAGCCGAGGCGACCGCGCCGACCGAGGATTACCTGCTGGGCAATCCGATGCTGGCCGATCATCTCGAAGACGGGCTGAATGCGCTCGGCATCTCGCTCGAAGAGGCCGAGGAAGACATCTACCCCACGGTCTGAGCCGCGCGGCGCACACCGGAGACGACAAAGGCGGCCCCCGCAGGAGCCGCCTTCTTCATTTCCAACCTTGGCGCACGAAACGCCTCGGATCAGGCTACCAGACGATAGCCGCCCGATTCCGTCACCAGGAGGCGCGCATTCGAGGGATCGGGCTCGATCTTCTGACGCAGGCGATAGATATGCGTCTCGAGCGTGTGGGTGGTGACGCCCGCATTGTAACCCCAGACCTCGTGCAGCAGCACATCGCGCGGCACCACGCCGTCGGTCGCACGGTAAAGGAACTTGAGGATGTTGGTTTCCTTCTCCGTCAGGCGCACCTTGCGGTCCTTGTCGTCCACCAGCATCTTCATCGCGGGCTTGAACGTATACGGGCCGAGCTGGAAGACGGCGTCTTCGGACTGTTCATGGGTGCGCAGCTGGGCGCGCAGACGGGCCAGAAGCACCGGGAACTTGAAGGGCTTGGTAACGTAGTCGTTGGCGCCGGAATCGAGGCCGAGGATCGTGTCGGCATCGGTGTCATGGCCGGTCAGCATCACGACCGGGCATTTCACGCCGCTCTTGCGCAGCTTCTTGCACAGCTCGCGGCCATCGGTATCGGGAAGGCCCACATCCAGCACGACGAGGTCGTAAAGCGTCGATTTCGCCTTATCTACCGCTTCGTGACCATTGCTGGCCTCGAAGACCTCGAAATCGTCGGTCGCGACGAGCTGCTCGGCGAGCGCCTCGCGCAGATCGTTGTCATCGTCAACCAAAAGGACCTTCTTCAATGATGCCATGTCCTGAGCCTCCATATGTGTTCGACGAATAGCTGTTGCCCTTTCACAGAGATGGCAAGGGTGGTGAAACCTATCTCACGCTGACGTGTCGAATCACCGGGAGATATTTCAATTTGTTACAGTCGAGGCTATCTCAGAGCGCATGACCGGCAATTTTTCCCTCGGGCCGAGCCCGGCTGAACGACTGAATCGCGCCCGCGCCGATCTGCGCATGGGGCTGCCCGTTTTGCTGTCCGATCACCTCACCGTGGCGGTCGAGACGCTCTCGCCCGAGCGGCTGGCGGCGTTGCGGGCGCTGGGGCCGCTGACGCTGGTCCTGACCGCGCGCCGGGCCGAGACGCTCAAAGCGCGCGTCTACGACGCCGATATCGCCCGGATCGAGGTGCCCACGGACGCCGATCTTCTCTGGCTGCGCGCGCTCGCCGATCCGGCAGACGATCTGCGCGTGCCGATGAAAGGACCGCTCAAGGCGCTTCGCGGCGGCGATGCGGACCTCGCCCGCGCCGCGATCCGGCTGGCGAAATCGGCGCAGCTTCTGCCCGCAGCGCTGATGGTCGCAGCGCCCGACCCTGCGCCGACGGATCTGACCTGCATCACCGCCGAAGAGGCGCTTGCCGCCGCCGACATCCCGCAGGCGTTCGCCCCGGTCTCCGCCGCGCGCGTGCCGATGCGCGCCGCCGAAGCCGGTCGGCTGCATATCTTCCGCCCCGACAATGGCGCGGAGGAGCATTACGCGATCGAGATCGGTCGCCCGGATCGCTCCAAACCCGTTCTCGCGCGGCTGCATTCGGCCTGCTTCACCGGCGACGTGCTGGGCTCGCTGAAATGCGATTGCGGCCCGCAGCTGGACGCGGCGCTGACGCTGATGGGCCATGAGGGCGCGGGCATCCTGCTCTATCTCAATCAGGAAGGGCGCGGGATCGGGCTCGCCAACAAGATGCGCGCCTATTCGCTGCAAGATCAGGGATTCGACACGGTGGAGGCGAACCACCGCCTCGGTTTCGAGGATGACGAGCGCGATTTCCGCATCGGCGCGGCGCTACTGCGCAAGCTCGGGTTTTCGCAGGTGCGGCTGCTGACCAACAACCCCGCCAAGGTGGCGATGCTGGAAGCCAATGGCATCGACGTGACCGAGCGCGTGCCGCTGAAGGTCGGCATGAGCCGCCATAACGAGAACTACCTCGCCACCAAAGCCGCGAAATCGGGGCATATCCTGTGATGCGCCTCACGCCCACGGGCCTCCTGTTCCGCGGCCGCCGTTTCCCGGTCGAGATCGGCCGCGGCGGCGTCAGCGACAGCAAGCAGGAGGGCGACGGCGCGACTCCTTCGGGGCGGCTGCATATCCTGCGCATGTTCTACCGCGCGGATCGGATCGTCGCGCCTCAGGACTGGGCCGAACCGATCGGCCCGCGCGATCTGTGGTGCGACGCGTCCGGAGATTCGGCCTATAACCACTTGGTCCGCGCCCCCTACCCCGCCTCGCATGAGGCGATGCGGCGCGCCGATCCGCTTTACGACATCGTGCTGGTGACCGACTGGAACTACCCGACGGCAGAGGCTGGCAAAGGCTCGGCCATCTTCCTGCATCAGCGCCGCCGGGCGGGCTACCCGACTGCGGGCTGCCTCGCGTTTCGCCGCGATCACCTGGTCTGGATCGCGCAGCGCATCGCACCGGGTGAGCCGCTGGAGATTGCCCTTCGGCTTGGCGGAAATATCCTCCGGGGGTCCGGGGGCGGACAGCCCCCGGCGCTCAACGCCCGCGACAAAGCTTAGGAATAGTCGCGCGCGCCGAAGATCGCCGAGCCCACGCGCACATGGGTCGCGCCGGCCGCGATCGCTTTCTCGAAATCGGAACTCATCCCCATCGACAGACCGTCGAGCCCGTTGCGCCCGGCCATCTCGGCCAGCATCGCAAAATGCGGTGCGGGGTCCTCGGATTCGGGAGGAATACACATCAGACCGACGACCGGCAGGTCCTTCCCGCGCATATCCGCGACGAAAGCGTCGAGATCATCGGGCAGCACGCCCGCCTTTTGCGGCTCGCACCCGGTATTGACCTGAATGAAGAGATCGGGCGAGGCGCCGCGCGCCTGTGCCAGATTGGCCAGCTTCTTGCCCAGCGAGGGCCGGTCGAGCGTGTGAATCGCCTCGAACAGCTCCACGGCAAGCTTCGCCTTGTTGGATTGCAGCGGTCCGATCATGTGGACTTCACAGCCGGGAAATTCCTCGCGCCAGGCGGGCCATTTGCCCTGCGCTTCCTGCACGTAGTTTTCGCCGAACAGCCGATGGCCTTCGCGCAGAACCGCCTCGACTCGCTCGGCGGGCTGAACCTTCGACACGGCGATCAGCTTCACCGAACCCGTCTCGCGCCCTGCCTCTGATTCCGCTTTCGCGATCCGCGCCTGAATCTCGCTCAGTCCCATCTGGCCCTCCCTCGTCAGCGCGCCCAAGAAACACCGCCGGTCCCAAAAAGAAAAGAGCGGGCGCAAGGCCCGCTCTTCCCATCGTTCTGTCCCGAAGGATTAGAACGAGAACTTCACGCCGAGGTCAGCAACCATGTCCGAACCCGAGATGTCGTTGTCAGCAACGCCACCCTTGATCGAAGCGCCGCCGCCGAGGTCGTACTCAGCACCGAGGCCATACCAGGTCACGTCGGTGTTGTTGTCCTTGTCGTCGAGGTACTGAACGTAGCCACCAACGGTGGTCGCGCCGAAGACCGACGAAGCACCGATGCCGTACCAGTCTTGGTCGACGTCTTTACCGCGGTGAGCGATGCCAGCTTTGACCGAGGTGTTGCCGAACTGAGCGACACCGGCGAGGGTGATCATGTCAGCTTTAGCGGTGTAAGCGTTGCCACCTGCATCATACACTTTCAGGTCAAGGTATTCGTAACCCAGACCGACGGTGTAGTTGCCGAAGGTGTAAGCACCCGCGAGCGCGTACTCTTGGCTGCCGTCAACCGAACCAGCTTTGCCGTCCGACATCGACGCTGCGACCGAGAACGCACCGAAGGTGCCGGTGTACAGCAGGTTCGGGCCGGTGTTGAGCCCGGAAACAGCGGTAGTGACGGCGGTGGTGCCGGTGCCGGTGGTGGTGACGGCGCTCGGAGCGACGTTCGCACCCACGTTACCGCCGTTGTCGCCGGTCAGGTACAGGATGTCGTTCGAGTAGCCGCCCATCGAGGACAGGTCGGTGTAGCCAACTTCGTAGAAGTCGCCGAACAGAGCTTCCGAAGCGCCGACAACGTCGCCCATCGAGAGCTTGCCGAATGCGCCGGAGATGTAGACCGAAGCAGCGGTGCCGTTGGTGGCAGCGGTAGCTTGGTCAGCGCGGACGGAGCCGCCGAATTCCAGACCACCGTCGGTGGTGCCCGAAGCGGTGAACGAGACGCGGATACGGCTCGAGAAGTTCCAGTCGGAGCCGTTATACACGACACCCATACGGCCGTCGCCGCCAACCGAGACCTCAGCGGCAGCGATGCCAGCCGAGAACACGAGCGCGGTCGTCGCGAAGAGAACCTTTTTCATCGTTTTCCCTCATTGTCTTACAGGTAACCCCCAACCTGGGGAATCCGAAGTTGGGTATGACGGTGTTTTCTCTCCCCACCCCTTTCATTGCAACTCAAAGCGCCCGCCCGGGTCGAATAGGGTGTTTGATGGTGCAGACATGTCACAGTAACGTCAGCCTGCCATTGCGGCACTCCTCTGACGGCGCCTTTCAACAGCCTTTACACGCGCGCATAGCGGCATCGGGCTGCATTCCCCCGAGGCACCGGTCGGTCGAAATCCGGGTGCAAAGGGGAAAAACCTTGTCGGGCTGGGGGCCATGAGCTAGAGAAAAGGCAACCAATGACGCAGGCCGACGGGGACAGCTTCGCATGACTTCCAGAACCCTTTTGAAACGCACGGCAATTCTGGGCCTGTGCCTCGTGCTCGCAGGCTGCGGCAAGGGTATCTCGAGCGGCAACATCTTCTCGGGTAGCGGCAACGCCGCTGGCACCTCGGCACAGCGCGATGCCAACCAGCTCGACCACCTGTCCGGCTCGAACGAAGCCGTGATCGACGGGCCGTCGCGCCGCGTTCAGAAGAAATCGACCGTTTGGGACATTTTCGGCGGCAATGGCGATCCGAACATCACCGTCGAAGTGAACAAGTATCTCTGGCAGGCTTCGCTCGAAGTGCTCGACTTCCTGCCGATTCAAGAGGTTGACCCCTTCTCCGGCGTCATCGTGACCGGCTATGGCACCCCGCCGGGCGGCGGTCGCGCCTATAAGGCCACGGTTTACGTTACCGACCCGGCGCTCGATGCGCGTTCGCTCAAAGTGTCGATCCGCACACAGGGTGGCGCGGTCTCGGCAGATACGCAGCGCGCCGTGGAGAACGCGATTCTCACCCGCGCACGCCAGCTGCGGGTCCGCGACTCGCAACTCTGATTCCCGCAAGGCGACCGCAAGACGCATTCAGATCCCCGCCCGAGCCAGCCTCCGGCGGGGATATTTCTGTCCAAATGAGCGCGGCGGCTGGACCTCGCCCCCAAGGCCAGTGTAGCAAGCTCGCGCAGAATTCGACGTGATGAGGGGCCCGACATGGCACGCTACGAACCGAGCCAGAGCGAGACGAAATGGCAAGAGGCTTGGAACAAGGCGGATCTCTTCGCCGCGCGCCGTGACCCGGCCAAACCGAAATATTACGTCCTCGAGATGTTCCCCTACCCGTCGGGCCGCATCCATATGGGCCATGTGCGCAACTACACGATGGGTGATGTCGTCGCGCGCTATAAGATGGCCAAGGGCTTTTCCGTGCTGCATCCGATGGGCTGGGACGCCTTCGGGATGCCCGCCGAGAACGCCGCGATGGACAATAACGGCCACCCGAAGGACTGGACCTACGGCAATATCGCCGTGATGAAAGACCAGATGAAGCCGCTGGGCCTCTCGATCGACTGGTCGCGCGAATTCGCGACCTGCGACCCGGACTATTACGGCCAGCAGCAGGCGATGTTCATCGACATGCTCGAGGCCGGTCTCGTCTATCGCAAGAACGCGGTGGTGAACTGGGACCCGGTCGACATGACCGTGCTCGCCAACGAGCAGGTGATCGACGGCAAGGGCTGGCGCTCGGGCGCGGAAGTCGAACGCCGCGAGCTGACGCAGTGGTTCTTCAAGATCTCCGACTATGCCGAGGAATTGCTCGACGCGCTCGACAACCTCAAGGACTGGCCCGAGAAGGTGCGCCTGATGCAGGCCAACTGGATCGGCAAGTCGCGCGGTCTGCAATTCGCCTTCTCGACCGTCGATGCGCCGGAAGGCTTCGACCGGCTCGAAGTCTACACCACCCGCCCCGACACGCTGCGCGGCGCGAGCTTCGCGGCGATCTCGCCCGATCATCCGCTCGCCAAGCATCTGGAGCGGCACGATCCCAAGGTCGCGGAATTCGTCGCGAAATGCCGCGCGGGCGGCACGACCGAGGAAGCCATCGAAACCGCCGAGAAGCTGGGGATGGATACCGGCATCAAGGTCCGCCACCCGCTCGACACGAGCTGGGAGCTGCCGGTCTATATCGCGAACTTCATCTTGATGGATTACGGCACGGGCGCGATCTTCGGCTGCCCGGCGCATGATGCACGCGACTTCGAATTCGCGACGAAATACGAGCTGCCGATCACGCCCGTCTTCGAGCCGGTCGAGGGTGACTATCCCGAGGCCGAATACGTTCCTCTGAAGTCCGAAAAAGTCCGCTACATCCGTGGCTTCGCGGGCGACGAGGCGCAGACCGGCGAAGAGGGCGTCGCGAGTGCGATCGCCTTCTGCGAAGAGAACGGCATCGGTCAGGGCGTGACCAAGTTCCGCCTGCGCGACTGGGGCCTGAGCCGGCAGCGCTACTGGGGCTGCCCCATCCCGGTCGTCCATTGCGAGACCTGCGGCGTGGTGCCGGAGAAGAAGGAAAACCTCCCCGTCGAGCTGCCTTACGACGAGGACGGCCAGAAGATCGACTTCTCGATCCCCGGCAACCCGCTGGATCGTCACCCGAGCTGGCGCGACTGCACCTGCCCGAACTGCGGCGGGCCGGGTCAGCGCGAGACCGACACGATGGATACTTTCGTCGATTCGAGCTGGTATTACGCGCGCTTCACCTCGCCCGGTGCCGCCACGCCGACCGATCCGGCCGAGGCCGAGTACTGGATGAATGTCGATCAATATATCGGCGGTATCGAGCACGCGATTCTGCACCTGCTCTATTCGCGCTTCTATGCCCGCGCGATGCACAAGACCGGCCACCTGCCCGCGAAAGCGATTGAACCTTTCGACGCGCTGTTTACCCAAGGCATGGTGACGCATGAGATCTACCTCACGCGTGACGCGAAGAACCGCCCCGTCTACCACCTCCCCGAAGAGGTCGAGGACGGCAAGCTGAAGGCCACCGGCGAAGCGGTCGAGACCATCCCCTCGGCCAAGATGTCGAAATCGAAGAAGAACGTCGTCGATCCGATGAACATCATCGCCGAGTTCGGGGCCGATACTGCCCGCTTCTTCGTGATGTCCGACAGCCCGCCCGAGCGCGACGTGGAATGGACCGCCGCTGGCGCCGAAGCCACGTCGAAATTCCTCGCCCGCGTGCACCGCATTGCCGACGATATCGCCAATTCGGATGCACCCGCGAACGAGGCCGAGGATACGGCGCTCCTGAAGGCCACCCATAAGGCCATCGACGAAGTCACCAAGTCGATCGAGGGCTTCACCTTCAACAAGGCGGTCGCCACGCTTTACGGCCTGACCAACACGATGTCGAAGTCGAAGGCCGGGGCGGACACCAAGCGCGACGCGATGAAGCTTATGGCGCAACTGCTGGCACCGATGGTCCCGCACCTCGCCGAAGAGGTCTGGTCGATGCTGGGCGGCGAGGGCTTCGTGATCGCAGCCCGCTGGCCCGAGGCGGACCCGGCGCTGCTGGTCGAGGATTCGGTGACGCTGCCGATCCAGATCAACGGTAAGCGCCGCGCCGAGATCTCGGTGCCCAAGGACATGCCGAAGGAAGAGGTTGAAAAGCTGGTTCTGGCCGACGAAGCTGTCGTGAAGGCGCTGGCCGGTGGCCAGCCCAAGAAGCTGATCGTTGTGCCGGGGCGGATCGTCAATGTGGTCATCTGACAGACGCGGATTTCTGGGGCTCGCGGGGGCAGCTAGCCTGCTCGCGGGCTGCGGCTTCACCCCGGCCTACGGGCCTCAGGGTGGGGCTGCGAAACTGCTCGAAGGGGTCGAACCGGCTGCGCCCACGACGCGCGACGCCTTCGCCCTCGTCCAGCAGTTGAACGCCCGGTTGGGAGCCTCGCAGGTCACCCGCTACCGGCTCGACTACAAGATCGACACCGAGTCGCTCGGTCAGGGCATCTCGCCCGACAATGCGACGACGCGCTACCAGCTCAACGGCACCGTGGATTACACGCTGCGCGATGCGGCGGATAATGCCGTGCTGCTGACCGGGCGCGTCACCTCCTTTACCTCGTGGTCCGCGACCGGCACCGTTGTCGCCTCGCAGGCCGCGCAGGAAGACGCGCATCGCCGCCTGATGGTGATCCTCGCCGATCAGATCGTGACGCGACTTCTGTCCCAAGCGCCGGGTCTGCCGGAATGAAGCTGACCGGCGTAGCAGCGACCCGCTATTTCGCCAAACCCGAGCCTGAGCGCACCGGCCTCCTGATCTTCGGGGGCGATGCGATGCGTGTAGCCCTGCGCCGTCAGGAAGTCATCGCCGCGCTGATCGGCCCCAAGGGCGAAGAAGAGATGCGCCTGAGCCGGATCGCGGGCGGCGATCTGCGCAAGCAACCCTCGCTGCTGCTCGATGCGATCAAGGAGGTCGGTTTCTTCCCCGGCCCACGCGTGGCCTTTGTGGAAGACGCGACCGATGCGGTCTCGGACGCGGTGAAGACCGCGCTCGACGAATGGCGCGAAGGCGATGCGCAGATCGTGGTCACCGCAGGCTCGCTCGCCGCGAAATCGAAGCTGCGCAAAGCCTTCGAGGGCCACAACAACGCCTATTCCGTAGGGATTTACGACGACCCGCCGAGCCGCGAGGAGATCGAGGACATCCTGCGCCGCGCCGGTCTGCGCGATATCTCGAACGACGCGATGACCGACCTCGTGGCGCTGTCGCGCGCGCTCGATCCGGGCGATTTCCGCCAGACGGTGGAGAAGATCTCGCTCTACAAATTCGGCGATACCACGCCACTTGGCCCCGCCGATGTGGCCGCCTGCGCGCCCTCTTCGGTCGAGGCGGGCGTCGATGACGTGCTCTCGATCGTGGCCGAGGGCCGCGCGCCCGAGCTTGGCCCGGTAATGCGGCGGCTGGAGAGCCAAGGGGTGCAGCCCGTGCAACTCGCCATCGCCGCGATGCGCCATTTCCGCGCGCTGCATGCCGCGGCCTCCGACCCGCAGGGCCCGGGTGCTGGCATCGCCCGGATGCGCCCGCCGATCTTCGGCCCGCGCCGCGACCGGATGCAGCGGCAGGCGCAAGGCTGGGGCATGTACAAGCTGGAGACAGCGCTGAAGGAACTGGTCGAGACCGACCTGACGCTACGCTCCGCCAGCCGCGCGCCGCAAATGGCGGTGATGGAGCGCGCGCTGATGCGGCTCGCGATGCTGGCCCGGCGGTGAGCGCGGCGGCGAAATCCGCGCTCGTCATCGGTGGCGGCCCGGCGGGCCTGATGGCAGCCGAGGAACTGGCGCGGGCCGGCGTCTCCGTCACACTGGCAGAGGCCAAACCGACGCTCGCGCGCAAATTCCTGATGGCGGGAAAATCCGGGCTGAACCTGACCAGGGACGAGCCGCTCGACGCCTTCCTGTCCCACTATTCCCACCCGCAGATCGCCGCGATCACCCGCGAATTCGGCCCCGAGGTGACGCAGAGTTTCGCCCGCGATCTTGGGGTCGAGCTGTTCACCGGCTCCACCGGCCGGGTCTTCCCGACAGTGATGAAAGCCTCGCCGATGCTGCGCGCGTGGATCGCGCGACTTGAAGGCCTCGGCGTCACGATCCGCACGCGCTGGCGCTGGCAAGGCTTCGACGGCGCAGCGCTGATCTTCGACACGCCCGAAGGCCGTCAGAGCCTGAGGCCCGACGCTACGATCCTCGCGCTCGGCGGCGCAAGCTGGCCGCGGCTTGGCTCGGATGCGGCCTGGGTGCCGTGGCTGAGCGCGAAAGGCGTGGAGATCACCCCATTCACCCCCGCCAATATGGGCTTCGAGATCGACTGGTCGGCGCATATGGCGAACCAGCTGGGCCAGCCCGTGAAAGGTGCGGCGCTGATTACGCCGACGCGGCGCACGCGCGGGGAATTCGTGATCTCGCAGCGCGGGCTCGAGGGCGGCGGCATCTATGAACTCTCCGCCGAGTTGCGCGAGGGCGCGCCGCTGAGCCTCGATCTCGCCCCGGATCAAAGCGCCGAAGACCTCGCCGCGCGGCTCTCGAAAATCCCGCCGAAACAGAGCCTGACGAACCGCTTGCGCAAAGGCGCGAAGCTGGACCCGGTGAAACTCGCGCTTGCGCTGGAATGGGGCCGCCCGCTGCCCAAGGACCCGGCGCAGCTTGCAGCGACGCTCAAATCCCTGCGTATCCCGCTCGGCCCGCCGCGCCCGATCGCCGAGGCGATCTCCAGCGCAGGCGGCATCGCATGGGACAGCCTCACCGACGATCTGGAACTGACCGCCCTGCCCGGCGTCTTCGCTGCGGGCGAGATGCTCGACTGGGAGGCCCCGACGGGCGGCTACCTGCTGACCGCCTGCCTCACTTCAGGCCGCCATGCCGGGCGCGCCGCGGCCCAACGGCTCTCTTCCCCTTGATGTAAATATCCCGGGGGAGGTCCGTAGGACCGGGGGCAGAGCCCCCTCTTTCCGCATTGCTTGTCGCCCTCCGGCGACCGGGGGCAGCGCCCCCCTCACCCGTCGCGCATCGCCACCGCCCAGGCCGATCACCGAACGCTCACGCCGCATCCCATCCGCGTGCATCCGCGGGGGTCTCACCCAGTGGTGATGGTGCGTGAGCGGGACTGTCACCAAATTGCCAAACGCCGTTCCTAGCGAGATGCCACGCGCCCCGTAGCTCACGGGGAAGCTGCCATTTGAATGAGGGACTTTAGATGACCGACACGCTCCGCCTCACCGGCGCCGTCAGCGCACTCGCGCTGGCTTGCGCCGCCGCGACCGCCCAAGCGGGCACCACCACCGCCGCCGACACCCAGACCGCCACCCCGATCAAGCATCTCGTGGTGATCTTTCAGGAGAACGTCTCCTTCGACCACTACTTCGCGACCTATCCGAACGCCGCGAACCCCAAGGGCGAGCCGCAATTCACCGCCGCGAAGGACACCCCCAAGGCCAATACGCTCGCAAGCGCCGGTCTGCTGAAGAACAACCCCAACAAGACCAATGCCGCGAATGGCGCGAATGCCGCCGCCCCGTTCCGGCTCGACCGGACGCAGGCCGCAACTGCGGACCAGAACCACGGCTACACCGCCGAGCAGGCCGCGTTCCACGGCGGCAAGATGGATGCCTTCCCGGCCAATACCGGCAAGGGCACCAAGGGCGGCACGGGCGCTTTCGGCACCAAGGGGCAGGTGATGGGCTATTATGACGGCAACACCGTCACCGCGCTGTGGAACTACGCGCAGGCCTACGCGATGAACGACAACGCCTTCTCGAGCACCTTCGGCCCCTCGACGCCGGGCGCGATCAACCTCGTCTCGGGCCAGACCAATGGCGCGGTGCTGCCCAAGGGCTACAAGCTCGCGGCCGATGGCACCTATGACAAGGGTCGCGTGGTGCCCGACGGCAATGGCGGCTGGACGATGATCTCGGATCTCGACCCGACCGGCGATGTCTGCTCGAACCCGAAATACCCGACGACGCTGATGGGCGGCAAGAATATCGGCGATCTGCTGAACGCGAAGAACGTCACCTGGGGCTGGTTCGAGGGTGGCTTCGATCTGACCGCGGTGAACGGCAACGGCACTACCGGCTGCGACCGCTCGTCGCTCTCGCAGGTGACCGGCGAGACCTCGAAGGACTACATCCCCCACCACGAGCCCTTCCAGTATTACAAATCGACCCAGAACCTCGATCACACCCGGCCCGCCTCGGTCGATGCGATCGGCACCTCGGACGATGGCGGCGCGAACCACCAATATGACAGCAAGGATTTCTACGCAGCGCTGAAGAACGGAAACCTGCCGGCGGTGACGTTCCTCAAGGCGTCCGCCTATCAGGACGGTCATGCGGGCTATTCCGACCCGCTCGACGGGCAGGAATTCATCGTCAACGCGGTCAATGCGCTGCAGAAGTCGAAGGACTGGAAGGACACCGCGATCGTCGTGACCTATGACGACTCCGATGGCTGGTATGACCACGCGATGGCGGTGGTGAACGGCTCGAATATCCCGGTCGCGGGCTATGACGTGCTCAATGGCGGCAAATGCGCCAGCGACAAGACGCTGCCCGGTCTCGACGGCAAGCCGGCGCAGGGCCGCTGCGGCTACGGCACCCGCATCCCGATGCTGGTGATCTCGCCCTATGCGAAGAAGAACGCGGTGGATCACACGCTGGTCGATCAATCCTCGGTCACCAAGTTCATCGAGGATAACTGGCTGAACGGGCAGCGCATCGGTCAAGGCTCCTTCGACGCACAGGCGGGCAAGCTGAACGGCATGTTCGACTTCTCGAAAGCGGCCAATGGCAAGCTGATCCTCGACCCGGCCACCGGCACCCCGAAGGGCTGAGGCGATGAGATTGCCGAACCTACGATTGATCACTCCCAAGACGATCCGTTCGGCAGAGGGGGCCGCGAGCATCACGCTCGCGGCTTTCCTTTCGGCCGCCTCCGTCGGAGCGGCGTCCGATCCCGCGCCGGATGCAACCGCGCCCGGAGATGCCGATCTGAGCGCCGTGGCCGCGATCGGCAAGGCGCTGTTTTCCGACCCGAACCTGTCAGCCAGTGGCCAGATGAGCTGCGCGAGCTGCCACGACCCGAACAATCACTTCGCCCCCGCCAATGCCCGCGCGGTGCAGCTTGGCGGGCCGCATCTCGACCTGCCCGGGCTGCGCGCGGTTCCCTCGCTCACCTATAAGCGCCAGACGCCGCCCTTCACCTTCGGCGTGCTCGACCCGACCTCGGAGGCGGGCGAGGCCGCGCCGCTGGCGGTCGCACAGCAAGGGGCGGGCGCGAAAGAGACCGCAGGGCCGAGCGCCTCCACGCAGCCCGCGCCGCGAAAAACCGCCGGTGCGCCCCCTGCCGCGAGCCCGGTGCCGCGCGGCGGTCTGTTCTGGGATGGGCGCGCGGATACGCTGCAAGAGCAGGCGCTGGCCGTCCTCTTCACCCATTTCGAGATGGCAGAGCCCGACCGCGCAACCCTCGCCGCGACCCTGCGAGCGCGCTACGGCGACCGCTTCGCGCAGCTCTTCGGCGCTTCCGTGCGTGACGACGACAAGATGCTGATCGACGAAGCCGCCTTCGCTCTGTCGCGCTACCAGACCGAGGCGGTGGAGTTTCACCCCTATACCAGCAAATACGATGCCGTGCTAGCAGGCGAGGCGCAGCTGTCGCCCGCCGAGGCACGCGGGCGTGCGCTTTTCGACGATCCGAACAAAGGCAATTGCGCGGCCTGTCATCTCGACACACGGTTCGCTGACGGTCGCCCGCCGCAATTCACGGATTACGAATACGAGGCGCTCGGCGTGCCGCGCAACCCGGCGATCCCGGCCAATGCCGATCCGTATTATGTCGATCTCGGCCTGTGCGGCCCGCTGCGCCACGATGCGATTTCGACGCAGCCCGGCAATTGCGGGATGTTCAAGACCCCGAGCCTGCGCAACGTCGCGACCCGGCACGTCTTCTTTCACAATGGCGTCTATACGAGCCTGAAACAGGTGCTGCGCTTCTACGCCAAGCGCGACAGCGACCCGCGCGCGATCTATCCGACGCACGACGGTCAGGTGGCGCGGTTCGACGACCTGCCCGCCCGCTATCAGGGAAATATCGACCGCACCGATGCGCCGTTCGGACGGGCGCCCGGGGACGACGACGCGCTTACCGAGGCCGATCAGGCGGATATCATCGCCTTCCTGCAAACCCTCACCGACGGCTACTCGCCTTCAGATGAATGACTTGGGTCAAGGCTGATTGCCGGTGCGGAGTGGAGGCTCGCAGGCCGCCCCCTCACCCGTCGCGCATCGCCACCGCGCGTTTGTAGGCGGGCCGCGCCCGCATCCGGTCGTGATATTCGCTCAGCCGATGCTCGACGATCGGGAATTTCGCCATCAGCGCCCAGTCGAGGCAATGCGCCAGGATGATATCGGGCACGGTCATTTCATCGCCCATCACGAACTCTCCCTCGCCCATCCGATGGATCAGCGTGCGCTGCGACCGCTCGAACTCCCAGCGCAGCGAGTTCTTGATGCCCGACAGCCGCAATTCCTCGGGCAGGATGAAGCTGTGCCGCGCCGCGGTCCAGAGATTCGCGTCGAATTCATCGAGCAGGAATTGCGTCAGGCTGTCCTGCCGCGCGCGTTCCAGCGTGCCCGCCTCATGCGTGAATTTCCCATGAGCATCCGCGAGATAGGTGAGAATCGCCGTGGAATCGGTGATCGGCGTGCCGTCGATGACCAGCACCGGGACCTTGCCTGCCGGGTTGAAAGCGACGACATCGTCCGAGCGCGGCGCGGCCCGCACATGCTGATACTCCGCGCCCAGCTCTTCCAGCATCCACAGCACGCGCAGCGTCCGCGAGCCGACCGTTCCGATAACCGTATACATCCTGCCTCCCGTCGAAAGTCGCGACATTGGGCCACGGCTGCGGGGGAGGTTCAAGGGCAGCGCGCCATCATCTCCGCGCGATTGTGACCCGGACAAGCCCGCGATTGACGCGCTGCAGCATACATGTCGAAATGCGGCCCGCGCGGAAGGGAGATCCGCCGGGAGAAGTAAAATGACGCAAGCCAAACTGTTCACGCCGGTTCTGATCGGCGGTGCCGTGATCCTGATGCTGAGCTTCGCCATCCGGGCGAGCTTCGGCGTTTTCCAAATTCCGATCGCCAGCGAGTTCAACTGGCCACGCGCCGAATTCTCGCTCGCCATCGCGGTGCAGAACCTCGCCTGGGGGATCGGGCAGCCGATCTTCGGCGCGATTGCCGAGCGCTGGGGTGACCGGCTGGCGATCATCCTCGGCGCGCTGGTCTATGCGCTCGGTCTCGTGCTTTCGGCCTTCGCGGTGGAGCCGGGGCAGCATCAGCTTCTGGAAATCCTCGTGGGCTTCGGCATCGCGGGCACAGGCTTCGGCGTGATCCTTGCCGTGGTGGGCCGCGCGACCTCAGACGAGAACCGCTCGCTCGCGCTTGGCATCGCGACGGCGGCAGGCTCGGCCGGGCAGGTCTTCGGCGCCCCGATGGCGGAGCTTCTGCTGGGCCATTTCCCGTGGCAGACGGTCTTCGTGATTTTCGCCGCCGTGATCCTCGCCTCGCTGGCCTTCCTGCCGCTGATCCGCGCCCCCGAGCGCGCCAGCCGCGAAGAGCTGGCCGAGAGCATGGGCAGCGTCCTGATGCGCGCCTTCCGCGATCCGTCCTACACGCTGATCTTCCTCGGCTTCTTCTCCTGCGGCTATCAGCTGGGCTTCATAACCGCGCATTTCCCCGCGATGGTGACCGAGATGTGCGGCGCGGTGCCGCCCGGATCGCTGCTCGCCGGGATCGGGATCGAGACGACCTCGGCGCTTGGCGCGGCGGCGATCTCGGTAATCGGGCTGGCCAATATCGTGGGCACGATCTACGCGGGCTGGGCGGGCAAACGCTGGTCGAAGAAATACCTGCTGGCCGGGATTTACCTGCTGCGCACCTTCGTGGCCGGCGCCTTCATCCTGACGCCGATGACGCCCGCGACGGTGCTGATCTTCTCGCTCGCGATGGGGGCGCTGTGGCTGGCGACCGTGCCGCTGACCTCGGGGCTGGTCGCGCATATCTACGGGCTGCGCTACATGGGCACGCTCTACGGGATCGTCTTCTTCTCGCACCAGGTGGGCGCCTTCCTCGGCGTCTGGCTTGGCGGCAAGCTCTACGACATCTACGGCGATTACACGCTGGTCTGGTGGGTCGGCGTCGGCGTGGGCGCGTTCTCGGCCATCGTGCACCTGCCGGTGCGCGAAAAACGGGTGGAGCTTCAGCCCGCCTGACCGAGGAGCGCGCGCAGCCCTTCGCGGTAATCCGGGTAGCGGAGCGTGACGCCAAGGTCGCGTTTGATCTTGTCGTTCCGCACCCGCTTGCTCTCGGCATAGAAGCTGCGCGCCATCGGGCTCAGATCGGCCTCGTCGAACGGCACCTCGGGCGGTAGCGGCAGGTCGAGCAGCTCAGCGGCATAAGCGATCACGTCCTGCGGCGGGGCGGGATCGTCGTCGCAGACATTGTAGACCGCGCCCGGATCGGGATGCTCGATCGAGGCCAGCAGCACCTGCGCGATATCCTCGACATGGATGCGCGAGAAGACCTGCCCCTCCTTGACGATCCGCCGGGCTGTGCCCTGTCGCACCTTCTCGAAGGGCCCGCGCCCGGGGCCATAGATCCCCGCGAGCCGGAAGATATGCAGCGGCAGGTCATGGGCTGCGGCCAGCGCGCCCCAAGCCGCCTCGGCCTCCACCCGCGCCTGTCCGCGCTTGGTCGAGGGGGTCAGCGGCGTCGCCTCATCGACCCAGCCGCCCGCGTGATCGCCATAGACGCCGACCGTTGAAAGATAGCCGATCCACTCCAGATGCTGCGCTGCAGCAATTTCGGAATGCTGCGCAGCGAGAACCGGGTCTCCCTCGGGTCCCGGGGCCACGGAACTCAGCAAATGCGTCGCCTGATCGAGCGGCAGAGGCCCGCCTTCCCAGACCAGCGGCTCCACCCCTTCGCTGCGCAGCATTTCGGCCTTCTCGGCGCTGCGCGTGGTGCCGATCACGCGCCAACCCCGCGCCAGAAGAAGCGGTGCGAGCGCACGGGCCGAATAGCCATGTCCGATGGAAAGAAGCGTCGGCATCGCGGCCCCCTTTGCGTTTCTGTCATCCGTCATAGGTAGAGGCTGCGTGAAGGCATAACAACGTCTCTTGAACCTTCCCGCACGCAATGACAGGCTTGGACATGGAACAGAAGAACAAGATTAAATCCTGGCCCGAAGCCGCACCGCGATTGATTGCCGTGGCTGCCGGGCGCGAACCCGCCGACCTCGTGATCCGGGGTGGCAAATGGGTCAATGTCCACACGCGTGAGGTTCTCGAGGGCTACGATATTTCCGTGGCCGAGGGGCGATTTGCCGCCGTGGCCCCCGATCTGTCGGACAGTATCGGACCCGACACCGAAGTGATCGAGGCCGAGGGCCGCTACATGGTGCCGGGCCTGTGCGACGCGCATATGCATATCGAGAGCGGCATGCTCACGCCCGCCGAATTCGCCGCCGCCGTGATCCCGCATGGCACGACGAGCATGTTCACCGATCCACATGAGATCGCGAATGTGCTGGGCCTCGAGGGAGTGCGGATGATGCATGACGAGGCGCTGATGCAGCCCGTCAACATCTTCACCCAGATGCCCTCCTGCGCGCCCTCCGCGCCGGGGCTGGAGACCACCGGGTTCGAGATCACCCCCGAGGATGTGGCCGAGGCGATGACATGGCCCGGCATCATCGGTCTGGGCGAGATGATGAACTTCCCCGGCGTGATCAATGCCGACCCGAAGATGCTGGCCGAGATCGCCGCGACGCAGAACGCGCATAAGACCGTGGGCGGGCATTACGCCTCCCCCGATCTGGGCGCGCCGTTCCGCGCCTATGTCGCGGGCGGGCCAGCCGACGATCACGAGGGCACCTGCGAGGCTGACGCGATCGCACGGGTGCGCAACGGGATGCGCTCGATGATGCGGCTGGGCTCGGCTTGGTATGACGTGGAGACGCAGATCACCGCCGTCACCGAGAAGGGCCTCGACCCGCGCAACTTCATCCTCTGCACCGATGATTGCCATTCCGGCACGCTGGTGAATGACGGGCATATGAACCGCGTCTTCCGCCATGCGGTGGAGTGCGGGGCCGACCCTCTGGTCGCGCTGCAGATGTGCACGCTCAACACCGCGACGCATTTCGGGCTGGAGCGCGAGCTGGGCTCGATCACGCCGGGCCGCCGGGCCGATGTGATCCTGAGCTCGGATCTGGCGACCCTGCCTGTCGAGCAGGTCATCGCGCGGGGCAAGACGGTCGCGAAGGATGGCGAGCTACTGGTGGACTGCCCGCATTACGACTGGCCCGACAGCGCCCGCAACACGGTGCATCTGGGCAAGACCCTGACGGCTGCGGATTTCGAGATCGAGGCCCCTGAGGGGGCCAACACCGTCACCGCCCGCGTGATCGGCGTGGTCGAGAACCAGGCCCCGACCAAGGCGCTGACGGCAGAGCTGGACGTGACCGACGGGCTCGCCCAGCCCGACACCGCCAAGGACATCGCGCAGA
The DNA here is from genome assembly GCF_002020075.1 of Thioclava sp. F36-7. Taxonomy (NCBI): domain Bacteria; kingdom Pseudomonadati; phylum Pseudomonadota; class Alphaproteobacteria; order Rhodobacterales; family Paracoccaceae; genus Thioclava; species Thioclava sp. F36-7. Next base: position 78,890 of record NZ_MPZR01000006.1, on the reverse strand, counting down.
TTGCGCTGGTGGAGCGCCACCAAGGCACGGGCGGCGTCACCAACGGCTTCGTCTCGGGCTTCGGCTACAAGGGGCGCATGGCGATGGGCTCGACTGTGGCCCATGACAGCCACCACATGATCGTGGTCGGCACCGATCGCGAGATGATGGCCGCCTGCGCCAACGCGCTTGGCGAGATGGGCGGCGGGGTCTCGGTCTGGAAGGACGGGGAAGAGATCGCCGCCGTGCCGCTGCCGATCGCAGGGCTGATGTCGGACGACCCGGCACAAACGGTTGCCGCACGCGCCGCCAAGATGGTCGAGGCGATGGGCGCCTGCGGCTGCACTTTGAACAACGCTTACATGCAGCATTCGCTGCTCGCGCTCGTCGTCATTCCCGAGATCCGCATCTCGGATCTGGGCCTCGTCGACGTGACGCGTTTTGAACTGACGGATCTTTTTGAATGAATGAAACGCTAGACCTCATCACCCCCGACGCAGCCCCTGCGGAGAGCTTCACCGATGCCGCCGAGGCCGTCGCCCGGCTCGAGGCGCTCTATGACGAGGCGACCGCCTTCCTGCTCGAGAAATTCAACGAAACGCTCGAGAGCAAGACCGCGCGGAACCGCTTTCGCGCCTTCTACCCGGAGGTGCGCATCTCCGTTTCCTCGCATATCAAGGCTGATAGCCGCTTGAGCTTCGGCCATGTGGCGCTGCCGGGCACCTACACGGCGACGATCACGCGGCCCGACCTGTTCCGCAATTACCTGACGCAGCAGCTGGGCCTCCTGATCAAGAACCACAATATCCCGGTCACGATCGGCCCCTCCGACACCCCGATCCCGGTGCATTTCGCCGTGGCCGCGCATCCGGAAGTGACGGTGCCGCAGGAAGGCGTTCTCGACTTCTCGCTGCGGGACGTGTTCGACGTGCCTGACCTTGCGGGGATGAACGACGATATCGTCAACGGCATGGCCGGGCCAAACCCGGATGGCTCGGGCCACCTCGCGCCCTTCACCGCGCAGCGGGTGGATTACTCGCTGGCGCGCCTGTCGCATTACACCGCGACCAAGGCCGAGCATTTCCAGAACCACGTGCTGTTCACGAACTACCAGTTCTACGTGGATGAGTTCGAGGCCGTCGCGCGCCGCCTGCTGGGCGACAAGAACTCGGGCTATACGAGCTTCGTCGCGCCGGGCAATCAGGAGATCACCGACCCGCAGGATGAGATTCCGGGCCTCGCGAAGCTGCCGCAGATGCCCGCCTATCACCTCAAGCGTGCGGATGGCGGCGGGATCACGCTAGTCAATATCGGCGTCGGCCCGTCCAATGCGAAGACCGCGACGGACCACATCGCCGTGCTGCGCCCGCATGCCTGGCTGATGGTCGGTCACTGCGCGGGTCTGCGCAATTCGCAACAGCTTGGGGACTTCGTCCTCGCCCATGCCTATCTGCGCGAAGACCATGTGCTCGACGACGATCTGCCCGTCTGGGTACCGATCCCGGCGCTGGCCGAGATCCAGATCGCGCTGCAGGAAGCGGTGGCCGAAGTGACGAAACTGGAAGGCTACGAGTTGAAGCGGATCATGCGGACCGGCACCGTCGCCACCATCGACAACCGCAACTGGGAGTTGAGAGATCAATCCGGCCCGGTCCACCGCCTGAGCCAGTCGCGCGCGGTTGCGCTCGATATGGAAAGCGCCACGATCGCCGCGAACGGCTTCCGCTTCCGGGTGCCCTACGGCACGCTTCTATGCGTGTCCGACAAACCGCTGCATGGCGAGCTGAAGCTGCCGGGCATGGCGACCGAATTCTACCGCACGCAGGTGGCGAGCCATTTGCTGATCGGCATCCTCGCGATGGAGAAACTTCGCGAGATGCCTCTGGATCGGATTCACAGCAGGAAATTGCGTAGCTTCGAGGAAACAGCTTTTCTGTGACGTGGGAAAAACCCGCCCATTCTGGGAAAAGGGCTTGCCATGCTCAATAAAAACGTGTGGAACATGGCCCACCAACCGTGCAACGCGGACGAAATTGACCCTGGATTACCGGGGCGGAGAGAGGAACGAATATGTCGAAACCGATGACCAAGACCCAGCTGGTGGCAGCCCTCGCCGAGGCGATGGACGCCGACAAGAAGACGGCTTCGGCCGCACTCGACGCGATCACCGACGTCGTCACCAAAGAAGTGTCGAACGGCGGCGCCGTTACCCTGCCGGGCATTGGCAAAGTCTACTGCCGCGAGCGCCCCGAGCGCATGGTCCGCAACCCGGCCACCGGCGAGCAGATGCAGAAGCCGGCTGACAAGCAGGTCAAAGTGACCGTGGCGAAAGCGCTCAAGGACAGCGTGAACTCCTGATCGCAGGACTCTCTCAATCGAGGGACAGCCAATTTTTTAGGGCGCTCGCGAGCAATCGGGGCGCCCTTTTTCAGGCCCGGAGGAAAGATGGATCTGCGCGCGATCGGAATGGGGCTCGCCTTTGCCCTGATGTGGTCTTCGGCTTTCACATCCACGCATATCATCGTGGCAGAGGCTCCACCCCTTGCAGCCCTTGCCCTGCGCTTCGCGCTGTCCGGGGGGATAGGCATCGCGCTGGCGCTGGCCTTCGGCCAAAGCTGGCGGCTGAGCCGGGCGCAATGGCGCGCCACGATCATCTTCGGAATTTGCCAAAACGCGCTCTACCTAGGGTTTAACTGGGTCGCGATGACCACGGTCGAAGCCTCGGTCGCGGCGATCATCGCCTCGACCATGCCGCTGATCGTCGGCGCACTCGGCTGGATCGTCTTCCGCGACCGGATTCCCCCTCTCGGCATCGCCGGGCTGGTGGCAGGCTTCGCGGGCGTCGGCATCATCATGGGTGCGCGACTGCAGGGCGGGATCGACCCGTTCGGCCTGGGCCTCTGCGTCGCGGGCGCACTGGCGCTGGCGGTGGCGACGCTCACCGTACGCGGCGCGAGCGGCGGCGGTGGCGGCGTGCTGATGATCGTCGGCCTGCAGATGCTGGTGGGCGCGGTGAGCCTCGCCGTCGTCTCCGCCTTCACCGAGCATCTCTCTGTCGAGGTGACGCCGACACTGGCATTCGCCTTCACCTACACGGTGATCGTACCGGGGTTGATGGCGACTTGGGTCTGGTTCCGGTTGGTGGGCCGCATCGGCGCGGTGCGCGCGGCGACCTTCCACTTCCTGACGCCCGTCTTCGGCGTCGCGATCGCCTGGGCGGTGCTGGGCGAGCATGTCGACTGGCACGACGCGCTTGGCGTTCTGGTGATCGCAGGCGGCATTCTCGCGGTGCAGATCTCAAAGCAAGAGGCGCGGAGGTAACCCCCCGCGCCCCTGAACTTTACGCCTAGCAATTCACGAACCGCGCAGCACCTGCAGCAGCTCCAGCGTGGCATAGCCATCGGGCGGCAGACCGCGCGACTTCTGGAACGCCACGATCGCCTTCGACGTATTCGCGCCGATCTTGCCGTCCGTGCCGTCCGTATCGAAGCCGGCCGCGGTCAGCCGCTCCTGCAACTCGACCTTCTGCTTGGAACTGAGCGGCTTGCCCGTGCGGGGCCAATCCTGCACGAAGGGCCCCTTCCCTTTCAGGCGATCCGACAGGTGCCCCACGCCGATCACATAGCTGTCGGCGGAGTTGTAGCGCGAGATGGCGCGGAAGTTGCCGAAGATCATGAAGGCCGGGCCTTTCGCGCCCGCGGGCACGAGGATCGACGCCGAGCCGTAATTCGGCACCGTGCCGCCCGTGGCCGAGCGCACGCCAAGCGCCGCCCAGTCGGCAGGGCTCTTCTTCGTATCCTTGCCGGTGAGGCCGTAGTTGAAGCCAGAGGGCAGAATGACCTCGACGCCCCAGGGCTGCCCCTTCGACCAGCCCGAGCGCGCCAGATAGGCCGCCGTCGAGGCCAGCGCATCAGTCGGGTCTTCCGACCAGATATCACGCCGACCATCGCCGGTGAAATCGACAGCATAGGACAGGTAGGAGGTCGGGATGAACTGCGTGTGGCCCATCGCCCCGGCCCAAGAGCCGGTCATGTGCCGCTCGTCCACGTCGCCCGACTGAATGATCTTGAGCGCCGCGATCAGCTGCTTGGCGAAGAACTCGCCGCGCCGCCCGTCATAGGCAAGCGTCGCAAGCGCGGGGATGATCGCCGTCTTGCCACGATAAGCGCCGTAGCGGCTCTCCATACCCCAAATCGCGACGACGACCTCTTTGTCGACGCCGTATTTGCGCTCGATCGCGTTCAGCTGCCGGTCGTATTGCCGCAGCATCTGCTTGCCGGTTGCGACGCGCTCATCCGAAACCGCGCTATCGAGGTAATCCCAGATCGACTTGGTGAACTCCGATTGGTAGCGGTCGCGCTCGATCACCTTGGGATTGTAGCGCACATCGGCCATCGCGCGGTTCCAGGTGTATTCGGTGATGCCGTTGGCCAGCGCACGGGATTTGAAGCCCGCGAGGAAGGACTCGAAACGCGCTTCCGTCGCGGCGTCCGTCGGCGGGATCGGGTCCGCCACCGGCGCGCTGCCCCGCGCCAGCGGCCGGGGCGAGGATTCGGGAGGCCCCGCACAGGCCGAAAGCGCAGAAAATGCCATAAATGTCAGTGGGATGATCTTGCCGGGAATTGCCATGGTGCCTGCTCGCTGTTTTGCTCTTTGAACCAGTGTATCAACGGTTCGTGAGGTTTCAACGGGCGTCACATGACACTCTAAGGCTTACTGGAGCGGCTTCTTGTCGTTGCCGAAAAACGGCTCCATCTGAGCGATGATCACGGAGTTCTCGTCGAGCGCGCGTTGCATCAATTCACGTTCCGCATCGTCGATCTCATGGCCCTGTTTCTCGCGTTCCGCGAGCGTGCCGTAACCCGTGACGTCAAGCGGTGCCATCTCGGCCTGCTTGAGGATCGCCACGGTCTCGCGCACGGCCTCGGCCTCGTCCACGCCCGAGGCGTAGCACAGCAGCCCCGCCCCAGACGCGCCTTTCGGCAGACCGTCATTGGGCGAGCGACCAACCTCGACCAGCAGGGTAAAGACCTGCTGGCGCGAGGGTTTCTTCTTCGGCTTTTCCGGCTTCTCAGTCACGCAGCAGCTCGTTGATGCCGGTCTTCGACCGGGTTTGCGCATCGACGCGCTTCACGATCACCGCGCAATAGAGGTTGATGCCGTTCTTGGACGGCATCGAGCCCGACACGACAACCGAATAAGGCGGCACTTCGCCATACATCACGTCGCCGGTCTCGCGATCGACGATCTTGGTCGACTTGCCGATATAGACGCCCATGCCCAGCACCGAGCCTTCGCGGACGATGCAGCCTTCGACGACTTCCGAGCGCGCGCCAATGAAGCAGTTGTCCTCGATGATGGTCGGGCCGGCCTGCATCGGCTCCAGCACGCCGCCGATGCCGACGCCGCCCGAGAGGTGCACGCCCTTGCCGATCTGCGCGCAGCTGCCGACGGTGGCCCAAGTGTCGACCATCGTGCCCTCGTCGACATAGGCGCCGAGATTCACGAAGGAGGGCATCAGCACCACGCCCGGCGCGATATAGGCCGATTTGCGCACGATGCAGTTCGGCACGGCGCGGAAGCCACCGGCTTTCCACTCTTTGTCGCCCCAGCCTTTGAACTTGCTGTCGACCTTGTCCCACCAGTGGCCGCCCTGCGGGCCGCCATCCTGCTGCTCCATGTCCTTGAGGCGGAAGCCGAGCAGAACCGCTTTCTTGGCCCATTGGTTCACATGCCAGTCGCCGTTCTCGCGTTTCTCCGCAACACGCAGTTCGCCGCGATCCAGCGCGTTGAGCGTATCTTCGATGGCCTCGCGGGTCTCACCGCCGGTCGAGGGCGTGATGGTGTCGCGGGCTTCCCAAGCGGCTTCGATTGCAGTTTCGAGCGCGGCGTTCGACATGGGCAAATCCTCTTTCAGGTGGCCTTTACAGCGTTCACGCTATAGTTGGTCAAAGCGAAACGCGCAATGAGCAGGTGCCCCATGAAGGACGACACGACGCATTCGTTCCGCCACTCGCGGGACGACGCGCAGACCGCAAAGAACATTCCCGACACGCCACAGACCCGCGCGCCCGCCTATCGGCTGGCCTATACGGATGTGGATTTCATGCTGCGCGACGAGCTGCGCCCGGTACGGCTGCAGCTCGAATTGCTCAAGCCGCAGCTGATCATGGACGAGCGCGGCATCGAGTCGACCATCGTCATGTTCGGCGGCGCGCGCATCCCCGCGCCCGAGAACAAGGCCAACGCGAAGACCGAATACCTCGCGGAACTGTCGGGTTACTACGAAGAGGCCCGCATCTTCGCGCGCGAAATGACCGAACGCTCGATGCAGGAATACGGCCGGGAGAACGTGATCTGCACCGGCGGCGGCCCCGGCGTGATGGAGGCAGGCAATCGCGGCGCGCATGAGGCGGGCGGGCAGTCGATCGGCCTCAATATCGTGCTGCCGCATGAGCAGGCGCCGAACGAATACGTCACGCCCGATCTGACCTTCAACTTCCACTATTTCGCGATCCGGAAGATGCATTTCCTGATGCGCGCCCGTGCCGTGTGCGTCTTCCCCGGCGGCTTCGGCACGCTCGACGAGATGTTCGAGGCGCTGACCCTGATCCAGACGGGCCGGATGTCGAGAATTCCCTTCATCCTGTTCGGGCGGCAGTTCTGGGAAGAGATCATCAACTGGGATCGGCTGGCCGAGGCCGGGACGATCTCGCCCGAGGATCTCGATCTGGTCAGCTTCGTCGAGAGCGCCAAGGATGCGGTCGCGATCATCGACAATTGGAAATACGAGAACTGCTGAGGCGCGGCGCTCAGGCCTTCGCCTCGGCGCTGACCTCGGGCAGCTGCGCGCGGTGCTCATGGCTTGCGCGCGCTGCCGCCACCAGCGCCCGGAATAGCGCGCGCTGCCGGTGGGCATAGGTGAGGTATTCCGGGTGCCACTGAACGCCCAGCGCAAAAGGCTCCTCGACGCGCTCGACTGCCTGTACCATTCCCGACCCATCGCGCGCCGCGACCCGTAGCCCGTCGCCCAAGCGATCCACGGCCTGACTGTGCAGCGCGTTGACCCGCATCGGCGCGAGCCCCGCCAGCGCACCGAGCCGCGAGCCGGGTTCGACGCGCACATCCTTCTTCGGCAGAAGCGTCGTATGTTTATGCGCGTTGTAATGATCGTAAGCGTCCTGATGCAGATCGCCGCCCAGCGCGACATTGATCATCTGCGCGCCGCGGCAAATCCCCAGCACCGGCTTGCCCTGCGCCATCGCTTCCTCGACGAGGCATTTCTCCAGCTCGTCCCGCGCCGGGTCGAGCACCGCGCTCGCGATAAGATCGCCACCATAGAGTTCGGGTGAAATGTCATCGCCGCCGCCCACGATCACACCGTCGACATGCTGCACCTCGGCGCGTTTGCCCGCGACCCAGCGGACCGAGCGCCCGCCCGCCAGCCAGACGCCGAAGGCGATGAACGGGTAGACCCGCCACCCGGTGCGACGCGATGTCGATATGCCGATCAGGGGCTTCATCTATGCCCGGCAAGCCTCAGAATTTTCTCGCAGGTCTCGACCCATTTCCCACCCAGCAGATGGAATTCGGTCTTCGCCGTCAACCATTCGCGGCACATCAGGCCCAACAGCTCGGGCTCCGCCGCGAGCGTCTCCACGAACCACCAGCGCCGCCACTCGCTGTCGAGCGACCAGGTCTCATCGTCGATGCGGCAATCGGGCAGACGGAAATGGAAGGCGGGACGCGGTGAAACGGTGCCCCCCTTCCCTTCCTCCGGTGCAATCAGATCGGGCCGTAGCTCGCAGAAGATCGGCAGCATATCGAGCCCGTGGTTCCGCGACAGCGTGTGCCTGCGATAGGTGACGATCACCTCGTCGAGCGCGGCATCGGGGCCAAGCCGCGCCAGATCCTCGATCAGCTTCTTCGGATAAGGCGCAGTGAAAGGCAGCACTTCGCGCGTTCTCTCGATCGGCCATGTCTCGCGCATCCACTCCTCGATCAGCGCGAAGGCCAGAAGCGGACGAACGATATCCTCGGCCTTGCGCGACGCAATCTCGGGGTTGAGATGAAGGCCGAACCCATAGAGCAGAGATCGCCCCGTGCCTTGCGCGCCTTCGCTGCGCAGCAATTCAATGAAATCTGAGAGTTGCAGAAGGCCTTCGCGGTCCAGCGGCTCGGTCACGATCTCGACCGGAATGACCTCGCGGCCGATGCGCAGACCAAGCTCCTTGAGCGCACCGTCGGCTTGCTTGCGCACCGAGATGTCGAGATAAACCTGCAAATCGCCGAGCTTCGTACCGGTGACCTCCCAGTCCTGACCGTCGCTACGCCGCGCCTCGCCCCCCAGAGCCTGCGCGGCGATTTGCGCGATGCGCGCCTCGGTCAGCCCGGCAAACTCGATCTCCACGCCAGTGCGGCGCGGCTTTCCCTCGGCATTACAGGGCTTTGGCAGCGGGGCGATGGCCTCTCGCGTCATGACGTCTCCGGTTACTTCCCACACGCAGCGTCAATGCAGAAGCGGCGAAGCGGGTTCCCTTAAAGCCCTGCCTCAGCCTGAATCTGCGCCCGCGATTTGCGCGCCCGCTCGGTCGCCGATTTCAGCTGACCGCAGGCGGCCATGATGTCCTCGCCGCGCGGCGTGCGGATCGGCGAGGCATAGCCCGCCTTGTAGATGATGTCGGCGAAGCTCTCGATCCGCTCCCAATCGCTGCGCTCATAGGGCGCGCCCGGCCATTCGTTGAACGGGATCAGGTTGATCTTCGCGGGAATGCCACGGATCAGCTTCACCAGACGGCGCGCGTCCTCGTCGCTGTCGTTCACACCCTTGAGCATGACGTATTCGAACGTGATCCGCTCGGAGTTCGACAGGCGCGGATATTCCCGCAGCGCGTTCAGCAGCGCCTCGATATTCCAGCGCTTGTTGATCGGCACCAGCTTGTCGCGCACCTCGTCGGTCGTGGCGTGGAAGGACACCGCCAGCAGACAGCCGATCTCTTCGGCGGTCTTCGCGATCTCCGGCACGACGCCCGAGGTCGACAGCGTAATCCGGCGGCGGCTGAGGCTGATGCCTTCACCATCCATCACGACCTGCATCGCGTCGCGCACGTTCTCGAAGTTATAAAGCGGCTCACCCATGCCCATCAGAACGACGTTCGACACCAGACGGGTCTCGTTCTTCGGGCTGTTCTTCTCGGGCCATTCGCCAAGATCGTCGCGTGCGAGCATCACCTGCCCGACGATCTCGCCGGGCGTCAGGTTGCGCACGAGTTTCTGCGTGCCGGTGTGGCAGAACGAACAGGTCAGCGTGCAGCCCACCTGGCTCGAGATGCACAGCGTGCCGCGGCTTTCCTCAGGGATATAGACCGCCTCGACCTCGTGCCCGCCCGCGATCTTCAGGAGGTATTTCCGCGTGCCGTCCTCGGAGACCTGCTTCGACACGATCTCGGGCAGGGAAATCTCAAATTTCTCGTCCAGCATCGCCCGGTAATCCTTGGCGAGGTTGGTCATCGCCGCGAAATCGCGCACGCCCCAGTAATAGAGCCACTGCCAGATCTGGCCGACGCGCATCTTCGCCTGCTTCTCGGGCGTGCCCGCCTCGATCAGCGCCGCGCGCAGCTGGTCACGGGTGAGGCCGATGAGGTTCACCTTGCCGCCTTCGGGCAGCTTGCGCGGGATCGTGTGCACGTCTTGCGTGATCGGAGCCTGAGACTGGGTCATCGCATGTTTCCTTGAAATGAGGCGCCTCATATAGGGGATTCGCCCCTGCATTAACAGGGGGCGTCGCGCTTTTGGCTCGAACGCGAAAACCCCGGCGCATAGCCGGGGCTCCAATGTCAGGCGCGAGGGCGGCTTACTGGCAGCGCTGCTCGGCTTCGGTGGTCGCGGCGGTGAAGCCCATCAGCGAGAACGTGTCCTCGGTCTGGGTACCACGGCTCGAACGACCGGTCAGTTTCACGTCGGACCCGGCCTTGAGCGCGCCGATGATCTTCGCGTCCTCTTCCGGCGATCCGGCCCAAGCGCCGCCGCCATCGGTGAAGAGCGTGTATTTCTGACCGCCGACTTCGAGATCGACCGTCGAGCCATCCGCGAAAGGATAGCCGCCCATGAACGAAATCTCGGGCTTCTTGCCCGGACGGTAGGTCACGAACAGCAGGATATCTCCGCGGCTCACCTGCACGACCTTGCCGTCTTTGGTGTTGACCGTCTTCTTCGGTTTCGACACGCCCCAGCACTCTTTCGGGTCGTTATCTACAAAGACGCTCCAATCGGTATTCGCCGCGACGCGGTTGGTGCTTTCCTGCGCCATTGCGCCATGCCCCGCCCCGATCATGAGCGCGGCAACCGCCGCGATCCGCAGACCCTTCATCATCATGCTTACAGCCTCCAGCTGTCACGTTGCCTCTGCATCGCCCGGGCCGGTCACCCTGTTTTCGGTGGCGAATGCGTTTTCCTCTCGATAACACTCATTTAACCTAAAAAAGCCTAGGGGTAAAACCCCGCGATGGCGAGATTTCGCGCATAGGAGACAGGCGATGACGGCACCGGAGGCAATGATCGAGCTATGGCGCGGGGGGATGTGTGAATCCGTCCATCATGGCCATGCGGTGATCTTCGGCCCGGAGGGGATCGAAGCCTCGTGGGGCGATCCCGAAGCCGTTATTTTTCCGCGCTCCTCCGTGAAGATGATCCAGGCCTTGCCGCTGCTGGAAAGCGGCGCGGCGGAGGCCGCCGGGCTGACGACGCGCCAGCTCGCCCTTTCCTGCGCGAGCCATTCGGGCGCGCAGATGCACCGCGCGGCGGTCGAAGACTGGCTCGCGACACTTGGGCTGGACGATGACGACCTGCGCTGTGGGGCGCATCTGCCGCGCGACAAGGCCGAGAAGAAGCAGCTGATCTGCTCGGATCAAGCGCCTTGCCAAGCGCATAACAATTGCTCGGGCAAACATGCCGGGTTCCTGACGCTGAACCGGCATCTGGGCGGCGGTCCTGACTATGTGGAGATCGATCACCCCGTGCAGCGGGCCGTGAAAACCGCCTTCGAAGAGGTGACCGAAGAGACCTCGCCGCGCTACGGGATCGACGGATGCTCGGCCCCGAATTTCGCGACGAGCCTCGCCGGTCTCGGCCGCGCCATGCAATTTTTCGCGGCGGCGACCTCGGACGGCGATCTGCGGGCGCGCGCTGCGACCCGTCTGGTCGATGCGATGATGGAGCATCCAGAGCTCGTCGCAGGCGAAGGCCGCGCCTGCACCGAGATCATGCGAGAGGCGAACGGGCGCGTCGCCGTCAAAACCGGTGCGGAAGGCGTCTATGTCGCCATGCTTCCGGATCAGAAACGCGGCGTCGCCCTGAAGATCACTGATGGCGCGACCCGGGCCTCGGAAGCGGCGATGATCGCGCTGCTGATCCGCCTCGGTGCGCTGGATGCCAACGCGCCCGTGGTGCACCGCAGATTGACCGGCCCGATCACCAATTGGCGCGGTCTGAAAACGGGCGAGCTGCGCCGTGCTGTGCAGTTTCCCTAAAGCCTAGAGTCGAAGGGACAGGCCCTGCGCCCCCACGTTCCGCAACAGGCTGAGCGCGACATTCTGCGACGAGACGCTGGTCATGCTCGAGAGCTGCGTACGAAGCAAATAATCCCGCGTCAGGACCTCCAGCTTGTCGGGTCTGGAAAGCTCCGCGGGGTCGGAGGTGCCATAGACGCGTTGCGCCTTCGACATATAGATTTCGCGTTGCTGATCGACATCAAGCGCGCCGACGCTGGGTGGCAGGTTGAGCGCAGTCTGGAACACCCGGCTCAGGGATGGCGATCCGATAATCGTGTACCACTTCGCAGCCTCGGACATATCCTTCGCCGCGAGCTCAGGTAGATCGCGTTGCAACGACATAGCCATGCGCAGGTCATTATCGACTTCGCCAACCGCGACCTCAAAATCTCGGGTTTGAAATTTCGTCAAAATCTCATCCGCGAAAGTCGAAAGCTTCGTTCGTGGAACGGAGTAATCCCCGAAGCCGAAGGCCGTGGTCAGCGCGAGATAGCTTTTGTCCGAAAGCTTGTTGGCCAGCGCCGTTCTGTCCAAAGAGCCTTCTTCGAGCACTTTTCGGATGAAGTATTTATTGTCGATATCCGCATCGAGACCGAATGCGCCGAGCGCCACACCGAGCAGACGCCGATCATCTACCAAAGCCTTCGCCGTATCGATCTGTCCGATCGTCTCCCGGAAATAGCTATCGAGGCGTTGGTTTTTCGTCGACGCCGCAAAAGCGGCCTGCTGCGTCTCCATCGTGCGCGAGAGAAATCGCCACCCCGCGAACCCGGAAAAAGGCACGACCGGCTGATACGTCATGACGCGCCTGCGGCGAGGAGACGTTCCTCCCGTGGAAGCAGCGTCCGCAGCGCTTTCAGTGCTTGGTAATGCTGGTTCTCGATCACGGCGAGCGTGGCTGCATTGAGCTGCGCACGGCTATCTTGATCCTTGAGAACTTGACTGAGCTGTTCGATCCCCCGAAGCAGCTGCATCTTCGCCTCTTGCGGATCGGTGTCACCGGAGAGCACGAGCTGCGCGATATAGCAAACCCGACGGACCGGGGTGTTGACCTCTCCGGGATGGATCGCGTCGCGCAGCCGAAGAATGTTTGCGTTCGGCGTCATGATCGCGAGTCGCGATCGGCGATCCCCATTTTCGATGACGGCACCGTTGATCAGCACTCTCTCTTTCGGGGCGAGTTTCAGAACGAGACCGCTCATTGCTTTGCCCCGTCTTGGCGCAACCCGCGCATGATGGCGGTGTTCACGTCGATCAGCGCATCGACCGACCGGTCTTGCGAAAGCACGAGGCGGCTATGCGCCTGCGTGAACTCGTGCAGGAAAAAGATGCGGGCGCGAAGATCTTGCGGCAAGCCATTCTCTGGATCGGCAACATCCGCCGCAAGCGCGGTCCAGAGGCGGCGGTTTTCGAAGATCGCTTCTGCCAGCGCGGCAAAAGAGGCATCTTGCGAAGAGACCTGTTTGAGGCGGCGCGTGATGCGGGCGAAGAGTTCGAATTCGAGCCCTCGCGGCGTGCGCATCGGCTGGCTGGGATTGGAATAGGCCGTTTTGGCCAAAGTCGTCGCGTACACGGGAAATCCTTCCGGTGACTGAAACTGATCATGCGCGCGGCACATGAGGGAAGCGGGGGCGCCAAGTCAGGCGCCCCTACCCGAGCCTTAGCGGAACAGCGAGAGGATGTTCTGCGGCTGCTGGTTGGCGATCGAGAGCGCCTGAATGCCCAGCTGCTGCTGCGTCTGCAGCGCCTGAAGACGGGCCGAAGCCTCTTCCATGTCAGCGTCAATCATCGAACCGATACCCGCTTTGAGCGAGTCGCTGAGGCTGGAGATGAAATCGGCTTGCGTGCCGATCCGTCCCTCCACGGAACCGAAGGACGATGCCGCGTCGGTTGCGGTCTGGATCAGCGTTTCGATATTGGAGAGCGCCGCGGTCGCCCCCGCATCACTGGTCACGTCGATCGATGCGACCGCGCCGAGGCCGCCTGCCCCCGCATTGACGAATTGAGACACGATCGTAAGGTCTCCCGCCAGATCGGCGATACCGTCATTTTTGAAGGTGAGAGTCGAATCGCTGGTGGTGCTGACACCGGCCGTGAAGTCGACTTGAAGGTTGGCGATACCCAGCGCGTCGATTGCCGATTTGAGGCCTGCTGCGATCAGGTCGGTGCGCGCAGTTCCAGTCTGCGCCGCGTCTGCCGCCGAGAGCGTGTAGCTGACGGTTTGGTCACCCAGGGTAACCCTGACGCTATCACCCGCAGCCCAGCTCACCGTATCATCAAGTAGGAGATCTTTACCGGTTCCATCCGCTTTGGCGAGGGTCGTTGCGGCAACGTCCTTGTCGGTGGACACCCCGTCGGACGCTGTGAAGGCAGCTTTGGCGGAATACCCACCGACCGACAGGTTCTGCGCGGCGACGTCGATATGACTTGCAGAGACGGTGCCGTCCGACGCGCGATCGAGCGAAGACAGAACCTTGACCGTCGCGGCCGAAGAGCCATCGACCAAGTTCAGCCCGTTAAACTGCGCCGCCCCAACCACCGAGGTCAATTGTTCCTGCAAGGCGTCGATATCGGTCTGGATCTTGTCGCGATCTACGTTCGATTCCTGCGCGGCGACGATTTTGGTTTTCATATCCGTCAGCAGGTCGGTGACGGTTTCGGCCGCCTTACGAGCGACGGCAACGGTCGATTCGCCCAGTGCGAGGCTGTCCGAAATGCCAGAGAAGCTCTTAACGTCGGATTCCATGACCTTCGAAATCGCCCAGACAGCCGCGTTGTCTTTCGCTGAGCCGACGGATTTGCCGGTCGAGATTTCGGATTGAGTGGTGGCGAGGCCGGAATTGATCCCTTTGAGGGTCTGCAGCGCGACCATCGCGCCGGTATTCGTCAGAATGCTGGACATGATTTATCCCTTTAGTGTCGACGCTTTGCGTCACTCGATTGAAAAGCCGCGTGTTCGGCGCGGCACTCAAGGCTTTCTGACCAATGCGCCTCCTGAGCTGTGAAGCGCGCCATCGCTTGGATGCGTCGCCACCATGGCCCTCCAAAGGCTAACAATCTGCTAAGTCCCTCCCCCGATCTCTCCACAAATTCCTTTCATGATTAACAGCTTATGCACGACGCTCGAAATCTCCGCTGCCGCGACGGATGGGCTGCGCTCGCCCTTGCTCGTCATAAGATTCGAAGCCTTTCGCCGCCGTCACGATCGTTTTCAAACGAGCCTGCGCCGCACGAACCCCGGCAAGCGCTGAGGCCAATAGCGTCTGATTTTCGCGCGCAAGCGCACGGATTTTTTCGACCGTGTCGCGATCAAGTTTCGTTAGCGCGGCCATCGCGCGCTCCTTTCGCTCCCTAAGCCCAACAAGATCCGAAAAATCCGCCGAACGGATCGCTTCCCGTTCGAGCCGTAGCAAAGAGACCAGCTCTTCCGCAGTATTCGTATCAGGCATCCTGTCCTCCGTTCTTGAGCGATTCGAAAATGGTTTCCGCGAGGCCAATTCCCCCGGCCTCAACCATGGCCTTGGACTGCTCGGCTCTCAGGAAGGACGCGAATTGCTCTTCGCCAATTCCGCCGCTGAAAGCGCCGCTTGCGGCTGTCATGCCCACCTCTTTGAGCATTTCCGAAAGGAACCCGGCCTCTAGCGCCTTCGCTTGCGCAAGCAGCTTGGCATCATGCGAAGAGAGACCAGCCGCGTGCGGCAGCGGTGATACGGTCGGACTGTGCATCGAACTCTCCAGTTGCAGATAATTTTCTGCACTCTGCCAGTCGGGCGTAAAGAATCGGTAAGTTCCTGCGGCGATAGTGGCCTCGACACAGACAGAAGTCGTGAGGACCATGATTCCCTTTCCGATTCCAGAAACGCCGAAAGGCCCGAGCGGCCATCTCAAGGCAGCAGCGAGACCTACCGATACGGCGGAGTCGCCGGGCGGAACCTTCACGCTTGAAGAAGAGGCCGCACCAAAAACCGTCGCAATCCCTCTTGGCGTTAACTTGGTTGAGGAGCCGGAGGGAGGCGCCGACAAGGACCCGCAGTGTGAGGCTGAAGATGCTCAAGTAGCGCCGACGAGCGGATCCGGCGCTCGAGAATTGGCTGGCAGCGATTCTGGGATTGCGCTGCCCGGTCCGCAGGGCCCGTTCGGCCCGACGCGGTCGGCGCTCACAGTCGACCCGGACCATCCCACAAAGTTCAATGGTTCAAAGAAGCCCGAGGAGAGCGTCGTCTCGCATGTAGTCGGCGCGACGTCTCGATTGAACGGAAAAGGATATGGGGAGAGGGATTCGCGTGCTCACACGGAGACGGACAAAATCGAAGCGAATATCCCTGACACGGCTTCGGAAAGCTCAATGCGTTCTGTGCAACTCTCGAACGTGATGACCGTCCAGCCGCAGATCAGCGCACAAAACGCTGGCTTCGTGAACGATGGAACGCTCTCAATACTCGTTAGAAATGTTGCGGCGACCGTTGCGCCTCACGACGCGAGCGGTCGGGTGCAAAGGCCTGCTGAAACTGGCGGAAATTCGGCGATAGTTGTGTCGTCAAAACCCGAGATGTTTGTCCCCGGGGTTGATGGTGCTCAAAGTGCCGAGCCCGCATCGAAAGTTCCGACGCTCACAGCATCCGATGCAGAGGGGACAAAGGCAGGGAACGTTGAAACCAAAAGCACACCGCAGAAGAACCCAACTAGCTCGGGCCCTCTTCGTCCCGACGATCGTTCAGAAATGGCGCTTATACGGGGCCCGAATGCCGCGCCTTCTTTCCATTCACCTGCTGCAACACATAACCCTCTGGCAGCCAAACAACCTGAAACTGCGCTCGTCTCGGGGCAAAATAGTGCCCAAACCCAACCGACAGAAGCGTCAACTGGGGCTGCGCGCACTGATGCTCCAGAAACTGATCCGACGCTGACCGGGGTGAAGAGACGCGCAGGACACCAGGCAGCGCCGGCCTTCTCTCCACTGCCTTCCACGCTCGCCGAGCCGCCCGGTGCGAAAACGCGAGGATCAAGGGCTTCAGACGTCAAATTGAGCGCTAAGGAAGCACCGCAGCCCGTCGAGGCAAGCGTTGTCTCTTCGAGACTACAGCAGGTCGCGAACCCAAATGCCCCACAGCACGAGTTTGCGACCGAGGCCTCCGCCCCCCCGTCAAATGTCGGCGCCTCTGGAGCGGTTGCGCGCCCTCAGCCTCAGCAGAACATGTCACCGATACTGAGCGTCGCGCAAAGCGATGCGCCGCAGCATGAAAAGGCCGGGGCGCCCGAGAGGTCGACCCGGCTGGAGGCCGCACCCCTCCCTTCGGGTGCCATACCCTATGCCTCACCCGCGCCCGCCCTCAAACGCATGGATCACGCACGGGCAACCTATCTCACGACGGCAGAGTTGGGCGCGACCACGAGCAATATGGACGCCCCCGAGCTGACCGCCACGCGGGCCCATGTCGGTGAGACAGCAGAGACATGGGCCGCGAGCTCCGCCCCTCTGATCACCACGTCGGGTGGGTCCGGGCAGACAAGCGCGGCGGTGCCCCCCGCACCCGCTTCTATCGCGCAGTCGATTGCCCATCAGATCGGGATCTCACTGCCACGGATGCCCGATCGACCGGTGGAGATTGCGCTTTCACCGGAGGAACTGGGCCATGTGCGCATGACCCTCCATGCGAGCCAGCATGGCATGACGGTGGCGATACAGGCTGACCGTGCCGAGACGCTCGACCTCATGCGCCGCCATATCGACACACTCGCGCGCGAGATGCACGACATGGGCTATGGCGCGCTCGATTTTCAGTTCAGCCAGCGCGACGAACGCCCGCAGCAACGGCCCGACATGCTCGACGGCTTGGGCGCTGGCCCGGTCCTAGCCCCAATTGAGACGCCGATTGCCCCGGCCCCACGCGCGACCGCGCGCCTCGCCCCCTCGCAAAGCGGGCTCGATCTGCGGATGTAGGAGACGACCATGACCACCACTTCCCCCATCACCTCGCCTGCCACCGCCACGTCGGCCGTTACCGCCGCGGAGAATGGCACCGGCACCAAAGCCCCCTCGGCGCTGAGTTCGGATTTCGAGACTTTTCTGACGATGCTGACCGTTCAAATGAAGAACCAGGATCCGCTCAACCCGATCGAAAGCGCCGACTTCGCAGTTCAGCTCGCGACTTTTTCGGGCGTCGAGCAGCAGGTGAAGACCAATGACCTTTTGACGGCTCTGTCTGGTCAGATCGGGCTCGGAGGGTTGAGCGAACTGGCGGGTTGGGTCGGGATGCAGGCGCGTGCCGAGGCGCCGAGCTACTTCGACGGCGCGACGCCCGTGGATCTCGCGCCAGCCGCGCGATCGGGTGCCGATGCCGCGGCTCTCGTGGTCACGGATTCCACCGGGCGTCAGGTCGCGCAGAAACCGATCTCGCCCGCACTCGACAGCTATGCCTGGGACGGCACAAACGACGCAGGTCAGCTACTGGGCGCAGGGCAATACAGTTTCGCACTGCAAAGCTACGCCTCAGGAAGCTTGATCGGCACCGACCCGGTCGCGGCCTACACACGCGTGACCGAGGTGCAATCAGGCGCGGACGGCGCGCTGCTGACGCTTGAAGGCGGCGCCACGATCGCCGCGGAGACGGTCAGTGCGTTGCGAGAGGGTTAAAGCAACTCACCCAGCACGACGCCGAGCAAAAGCAGGGCCGTCCCCGCAGAGATCAGCGCCGCGTAGCGCCAGCGGGTTACCGTCACGGGGGGCGGCGTCGGTTCGGTCTGTTTGCGGATCGCCGCCTTCACCAGATCGGGGAGTTCCGGCCCGAAGCGGCCCAGCACCTGCACGGTCTTGCGCAGGTCATTCGCAATGGCGCGCGGACCGAGGCTTTCGCGGATATATTTCTCCACGACCGGCTTCGCGACTTCCCACATGTTCAGAGACGGATGCAGAGAGCGCGCGACGCCCTCGACGACCACCATCGTGCGCTGCAGCAGAATCAGCTGCGTCTGGGTCTGCATCCCGAACCGCTCGGTCACCTCGAAGAGATAGGCCAGAAGCCGCGCCATCGAGATATGCGCCGCATCCATCCCGAAGATCGGCTCGCCGACAGCGCGCAGCGCCAGAGCGAACTCGTCGACATCGCGATCGGCGGGGACGTAACCGGCCTCGAAATGCACCTCCGCCACGCGCTTATAGTCGCGCTGGATGAAGCCCATGAGAATCTCGGCATAGACCCGGCGGGTATATTCGTCGATCTGCCCCATGATCCCGAAATCATAGGCGAGAATATCGCCGTTCGCGGCCACTTTGAGATTGCCGTGATGCATGTCGGCATGGAAAAAACCGTCGCGCAGCGCATGGCTGAGGAACAGCTGCAAGACGCGCTCGCCGGTGGCCTTGAGGTCATGGCCCGCCGCGCGCAGCCCGTCAGGGTCGCCCATCGGCAGACCCTCGGCCCAGTCGAGCACCATCACCCGCTTGGCCGAAAGGTTCCAGACCGGCTGCGGCACGAGGAAGCCAGCATCGCCTTCGGTATTCGCGCCGAATTGCGAGGCCGAGGCCGCTTCCAGACGCAAGTCCAGCTCGCCCATCACGACGGATTCGAAATGCTTGATCACCTCGCTCGGGCGCAAGCGGCGCGAGGCGGGCGAAATCCGTTCGATCATCGCGGCGGCGAAATGGAAGGCGTCGAGGTCCCGGCGGAAAGCGCGCTCGATCCCCGGACGCAGCACCTTCACCGCGACGCGCTCGCCCGTATCGGCGCGGCGCGCGGAATGGACCTGCGCGATCGAGGCGGCGGCGACGGGCTCGGAAAACTCCATGAAAAGCTGATCGGCAGGCGCGCCCAGTTCTTCCTCGACCATGCGTTTGGCCACGGAAGTCTCAAAGGGTGGCAGTTTGTCCTGCAGCACACGCAGCTGATCGGCCAGCTCCGAGCCGACCACATCGGGCCGTGTCGAGAGGACCTGACCGAACTTGATATAGGCCGGGCCCAGCGCGGTGATCGCGCGCGTTACCGGCGGCAGTTCCGGATCGCCCTTGTAGCCGAGCCACGCAAACGGCGCGCTGATCGCATAGGCCACGGCGCGCAGCCGCGGCGGCGCGTCCATCGCTTCGAGCGCCTGATGCATCGCACCCGTGCGGATGAAGGTCGCGCCCGTCCGGATCAGGCGCCAGATATTATGGGGTCCGCGCATCGGTTAAAGTTTCCAGCCCGAATGCAGCGCCGCGATCCCCATCGAGAGGTTCCGATAGGAGACATTCTCGAACCCGGCCTCGCGGATCATCTGCGCGAATGTCTCCTGCGTCGGGAATTTGCGGATCGATTCCACCAGATACTGATAGCTGTCGCGGTCATTCGCGACGATCTCGCCCATCTTCGGAATCACGTTGAAGGAATAGAGATCATAGGCCTTCTGCATCATCTCGTTCGGGATCTGGCTGAATTCGAGCACCATGATCCGCCCGCCGGGCTTGAGCACCCGGTAGGCTTCCTTGAGCGCATCAGGAATGCGCGTCACGTTCCGGATTCCGAAAGAGATCGTGTAGACGTCGAAGGAGTTATCCGCGAAGGGCAGCGCCATCGCATCACCCACCACCCAGTCGAGACTGTCGGCCATGCTTTCGGCCTCGGCGCGCTTGCGGCCTTCGACCAGCATCGATTCGGTCATGTCGCAGACCGTCGCGTGGCCCGAGCCTGCGCGCTTGAGGAAACGGAAGGACACGTCGCCCGTGCCGCCCGCCACGTCGAGCAGCTTCTGACCCGGTCGCGGCGCGAGCCAATCCATCATCGCATCTTTCCAGACGCGGTGGATGCCCATGCTCATCAGGTCGTTCATGATGTCGTATTTCGATGCCACTCGCGAAAACACGCCGTGAACCATGCCTGCCTTGGCATCTTCGTCCACGGTCTGAAAACCGAAATGCGTGGTCTTTGATTGCTCTGCGCTCATGGGCCCTTGCCGTTCCTCATTTCACCCCCTTCTTATAGGGGCCCTTTTCCCCAAGACAATGCGATGAGGAGGAACAATGCCCGAATTGCCCGAGGTCGAGACGGTTCGTCGCGGGTTGGTCCCGGCCATGGAAGGCCATCGGATCGAGCGCGCCGAAGTCAATCGGCCCGACCTGCGCTGGCCCCTGCCCGAGCGGATGGCGGAGCGGCTGCAAGGTGCCCGCATCGACCGTCTGCGGCGACGGTCGAAATACATCCTCGCCGATCTCGACAGCGGGGAGAGCCTGCTGATCCATCTGGGGATGTCCGGGCGGATGCTGGTGTCGGGCGTGACGCTCGGCGAATTTCACCTCGATCATCCGGCGCCCGCCAAGCACGATCACGTTGTTTTGCACATGTCCGGCGGCGGGCGCGTGACCTTCAACGACGCGCGCCGTTTCGGGGCGATGGATCTGGTGCTGACCGAACGCGAGCAGGCCCATTGGCTACTGGCGGGGCTGGGCCCCGAGCCTTTCGGCAACGATTTCCACGAAGACTATCTGGTCGAGGCGCTCAAACGGCGCGCGACCCCGATCAAATTGGCGCTGCTCGATCAGCATGTCGTGGCGGGGCTGGGCAACATCTATGTCTGCGAAGTGCTGCATCGGGCAGGTATCGATCCGCGCCGTCAGGCGAAGCGGATTTCGAACCTGCGGCTCGCCTCGCTCGTGCCGATCATCCGCGAAGTGCTGACCGAGGCGATCTCGGCCGGCGGCTCGTCCCTGCGCGACCATCGTCAGGCGGATGGGGAGCTGGGGTATTTCCAGCACAGCTTCCATGTCTACGACCGCGAGGACACGCCCTGCACCACCTGCGGCACCCCAATCCGGCGCATCGTTCAGTCGGGACGCTCGACCTTTTTCTGCCCGTCCTGCCAGAAATGACGCAGCGCCCTCGCGTCATAAGACGCTTGATCTGATTTGATGCTCTGCTAGGAGTCCCGTTCAGAGACAAGGAAAGGCAAGACCGAATGGCCTACCAGACCCTGATCGTCGAGATCGAGGATTACGTTGCCCTGATCCGGCTCAACCGCCCCGACGCACTGAACGCCCTGAACTCCCAATTGCTGGGAGAACTGGCCGAGGCGCTGAAATCGGCGGAAGAGAATGACAAGGTGCGTTGCATCGTCATCACCGGTTCGGAAAAGGCCTTCGCGGCTGGCGCAGACATCAAGGAAATGTCGGAAAAGAGCTTCGTGGACATGTTCACGAGCGACTTCTTCGGCAAAGAAGCGGATGCCATCAATCGCATCCGCAAACCGATCATCGCTGCAGTGGCGGGCTACGCGCTCGGCGGCGGCTGTGAACTGGCGATGATGTGCGATTTCATCATCTGTGCGGAGAACGCCAAGTTCGGCCAGCCCGAGATCAATCTCGGCGTGATCGCCGGGATCGGCGGCACCCAGCGCCTGACGCGCTTCGTGGGCAAGTCCAAAGCGATGGACATGCACCTCACGGGCCGCTTCATGGATGCGGGCGAGGCTGAACGGTCGGGGCTTGTCAGCCGGGTCGTGCCGAACGCCAAGCTGATCCCGGAGACGATGGCCGCGGCGCAGAAGATCGCCGAGAAGTCGATGCTCGCGACCCGAGCGGCGAAAGAAGCGGTCAACCGCTCCTACGAGACGACGATGAACGAGGGCATCCTGTTCGAGCGTCGTCTGTTCCACGGGCTGTTTGCGACCGACGACCAGAAGGAGGGCATGGCCGCCTTCCTCGAAAAGCGCGAGCCTCAGTTCCGCGACAAGTGAGCCCTTTCGGGCCACCAACGCGAGAGCAGATGGCGGGGCTTCGGCCCCGCTTTTCATTATTCCCTTTCCCTTTCACGCATTTTGGCTTATGAGGCCGCCTCACATGCGCGTGGAGCCCGCTTAGGCTAGAATCATCTAGGTTCGCTGGAGCCCGGGGTCTGTCGTGCGATTGAAAGATTTGAACAGACCCGGAAAGTGGGAAGATACACATGGCTAACACGCCCCAGTCCAAGAAACGCGCCCGTCAGAACGAGCGCCGCCAAGACGTCAACAAAGCACGTCGTTCGCGCATCCGTACCTTCATCCGCAAAGTCGAAGAAGCCATCACTTCGGGCGACTACGAAGCGGCAACCAACGCCCTGCGCGCGGCTCAGCCTGAACTGGCTCGCGGCGTCACCAAAGGCGTTCTGCACAAGAACACCGCATCGCGCAAAGTCTCGCGCCTCGCTTCGCGCGTGAAGGCCCTCAAGGCCTAATCTGCGTCCCGGAGCGAACTGGCTCGGGAATACGCTGGATTCTTTAAGAAAAACGCGTCTGCCTATCTGGCAGGCGCGTTTTTTCTTGGACAATCAACGCCTTGACACAAAACTGTTGCAGTTTTGCGCAGCCCCCTCAGATTCGTTTCGGGGAATCTCACGTCAAGCGCAAAGGTCGGTTGCCTGCGGGCTCACCAGCTTGCTAGCTTCTACCTGCGATTCACGTCGCCTTGGGGGACATGACGCATTTATCTGGCCGTCGAGGGCAAATAAGTCTGCCACGACAAATGAAAAAGCCTGGCGGCGACCAGCGAAATGCGATTCCGATTCTCGAGGGGGTATAACCCCTCACTTTCGGCAACTCTGCCTGACACCGGGTTTTAGCCCCGGCAGGTAGGTCGTGTCTGTTTGTATTCGAGTTTGGCCTGCCAGCCGGACTCACCGCAAAGCCAAGGGACGAAGACGCACCTGATTTGTGTTTGGCGATGGGCGGAAAAATGACGGACGACACTTGGGGGCAGGTCTGCAATGAGCTTCAAAAAGCTGTTGGGCAAAACAACTACACGACCTGGATCGCTCCGCTTGAGCTGATCGACCTCGAGGACGGCATCGCCTCGTTCCAAGCACCGACGAAATTCATGTGCGACTGGGTCTCGCGCAACTTCGCGGAACCGATCCTGAGCGAATTGCGCCGGGCGGGCGTCTCCGCCGAGCGCGTCAATATCTCGGTCCCGTCGCGCCGCCCCATGAACGGCTCTGCGAATGGCGCCACGCGCCCGACGGTTCCGGCCCCTGCCCCGGCCGCTCCTGCCGTCAAGCCGCGCAAGACCCCGCGCCCCGACGAGCCGCTTCCCGGCGCGCCGCTGGATTCGCGTTTCACCTTCGACAGCTTCGTCGTCGGCAAACCGAACGAGCTGGCCCATGCCGCCGCCAAGCGCGTCGCCGAAGGCGGCCCCGTCACCTTCAACCCGCTGTTCCTCTATGGTGGCGTCGGCCTTGGTAAGACGCACCTCATGCACGCCATCGCGCATGACCTGCAGCATCAGCGCCCCGATCTGCGCGTGCTCTACCTCTCGGCCGAGCAGTTCATGTATCGCTTCGTGCAGGCGCTACGCGAAAAGC
Source organism: Thioclava sp. F36-7 (assembly GCF_002020075.1). NCBI lineage: Bacteria > Pseudomonadati > Pseudomonadota > Alphaproteobacteria > Rhodobacterales > Paracoccaceae > Thioclava > Thioclava sp. F36-7. The sequence continues at coordinate 55,063 of NZ_MPZR01000006.1, read as the reverse complement.
AGATCATGGACTTCAAAGAGATGTTCCGCTCGATCGACGTTCTCATGGTCGATGACGTGCAGTTCATCGCCGGCAAGGATTCCACGCAGGAAGAGTTCTTCCACACGTTCAACGCGCTGGTCGATCAGGGCAAACAGATCGTCATTTCGGCGGATCGTGCGCCCGGTGAGATCAAGGACCTCGAAGAGCGCATCAAGTCGCGCCTGTCCTGCGGCCTCGTCGTCGACCTGCACCCGACCGATTACGAACTGCGCCTTGGCATTCTGCAGACCAAGACCGAAGCCTATAAGAGCGAGTATCCCGATCTGAAGATCGCCCCCGGCGTTCTGGAGTTCGTGGCGCACCGGATCACGTCGAACGTGCGTATCCTCGAAGGCGCGCTGACCCGTCTGTTTGCCTATGGCTCGCTGATCGGGCGCGAAATCACGATGGATCTGGCGCAGGAATGCCTCAAGGACCAGCTCCGCCAATCCGAGCGCAAGGTCACCGTCGAGGAAATCCAGCGCAAGGTCGCGGAACATTACAACGTCCGCCTCTCGGATCTCGTGGGCCCCAAACGCCTGCGTGCCATCGCACGGCCGCGTCAGGTGGCGATGTTCCTCGCGAAATCGCTGACCACCCGTTCGCTGCCCGATATCGGGCGCCGCTTCGGGGGCCGCGATCACACCACGATCATGCATGGCATCCGCAAGATCGAAGAGCTGCGCGGCACGGATTCGCAGCTCGCCGAGGATATCGAGTTGCTCCGCCGCCTCCTTGAAAGCTGATCTGGCCCGCCGGGCTTGACGCTCCGGGCAAAGCGGCCGAAGGTCTGCGAAAACCGTTGTGCCGGCGGCGCGAGGTGCTACCTTGCCAGCCCCGGAAAGTCGTGAGGGATCGACATGAAATTCAGCATCGAACGCGCCGCTCTGCTCAAGGCCGTCTCGCAAGCGCAATCCGTTGTGGAACGCCGCAACACGATCCCGATCCTTGCAAACGTCCTGATCGAAGCCGAAGGCGACACCGTCCAGTTCCGCGCGACCGACCTTGATATCGAGGTGGTCGACAAGGCGCCCGCACAGGTCGAACAGGCCGGGGCCACGACCGTCTCGGCGGTTATGCTGCATGAAATCGTGCGCAAACTGCCCGATGGCGCGCTGGTCTCGATCTCGGATGATCCGGCCGCCGGGCGTCTGAACGTGCAGGCCGGCCGGTCGAGCTTCAACCTCGCCACGCTGCCGAAGGAAGACTTCCCGGTGATGGCCTCCTCGGAATACACCGCGAATTTCACGGCCAAGGCCGGGGTGCTCAAGCGCCTGTTCGACAAGTCGAAATTTGCGATCTCGACCGAAGAGACCCGCTATTATCTCAACGGCGTCTATATGCATATCGCGACCGGCGAAGACGGTCAGGTTCTGCGCTGCGTCGCGACCGACGGTCACCGTCTGGCGCGTATCGATTCCGGCCTGCCGGAAGGCGCCTCGGGCATGCCCGGCGTGATCGTGCCGCGCAAAACGGTGAACGAGCTGCGCAAGCTGCTGGAAGATGACGATCAGGAAATCGCGGTCTCCGTCTCGGAAACCAAGGTCCGTTTCGCGACCCCGGTGATCACGCTGACCTCTAAGGTCATCGACGGCACCTTCCCCGATTACACCCGCGTCATCCCGACCGGGAACACCCGCCAGCTGGAAGTCGACGCCTCGGAATTCGCGAAAGCCGTGGACCGTGTGGCGACCGTCTCATCCGAGCGTTCGCGCGCGGTAAAACTGGCACTGGAAGCCGACAAGCTGGTGCTGTCGGTCAACGCGCCCGATGCAGGTGCCGCGGAAGAAGAGCTGGTCGTGGCCTATGCCGACGAGCCGCTGGAGATCGGTTTCAACGCGAAATACCTGCTCGAAATCGCGAGCCAGGTCGATCGCGAGAATGCCGTCTTCCTGTTCAACTCCTCGGGCGATCCGACCTTGATGCGCGAAGGTGGCGACACCTCGGCGGTCTATGTGGTCATGCCGATGCGCGTGTGACGCCTGCAGGACGCCTCCGGCGGGAGTATTTTTGGCCAGATGAAGAGGCGCGATGCTGCGTGAGCTGAAGATATTGCAGTTCCGCTCGCATCGCCGTGCCGAGATTTCGCTCGATGGACGGCCCGTGGCGATCTATGGGCCGAACGGCGCGGGCAAGACGAATATCCTCGAGGCGGTCTCGCTGCTCTCGCCCGGGCGCGGGCTGCGCCGGGCGCAGGCCGACGAGTTGATGCGCCGCGCCGAGGCCGTGGGCTGGAAGCTGCGCGCCGTCACGGATACGCATGAGATCGAAACCTCCGCCCTGCCCGGTGAATCCCGCCGCGTCGAGATCGACGGCAAGGCGGCACCGCAGGTGGCACTCGCGCAGATCCTGCGGGTGCTGTGGCTGGTGCCCTCGATGGACCGGCTCTGGATCGAGGGCGCCGAAGGGCGCAGGCGGTTTCTCGACCGGATGGTGATGAGCTTCACCCCCGCCCATGCCGAGGTGACGCTGGCGTATGAAAAGGCGATGCGCGAGCGTAACCGCTTGCTGAAAGACATGGTGCGCGACCCGAACTGGTATCACGCGCTGGAGGCGCAGATGGCCGAGGCTGGCGCTGCGATCCGGGCGAACCGGGCCGAGGCCCTAACGCGGATCATGCAGGCGCAGGCCGATGCGGCGACCGCGTTTCCCGCTGCGCATCTGGTGCTCGAGAATGAAGGCCCCGAGAATTTGGCCGCAGCGCTCGACGCCAACCGCCCCCGCGACATGGCGGCAGGGCGCACGCTGGAGGGGCCGCACCGGGCCGATCTGCTGGCCACTTACGTCGAAAAGGACGCCCCCGCCGCGCAATGCTCCACCGGCGAGCAGAAAGCGCTGCTGATCTCGCTGATCCTCGCCAATGCGCGGGCGCTTGCGGGCGAGGATGTGGTGCTTTTGCTCGACGAGGTCGCGGCCCATCTGGACTCCGGCCGGCGCGCGGCGCTTTATGACGAAATCTGCGCAATGGGCGCACAGGTGATGATGACGGGCACCGGCGCGGAACTGTTCGAGGCGCTTGGCCCCCGCGGTCAATATCTGGAAGTGATCGAGGGGCCGCAGGGCTCTGAAGTGAGGGAGGCAACGCCATGAGCTATCCGCAGCAACGGGTGACGCTGATCACGCTGGGCGTGGCCGATCTCGACCAGTCCAAGGCCTTCTACGGAGCCCTCGGATGGCAACCCCAAGCCGAGCAGAACGACGTCGCCTTCTACCAGCTCCACGGGATGGCGCTGAGCCTGTTCTCTCTGCCCGCGCTGGCCGCCGATCAGGGACGCACCCGCGCGCGGCTGGGCACCGGAGCGATGACGCTGGCGCAGAACTTCGACAGCCCTGAAGAGGTGGATGCCGCCTTCGCCGCCGCGCTCGAAGCGGGCGCATCCGAACTGAAAGCCCCCGAGAAGACCTTCTGGGGCGGCTATGCGGGCTATTACGCCGATCCCGACCACCATGTCTGGGAACTCGCCCATAATCCTTTCTGGCCGCTGGCCGACGACGGAAGCCTGACCCTCCCATGACCCTCACGCTCTCGCAGATCGCGCTCTATTCCGGCGCGCTGTTCGTTCTCTTCCTCACCCCCGGGCCGGTCTGGCTCGCCCTTCTCGCCCGCGCCATGTCGGGAGGGTTTGCCGCCGCCTGGCCGCTCGCCTTCGGGGTCACCGTGGGCGACATGATCTGGCCCGCGCTCGCCATCCTCGGGGTATCTTGGCTGGTGGGCGAATTCAGCTGGTTTCTGGATGCCCTGCGCTGGGTCGCGGTGGCAATGTTCGTCGGGATGGGCGCGCTCCTGATCCGCCATGCCGACCATCAGATCAGCTCCGACAGCCGCCTGACGCGCCCCGGCATGTGGGCAGGCTTCGTCGCCGGGCTCATCGTGATCATCGGCAATCCCAAGGCGATCTTGTTCTACATGGGCATCCTGCCGGGCTTCTTCCCGATCGCCACGATGACATGGGTCGACATCGCCACGGTCAGCCTGATTTCGGCCATCGTGCCGCTGACCGGCAACCTGATCCTCGCCGCCTTCGTCGACCGCATCCGCAACTTCGTGCAAAGCCGCGGCAAGCTGGCAAAGCTCAACCGGATCGCGGGCGGGCTGATGATCCTTGTAGGCCTTCTTATCTCCGTGACGTGACCCCCTAAATCTTGTGTCTGACACGTGACATTCCTCTGCCCAGCCGATATAAAACCGGCAACAGATAAAGGACGGGCAGGCATGACCGACGACACCCCGAAGAAGAACGCATACGGCGCCGATTCCATCAAGGTTCTCAAAGGCTTGGAAGCCGTGAGAAAACGGCCCGGCATGTATATCGGCGATACCGATGACGGCTCGGGCCTGCACCACATGGTCTATGAAGTCGTGGATAACGGGATCGACGAGGCCTTGGCGGGTCACGCGGACTACGTTGCCGTGAAAATTCACGCGGATTCTTCGGTCTCCGTGCGCGATAACGGGCGCGGGATTCCGGTCGATATCCACGCCGAGGAAGGCGTCTCCGCAGCCGAGGTCATCATGACCCAGCTGCACGCGGGCGGGAAGTTCAACAACACCGACGACGACGGCAACGCCTATAAGGTGTCGGGCGGTCTGCACGGCGTGGGCGTCTCGGTGGTGAACGCGCTGTCGGACTGGCTGGAACTGACGGTCTGGCGCGACGGCAAGATCCACAAGGCGCGGTTCGAGCATGGCGAATGCGTCGAGCATGTCCATGTCGTGGGCGACGCCCCGAACGAGAGCGGCACCGAAGTGCGTTTCCTCGCGTCGAGCAAGGAAGACGATCCCGAGGGCACCTTCTCGAACCGTGAGTTCGTCTTCGCCACGCTGGAAAAGCGCCTGCGCGAACTGGCCTTCCTGAACTCCGGCGTCCGCATCATCATCGAAGACGAGCGTCCCGCCGAGCCGATCAAGACCGAACTGCACTACGAAGGCGGCGTTCGGGAATTTGTGAAATATCTGGATCGCTCGAAAAACGCCGTGATGGAGGACCCGATCTACATGGTCGGCGAGGTCCGCGGCATCGGCGTCGAATGCGCGATGTGGTGGAACGACAGCTACCACGAAACCGTGCTGCCCTTCACCAACAACATCCCGCAGCGCGACGGCGGCACCCACATGGCGGGTCTGCGCGGCGCGCTGACCCGCACGATCACCAAATACGCACAGGAGAGCGGTATCGCGAAGCGCGAGAAGGTCGACTTCACCGGTGACGACGCGCGCGAAGGTCTGACCTGCGTGCTCTCGGTGAAAGTGCCCGATCCGAAATTCTCCAGCCAGACCAAGGACAAGCTGGTCTCCTCCGAGGTCCGCCCGGCGGTGGAGAACCTCGTGAACGAGAAGCTCGCCGAATGGTTCGAGGAAAACCCGAACGAGGCCAAGCAGATCGTCGGCAAGATCATCGAGGCCGCACTGGCGCGTGAGGCGGCCCGTAAAGCGCGCGAACTGACGCGGCGCAAGACGGTGATGGATGTGGCCTCCCTGCCCGGCAAGCTCGCCGACTGTCAGGAGAAAGATCCGTCGCTGTCGGAAGTCTTCCTCGTCGAGGGTGACTCCGCAGGCGGTTCGGCCAAGCAGGGCCGCGAACGTAAGAACCAGGCGGTGCTGCCGCTGCGCGGTAAGATCCTCAATGTCGAGCGCGCGCGCTTCGACCGGATGCTCAGCTCGGATCAGATCGGCACGCTGATCACCGCGCTCGGCACCGGCATCGGCCGCGACGAGTTCAACATCGACAAGCTGCGCTACCACAAGATCGTCATCATGACCGATGCAGACGTCGACGGTGCGCATATCCGGACGCTTCTGCTGACCTTCTTCTTCCGCCAGATGCCCGAGATCATCGAGCACGGCTATCTCTACATCGCGCAGCCGCCGCTCTACAAAGTCGCGCGCGGCAAGTCCGAGGTCTATCTGAAAGACCAGACCGCGCTGGAGGATTACCTGATCGACATGGGCGTCGAGGGCGCCATTCTGCGGCTCAACACCGGTGAAGAGATAAGCGGTCAGGATCTCAAGCGCGTCGTCGAAGAGGCGCGCCTGATCAAGCGCATCCTCGCGACTTTCCCGACCCATTACCCGCATCACATCCTCGAGCAGGCGGCGATCGCGGGCGCGATGGTGCCGGGCAAGATCGACGGCGATGCGCAGGGCGTCGCGAACTCGGTGGCCGAGCGTCTCGACCTCGTCGCGTTGGAATACGAGCGCGGCTGGCAGGGCCGTCCGACGCAGGATCACGGCATCCGCCTCGCCCGCGTTCTGCGCGGCGTAGAAGAGGTCCGCACGCTCGACGGCGCAGTGCTGCGTTCCGGCGAAGCGCGGCGTCTGGGCAGCCAGACCGACCAGCTCAAGGAGGTCTATGACCGCCCGGCGAAGCTGGTGCGTAAAGAGCGCGAAATCCTCATCCACGGCCCGCTCGAGCTGCTCGACGCGATCCTCAAGGAGGGCGAAAAGGGCCTGAGCCTGCAGCGCTACAAGGGTCTGGGCGAGATGAACCCCGAGCAGCTTTGGGAAACCACGCTCGACCCGTCTGCGCGCACGCTCCTGCAGGTCCGCATCGAAGACGTGGCCGAGGCCGAGGATATCTTCTCGAAGCTGATGGGCGACGTCGTCGAACCGCGCCGCGAGTTCATCCAGCAAAACGCCCTCACGGTGGAAAACCTCGACTTCTGAGGCTCTTTTAGGGCAGCGCATAATGCTTCGCGCTGCCCATAAGTTTTCGCGAAACGCCCATAAGACTTCGTTTCTGGCGTTTCGGCCTACAAGGCGGGCACGAGAGATTCTCGGCTTCTGATCAGTCTCTTTTGAAGGGTTTCAGGCCCAGATTCGGTTCCTGAGCAACAGGTTGGCTTCACCCTGGGAGGACACTCTGTTTGGCGCTTACTCTGTAAGAGATTCGATCGGCAGTTATTGATCTCGGCCCGACAAAGGGCGGGGAGCGGTCGTTCGCTGCGCGAGAGCCCAGGGTCCAGGCATGCGAGGTTGACTGGAGAGAGTGTGTCGACTTTGGCCAACTGAGAACAGCCATTCGGCCTGGCTCCGCAGAACGACCGTCCGTTCTCATCATATCCGGGTTTCACTGACCAGACGCAGGCCGAGATGCGCGGGCGGGCTTCCGACCGCGCAGCCGCCGCGCGCGGGATCTCGCACCAGAAACGGGATCGCTGCGACATGCTCGCCGCCTGCGAAGAAGGCCGCGCATTTCTTCGGATCGACGGGGCCGCCGCCCTCCCCGCCATAACAGTCCTGCGTCCATTCCCAGACCGAGCCGTCGAGATCGACGATCCCCTCGGCGCTGGTCGAGAAGCTGCCCCGCGGCGAGAGCTTGCGCGGCGCGAGGCCGCTCGTGAGGTAGGTCGACGCCCATGTCAGATCGGGATCGGTGAAGATCGGATCCTCCTTCTCGGGCAGCACGTCCTTGGCCATGAACTGCCATTCGGCAATCGTCGGCAGCCGGAAGTCGTGGCGCGCCTTGCGATTGATCCAGCCGAGATATTGCTCGACATCGACATGGCTCAGCCCGGTGGCTGGCGTCGTCGTCGCCTCGCTGCCGGGCGGAGCGCGTAAGGCAAGCTCGCAGGCACCGTCCGCGTGGCAACGATTCCACTCCGCGACCGTCACTTCGTATTTCTGAACGTAGATTGCGTGACCGTCAGGCAAGCTAACCGCTCGCTCGGCCATTTGCGGCACGTAATCGAGATCGGGGCCGCGCAGGAAACCCCACGCGGCCCCGAGGGCGATGATCGCCGCCCCCGCCGCAAGCACCTTCCGAAGGGAAAGACGGGGCACGAGCGAGGCGAGTTTGGCGATCATCTCCGGTCTGCCTGACTCAGGTTTCAACCACATGGGGCGGCGTCACCTGCTCCATCAGGGCGTTGTTCCAGGCACCATCCACCACGAAGTGGGCCGTGGCACCCAGCAGGGCCGCCTCGATCAGGTTGTGGTTGACATAGGCGTAGACGCCCGGCTGCAGGAAGGTATACATCGCGGCCCCCGCACTGCCGCCGCGGATGAACCAGGTCTCCTGATCCTTCTGCGGGGGATTGGCGAACTTGCCGTTCTCCCAGACATGGTCGCCATGACCGCCGATCAGGTGCGGACGGCTGTCGCGGTTGGCCTGATTGTGGACCATCAGAACCGTGTCGCCGACCTTGGCCTTGAAGGCGTTCTCGCCCGTCAGAGCCCCGACCGAGCCGTTGAAGACGGAGTGGGTCGGCGTGAGCGTGCGCATCGCCTCGACGCTGTCGGCGAAGTCCTCGCCGGCGACCTCGTAAGTCTTGTAATCGCCGTTCTCGTCCATCGGCAGGTAGAAGTCCTGCTCGCCGATATAGGCGATCGTGTCGTAGCGCAGCGGGTTGCCCTCGGCATCCTTGAGCCCGTCACGCGGCAGCACCATCAGCGTGCCGTTCATGCCGTGGGTGACGTGGTAGGGGATCATCGCCCCGCCCGGCGCGCAGTGATAGGTGAACACGCCCGGGCGCGTCGCCTTGAAGCGCAGCACCGTTTCCTCGCCGGGATAGACGTGGGTCAGGCCACCGCCGCCCAGAGCGCCCGAGGAGGCGTGGAAGTCGATATTGTGCTCCATCTGCGACGCGGCGGGGTTGCTCAGGGTCAGTTCGACATAGTCATCCTGATGCACGATGATCAGCGGGCCGGGAACCGAGCCGTTATAGGTCAGCGCCCAGATGCTCGCGCCGGTATCCTCGTCCACCGTCAGAAGGACCTCGCGGGTCTCCATCCGGATCTCGACGATTTTCGGACCGCCGGTCGCGACCTGCTCGTGCTTGGGCGCGAAGGGCGGAGCGACCAGCTCCTGCCGGACGCGGGTATAGCCCGAAAGGTCCACCTTGGGCGCGGCCACCTGCGCCTCGGCCTCGGCAAGGATGAATTTCGGCGCGGCCGGGCGCGGCGCGACATGGGGCGCCATGCGTTTCGACGCGGTTCCGGCCATCCCGGCCCCCGCGGTCATCGCCGCGGCGCCTGCGAGAAGAGAGCCGCGCAGCACGTTGCGGCGGTTGGTTTTCACGAGAGCTGGATTGACATATTTCGGCATTTTAGCCTCCACTGGTTAAACGTAGCAGGAAGTTGTCGCGCGTTTCCTGCCGCGGGCGCTCACAGCGCGCCCAATTCCTCTTCAAAGCGTTCCTTGGCTTTCTTCGGCACGCGGCCTTCGAAGAAATTGTCGGGGGTGGTTGCGTCGCCCACCGCGATCACCATCACCATGCCCATCGCGTAATGCGGTTTGCAGCGCACGGCGTAGAGCCCTTCGGTGTCGAGCGTCACCTCGACCTCTTTGTTGACCTTGCCGGCGAAGCCCTCGGCCCCGTCCGGGATCATCCCGTCGATGCTTTCGGCGTTGTGCCCCTTGTCGGTCGGGATGAAGCGGATCGTGTCGCCGGGAGCGGCTTTCACGAGGGCGGGCTCAAAGACCATCATGCCCTTTTCGCCTTTGTTGAGCATGTGAACCTCGTGGGTCTCGGCGCTCGCCGCCCCGCTCAGAAGAGCGGTCATCGCGAGAGCGGAAATCAGGGTGCGGATCATCTTTTCGTCCTTTCGTGGATCCTTGAATTGCCCCCTGTCTAACGAGGTTCGGCCCGCGGCTTTTTGTTCTGGCGCAAACTTCTTGGCGCTTTCTCACAACGCCGCGAGAATTTTTGACGGCGCGCTCGCGACCGCGTGATGTTTGATATTGAACGCGTCGGGAGGCCTGTGTTTAGAGAGGACATGAGCGCGCCTACCCCCCGCAAGACGATGCCCAGGCTCGACGAGAGCCTGCTGACGCCGATGCCGCCTTTCTCCCGACTGGAGAAGCGGCAGATCCGCGAGATTCTCGACCTCGCCAGCGTGCGCCGCTTCGACGAGGGCGTGGCGGTCTTCGAGGAAGGCGCTCCGGCCGAGCGGTTCTACATGCTGCTCGACGGCTATATCCGGGTGATGCGGATCACGCCGACCGGCGAGCAGGTGATCGCACTGCATATCCCGTCGGGGCAGCTCTTCGGGATCGCGCAGGCGCTTGGGCGCACGACCTATCCTGCGACGTCCGTCACCGCCTCGGAGGCGATCGTGCTCGGCTGGCCGATGCGGCTCTGGGATCAGTTCGTGGCGCAATATGACGGCTTCGCCTCTGAGACCTACAAGACCGTCGGCCAGCGCATCGGCGAGATGAACAACCGCATCGTCGAAATGGCGACCCAGCAGGTCGAGCAGCGGGTGGCCAATTCGCTCCTGCGCCTGATCAATCAGACCGGGCGCAAGGTGGAGACCGGGATCGAGATCGACTTCCCGATCACCCGGCAGGATCTCTCGGAAATGACCGCGACGACGCTGCACATGGTCTCGCGCTTGTTGAGCGCGTGGGAGAAGCAGGGAGTGGTCGCGAGCCGCCGCAAGCGGATCACCGTCACCGATGCGCACCGTCTGGTGCTCATTTGCCGGGGCGAGGCTTCGCCGTCTCGATAGGTGCCACGATAGCCGCGTCCAGCTCGGCGATGAAATCGTCGAGATTCAGCCGATACTCGGTGCAGGCATCGTCGATCGTGTGGAACGGGTTCACGAGGCAGCCCACACAGAGCATCTTGTGACGCATGAATACCTCGATCGTGGCAGGCCAATCGCGCATCAGCGCGTCGAGCGTGGCATCGGGGTTCTTCCAGCTGGCTTTTGACATGGTGGGACCTCTCTGCTGACCAAGCTAATCCCGGCAATCCAATCAAACGTTGTGCTGGCGCAAACTTCCCAACTGCGAACGCCGCTATCCCTCGGGCCATCGACTGACCCCCAAGGGAGGCCCCAATGGCTGAAATCTTGACCAAGTCGCGGGCGCGAAACATCTTTTACGGAGGATCCATTTTCTTCGTGCTGGTGTTCATCGCACTGACCGCGCAGAGCCACTTCTATATCGTGAACAACTCCACCGCCTCCGCGCCGCTGACCGAACAGATCGCACGCGGCAAGGGCGTGTGGGAACGCAATTCCTGCATCAACTGCCACACGCTGCATGGCGAAGGCGCCTATTTCGCGCCCGAGGTCGGCAACGTGATGACCCGCTGGGGTGTCGCCGACGACCCGCAGGGCGCTTACGAGACGCTCGACGCCTGGATCGCGGCGCAACCCTCCGGCATCGAGGGCCGCCGCCAGATGCCGCATTTCGACATCAACGAAGAGGACATGCGCGCGCTCGCGGAATTCCTCCGCTGGGCCGATCAAACCGACACGCAGGGCTGGCCGCCCAATGATGCGGGCTGAGGAGAGAAACCGATGAAATACCAATCCCAATCCGTGGCGAAAGCCTATTTCTACTGTGCGATGCTGCTGTTCGGCGTGCAGGTTCTGGGCGGCCTTCTGGCCGGCTGGATCTATGTCTCGCCCAACACGCTCTCCGAGATCCTGCCCTTCAACGTGATCCGGATGATTCACACCAATGCGCTGATCGTCTGGCTGCTGCTGGGCTTCTTCGGCGCGGCCTATTTCCTCGTGCCCGAGGAAAGCGAGCGCGAGATTTTCTCGGTCAAGCTCGCCTATCTGCAACTCGCGATCCTGATGATCGGGACGCTGGGCGCGGTCGGCTCCTACCTCGTCGGCATCCATGGCGGGCGCGAGTTTCTCGAACAGCCCCTATGGGTGAAGTTCGGCATTCTCGTCGCCGCCGTGATCTTCCTGATCAACATCTCTCTAACGGTGCTGGCGGGTCGCAAGACCGCGATCACCAATGTGCTGCTGATGGGTCTTTGGCTGCTGTGCCTGCTGTGGATCTTCGCCTTCATCAACCCCGACAACCTGTCGCTCGACAAGATGTATTGGTGGATGGTTGTCCACCTTTGGGTAGAGGCGACCTGGGAGCTGGTGATGGCCGCGATCCTCGGCTTCCTGATGCTCAAGCTGACCGGCGTGGACCGCGAGGTGGTCGAGAAATGGCTCTATGTCATCGTCGCCACCGCGCTGTTCTCCGGCATCCTCGGCACCGGGCACCACTTCTACTGGATCGGCACGCCGGGCTACTGGCAATGGGTGGGCTCGATCTTCTCGACCTTCGAGGTGATCCCGTTCTTCCTGATGATGTCCTTCGCCTTCGTGATGGTCTGGAAGGGCCGCAAGAACCACCCCAACAAGGCAGCACTCCTGTGGTCGCTGGGCTCATCGACCGTGGCCTTCTTCGGCGCGGGCGTCTGGGGCTTCCTGCACACGCTGCATGGGGTGAACTTCTACAGCCACGGCACGCAGATCACCGCCGCGCACGGCCACCTCGCCTTCTACGGGGCCTATGTGGCGCTCAACCTCGCGGTCTTCACCTATGCGATGCCGATGCTGCGTGGGCGCGATCCTTACAACCAGGTGCTCAATATGGGGGCGTTCTGGCTGATGACCGGGGGCATGGCCTTCATGACCTTCGTGCTGACCTTCGCGGGCACGATCCAGACCCACATGCAGCGGGTCGTGGGCGACTACTACATGGATGTGCAGGACAGCCTGTCGATCTTCTACCTGATGCGCTTCGGCGCGGGGGCGGCGGTCGTGCTCGGGGCGCTTCTGTTCATCTACTCGCTCGTCGTGGTGCGTCGGCGTGAAGTCATCGCCCCCGGCCCCGCAACCCCCGTGGCAGGAGAATGACGATGTCCCTCGACATGACGAATGCACAGCTCCCCTACTACCACCCCACCGGTCGCGAATGCGCCCTGTTCGAGCGCGCCCATGACAACGGTTTGCCCCTTCTTCTGAAGGGGCCGACCGGCTGCGGCAAAACCCGCTTCGTCGAGCATATGGCGGCGCGGCTGAACAAGCCGGTCTACACCGTCGCCTGCCATGACGACCTGTCGGCGGCGGACCTGATCGGGCGCTACCTGCTGAAGGGCGGCGAGACCGAATGGGTCGACGGACCGCTCACCCGCGCAGTGCGCGAAGGGGCGATCTGCTATCTCGACGAGGTGGTGGAGGCGCGCAAGGACGTGACCGTGGTGCTGCACCCGCTCACCGACTCGCGGCGCCGCCTGATCATCGACCGCACCGGCGAGGAGCTGGTGGCCCCCGAAGGCTTCATGCTCGTGGCCTCCTACAACCCGGGCTATCAGAGCGTGCTCAAGCGGCTGAAACCCTCGACCCGGCAGCGGTTCCTGTCGATCGCCTTCGACTTCCCCGAACCCGAGGCGGAGACCCGCGTGATCACCGCCGAGACGGGCCTGCCGGTGGCGCAGGTTGTGCCGCTGGTGCGCCTCGCCGGGCATATCCGCAAGCTCTCGGGCATGGATCTGGAGGAAGGCGTCTCGACCCGGCTTCTGGTCTATGCCGCGCGGCTGATCGGCGCGGGCATCGCGATCGAGGAGGCGCTGGAGACCGCCGTGGTCCAGGCGCTCAGCGACGAGCCGGACGTGCAGCAGGCTCTGCGCGACCTGATCGCCACGATCTACGGCTGAGGAGTACGTCATGAAACTGATGGACCTGATGGAGCCCGAGGAAACCGTAGGCGAGATCTGGCACGATCTGGCCAAGGATATAGGTCAGGACAATCGCCATCCCGACGCCGCGGTCGAGCTGGCTGCGCTGCGCCCCTCGCTCGCGCTGCTGCTGCGCGCGCTTGGCGGCGGCGCGGATGTCGAGATCGTCGAGGCCCCGGTCACTCCGGTCTGTCACCGCCAACCCGTCCGGCGTCGCCTTGGCGCCGGGCGCGAGACCGAGCGCGTCGCACGCTTCGACGGCGCGCGGCTGCGCCTGCCGCCGGTGATGGATGTCTTCCCCCGGTCTGGTCTCAACCGTGCCGCCTATTTCTGGCTGACCGCGCTGGCGGCGCTCAGCCGCGACGCGATGCCCGAACTGCCCGAAACCGACGGCCCGGCGATGGATTGCGCGCAGATCCGCGCCAATGCGCGGGTCTGCGATCTTGCCTATCGCCGCTGCATCGGGCTGCGCGCGCCCTACCGCGAGATGGCGGCGCTCACCCTCGCAGGTCGACGCCGATTGTCGCGCCCGGCGGCGGAGGCCGCGCTGGAAGCGGCGCTTTGCGACCAGCTCTCCGCCGACGGCACCCGCGCCCCGCTGCCCGAGACGGCGGAGGGCGCACGCGGTTACATGCCGCTGGCCCCGGTGCCGATCTGGCTGCGCTTTGCCCCCAACACCGCGGGCCGCAGTGCCGCCTCGGAAGAGGCCGATGCCCCCGCCTCCGCCCCGACCGCGATGGCCAGCACGCAGCGCAAGCATGGCGAGCGCCGCGATCTCGATCAGGCGCGCCGCCGCGACAGCTTCATCATCCACCGTTTCGAGTCGATCCTGTCCTGGGTCGAGGCGCTCAACGTCAATCGCTCGGTCGACGACGATGACGAGGACAACGCCGCCAAGGCCGCCGAGGATCAGGATCAGATCACCCTGACCCGCCACGACCGCAAGGCCGCGACGCGGCTGCGGCTGCATCTCGACCTCTCGCCCGCCGAGGCAGAGCACGAGGCGCTGGCGGGCGCGCATGTCTATCCCGAATGGAACCACCGCAGCCGCGCCTATATGGAGGGCCATTGCCGGGTGCTCGACGCGCCCGCGCGACCCGAGGCCACGCAAACCTTCCGCGCCGATCCGCGCTATATCCGCGCCGTGCGCCGCCAGTTCGAGGCGCTGCAACCGCGCCGCATCCTGCGCCCGCGCCAGATCGACGGGACCGAGCTGGATCTCGACGCCGTCATCGCCAGCCGCGCCGATCTCGCCGCGACCGGGCGGGGCAGCGACCGGATATGGCAAAGCCTGCGCAAGGTGGAACGCGACCTCGCCGTCGCCTTCCTGATCGACACCTCGCGCTCCACCGAGGCCGCGATCGGCGACAGCTGCGTGATCGACATCGCGCGCGAGGCGATGTCCGCGCTGGCCGAGGGACTTGATGCGGCGGGCGATCGTTTCGCGATCTGGGGCTTCTCGTCGCTCCGCCGCGACCGGGTGTTCCTGACGCGGGTGAAAGGCTTCGAGGCCCCGATGGCGCCGCCGATCCATGCCAATATCGCGGCGCTGCGCCCGGGCCATTACACGCGCCTCGGGACCGCGATCCGCCACGTCTCGGCGCAGCTCGCGCGGGAGAGCGCCAGCCGCAAACTGCTGATCGTGCTGACCGACGGCAAGCCCAACGATCTGGACCATTACGAAGGCCAGCACGGCATTGAGGACAGCCACATGGCCGTGCGCGAGGCCCGGCGCGCGGGCCAGAGCCTGCACGGCGTCATCATCGACGAGGACGGGCAGGACTGGTTCGCGCGCATTTTCGGGCGCGGCGGCTTCACCCTGCTGCCTCGGCCCGAACGGCTACTGCGCGCCCTGCCCGACATCTACCGCTCGCTCACACAGGAGACCTGACATGCGCAAACTGCCCCTTCTTCTTGCCCTCGCCCCGGCCGCTGCACAGGCGGCAAGCTTCGATCGCCCGATCCCGCAGGCGCAATCGGCCACAGCCGAGTTCTGGTTCGCATTGGCCACGCTGGCGCTTATCGCGGCGCTGGCGGTGGTGGCGCGGGTGGTCGCCCGGCGATGAACGCGCGCTGGTCCCCCGCCCGGATCGCGCTGCTGCTCTACCCGTTCGGCTGGGGCGCCTTCGCGGTCAACGTGTTCTTCGCCTCGCTCATCGGATCGTGGCTCGGGCTGCCGGTCGCGACGCCGGTCGTCTCGCTGGGTCTGGGCGCGGTGGTCGCCGTGCCCGCGACCTACGCCTTCGCATGTCACATCCGGCGGCTGATGGACGCCGCCGAAAGCTGAAAGGAGCCGATCATGGCCCTATCTTCCGCAGAGCAGATACGCCGCTGGCAGGGCCCGGCGCTGCTGTCGGGCGGCTTTCGTCCGTTCTTCTTTTTCGGTGCCGTCTGGGCCGCGCTGGCGATGGCGCTTTGGGTGCCCGCGCTTGCCGGGCTGATCGAGCTGCCGACGCGGCTCGACCCGGTCAGCTGGCACGCCCATGCCTTCCTCTTCGGCTATCTCGGCGCGGCGATTGCGGGTTTTCTGCTAACGGCGGTGCCGAACTGGACCGGACGACTGCCGGTCGTGGGCTGGCCGCTGCTTGGGCTGGTCACGCTCTGGGCACTCGGGCGGCTGGGGTTGCTGGCCTCGGCGCATCTGCCTTTCGCACTGGTCGCGAGCTTCGATCTCGCCTTCCCGCTCGCGCTTGGCGGCGTCGTGCTGCGTGAGATCGTGGCGGGGAAGAACTGGCGCAACCTGCCGGTGCTGGGATTGCTGAGCGTCTTCACCCTCGCGGACCTTCTGTTCCTGATAGAAGCCGCGCAGGGCGGCTATGCGGCAGCGGGCATCGGAATGCGGCTGGGTCTTGCCGCCGTGCTGATGATGGTGGCGCTGATCGGGGGGCGGATCACCCCCTCCTTCACGCGCAACTGGCTGGTCAAGGAGAACCATCCGGCGCGCCCTGCCCCGCCGATGCAAAGCTTCGACAAGATCGCCATGGTCGCTGCGGGTGCGGCGCTGCTGGCTTGGGTCGCCCTGCCCGAGGCGGGGCTGACCGCGACGCTGCTACTCGCGACCGGTGTGCTGCATCTCGCGCGGCTCTGGCGCTGGAAAGGCGGGCTGACGCTGCGCGCGCCGATCCTGTTCGTGCTGCATCTGGCCTATATCTGCCTGCCGCTCGGGGCGCTGACGCTTGGGGTCGCGATCCTGTTCCCCGGCGCCCTCACTCCGGCCACCGCGCTGCATCTATGGACGGCGGGCACGCTTGGCGGCATGACGCTCGCGGTGATGAGCCGTGCCTCGCTTGGCCATACAGGCCGCCCGCTGGAGGCCAGCCCCGGAACCGTCGCGGTCTATGCCGCCCTTTTCGTCGCGACGATCGTGCGGCTCCTCGCGGGATGGCTTGGCCTGAGCGCTCTCTACTCGGTCTCCGGCGCGGCGTGGTGCGCTGCTTTCCTCGGCTTCGCGATCCTCTATGCTCCGGTGCTGTGGCAACCCAGACGGAGGGCGCAATGATGTGGCTGGCATATGGCGGGGTGTTCGCGGCCTTTCTCGCGAGCCATTCGATCCCGACGCGCCCGTCGGTGAAGGCGCGGCTGATAGCGGCCTTCGGACCCGCAGGCTTCGGGCTTGGCTATTCGCTTCTGTCCACGGCGATGCTGCTGATCCTGATCCGCGCCGCCGCATGGCCGGACCCGATCTACCTGTGGCCCACCACCCTTTGGGCGATGGAGGCGACCCGGGCCGGGATGGCGCTGGTTTGCATCTGGTTTGCCGTCGCGCTCGGCCACCCGAACCCGTTCTCCTTCGGCGGCAGTCGCCGCAAGGAGTTCGACCTCGACCGCCCCGGCATCGTTCGGCTGCATCGCCACCCGATGCTGCTGGGCCTCGCGGGCTGGGCCGGGTTACACCTTCTGCCGAACGGCGACCTGGCGCATGTGCTGCTGTTCGGGGCGCTTGGAGGTTTCGCGCTGCTCGGGATGCGACTGATCGACCGCAAGCGCCGCCGGGAGATGGGTCCGGAGGTCTGGACCCAGACGCTGCGCTGGACGAAAGCGGCTCCCGCCTTTGCAGGGCTCACGCTGGCCGATCTCGGGCGTGCGGCGCTTGGCCTCGTGGCCTACTTGGCGCTGCTGCATCTGCATGAATATTTCGCAGGCGTCGCTTTGGTTTAGAGTGCGCGCGTTTCGAAATCCTCGAGGATGACCGTGAAGGCTGACACGTCCCATCAGTTTCCATGACGGGAAGCCGACATTCTCTGTTGATTGGACAAATGTCCGCTCAGGGCCGACCGCGACGCTCTGATGGAAATCGGCAGGAAACGGACGTCCGCTTCGCCAGACACGACCGGCAGCGACGCAGGCTCGCTGCCGGTCGCGGCGCGCGCCCGGATCACCGGTCCCGTGCCCTCTGCCAATGCGTCACGATGGTGATGACGCGACTTCTCAGGTGGTGTGAGAGGCATCCGGAAACATACATCTCATTGACTACGATCAAAGAGGAATCCCTCCTCCTATGTTCTTCTTGCTTCGACGCGAAGGCGTCAACACGGAGGAGGATATGGAAATGCGTAATTCAATGTTCACGAACAAGTCTCGCGTATCGCTCGTCGCTCTTGCTGCGGCATTGGGACTTGCGATCGCATGGCAAGCACCGGTCGCCGGTCCGTTCAGCTTCGCGGCCAATGCACAGGAGTCCGGCGGCCAAGGGACCGGCAAGGGAAATCAAGGCGGTCAGGGTCAGGGCAGCAAAGGCGCCCAGACCGGACAATCTCAGGGTCAGGGCCAAGGCGGGCCGGGCGAAGATTCCGACGGCAAGGGGCCGCAAGCAGGCGCGCCCTCCTCCTCCGGCGGCGGCAAGCCGACTTGGTCGCAGGAAGGGATTCCTGAAGTCGAACTGGGGCGCCTGAACGTCGCGCGCTCGCCGGAACATGTGCTCGATCAGGCCTATGAAGAAGCGCTCGCATCGATTTCGCCCGAGATGGTTTCGTTCTACAACCTTTCGCTCGACCAGGCGATCGAGGAGCTCTCCCTGAACTGGGACAACGTGAGCTTCATAGACTCCCCGTTGCAGAACCTCGGCCTTCTGCAGGCGACGCTTGAGGGGTCGACCCCGCTGTCTAGCCTTGGCGTCTCGAATGATGCCGACACGCTCGCGGCGATCTTCCTCGGCGCGGCTTCGGACAAGACCGTTCCGATCACGACCGATACGGTGATTGCGGTGACGCAGATCCTCGGGGTGCCGGTCACGGGGGCTGCGGCCGCGTCTCTTGCCGCCGATGCCGAGGCAGTGCGCATCGCGATCCTCGCCGGACATGGCTGATCGCATCTGACGAACATCGACCCGGACCCGCCTCTGCCGCAGGGTCCGGGTCAAGACGACCAACATCTCATAACAAGGAGGCAGTCATGACACGCAAGACTGCAAAGAGCGCAACTGCCGTGGCAGGAATTGCGCTGATCGCTGGGCTGGGTCTCACCGTGCAGCCCGGCCCGACATCCGGGACGTTCCATCTGTCCGTGCCGCGCGCCTTTGCGCAGGATAGCGGTTCGCATACCGATGGGGATCATACGGATGGTGGCCAAAAGAAAGGCAAGACCGGAGAGGCCGGGCATGGCAGCGGCGGCCATGAGGACGACGGCTCGCATGAGGAAGGTGGCAGCCATGGCGGCGCCAGCGGTTCTTCCGGTCAGGGTCAGGGCGGCCCGGGCGCAGATTCCGAGGGCAAGGGCCCGCAAGCCGGCACCCCGTCCGGCACCCGCGGCACCAAGCCGGTCTGGTCCAAAGAGGGTATCCCGGAGGTCGAGCTTGGGCGGTTGAACGTGGCCCGTTCGCCCGATCACGTGCTGCAGCGCGCCTATGAGGAAGCGCTGGCAACGATTTCGCCGACCATGGTCTCGTTCTACAACCTGCCGCTCGATCAGGCGATCGACCAGCTCTCGCTGAATTGGGACAACGTCTCCTTCATCGACTCGCCGCTGCAGAACCTCGCCCTTCTCAAGGACGCGCTGGATGGCAGCTCGGCGCTTTCCAGTCTCGGAGTGACGAACAACACCGCAACGCTGGAGGCGATCTTCCTCGGTACGGCCTCGGACAAGACGGTGCCGATCACGGCGGCCACGGTGACGGCGGTGACGACCATTCTTGGCCAGCCGGTGACGGGCGCGGCGGCGACCAGCCTCGCCGCGCAAGCCGAAGCAGTGCGTATCGCGGTTCTCGCAGGTCACGACGGCTGAGACCCTATGGAACCGAAGCAACACTCTGCCCTTGCGTGAAGCGGGGGCAGAAGTTTCTTCTTCAACGCGCGCAGCCAGAGTTCCATTATGTCGCGGAACAGGACCATCCGGTCAGGCGGATGGATGAGGCGGACGGAGAGTCATCGAAATGGTTTTTTCAATCAAGCGGGCCGCGGCCTGCGCCCTTGTCTTCAGTCTTGCAGTTCCGGCGGTAGCCGCGGCGCAGGACTCGGCCAGTTTCTTCAAGGTCGGCACGGCGAGTGTCACTTATGGACCTTACGTGCGCTTCGGGCTCGGGGCAGCAAACACCCGACCGTCCGACGAGCACTGGCTGCCGCCCGGCTACCCGTCCGATCCGCGAATCGATTTCAACCTGAGCAACGACACTACTGGCTTCGGCGAGATCGCCTTCGGCTATGACTGGATGAACGGCTTCCGCGGCGATGTCAGCTTCCTCACGACTGGCGCCGCCCATACCACCGGTCCGCACACGACCAGCGGCGACCATGCCGACATCACCGCGGCGTCGGTTTCGACCACTGCGGTGATGGGGAACCTCTACTATTCCCCGTTCGAGCAGATGGGCGTCAATTCCCGCCTTCATCCCTTCGTCGTGGCGGGGCTTGGTTACGCGAACAACAAGGTCAGCGACTGGACGCGGACGAACACCGCAAAGGCCTCCGTAGACCGGACCTTCTCGGGCGACACCCATGGCGATTTCGCCTACTCGCTCGGCATCGGCATGGCCTACCAGCTGACGCCTCCCGGCAAGCACCCGGCGATCCTTGAGATGTCCTATCGCTATTACAGCTTCGGGACCGCGAAGGGTGGCAGCACGCCGGTGACCGGTGGCGATGAGCCGGTTGCTCCGCTGAGCTTCGAAAACGACGCACATGTGCTCTCGATCAGTCTGCGCATCCCGCTGCAGCGGCTCTGAGGCGGAGTTGGACGTTACAAAATCGCTGACGGCCCGATAGACGAACGCTGACATTCGCTGCCGTCAGCGTTCGTCGGCTCTGGGCCGTTCGCGACGGGTCCGTAGGTCTGGGCGATGAGCGGGCATTCGCTTCGCTCGGTCCCAATTCCTGCTATGCGAAGCTGTCCGTTCAGATCAAACGCGCCGGAAATGGCATAGCGCGTCGATTTGCGGTTTTGTGTATCACCTCTGGGTGAGCTCAGAGACCTGCTCCCAAAACGCCTTGAAGTGCTTGGCGTGCGCGCCATGTCCGACACTTCCGAAGCGTGAGGCAAATTGATACGCGCGCCCGCAGCTTCAGCAGCGCCGATTATCGCCTCATCTTCAAAGCCGAAGATACGGCTTGTCGCGATGGCTTTCGGGTCGCCGGATGCGCGGGCGAATGACCCTCAAGAGAGCGCCCCGATCACCGCGAGCGATCGGAGAGCTCCTTCCTCGGGGACCGCGATCCACCCGGTCGTCAGGCGGATCTGCGAATGTCCTCAGCCCGCATCGCCAGCCAGTCTTCGAGCCAAAGCGTCGACACCGAGCCGGAGATGACGTCCGGCGCCATCAACAAGGCGGCATGAAGACTCGCTGTGGTCGGTTTCGGACCGATCTGAAGTTCTCCGAGCGCGCCTGCCAGCTTCGCCAAGGCGCCGTCGCGAGTACGGTCCCAGACGATGAGCTTTCCAAGGAGTGAATCGTAATAAGGAGGGATCGTGTCACCCTCGCAGACGCCGGTGTCGAAGCGCACGCCCGGTCCGCCCGGAACCTTCAAGGTTTCGAGAACACCGGGGGCGGGGAAGAAATTCTTGTCAGGATTCTCGGCGTTGATGCGAACTTCAATCGCATGCCCCCGCGCGGTGATATCCTCTTGCTTGAGCGACAGCGGCTCGCCGCCCATGATCAGAAGCATCTCGCGCAGGAGATCGACGCCGGTGATCATCTCGGTGATCGGGTGCTCGACCTGGATGCGCGTGTTCATCTCGATGAAATAGAACGCCTCTCGGTCCATGTCGTAGAGATATTCCAGCGTCCCTGCCCCGCGATAGGAAACGCCCTCGGCCAGGCGCACTGCGGCGGCGCACAGATCGGCACGCACGGCCTCGGGCAGCGCCACGGCTGGCGCTTCTTCCCAGACCTTCTGGCGGCGGCGCTGCAAGGAGCACTCCCGCTCGAACAGGTGGACCGCACGGGTTCCATCGCCGAGGATCTGCACTTCGATATGACGCGCATTGCGGATGAAGGCCTCGAGATAGACGCCGTCATCGCCAAACCCGGCCCGCGCCTCGTTCATCGCCGTCGGGAGCGCGGCGATCAGCTCCTCGCGGGTCTCGGCGATACGAATACCGCGCCCGCCTCCGCCAGCGGCGGCCTTGATCATCACCGGGTAGCCGATACCCTTGGCCACGTCGACCGCCGCGTCGAGATCGGCGACACGCCCGTCGCTGCCGGGCACGACCGGAACGCCCGCCTCGATCGCGGCGCTGCGCGCGTTTACCTTGTCACCCATCCGCTCGATGGTCGCCGCGTCCGGGCCGCAGAAGGTCACGCCCATCTCGCTGACCCGGCGGGCGAACTCTGCGCTCTCGGACAAGAAGCCGTAGCCTGGATGCACCGCGTCCGCGCCGCTCTCGGTCACGGCCTTCAGGACGGCGTCTATGTCGAGATAGGATTTCGTCGCCGGCGCCGGCCCGATCACGACCACCTCATCGGCCATCCGCGCGGCCAGCATATCGCGGTCGGCTTCAGAAACGACCTGTACGGTGCGAATACCCAGATCTCGCGCTGCTCGGATGATGCGCACGGCGATCTCGCCGCGGTTCGCGATCAGAAGCTTCTTAATGCCGGAACCCTGCGACGTCATTCGGACACCTCGATCTCGCACAGCGCATCGCCCGGCTCGATGCTTTCGCCATCGGGCGCTGCGTAACCCTTGAAGGTTCCCGCCACCTCGGCCTCGATCGGAATGTAGGACTTCATGACCTCCACGAGCGCGAGAGTATCCCCCACAGCCACGGCATCGCCGGGCGCCTTGAACGGCTCGGCTTCAGGCGACGGGCGGTGAAAGACGAGCCCCGGAAGTGCAGCTTCGATTTGCGTGATGGCCATATCGGGCCTCCTGTTGGTCTCGTGTTACTTGATGCGGGCGAGAACCCGGTCGAAGGCGGCCAGGAACTGGTCTGCGTTCTCTCGGGTGAAGACGAGCGGCGGGCGTATTTTGAGAACGTTATGCGTCTTCGAGCAGGCCGAGATCAGCACACGTTCCTCCCGCAGACCGTTGACGATGACCGACGTCGCGGCCGCATCCGGCGTCTTGGCGGCGCGGTCAGACACGATCTCGACCCCGAGGAACAGCCCCGCGCCCCGGACGTCGCCGATGCAAGGATGGGCCTCCGCCCGAGCGCGGATCCCGTCCTGAAGATAGGCACCGATCTCGCGCGCGTTCTCGGTCAGCCCCTCGCCTTCGATCACGTCGAGCACGGCGGTCGCGGCGGCGATCGCGACCGCGTTGCCCCCGAAAGTGTTGAAATACCGCGCCTTGCGCCCGAACTCCTCGACCAGCTCCGGGCGCACGGCAACGCCCGCGACCGGGTAGCCATTGCCCATCGGCTTGCCCATGGTGACAAGGTCGGGGACCACGTCATGACGCTGGAAGCCCCAGAGCGCGTCTCCGGTCCGCCCGAAGCCCGACTGCACTTCGTCGGCGATGTAGACAGCACCAGCCGCGTGTGCCGCGTCGACCGCCCCCTTGAGGAAACCGCGCGGCCCGTCGAAGACCCCATCGCTGGCGAAGATACCGTCGCAGATGAAGAGTGCGGGCTTGATTCCGTGCCGCTTGAGATCGGCGAAGGCGGCCGCGACGGCGGTGGCGAAATTCGCCGCCATGTCTTCGCCCTGACGATAGGCATCCGGCGCGGGCACGGTGCGCACATGCGGACCAAGGTCGACATTCGCGCCGAGCGAGGGGGAAAACTCGGAAACCGACTGGGTGATGCCATGATAGGCCGTCTCCGTCACGACGATCCCGAGCCCCCCGGTATAGGCCTGCGCGATGCGCACGGCGAGGTCGTTGGCATCGGACCCGGTGCAGGTGAACATCATGTGCCCGATCTCGTCCGGCATCGTGTTGAGAAGCCGCTCCGCATAATCGAGGATGCTGCCGTGGATATAGCGGGTGTTGGTCGCGAGGATGCCGGCCTGCGTCGCGATCGCCTCGACCACCTTGGGATGACAATGGCCGATGGAGGTCACGTTGTTATAGGCATCGAGATAAGCGTTATCTTCTTGATCGAAGAGCCAGGCCCCCTCGCCGCGCACGAGATGCAACGGCTTGTCGTAGAAGAGACGATACGCCGGACCAAGCAGCGCCTTGCGCCGCTCGATCATCTCGCGCGTTTCAGGGTCGAGATCCGTGGCGCCTTCTTGGAAGGCGTTCACCATGCCGGTGTCAATATTCATGCGTTCACTCCATATCGCACGCGCTGAGCAAAGCCCGGGTCACGTCCTGTGTGGGAAGGGTCGCGAAACGGGCCATCGCCGTGCGGGCAGGTCCGTTGTTGCGCAGGATGTAGGCAGCGTTTTCGGGGTAGCGCGCTGCACGCCAGTTGGTGATCGTGATCGAGGCTACGAGGCGCGCCACTGTCAGATCGCGTAGCAGCTCCACCTCCTCGCGCTCGAGCGGCAGGACGGCGTGATAGGAGGCCACGAGACGCGCGATGGCGCCCAGCGGATCGTCTTCGCTCGCCAGATAGGAGGCGGCGACGGCCACATCGATGGCGAGATAAGTGTTCACCATGTCGCCGAAATCGAGAATGCCGGTGATCCGGTCCTGCTCGCTCGCATCCACGAGGATGTTGTGGTGGTTCATGTCGTTATGGATCACCTGACGGCGCAGACCGCCGAGCGCAGGGGCAACCTGCGCCTCGAAATGATCGAGCTCGCGCCGCACCGCATCCGCCACCGCATCCTCGCCGAGGCTCTCGGTCAGTGGGCGCAGGCGCGGGAGATGCTGGATGTCCCACAGCAGTTCATGGCGCGCACCCGGATGGTCGAACCCTTCGAGCGCCCGGCCCAGCCGCGCCGTCATCGCGCCGATCCCGGACTGCATCCGCGCCGTCATCGGCACGTGATGCAGCGGAGTGCCGTCAAGCCAGGACAGAACCCGCACCACGCTGGTGCGCCCCGACGGCAGCTCTAGCCGCTGCGTGAACGCACCGTCGAGCGCGGCGACCGCGCGCGGCAGCGGAAGCTCGGGATCGACCCGGGCAACCCAGCGCAGCGCCGCGGTCTGGAACTCGGTATTGAGCGGGTCCTCGACCGCGTTCGAGATCTTCAGGATATAGTCCTGCCCGGTCCCGGTCACGATGCGGAAATTCTGGTCCCGCTCGCAGGCGATTTCATGTGCGGAACCGTCGATCCCCCAGTGATCATGCAAAAGCGTCTGGGCCTGATCCGGCGTCAGCCGCGGCGGTGCGCTGGCCAACAGCCCAGCCAGAAGGGAGTCTTGGTCGACCGCAGAGCCGTCTGTCATCATCGCTTCAGGCATTTTGCAGAATCTCGGGTTTGGTTTTTGCATCGATTTCGGCCCGCAGCGCCGCTGCGCCGTCGCGGTCCACGCGGCGAAAACGCAGGGTCTCGTTCGGCTTGGCCTGCGCCAACTTCCAGAATGCGGCGCTCGCGATGGTGAAGGGGTTGATGAAGCCGCCGGTGCTCGGCGCGTCATTAACGAGGATGATCGGCGTCTGACCGGCAAGGTTCACAGCCCCCATCGGATAGCCGTGGTCGATGATGTTCGACGGGTCCTGCCCGTGATCCGGGGATTTGTTCAAAGCCTTGTCGGAAAACCCGAAATCCGGGCCGGTCAGGCGAATGCCGGTGCGACTGCTCTTTGTCTGAATCTGCCAGTCGGTCGAAAAGAACATCTCGATCGTCGCCTCGTCGAGCCAGTCGTCATTCGGCCCGCACAGCGCCTCGACCTCCCAAACGCGGTCGGTGCCGATCACCGGGCGCGCGGATTCGGGCAGAACGTAGAGGGCGCTCGTCTCCGAGACGCCGACCGGCAGCGTCTGACCCGCGATGAGGGCATGACCGCCGACGCCCGCCTGATGGAACACGGCGCGCGAACCCAGAACCGGCTCGGTCGCGATCCCGCCGGACACCGCGAGATAGGCCCGCGCGCCGGTCTTGGCGAAGCCCATGGTCAGCGTCTGGCCCGCCGTGACCGCGACGGTCGCGTACATCGGGATCGGCGCGCCATCGAGCGCGGGCGACATGTCCGCGCCGGTGACGGCGATCAGCATGTCGGCATCGAAGGTCAGGGTCGGCCCCATGAACTGGCACTCCAGCGCAGCAGTGTCGCGGTCATTACCGACAAGGATATTGGCCTGGCGGAACGACCAGGCGTCGAAGGGCCCCGAGAGCGGGAACCCCTGCTCCAGAAAGCCCTCGCGCCCCGGAAGCTCCTGCACGCAGGTCTGAAGACCCGGTTTCACCGTGGTGATGGTGCGGCTCATTTGGAGGCCTCCTCTTGCGCCTTGGCCCAGTCGAGATAGCGGTCGACCGAGAAGACCTGGTAATCGACGATGTCGTGACGGAACGTCCCCTCGGCGACGCGCGCTTCGATCTCGCTGTATTCATCGCGTTCGACGGGCTTGAACCGAACCCGGTCGCCAGCCCGGAACAGCGCGAGACTGTCCCTGAAGTCGGGAAGCCGCTGCGCCCCGTCATAGGTCGGCGCCGGCGTATGGCCGATAAGCTGATAGCCGCCCGGCGTCGCGTCCGGATAGATACAGGTTAACGCACCACCAAGACCGACCGCCCCTTTCGGGGTATGGGTGCGCGGCGGATTGTATTTCGGCGCGATGATCCGCGCAGTGGGATTGAGGGCGAGCAACGAGCACAGACCGGGCCAGAAGCCGAGCGCCGCAACCCAGTATTCGGTCGAGGCGTGACGGCGGCGCAGCGCGGCACGATCCGGCAACCCGTTCAACTCGCAGATCAACTCGGGATCGGGCGTCTTCTCGGGATAGTCCTTGCGGTAGTCTTCGACGCAGGCTTCCGTCTTCTCATCGAAATAGAGCACAGGAATGGTGATCAGCCGACTTGCGAGCGTTCCCGTCACCCCGCGCCCCATCTCCGCATAAAGCGCTTCGATCTCGTGGCACAGGTCTTCGTAGGAGATACGGTCGGGATCGTAGTTCACCTGGAACGAGGCCAGCTCGGGGATCAGATCGACAAGGCCCGCGATCCGCGCCTCTCGTACGGCAGCGACAAGTCGGTGAACGATGAAGTTGATGGTGAAATCCATCCCGTCACCCAGCTCGACCTCGATCGCGCGATCTCCTCCGGGATAGAATCGCAGAGCTTCGTGAAGCATTCGACCTGTTCTCCTCTCGGCTATTTTTCGACGCATCCGCGCGACTTTGCCGCTGGATCTTCCTCAGTTGGAGTATATGATATATCAATTAGCGTCAACGGCCTTTACCCGTCGACACAAAGTAAGATACCAAGTTGGGAAGCGGACCACGCGCAGCGAAAGGCATTCGAGTGAAGAAGATTGAGCACCAGTCATTGAGCGACCAGGCGTATCACGCGATCCGGGACGGGATGCAGGAGGGCCTTTTTATCCCGATGGAGCCGCTGGTCATCCGCACGCTCGCGGCGAACTACGGAATCTCCGCCACCCCGATCCGCGAAGCGCTTCAACGGCTCGTCGCCGAGCGCCTTCTGACGGTGCTGCCGAATCGGTCGATCGTGGTGCCCCGCATGACCCAGAGACGATTTCGCGAGCTCATGCCAATCCGAGCAGCGCTTGAAGGAATGGCGGCGGAACTGGCCGTCGACAAGTTTACCGAGGAGGAAATCGCACAGCTCTCGGAGCTGACCGCGCGAGTGGAAGAGGTCGCGAAACGCCATGATTCCGCGGGCTATCTGACCCTCAACCGCGAATTCCACTTCACCGTCTACCGCCGCGCGAACAATCCGGAACTTCTGCAGCTTATCAATGATTTATGGCTAAAGGTTGGCCCAGTTTTTACCGGCCTTTTCGACGATGAGCACTTCAAACACCACGCCAATGACGAACACCGCAATATCCTCGCAGCGATCGAGCGGCGCGACGCGGAAGCAGCGGGTCGGTTCATGCGGCAGGACATCGACATTGCCGCGAAAGCATTGCTTCCGCTGATGCCGCTGACCGAGGGGGCCTGAGCGCGACCCCGGCCAGAACCCAAGTAGACACCCAACGGGGCGGCATCTTGCCGCCCTTCTTTTTTGCGCAGCAGGCCCTGCGCAAAATGCCCCGGCAGCATCCGGCGACCAAACCGCGCCCCACCCGCCTCGCTGCCGACATCCCTGCCCTGCCCAAAAAAACAGCCACCCGCCCAGATTCGCTCTCGTCACGCGATTTTCGTTTGCGACGCAAAGAGGCGCCATACGTTTTCGGCCCCGACCTGCTTCCCCTTGGGAAAGATTAACTTGACACAAGGTGGTGATATCGTCGTTATAGGATACATGATATATCATTTGGAGGCAAAGATGGTGACGATCAATTGCGATATGGGCGAGTCCTTCGGGATTTACGCGTTCGGCGACGACGCGGCCTGCATGCCCTTCGTCACCCATGCCAACATCGCCTGCGGCTTTCACGCCTCCGATCCCGTGGTCATGCGCGACACCCTGCGCAAGGCGAAGGCCGCCGGCATCAATGTCGGCTCCCACCCCGGCCTGCCCGACCGTGAGGGCTTCGGGCGGCGGCGGATGCAGATGCGGCGCGACGAGATCTACGCGCTCATCATGTATCAGACCGGCGCACTGCAGGCGCTGGCCGCGGCCGAAGACCTTTCGCTCTCGCACATCAAGCCGCACGGCGCGCTCTTCGGAATGGCGCAGAACGAGATGCATGTCGCGGAAGGCGTCGCCGATGCGGCCGAAGCACTCGGCCTGCCGGTGATCGCCTATTCCGACTGCTGCATGTCGGAGGTGTTCACCCGACGCGGAATCCCTTTCAACTGCGAGTTCTATGCCGATCTCGACTATGATGACGACGGACGCCAGATCATTTCGCGCGAGCATGAGAGCGTTGCGCCTGAGGCCGTCGCCGAGAAAGTCCGTCGCGCCGTGCTCGAAGGCATGACCACCGCCGTGAGCGGCAAGGACGTGTCGGTCGTCGCCGAAAGCATCTGCGTCCATTCCGACACGCCGAACGCGATCGCGGTCGCGAAGGCGGTTCATCAGGTTCTCACGGACGAGGCGAGGCTGACCACCGAATGACCGTCGTACGCATCATATCGGGCAACGCGCTTCAGGCGGAGCTGACGGACGATCTCGCGCCGGTTCTGCGCGCGATTGCGGCCAAGCTCGGCCCCGACGGGCGCGCGGCGCTCTATACCCTTGGCACGCGCGTGCGACGCGCCACCACCGGCACGGAAATCGCCCGTCATTTCTGCGCGGACGGGACGAGCGAGGTGCTTCTGCGGGAAGCGCTGGTGTCGGCGGACCGCGATCTGGGCGACGGCACCTCGCGCATGGCCGTGATGACCGGCGCAGCCTTGGCTGCCGGACGCCGGTCCGTCGCCGCGGGTGTGCATCCTTCGCATCTTATCCGCTCGGTCGATGGGCTGCGCCCCGAGATCACGCGCCATTTCGCTGCCGTCACGCAGGACACGAGCAACATCGAAGGTATCCTCGCCGCTGCAGCCCTCCCCCCCGACGCGACCGATGCCCTGGACCGCGCGCTCGAACTTGCAGGGGCCGAGGGTCATGTCGAACTGAGCGACCAGCCGGAGCCCGGCTTGCGCCTCGATCATGTCGAAGGTTTTTCCGCCGATGTGGAGCCGCTCCTGTCGGGGGTGCTGACGCATATGGATGCAGTTCACGTTCTGGTGGTCAACGACATCCTGACCGATTTCAAACGCCTCGCCCCCGTGATCGAAGGTTTCGCCCAGAGCGGCAAGTCGCTGCTGATCGCGGCGCGGGGGCTCGAGGGCGCCGCCAAGCAGCTTCTGGAGCGCAACCGGCAGGCTGGCGTACTGCGCGTAGCCGCGATCACGCCCCGCGACAAGGGCCCGCGCGCCGCCGAAATCCTGCGGGACCTCGCGGTCGCGACCGGCGCGACCCTCGTGGATGACGAGACCGGCCAGACACTCGACACGCTCACGCCTGAGCATCTCGGTGCGGCAGAGGCGTTCCGGCGCAGCGGCGATCACGTGACCTTCTCCGCCCCCGCCGGCGACGCCGCGGCCATCGCGCGGCGGCTTCAAGACATCGCCCACGAAATCGAGCGCAACCGCTACCTCGCTCTCGACCGCGAACATGCTCAACGGCGCCACGCCCGCCTCTCGGGACGCTGGGTCGAGCTTTTCATCGGTCCGCACAGGACCGAACCCGATTTGCGCGCACGGATGGCACGTGCGCTTGCTTCGGTGCGCTCGGCGCGAACTGGCGGCACCCTGACAGGTGGAGGCGTCGGCCTTACCGAAATCGCCGCGCGCCTCGAGGCCGAACGTCCGTCCGACCCTACCGATCGCGCCGCCCGGGCCCTTGTTGGCGAGGCTCTGCGCGCGACCGGACGCGCTTTGCGACGCAATGCCGGGCTTGAGCCCCTCGACGGCGTCCTTCCCGCCGACGCTGTGCGGGACCCGGCTCGGCTTTCGCGCGACGTGCTCGACCTCGCGCTGTCGCTCGCATTGCGCATTCTGACACTTGAGACGGCCGTGCTGCGCACGCCCCATCACTCTCACTGAACGACTGACTTGAGGACATGAAATGAAGGATATGCACAGCGAACCCATGCTCGAGGTCAGCAATGTCGTCCACAAGTACGGCAGGGTCACCGCGCTGTCCGATGTGTCGCTCTCCGCAGCGAAGGGCGAATTCCTGACGATCCTCGGCTCCAGCGGCTCGGGCAAGACGACGATGCTGCGCGTGATCTCCGGGCTGGAAACTCCCTATTCGGTCGACCGCCTGCGCATCGGGGGCGAAGATGTCGTTGGGCTGCCCGCGGCCAAGCGCAACTGCACCACGGTGTTCCAGAACTACGCGCTGTTCCCGCATATGAACGTGATCGAGAACGTGGCCTACGGCCTGCGCATCCGCGGCCGTACGGCCCAGGATTCGACCGCCGAAGCGAAGCGTGCGCTGGAGATGGTCCAGCTCGGGGCCAAGGCCGACCGCTCCATCGGGCAGCTCTCGGGCGGGGAACGCCAGCGTGTGGCACTTGCGCGCGCGGTCGTCACCCGTCCCGCAATCCTGCTTCTCGACGAACCGCTCGGCGCTCTCGACGAACGCCTGCGTCAGGACATGCAGCTGGAGCTCATGGAGCTTCAGCGCAAGCTTGGCATGACCTTCATCTACATAACGCACTCCCAGGAAGAAGCGCTGACCATGAGCGACCGCGTCGTTCTGATGAAACACGGCCGGATCGAGCAAAGCGGCGCGCCGCTCGACCTGTTTGACCGCCCGGTGACGCGCTTCGCTGCGGATTTCATGGGCTATGAGAACATTCTCGACGGCAAGCTTCTGCGCAAGGACGGCGAGATCGGCGAGGTGGAACTGGTCGGCGGCGCAGTCGTGCGCGGCACTCTCGCCACCTCTGACATTCAGCCGGGCGGCGCCATCAACCTTGCCATCCGGGCCGAACGGATCGGACCGGTCGCAGCCGACGAGGACGGGCTCGATGCCACCCTGTCCAACCGCGTCTATCGCGGGAAATACACCGACATGATGGTCGAGACGAAAGCGGGCACGCTGCGTCTTCGGTCCTGGCACGGTGCGCCCAACGAGAAGGGCGCCATCTCGCGGGTTGGCTGGAAGCTCTCGGATGCCGTGATTTTCCCCGAACACAAGGGCTGATCGCGTCGATCGGTCCACCTTCGGGAAAACTGGCTTACGCAGCCGCTCGAGACGGCGCGAAGCCCCAACAGGAGAAGGAAATATGAAAGACAAGCACTCTACGTTCGACCAGATCGAACTGACCCGGCGCAACATGCTTCGCGGCATGGGCGCGGTTGCCGGGACGGCAGCCCTCGCGGCTACCGGTCTCGCCCCCCGTGGTGCGATGGCGCAGGATATGCCCGTCGTGCGGGCTTACGGCGTTCCGACCGCCGCGCTCAAGGATTGGTCGCCGCTCGAAGCCAGCCTCGGCATCAAGTGCGAACTCAACGGCACCTCGAACGATGTCGGCGTCTTCATGCGCGACATCATGGCGTCGAACCTCGGTGACAGCACCGACATCTACATCTTCGAGAGCGGCACCGAAGACATTCTCGGCCCGCGCGGCATGTATGCCAAGATCGAGACGGACCACCCCGAACTCACCCTGTGGGAGCGCACGTCGGATGCCTGGAAACGCTCGCCTGTCGTCACCGACGAAGAGGGCAACCAGTGGGGCGTTCCGGTCATCGGCAACGCCGACAGCTTCGGCTATGTGCCCGAGGCCATCGGCGTCGATCCCGCAAGCGAGGAAGAACTCTCGTGGTCGCTGATGTTCGAAGACGAAGCCACTCGTGGCCGCGTCGCCTACGGGCAGGGCTGGAGCTACTCGATGCCCTCCGCCGCGCTCTACCTGAAGGAAACCGGCAAGGCCGACATTAAGAATGTCTCGGACATGACCGCCGAAGAAGCGGCGGTGGTCGCGGACTTCCTCATCGAGCGCAAGAAAGCGGGTCAGTTCCGCACGCTCTACGGTGCCTTCGAGGAGCAGATCCAGCTTCTGACCAACAAGGAAGTCGACGTGATCAACTGCTGGGAACCGGCAGTGCGTGAAGCCAACAACGTGCTGGGCGAGAACGCGACTCGTTACGCCTACACAGTCGAGGGCTACTTCAAATGGGGCCACGGCGCCTATGTCGCCGCCCCCGCGATGGAACGCGACAACGTCGACAACATCTACAAGATGCTGAACTACTTCCTCGGCGGCGAATACCGTGCGCTTCAGGCCCGCGATCGTGGCTATGCCGGCCCGAACATGGACCTCGGCGTGGCCTATGCCGAAGAGAACGGCTGGAGCGACGCGGAAATCGAAGCCCTGCGCGCCACCGAAGCCAAGGTGAACCGCAAGTTCGAGAAACCCTTCACCTCGACCACGACGCCGCAGAACGCGTCCGACATCGAGGAGCAGTGGCAGCGGTTCCTCAACGCCTGATCCCTTCGCGTCCTCCGCGCCTGCGGGGGACGCTACCCGGCCTCGCCAAAGGCCGAACACCACAGGAAGATAGATGACCATGAACGCCGAATTGGATGCGCCCATGACGCAGACCAGACCGAAGGACAAAGGCCGCAAGCCCGCCATGAGAATCCCCGTCGCAACCGTGGCGCTATGGGTGATCTGCGCGGCCTGGACCGTGCTGGTCATCGTTCCGCTCCTCATCCTGTTCGTCTACAGCTTCTTTTCGACCGAGTATTTCCAGACGATCTACGAGCCGAGCCTCGAGACGTGGAAGGGCCTCTTCGCCTCGGGGCGCTGGGAGGTCACGCTACGCACGCTGCGCATCGCGCTGACCGTGACGCTGATCGAGCTCGCCATCGGTTTTCCCTTCGCGCTCTGGCTCGCCAAGGGAGCGCGCAGCCAGATGGCCCGTGCCGTGTTCCTCGCGCTGCTGACCATTCCGTTCTTCCTCGACCTGTCGTCGCGCACGATCGTCTGGCGCGCGATCCTCGGTCAGAACGGCCTGATCAACACCGTCCTCATGTCGACCGGGATCACCGATGCGCCGCTCGACTGGCTGCTTTATTCGGAATTCTCGGTGCATTTCGGGATGATCCCGGCCCTGTTCCCCCCGATGGTCCTGCCGATCTACATGGCCATCATCCTCATCGACGATACCCTGATCGAGGCCTCCAACGACCTCGGGGCGACCCCGGCACAGACCCTGTGGAAGGTGATCGTGCCCCTCTCCCTGCCCGGCGTGATGGCGGGCTTCGTCTTCACGCTCGGACCGGCACTGGCTGCTTGGGTCGAGCCGGGAATGCTGGGCGGCGGCTTCGTGAACCTGTTGTCGAGCTCGATCGAGAGCGCCTACACCGCCCTGCGCTATCCCGTCGTCGCCGCCCTCTCCGCTTTCGTGATCGGCCTCCTGCTGCTGATCCTCGCGGTGATGGCCCTCATCCTGCGCCACCTCGGCGGCGCGAGACTCGCGCTGCGCCGATGACCACGGGCAAAAGGAAAGACCAATGACCGACATGACCGCCACGACAGGCCCCGTTTCGCTCGAAACCAGCTACAACCCGAATTGGAAGCGGCTCGGCAAATGGATGGGCATCGCGATGCTCGCGCTGATCTACTTCCCGCTGCTTTGGCTCGTCTTGCTGTCGATCTCGAGCGACCCGCTCTCCGGCATCCCCGGCGCCTTCTCGCTGCGCCACTATCAGGCACTGTTCGCGAGCAGCGACTGGCACATGCCCTTCGTGTCCAGCATCGTGATTGGCCTGATCGTCGGATTGGTTAGCGCAGTCACCGCCACAGTGATCGGGCGCGAAGTACCGCGCATGGCCAGCCCCGGCCCGATGCTCCTCGTCTTCGTCCTGCCGCTCTTCGTGCCCGGCATGTCGATGGGCGCTGCCCTCTTCATCTTCAGCCAGTCCGTGCTCGGTCTCGATCTGGGCTTCTGGTCGATCGCCGTGGGGCACTATGTCTGGGCCCTGCCCTTCGCACTCCTGATCGTGCTCGTCGTGACACTGCGCTTCGACCATACCCTGATCGAGGCGGGACGCGACCTCGGGGCGAGCGACTGGCGCGTCTTCAAGGATATCGAATTTCCGATCCTCATGCCGGGCATCGTCAGTGCGGGCCTCTTCGGCTTCCTGATGTCCTTCAACGAGGTCATGCGGACGATCTTTCTGCGCGGCACATCAGAGACCATGCCGGTGTGGAACTGGGTGCAGGCGGCAGCCCAGCAAAGCCAGGTGCCGATCATCTTCGCCCTGTCCTCGCTCGTTCTGTTGGTGACGCTGCCACTTCTCAGCGCGATGTTCTGGCTGCTGTTCGTGCGGTTGAACCGGACCTGAACTTCCAGTCGCCCGCGATTATCTCCCAACTGAGGCGGCGGTGGACGCGGTTCGCAAGTATTGCATCCGCTCTCCCTGACACACCTGTTTCGCGCGCCGGGAGTCTCTTAGGTTGCTGTGCGCCAAGATAGAGTGTTGGCCATCATTCCCTTTCGGCCTCTGGAAGACCTCAGCGACCTGCTAAGCGGAGGGGTGCAGACTGCCCATCTGAGAGCCATGTCTGCGGCGCAGTATCGCCCAAACCCGGTGATTAAAGGCACGCGGATCACTTGCAGATCTGTGCTTGTCAGGCTTGGCGACGGCGATACCTTGGATGATCTCTGTGAAGAGCATCCCTCGATTCCAAGAGAAGCATTCGAGGGCGCTGCTACCTATGCCCGCACCCACCCCGTGGGGAATCCTCCGAAGGCAGACCTTGACGACGATGAGCCAGAAGTGTGCCCGACAGAGTTACAGGCAAATCTGCTCCTTGTCCGTAATGGCAAATTCGCGAACCGGATTTGGCCTCTTTAACTAACCAACGACCCGTGAGCCAGCGTTTCATGACTGAGAACACAAGTGAAGGCACCTACAATGCTTCGGAGGGAAGGCAGCAGGAGCCTCCTTCAGAAACGTAGCCCAAGCAGTAGGTAGCTGCGACAGGGCGAAATGGCCGGTTTGAGGCCGACAGTATCTCCAGTGAGCGGTGCCTCCGCGGCAATGCTGACCAAGATCTTGATTTCGGGCGTTCTCGGAGTTGGCGCGAAAAATAATCTCGGAATCGGAGCCACCGAGTTTCCCAGTTCCAAAAAATGCTAAGAATATGGGCTCGTTTTTCTTTCCATCAAAACTGGAAATGCTAAGGTCGGCTCGGAAAGATTTCGCTTCGTAGGATACTGACTTAAAACGCAAAGTTACGCGAAATTTGCGCAAATCTATGCGCAAAAGACCCGCAAAGCTTTGCTTGAAGCTCGCCAGAAACTACTAACGAATTCAGCGTACAGCCCGCAACATTGCGCGCAATCCTACAGGGCCCTGTGGCCACGCAGAAGTCGAACCGCGCAGATACACTGTTTCCGGAAAGATCTTTGCGATTTTGTCCGGTTGTCGGCCCTCCTTCACGGAGTTGGATATCGCACAGCTATATGGGAGGAAGTAGGCGTGACAAAAAAAGCATTAGCCTACGGATATTTCATGACACGCATTCTTCTTCTCGTTGCGACTTTTTTCGGGCTGCTGGCGGGACCGGCAGCGGCCGAAAAGCAAATCTACAAGGTCACGCTGGGCCACCGATCCCTGGGCATGCTGCAATTCGAGGGGCAAGGCAGTAATGCGAAACTGCTGCTCTCGCTCGACAACACGCCGTTCGGCTTGGACGACGGAACCTTCGAGGCGGTGACGCAGGCCAAAGGTCATGAGGTCGATTACCTCGGGACGAGCCGGGGCAGCGAAACGCGCGATATCGCGATCGTCCGAGACGCGGACACCGTGACGGCCGTTAAGATTACACCGCGCTCGGAGATGACCGAGATGACGGACGCCGGAAAAGTCCCCGCCGGTGTGATCTCCCCGACGGAATTCTTCGCAAAGCTGGCAAATGGTGAAACCTGTCCTTCGCCAATGGCCATGTATGATGGTCGACGCGTGGTGCAGATGGCAACGACAGCCAAGAAGCAAAACGACGACACCGTGATCTGCGACCTATCCTATCGCGTTGTCTTGGGGCCCGGATATGTCTGGCCGTTTTACTTCAAGTCGTTCGATGTGCATGCCGCCTATGACGCACGCAGGCTTGCTACATTCAGCATGAGTGGCGGTGGGTTCACGGTGAGGCTGACCCGGCAGTAGCCGCACGCCCCGAGCACGTTCAGGGTGCGGCCACCTGGATCCTCAGCGAGCGGTCCGACGATGCGGCGGCGACGCCTGACACGGGACTGCGCTCATCGCGCACCGAGGGAACCGCGCTCGCGGGCGAGACCGAGCATCGCAAACACTGCCAGTCCGCTGAACAAGGTGCTCATCACCACGGCCTCGTGCCAGCCCGCGAAGAAGCGCTCGCCATCGCGTCCGGCAATCAGGATCGAGATCAAGGCGATCCCGAGGGCGGAGCCGAGGTAGCGCGCGGTATTGTTGGCAGCCGACCCCATCGCCGCGCGCTCGGGCGGCACGGATTGCACCGCCTCATGCCCTAGTGCGGCGTTCAGGATACCGTTCGAGACCCCGGCAATCAGCAGCCCCGGCACGAGGATCGCCCAACTCGCCGCAGGCGTCGCAAGCAGCATCAGGGCCTGCCCGACCCCGCAGCCGACGATCCCGCCGATCACGCGCTGGCGCGAGGTCCAGCGCGCGGGCAAGCGATGCGCGTTGAGCGCGGCGATCGCGGTCAACGCCGACCATGCGAGGAGAACGAAAGCGGCCGTAAGTGGCGTCTGCCCCATGCCGCGCACCAGCACGGTTGGCACCAGAGACATCAGCGCAAGCACGCCCGCGCCCGAGGCGAAAGCCGCGAGTGTCGCGCCGGTGAAGGGCGCATGGGCAAAGAGATCGAGCCGCAGGATCGGGTTCGGAGCCCGGCGTTCGGTGCGCAAAAAGAGAGCCAGAAAGGCCAGCGCGCCCAATGCGAGCAAGCCCACCACGCCGAAAGCTCCCAACCGCAACTCGGTGAGCGCCGAGAGCAGGCAGCCGAGGCCGAGCATCAGAAGCAGGCCGCCCGTGAGGTCGACCCTATGCGGGCTGCGCGGGCTCTCGGGCAGGCGGGCCGAGGCGCTCAGCGCAAGGATGGTCGCAGCGAGCGCGATCGCCCAATGCCCTGCGGGCCATCCCCCAATCGGCAGCAGCGCCGCGGCAAGGATCGGCCCGAGCGCCACGCCCGCGCCAAGGCCCGCGGCCCAGATCGCGGCGGCACGGCGGCGTGGCTCGCCCTCGTAGATCTGGCCCAGAAGCCCGAGGCCGCAGGCCATGATCCCGGCGCTGCCGAGGCCCTGCACGACACGCGCGACGATCAGAAACAGACCGGTCGGCGCGAGCGCGGCAGCAACAGAAGCGAGCGCGGTAAGCCAAAGCCCGCCCACGAAGGTCCGCCTCCGCCCCAGCGTATCCCCGAAGGCCCCGGCGATCAGAAGCCCGCAGGCGGCTCCCAGCGGCATCCCCGACATGATCCACGCCTGCTGCGCCGGGCCAAGCCCGAGCGCGGCGGTCATCGCCTCGAGCGTGGTCAGCGGCAGGGTGAAGACGACGAGGGACAGGAGTGTCGCAAGCGCCACGATGGCGAGCGGGGCTTTGGGGGTAACGGGCATTTCAGCTTTCCTTGGTCACGCGATGCCGAAGCCAGACGAGACCGCTCTCCAGCGTCTCGGTCTGACCCAGTTCCAGCGACTTGGTCGGGCCGGTGATCAGCCCCACCTGAGTGGTCGGGTTTGACAGTTAGGGCATGACTGGCCCTGGTCCATCGGGACAAGGGATTCCGGGGCCGGTGGACGTTAACCCAAAGCACCGTGTGGTCTTTGGTGTCGTCGTGCCACTGGCGCGACGGTCCACTTCAGTGGCGGAACGGAACAGTATGCGGATCGGAAGCGCGACCAGCACTCCGCTTTGCATATCGACGGGTCTCAGAGTGTGAAGGCGGCGCGGAACGCCTCGAGTGCCGCCTCCTCATCGCCCTGCGCGAAGGCCTCCATGGCGACCGGACCGCGATAGCCCATCTGCTGCAGCGCTTTCGCCACACCGGCATAGTTGATCTCACCTGTGCCCGGCTCGAAGCGCCCCGGATTGTCGGCCACCTGGACC
Source organism: Thioclava sp. F36-7 (assembly GCF_002020075.1). Classification (NCBI taxonomy): domain Bacteria; kingdom Pseudomonadati; phylum Pseudomonadota; class Alphaproteobacteria; order Rhodobacterales; family Paracoccaceae; genus Thioclava; species Thioclava sp. F36-7. The sequence continues at coordinate 16,674 of NZ_MPZR01000006.1, read as the reverse complement.
TCACCGATCCAGGGCAGGCTCGCCTTGCACCAGCGGATCAGATCCCCTTCGCCGATCTGCGTATGATAGAGGTCGAGATTGATCCGCAGCTGCGGGCGATCGACGGTCGAGACCAGCGCCAGCACATCCGCGGTAGAGCCGAAGGGGCAGCCCGGATGGTCGATAGGATTGAGGTTCTCGAGCGTGAAGACCACCCCCTCTTCCTCGGCCAGATCGCAAATCCGGTTCAGCGTATCGCAGGCCCGCTGGAAGCTGCCCGGCGCGAAGCTGCCATGCTGCGGGATCGGCAGGCCGCCGTCCCCAAGACCTGTGCCGTGCAGGTTGAGCCGATCCACGCCCAGCCGCTTACCGACCGCCGCGGTCTCACGCGCCGAGCGCAGCAGCATTTCCGCCCCCGCTGGGTCACTCAGCCGCCCCTCCAGATAGCCGTTCATGATCGTGTAATTCGCCCCCACCGCCTCGAGCTTATCGAGGTCGTGATCCGGCCAGTTCCACAACCCCACGCCGAAGCCCATCTCGGTCAGCCGCGCTGCGCGCCATTCGATCGGCCGGTCGCGCCAGAGCATCTCGGCGCAGGCCGCCAGTTGAAACGGTTGTTCCATCATCTTCTCCACCCGGATGCCCTCAGGCATCGCGCTCCATGATCCACTGCACCGCCGGATCCGCCTGGAACCGCCAGTTCCGACGCGGCCCGGCCATGACGTTGAGGTAATACATCTCGAACCCGTAAGGCGCGCCGCAGGGATGATGCCCGCGCGGCACCAGCACCACGTCGCCATCACTCAACGCCATCGTCTCATCGAGCGTCCCGTCTTCGGTATAAACCCGTTGGATGCCGAAGCCCTGCGCCGGGTTCAGGCGGTGGTAATAGGTCTCTTCGAGATAGGTGATGCGCGGAAAGTCATCCTCGTCGTGACGGTGGCTCGGATAGGACGACCAATGCCCCGCAGGCGTGAAGACCTCGGTCACCAGAAGGCTGTCGCAGTAATCCTCCACCTCCATCGCGATATTGTTGATGTAGCGCGTGTTGGTGCCCGTGCCGCGCTCGGTCAGGCTGATCCCGTCGGGCCCGATACGGCGCGCCTTGTGGCCGCCCCTGCCGGGCGCGAGACAGACCGCGATCGTGCAATCGGTCTCGGCCACGGCCTCCCAGTCCTGATCGTTGGGCACATAGAGGCAATGCGGAGGCGTCTTTTCGAAGACATCCATCCGCTCGCCCAAGACACCCCAGTCCTGCCCGGCGGCCCTGATCGTGGCCTTGCCCTCGACCATCACGAGGATCGCCTCGTTCGGACCGGTGGCCTCCGCCGCGCTCTCGCCCGCGCGCAGCCGGTAGAGCGAGAACCCGACATAGCGCCAGCCCGCCGATTGCGGGGTAATCTCGTGCACCTTGCCGTGGGCCCCAAAGGGTTTGCGCAACAGATCCGCCATGTCTTTCTCCTTCCAACTGCTCAAAATATCCCGGGGGGGCTCCCGTCAGGGAGCGGGGGCAGAGCCCCCTCCCGGTCTCAACCCGCGATCAACCCCACCTCGGCAGCCGCGCCTTTCAACGTCTTCAGCCCCAAGGACTGATACTCAAACGGGTTGCGCTGGTCGGGATCCTGCTCGGCCTCGATCACGATCCAGCCGTCATAGCCCGCCTCTTTCAGAATCCGCAGGAGCGGTCCGAACTCCACGCCGCCCTCGGGATCACCCGGCACGGTGAAGACACCTGCGCGCACCCCGTCCATAAAACTCATGCCGGTGTCGCGCACCTGCCGCATCACCTCGGGGCGAACGTTCTTGGCGTGGAAATGGCGCACGCGGTCGACGTATTTGCGCAGCATCGGCGCGGGATCGACCCCGTCGCCGCCGAAATAGCAATGCCCAGCATCGAACAGCAGCTTCGTCGCAGGCCCCGTCGCCGCCATGAACGCGTCGATCTCGACAGGCGTCTCGACGACGGTGCCCATGTGGTGGTGATAGACGAGATCGATGCCCTGCCCGGCCGTGAACGCCGCCAGCTCCTCGATCTTCGCCCCGAACGCGGCCATCTCGGCCTCTCTCAACACCGGCTTCTCCGACAGCGGCACGTCCTGCCCCTGCACCGAGTTCGACGTCTCACAGGCAATACAGACGGTGCAGCCATTATGCTTGAGCTTGTCGAGATGCTGCTGGATCGCCACTTTCTCATCTTCAACCGATTGCGTCAGAAGGTTCAGCGAATACCACCCGGAGACGAAAGCCAACCCGTAGCCGCCCAGCAGCTGCTTGAGCGCTTCGGGATCATCCTGCGGCCAGCGATGGCCATTCTCGATCCCGTCGAAGCCAATCTCGGCGGCCTCGCGCAGGATCTGCTCGGTCGGGATATGCGCGCCCAGGGAATGGTCGTCGTCATTGGCCCAGGCAATCGGGTTCGTGCCGAAACGGATCATCTCTCTCCTCCTCAATTCACCAGCCGCGCGTTTGCAATCTGGGTCAGGTATTCCTCGAAGCGGTCGCGCTGCTTTTGGCGGTCCGAGACTTCGGGCACCGCGACGTCCCAGAAGAAACCGTGTTCGCCAGCGCTGGTCTTCAGCCCGGTTCCGGGGAAGTCCTTGGCCACCGTGTCGATTACGATCACCGTCGGGATGTCGCGCTCGCGCGCGGCTTTCACTTCCGCTTCCAGCTGGTCGGTATTGGCCGCCTTCACCGCATGCGCGCCCATCGCCGCGGCATGCGCGACGTAGTCGATCTCCGGCTGCGCTGCGACATTGCAATCGACATACATGTTGTTGAAGGGCTCGCCGCCGCAGCCCATCGTCTGCAACCGGTTGATACAGCCATAGCCGCGGTTGTCGGTCAGGATCACCGTGAAGGGCACGCGGCGCATCACCGCCGTCGCGAGCTCCGAATTCGCCATCATGTAGGAGCCGTCACCCACGAAGCAGAGCACATCGCGCTCGGGCCGCGCGAGCTTGAGGCCCATCGCCCCCGCCACCTCGTAGCCCATGCAGGAATAGCCGTATTCCATGTGATAGCCCCCCTGAGAGGGCTTCCACAAAAGCTTCAGCGCGCCGGGCATCGTGCCAGCCGCGCACATCGCGACCGCGTCCTCAGCGGTGGCGCGTTGCACCGCGCCGATCACCTGTCCGTCGGTCGGCAGCGCCGCCTGATCCTCGGGACGCGCGCAATAGGCGTCGACCGCGCGCAGCCAGTCCTCTCGGGCATCGGCATCGGGCGCCTCGGCCCGATAATCGCCAAGCGCCGCGCTCAGCTGCTCCAGCGCGACCTTGGCATCGGCCACGAGGCATTCCGCCCCGTGCTTGGCCGCGTCATAGCCGTGGATATTGATCGAGACGAGCTGCGCCCCGGCCCCGAACAGCGTCCGCGAGCCGGTGGTGAAATCCTGGAACCGCGTGCCCACCCCGATCACCAGATCGGCGTTCTGCGAGGCGGTGTTGGCCGCCGCCGATCCATCGACGCCCGAGGCCCCGAAGCTCATCGGATGGCTCTGCGCGAGGCTCGACTTGCCCGCCTGCGTCTCCGCCACCGGAATCTGATGCTTCGACGCGAACTCGGCCAGCGCGTCCTCGGCCTGGCTATAGACCACACCGCCGCCTGCGATGATCACCGGGCGCTTGGCCCCCTTCACCATCTCAGCCACACGCGCCAATTCCCCCGCATCCGGCGCCGGACGGCGAATGCGCCACACGCGGGGCTCGAAGAACTCCACCGGGTAATCATAGGCCTCGGCCTGCGTGTCCTGACAGAAGGCCAGAACGGCGGGGCCGCAATTGGCCGGATCGGTCATCACCCGCAGCGCCCGCGGCAGCGCGCTCAGGATATGCTCAGGCCGCGAAATCCGGTCGTAATAGCGCGAGACCGGCCGGAAGCAGTCATTGGCACTGACGGTGCCGTCGTCGAAATCCTCGACCTGCTGCAGCACCGGATCGGGACGGCGCGTGGCGAACACGTCGCCTGCCACGATCAGCACCGGCAGCCGGTTCACATGCGCCAGCGCGGCGGCCGTTACGAGGTTCGTCGAGCCCGGCCCGATCGAGCTGGTCACCGCATGGGCGCGCGTGCGCTTCTTGCCCTTGGCATAGGCGATCGCCGCATGACCCATCGTCTGCTCGTTCTGCCCGCGCCAGGTCGGGAAGACGTCCTTGTAGGCATGCAACGCCTCGCCGATCCCGGCCACGTTGCCATGCCCGAAGATCGCCCACATCCCTTCGATGAACCGCTCGCCATCCTCGGTCATCTGCACCGAGAGCCACTTCACCATCGCCTGCGCGGCGGTCAGCCGGATCGTCTCGCTCATCTCTCTCTTCCTCTCTGGGGCCACTTCCTCTTGGCCCAAATATCCCGGGGGGCTCCCGTCAGGGAGCGGGGGCAGCGCCCCCTCCCCGCTTACATCTCAAGCGGCCTTGGCCGCCTTCGCCCGCGCCCCGTCCCAGACCCCGCAAAGTCTCGTGTAGCGCCGCGCCATCTCGGCCACGGCCTCGGCATCGGCCAACTCATCGGCCATCCAGGCCCGCGCCACGTCGCCGAAGATCGTCCGGCCCACGGCGAAGCCCTTGACCAGATCGAAACTGGCCGCGACCTCGAAGCTCGCCGCCAGTTCCGCCTCGGGCGCATCCAAGCCCAGCACCACGATACCGCGGGTGTGCTTGTCGAATTCCTCGATGGCGGCCACGGCCTTGGCCCATCCGGCCGCGTCCGCCATCGGTTCCAGCTTCCACCAATCCGGGTAGACGCCGATCTCGTAGAATTGCCGGATCAGGGTCGCGGTGGTGTCGGGATCGACCGGTCCCACCTTGGACGGAATGATCTCGAGCAGGAATTCCAGCCCGTTCCTGCGCGCCGCGGCAAAGAGGCGCTTGACGGTAGCCTCCTGATTGGCCCGCGTCTCGGCATCGTCGTCGGGGTGGCAGAAGCACAGGACCTTCACCACCTCCTCGCGCGCCCATTGGGTCAGACCGCCGCAATCGGGGCCCAGTTCCGGCTCCAGCTCCAGCGGGCGCGAGCCCGGCCATTCGCAGGGCCGCCCGATCCAGAGGCCCGAGCCGGAGGCCGCATGCAGCGCCGCGCGCCCGATCCGGTCATCGCACAGAATGCCATAGCCCGGCCGCCCGTCCTGCACCTGGGTTGCCGCCGACAGGCACAGCTCCTTGAAGGCCCCACCCTTCTTGAGCGTGTAGCCCGGCATCTCTTCGAGCTGCATCCGGTGATCGAAGGCGAAGACCCGGTAATCCGGCCAATCGGGCAACGAGCGCGTATGGCGGTTAGTCGACCAGTGGATCTGCTCCAGCTCGGGATCGTTGCGCAGATCGGGTTGTTTGACGCCGCGCTTGAGGAAGAATTCCAGCTCGGTCAGCGAGGGATACGCCGGCGTGCAGCCATGGCGCGAGACCGCGAAGGCCCCGCAGGCATTGGCGTATTCCAGCGCCTTCGGCCAGCTCTCGCCATCGAGCCAGCCCTTCATCAGACCCGAGAAGAACCCGTCCCCCGCGCCCAGCACGTTGAACACCTCGATCGGGAAGCCCGGGCCGGTCTGGCCGTTATCGAGGCTGTCCGGAATATCGCCCTCGAAAGCCACCGCGCCGGCGGCCCCGCGTTTGCAGACCAGCGTGGCATCGGAGACCTTGCGCACCGCACGCAACGCTTCGATCGTGGAGGTGCTGCCGCCCGCGATGTGGAATTCCTCTTCCGTGCCCACGATCAGGTCGAAATGGTGCAGCGTGGCCATCAGGCTCGACGTGACCTCGGCGCTCTCGACGAAGCGGCTCTCGCCCTCGCCATGGCCCGCGACGCCCCAGAGGTTCGGGCGGTAGTCGATGTCGAGCGCGGTCTTGGCCCCGTGCTTGCGGGCCAGTTCCAACGCCTTCAGAACCGCCGCCCGCGTGCGCGGATGCGACAGATGCGTGCCGGTCGCGAGCACGCTCCGCGTCCGCGCGATCAGCGCCTCGTCGATATCCTCCTCGCTCAGCGCCATATCCGCGCAGTTCTCGCGGTAGAAGATCAGCGGGAATTGCTCCTCGTCGCGAATGCCGAGGATCACCAACGCGGTCAGCCGCTCCGGATCGGTCGCAACGCCGGTCACATCGACACCTTCGCGCAGAAGCTGCTCGCGGATGAAGCGGCCCATATGCTCGTCGCCGACCCGCGTGATGAGGCCCGACTTCAGCCCCAGCCGCGCCGTGCCGCAGGCGATGTTCGTCGGAGAGCCGCCGATATACTTCTCGAACGAACCCATATCCTCCAGACGCCCGCCAATCTGCGCCCCATACAAATCCACGCCCGCCCGGCCAATCGTGATCACGTCGAGGTTTTTCATGTCATGTCTCCGATCCGGATCGGGGCACCGTTGGAGCGTGCCATCGCGTGGATCACCGTCTCAATCTCCAGACCCGCGGCGAAATCGGGGCCCCGATTGGGTTCGCCCGCGATGACTGCGCAGAGGTCACGCGCCTCGATCACTTTCTGTTCGTTGAAGCCGAAATTATGCCCCGGCGCGGGGCAGAAGGCGGCGAAATCGGGCTGCTCCGGACCGGTCAGGTGACGGGTGAACCCCGCCTCTCCGGCGCGATGCAGCCACAGCTCGTTCATGTTCTCCTGATCGAAGACCAAGGTGCCGTCCGAGCCATGGATTTCCCATTGCAGGCGACACTTACGTCCGCGCGCCACCCGCGACGTGGCAAAGGAGCCCTGCGCGCCGCTCGCGAACCGGATCAGAGCCAACGCGCTATCCTCGTTCTCGACCGGCTTGGGGCCTTCGGAGGAGGTGCGCTCGGGGATCGCGATCTGCGTCATCGCGGTCAGTTCCTCCACCGGCCCCATCAGCGCCACCATCTGCGAGACGAGGTGGCAGCCCAGATCGCCCAAAGCGCCCAGACCGCCAGCCTCGCGCGTCATCCGCCATGACCACGGGAGGCGCGGGTCGGCGGAATAGTCTTCGTCATAGACGCCCCGGAAGGCGCGGGGCGTGCCGATCGCACCGTCCGAGATCAGCTTGCGCGCCATCTGGAAAGCGGGCGACCGAAGGTAGTTGTAACCGAGGATCGTGACCTGCCCGGGATGCTCCGCTGCGAGCCCGGCCATCACCCGCGCATCTTCCAGCGTCAGCGCCATCGGCTTTTCCAGCCAGACATGCTTGCCCGCACGCAGGGCGGTCTCGGCCATCGGGCGGTGCAACCCGTTGGGCGCAGTGATCGAGACCACATTGACCGCCGGATCGGCGCAAGTCGCCTGCCAGTCATCGCTGGCGCGTGCGAAGCCGAACTGCGTGGCAAAGGCGCGGGCCTTGTCCGCCGGTGTATCGCAGAGGATCTCCAACCGGGGATGCGCGCCGCCGAAGACGGTCGCGAGGTTGCGCCACGCCATGGCGTGACATTTGCCCATGAAGCCGGTCCCGATCAGGGCCACGCCAAGCGGAGTTTCGGGCATCGGAAGCGCCATGTCACCCTCGGTTGCTGAAGTCATTCTTGTCCGTAACAGGGACGCGCGACGCCCCTGCCGCTTGTCAGATCGTGCCGCCGAGCGAGCCTTCGAGCTGTGCCATCTCCTGGCCACCGGCCATCAGGTCCTGCAACTCGTTCGGCGTGATCTCGCCCCGGGTTGCGGTGCCCAGCGTCTTGCCGCGATTGAGCACGGTGAAGCGGTCGCCCACCGCCATCGCATGGCGCACGTTATGGCTGATGAACACGACACCCACGCCCTGCTTGCGCACCTTGTCGATCGTGGCGAGCACGTTCGAGGTCTGGCGCACGCCAAGCGCCGAGGTCGGCTCGTCGAGGATCAGAACCTTCGCGCCGAAATAGACCGCGCGGGCGATGGCAACGGTCTGCCGTTCGCCGCCCGAAAGCGTGCCCACCGCCTGATCGGGGCCGCGCAGGTTGATGCCCATATTGCGCATTTCTTCGACGCAGACCTCATTGGCTTGCTTAACGTCGAAACGCTTGAACGGGCCCGATCCCTTCGTGGGTTCGCGCCCCATGAAGAAATTGCGCGTCACGCTCATCAGGGGGATCATCGCGAGGTCCTGAAACACCGTGGCAATCCCGGCCTCCATCGCATCGCGCGGGCTCGAGAAGTTCATCGGCTTGTCCTCGAACAAGATCTCGCCCTCGGTCGGCTTGTGCACGCCCGACATCGTCTTGATGAAGGTCGATTTGCCCGCGCCGTTATCGCCGAGAAGGCAGTGACACTCGCCGGGGCGGATATCGAAGCTGACACCGGCCAGCGCGATCACGTTGCCGAAGTGCTTCTTGATGCCGCGCATCTCGAGGAGGGGTTTGGCGTCATCAGCGACGGCGCCGTGGTGGAATGCGGTCTCAATTTCCATATCAGCGTTCCCCCGTCACGCGCTTGCGGATCACGTTGTTGAAGATCACGGCGAGCAGCAGCATCCCGCCCAGGAAGACCTGGAACCAGTCCTGATCGTTCGAGGTGTAGGTCAGGCCGATCACGACCATGCCGAAGATGATCGAACCGAAGAAGGCGCCGATCGCCGAGCCGTAACCGCCGGTCAGCAGCGAGCCCCCGATCACCGCGGCGATGATCGCCTCGAATTCTTTCTGGAAGCCGCGACGCGCATCGGTGGAGCCCGCGTCGATCACGGTCATTATGGCAACAAGCGCGGCGCAACAGGCGGTCACGATGAAGAGCGTCGTCTTCACCCGGTTGACCGGCACGCCCGAATTGGAGGCCGCGTTCTTGTCGCCGCCCGCAGCGAAGATCCAGTTGCCGGCAGGGGTGCGCAGCAGGATCCAGGTGGCAAACAGCGCGATACCGATGAACCACAGGATCTCGACCGGCACGCCCGGCACTTTCGGCGCGCCCGACTTGAACGTGTCGATCCAGCCCCATTCGGCGAGCTTCGCGAAGAGCCCCGTGAACGCATCGCCCGAGAAGAACGGCGCCAGCCAGTCATCGCCCACCGCATCGCGCACGCCGCGCAGCTGGGTCGAGCCGCCGGTCAGATATTTCAGCCCGACGAGCGACAGGCCACGCAGAATGAACAGGAAAGCCAGCGTGACGATGAAGGAGGGCAGGCCCGTGCGGATCACCAGCTGCCCGTTCACCACGCCCATCATGCCAGCGAAGATCAGCGTGCCGGGAATGGCCACGATCAGCGGCAGGCCGAGATTGACGACGAGCGCGCCGAAGATCATCCCCGCGAAGGCCACCATCGAGCCGATCGAAAGGTCGAACTCTCCCCCGATCATCAGAAGCGACGCGCCGATGGCGAGAATGCCGAGCTGGGCCGCGGGCGTCAGGAAGTTCATGATCCCCGAAAGGGTGAACATCGACGCATTGGCGGTGAAGAGAAAGAAGATCGTCACGAGAATGAGCCCGGCGATCGCGCCCAGTTCGGGCCGCTTCATCAAGCGCGCGAGAACTGTCTCCTCGCGGACGCGCTCGTCGGTAACCGTGGTGTCGGCTGGCATTTTGCCCTCCCTGAAAATGCTGGTCGATGGCGCGGCGAACCGAGCACGGCCCGTGCAGGCGCCAGTGGGATGCGCGCGCGTTTGCAGGGTCGGCGCGCGCATCGCCTGGTTCATGTCATCCGATGTGGATCAGCGGATGCCCTTGGCCGACAGGTCGACCACCTGGGCGGCCTTGTCCTTGGTGATCAGGTTCGGACCCGAAGAGACGTTCGAGGCGGGGATCAGGCCGTATTTCGCATTGAGTGCGAGGAACGAGACCGGCAGATAGCCTTGGAGATACTGCTGCTGGTCGATCGCGAAGGCCGCGTCACCATCTTCCACCGCCTTCAGGAAACCAGGCGACATGTCGAAGCTCGCCACCTTGATCTGGCCGCCGCCCTTGCCGAGCGCTTTCACAGCCGCCACCGAGGGTTCACCCGCAGTCGCCGCACCGAGCGCCATCACCGTGTCGACATCGGGATCGGAATCCAGCGCCGCACGCACCTTGGCCTCGATATCGGTCGGGTCGTTGGTGGTCGGCAGAACGGTCGACTCGCCGAAGCCTTCCGCGAAGCCTTTGCAGCGCAGGTCGAGCGAGACGTTACCGACTTCCTGGTTGACGCAGATCGCCTTTGTGCCGCCCATTTCCTTGAGCTTCTCACCCGCGCGCTTGCCCGCGTCTTCCTCGTCCTGACCGACATGCAGCAGAGCGCCGAGCGACTTCGACACGTCCGAACCCGAGTTCATCGAGATCACCGGAATGCCCGCTTCGACCGCGCGCTTGATGGACGGGCCGAGCGCGTCCGCATCGGGGATCGAGACGACGAGCCCGTCAGGCTCCTGGTTCACGGCGGCGTCGATCAGCTGGCTCATCGCGACCATGTCGAAGGTCTCGGGCGAGCGGTATTCGACGTTCACGCCGGTATCCTTCGCCGCCTGCTCGACGCCGTTCTTCACCACCGACCAGAACGGGTCATTGGCCTGCCCGTGCGAGACCACGACGATATCCGTCGCGAATGCCGGTGCAGCGAAAGCCACAGCGGTGGCCGCAACTGCAGCACGCAGAAACTGTTTCATGTGATCCTCCCAGATTCACTTTCTGTTTGTTACCGCACCGCGCTCCTCCATGTCGCGTCTGATGCGGCCCGGCCGATCCCTTCGGCCTTTGAACCACAGGCACCTCCTCGCGCCTGCGATTTCTGTCCACTCCGAGGCAGCGCCTCAGAGCGTCGCCAGGTCGACGGCTTCCCCCATCTTGGCGGATTTCGTTGCGGCCTCGGCCATCGCGAGCGCGGCCACGCCATCCTCGAGCGTCACAGGCATTGGGTGCCCCTCTGCCAGAGCGGTGACGAAGGCGTCCCATTCCGCCGCGTAGGCGGGCATGTAACGTTCGAGGAAGAAATAGGTCGGCTTGGCCGAAGAGACGCCGGCCACGGTCGACTTGGAGACCGTGTTCTCCAGCATGTTGGCCGCGGTCAGCAGCCCCTCCGAGCCCAGCAATTCGACGCGCTGATCGTAGCCGTAGACAGCCCGGCGCGAGTTCTTGATGACCGCAATGCGCCCGTCGGCATAGGTCAGCGTGACCACGGCCGTATCCACGTCGCCCGCCTCCCCGATCGCCGGATCAACGATGGAGGAGCCAACCGCGCGAACGCTGACCGGCGCACTGTCCATGATGAAATTCGCCATGTCGAAATCATGGATCATCATATCGCGGAACAGCCCGCCCGAGACCTTGATGTAGGAAACCGGCGGCGGCGCAGGATCGAAAGACGTGACCGAAAGCAGCTCGGCTTTGCCGATCTCTCCGGCGTGGGCGGCAGAGCGCAGCGCGCCGAAATTCGGGTCGAACCGACGGTTGAAGCCGATCATCACAGGCTGGCCGGTTTTCGAAACCGCCGCGAGGCAGGCTTTCGCCCGTTCAAGCGATAGATCGACCGGCTTTTCGCACAGCACGGCCTTGCCTGCTGCCGTCGCCTTCTCGATCAGATCCGAATGGGTGTCTGTCGAGGTGGCGATCAGCACCGCGTCGATGTCGGGATTGGCGATGATCTCCTCGGAACTTGCCGCTTTCGCGTTGTATTTCGCGGCGAGCGCCTGCGCCGCCTCCGCGTTCACATCCGAGACCGCGACGAGCGTGCTGCCCGGATGTCCGGCAATATTTACCGCATGCACCTGACCGATACGGCCGGCGCCCAGCAACCCGACTTTCAACATGCATTCCTCCCAGAACCGATCCGATTCGACCGATGACTGGCGCTAACATCATCCGTTTTGCACGCGCGTGCAAGAATTTTTTGCACGCGCGTGCAAATGGGACTCCGCTGCCGCTCTTTTCTGTGTGTATGCTGGCAAGAAAGCTGATAGGTCAGCTTTTGAGGAGAACCCGATGAGCGACGTGCGCAGACCGAATTTCGAAAACAACATCACCGCCGATGATGTCGCCGAAGCTGCCGGTGTCTCGCGCTGGACGGTCAACCGGGCCTTCAAGAAGGACGCGTCGATTTCGCCCAAGACCCGGACCAAGGTGATGGAAGCGGCGAGCAAGCTCGGCTACGTGCCCGATCTGCGCGCAGCCGCATTGGCCTCGGATCGCTCGAACCTCGTCGCGCTGCTGGTCGATGACTTCGCCAACCCGCATAAGCTGGTGATGATGGAGCGGCTGACGCGCATCCTGCGCAAGCATGGCTGGGATACGCTTCTGGTGAACACGCTCGACCGCGACGATGCGGGCCATGCGATCCTCAACGCCAGCCAGCGCCGCGTCGATGCCGCGATCCTGATCGGGATTCAGTTCGACGATGAGGTTCTCGAGACCGCTCTGCACGCCCGACGTTTCCACAAGCTGATTATCTTCGCGCGCACCTCGCGCCATCCCGACACGATCTCGATCGCGGTGGACGACGCTGCCGCGATGCAGGAGATCGCCGCCTATGTTGCGGAACAGGGCTATCGCCGCCCGCTCTTCCTCGCGGGTCCGCGCACCTATTCCGCGCATCTGCTGCGCAAGGAAACCTTCCTAGGCTGCTGGGAGCGGCGTTTCGGGACCATCCCCGAATTCGCCGAAGTGCCCGCCTATGACCCGATCCTCGCCGAGCAGGTCGTGACCCGGATTCTCACGGATCGCCCGCGCGATGAGATGCCGGACATCCTCGTCTGCGAGAACGACGCGCTCGCCATCGGCGCGATCGACGTGATCCGGCACAAGCTCGGCCTGCGCATTCCCGAGGATATCGCGGTGACGGGCTTCGACGACGTGCCGCAATGCCAGAGCCCGAATTACGCATTGACCACCTATCGCCAGCCGCTGACGGAGATGGCCGAATATCTGGTCGAAGTGCTCGAAAGCAGTGAAGACCGTGACTTCGACCGCGCGTTCAAGGGCAAGCTCGTCCCCCGCGCAAGCGCCTGACGCCAGAGGGCAAGCGCATCGGTCGACGGGGATAGAGGGCTGATCATTCGCGGTGCGACGCACGCATGTCGGCTCAGCGCCCGATCAGTGCCGGTTCCTGTACGAGAGAGACACCGAAGCGCGCGCGGACCGTCTCTCGGGCGTGATCGGCAAGCGCGATGACGTGCTCGACCGTCGCGCCGCCGAGGTTCACGAGGATCAGCGCGTGCGCTTCAGAGAATCCGGCACCGCCCCTGCGGACCCCCTTCAGGCCGCAGAGATCGAGAAGCCTCGCCGCCGAGAGTTTTACGCCGCCCGGCACCGGATGCCCCAGGACGTCCGCCAAGCGTCGCGCGGTCGCGACCGAGACGATCGGGTTGTGAAAGAAAGACCCGACATTGCCGATGTCCCTCCAGTCCGGGATCTTCGCCGCACGTTGGGCCAGAACGGCTTTCATGATCCCGTCCGGGCTGAGCGGGCCGGGCAGGTCGGCCAGACCGGCATAGCCAAGGTTCGGCTGCCAATCCGTGGGCAGCCGAAGCGTGACCCCGGTGACGAGCTCAACGCCCGGCCTCTCCTTGAAACGGCTGTGCCGATAGGCGAAGCCGCAGTCGCGCGCCGAAAGGCGTCGAGCGGTCCATGTCTCCGTGTCGATAATGTCGACGCTCTCGACCAGATCCTTCAGCTCCACTCCATAGGCGCCGATGTTCTGGACTGGGGCCGCGCCGACGGTGCCCGGTATTCCGGCAAGGTTCTCGAGGCCGCCGATACCCTGCTCCACCGTCCAGCGCACCAGGGCATCCCAGTTCTCACCCGCCTTTGCCGTGACGCGCACACCATCGGAAGCACGCGTCACGCTGCGACCAAGCAATCCGTTGATCCCAACCACGCCGTCGATCTCTTCGGCCAGCACGCAGTTGCTCCCGCCGCCCAGCAGGTAAAACGGCAGACCGAGGTGCCCGGCATATTGCGCGGCGGCGATGATCTCGGCTTCTGTGCGCAGCACCCCGCCGAACCGGGCACACGACCGCAAGCCCAGCGTGTTGCGGCGACTCAGGTCGAACGCTGCCTTCAGCGGTGTCGGCGACTGCGCGGTGGAAGACCTCCACGCAGGGGCCCGGTCAGCGCGCGGAACGCCGGTCGGCCGACCTGCGCTCATGTCACGGCGTCGCGGATGACATAGGTGCAGCGGCGACCGCCCTCGACGATATGTTCAACCCGCTCGACCGAGACATCCTCGCCCAGCACAGCCTTGAACACCGCCTGTTCGGCCCGACAGAAGCCCTGACAGAAAGTCGCCGCGGCGCAGATCGGACAATGGTTCTCGACAAGGAGAAGGGTGCCGTCCCCATCACGCTCGGCAGATGCCATGTAGCCTTCGGCGTTGCGCAGCTCGGCCAGCTTCTCGACCCGTGCAGCCAGATCGCCACAGCCCGTCATTTCCGCCTCGTAGAGCGCCTGCGTCGTCGCCTCTCGGGCCTCGATGATGCGCTCGAGCGCCTCCTCCCCCAGAACACCGGAAATGCTGCGCAGAATTTCCACGGTCAGCGCAGCATGCGTGTCCGGAAACCGAGCCTGCCCCTTTTCGCTCAGATGCCAAAAAACCGCAGGTCGCCCACGCCCGGAGGCGCGACGTTCATCTGCGACCAGCCCGTCCTCGGCGAGTTTCAGCAGTTGCTGCCGCGCGGCCTCCCCGGTGGTGCCGAGGCGGGCCCCGACCTGCGCCGAGGTCAGCGCCCCGTGCATCTTCAACGCCATCAGGATGCGCTCAGAGGCGGAGCGCGGCGACCAGCCTGAATCTTCCATCGCGTCTTTTTCCAAGCTATCGCTTGACATATTCGCCTCAATCTTTTTCAAAGCACTTACTTGATTAATTAACCCGCCGCAGGCTGCGGCGCAACCACCCCCCGCAGGAGACCTGACATGGCTTTCGAACTTCCCGCACTGAACTTTTCCCATTCCGCGCTTGCTGACCGCGGCATGAGCCAGGAAACGCTCGGACTACACCACGACAAGCACCATCAGGCCTATGTGACGGCGCTCAACGGCTTCGTCGAGAAGACCGCCGACCTTCAGGGCAAGACTCTGGAGGAGATCGTCGTCGCCACTTACGGCGATCCCGCACGCGACGGCATCTTCAACCAGGCGGGACAGCACTGGAACCACATCCATTTCTGGAACGCCCTTTCGCCGCAGGGTGGCGGCATCCCCGGCGCACTCGAGTCGCGACTGATCGCCGATTTCGGTTCTGTCGACGATTTCAAAGCGGCGTTCAAGGCCGCAGCAACCGGGCAATTCGGTTCGGGCTGGGCCTGGTTGATCCAGAAGCCGGACGGAAGCCTCGGCGTGACCAAGACGCCCAACGGGGTGAACCCGCTCGCCACCGGCGAGGGCACGGCGCTGCTGGGCCTCGATGTCTGGGAACACAGCTACTACGTCGACTTCCGCAACCGTCGGCCGGACTACGTGACGAACTTCCTCGACAATCTCGCAAATTACGAGTTCGCGGCGTCGAACCTCGCCTGATGCACCGAGCGCCGTGCGCACCACCTGCGCACGGCCTCTTCCAAGCTCATGAGCCCCTCCCCATGACATACGTCGTCACCGAAAACTGCATCGCCTGCAAATACATGGATTGCGTCGAGGTCTGTCCGGTCGATTGCTTCTATGAGGGCGAAAATGCTCTCGTGATCCATCCCGATGAATGCATCGACTGCGGCGTCTGCGAACCCGAGTGCCCCGCCGACGCGATCCGCCCCGACACCGATCCTGACGGCGAAGGCTGGGTCGACTTCAACCGTAAATATGCAGAGGTCTGGCCTGTCATCGTCGCGATGGGCACCCCGCCCGCGAATGCCGACGAGATGGATGGCGTGCCGAACAAGCTGCAAACGCATTTCTCGCCCGAGCCGGGGCAAAAAGGATAGTCATGAGCACTGAACTCTCACAGGCTTCCTATGCGATGATCGACGCCGGGCTGGACACGCAAGCTGCGTTCCGCGAGGCGATGTCTGCGCTGGCCGCAACCGTTTGCGTTGTGAGCGCCGCGCAGGACGGCGACCGCGTGGGGCGCACCGTCACCGCAGCGCTCTCGCTGGCGGTCGATCCGCCGTCGCTGCTGGTCTCCATCGACTCCGGCGCCCGCCTGACATCGCTGATCCGCGCGCAGGGTGGGTTTTCCTTCGCCATGTTACAGGCGGACCAACAGGCCGTCGCCAATGCCTTTGCCGGCAAGGTCGCGCCGGAGAAGCGGTTCGAGCACGGCGCATGGGACACCTGGCCCTCCGGCCACCCGCGCCTGCACGGTGCCGTGGCCACGATGGACTGCGCCCTCGTCGGAGAGATCGAGACGACCGATCACGTTCTGTTCGTCGGGCGCCCGCGGAAGATCGACCTCTCCGCAAACGCCAAGCCACTGGTCTGGCACGACCGTCAGTTCAATACCGTCACCCCGCTGTGACGGCTTCGACAGCCCCGAGGTCAGAGCGGATTAACGTGCGCCGGGGCTATCGTGCCTCGTTCCGCTACATCACCGGCGTGCCGGAATGGTTCGCGGCGCACAAGCCTTCCAATACGCTCGCCGGTTCAAGATCTACCTAGCAACGCAACCAGTCGACATCCGAACAGGGATCGATGGGCTTGTTAACTCCGTTTCGGGGAATTTTGATCTCGACCCTTTCTGAGGGGGCTTCGTCGTGTTCCGCTTGAAGGAACGGGACAAGATCAAGATCAGCTTCGACATTGCTTCCACGGTGTTTGTCGCAACGCAAAAAGCCTCGCGGGGAGCGAGGCTAAGCGTTTGGTCTGGTTTAGAAGATTTGGTTGCGGGAGTAGGATTTGAACCTACGACCTTCAGGTTATGAGCCTGACGAGCTACCGGGCTGCTCCATCCCG
>NZ_MPZR01000005.1:0-367454 GCF_002020075.1 Thioclava sp. F36-7 | reverse complement strand
TCAACCAATCCGGTCAGCAGGTGCAACGAGTAGCTTAATTTACGCCAGATCCTGTCCAAGAGTCGGGGAGTAGCTCAATACCCTGTTGCTCGCGCTCGACAAGAACTACCACGATGACGTTTGGCGATCTCTTCGTGAAGGAATTTCCAACGTTTCTGCGCCATCGTTGGGTCGTGCGATGGTTCTTTGTCCCGAGCTAATCTCGAATGTTGCACAACGTGGAGAGCGAATTATGCGGACTGAGAAAGACAACGTTCTGCGACACCTTCTTGTGCCTGCGCTGGAAGGAAGACACGACAATGCACTTCGGATTTTTGTTGATATGGGCTACTCGAAGCTAAAGGACTTTCAGAACGCTGCCCAGGACAGCACAACGACTATGGTCGAAGGCGCGTGGAAGAACTTTTCTGACGCAGACGTGGACAGAAGTCTTAAGCGCGACTTGGGCGAAGTTTTGCTTGGAAAACGAAAAGCGAAGTCAATTTTGGACCCTAGCTTTTGGTTTTCATCGTCACATGAATAGCAATTCCAACGTTCGCTGTTCGGTGCTCGACCAAACTGTTTTGCGCCCGCAGCGAACTTCCGGATCGCGCCCTTTGTTTCTGAGCCTCCCGTAGTCGCCTAGCTGTCCCGACACCCGCCTCGCAGGCGCCTCCCGGAGAGATACCGGGGGAAATTCACAGCGATTTCCGCGTCAAATGGCATGAACCCACCTCGATCTCACAAGCACGGAGATCGACAATGTCATCAGCAACGAAAACCCGCTACCCAATCGTCATGCGCATGCAAGGCATGCACCCTCGCAATCTTGCCGGCTATGAAAAGCACCGGATGCGCAGTGGGGGCGATCACGGCCATTGCGACACCAGCCGCATGGCGCAAAATCGGCGCCTCATCGGCTCGAAAACCTGGGCACAAGATGCGTGGGACGAGATCCAAGACATGCGCCATGCGAACCATCTCCTCGAACTCGAGCAGTTGCGCCGTCGACGCCGGAAAACGGAGCTTAAGAATGCGCTTTTTCGGGGGCCGCGCGATCCCTGGCGCGCAACCCGGCACGGTCCGCTGCGCGAAATCATTCTGACGGTAAACAAAGAGTGGTTCGAAAAGGATCTTACCGAGTTTTTCGGGGAGAGCGGACCTACGCGAGAGATGCAATTCGAGACGCGAGCCAAGGAGTGGCTCTTGACCAATTTCGGCGACGACTGCGTTCATGCACGCGCCGATCTCGACGAAACAGCATATCATATCCATGCCGTGATCATTCCCCGCGCAGTGACAGCGGATGGTCGGCGTATGCTGCAGCCGGCGGTTCACCCGTTGATCCGCAGTTACGAGAAGGCGCAAGATAGCGTCGGCGAATGGTTCGAGGAGATTGGGCTCCGGCGCGGCGAGCGGCGCAAGCAAGCCATGCGGGAGGCCCTTAAACACAACAGGAAAGTCCGCGAAGCGCGTGCGAATGGAGTGGCCGATCCTGGAACCGAGATCGCGCTGCCAGAACATCGCGAACACGTCAGCCCACGGAAATGGCGCGAGAGCCAGGAGATTGAGCTGGCCAGCCGCGACAAGGCGGTGAAGCAGACCGAGGAAACCCTCGCTGCCGAAAAATCAGCGCTCGCAGATCAAGAGCGTACCGTCACGCGGCAGCAACAAGACGCACAGTCCGTGCTCGATGTCGCGGCTGCGGTGGCCGATGGCCGCGTAGATATCGTAACCGCCACGGACGAGACGTCTCGACAGGACGCTCAATTCGATACGACTTCGCCGGTGCAGGCCATATTTGGGCGCGCGCTAGCAGTTCTCCGGCAACGCGCACGCAAAGAAGCACGCGCCGAACTCGCAGATGAGTTCGCGCAGATTGCGGCGGCGGACGCTGCGCTTCTCGAGATTGCGAAAACGCTGCCCAACAAAGCCCGGCAGCGTCTCGCTCAAGCGCGCAGATCTCTTTCGTTGCCGCTGAATGCGCTTCGGCGCCGCTTGTCGCCCGCCCGGTTCGACGACGTCGATCGGGGCTCTGATGAGAAAACGTGAAAAAGTTCGCGAATTCGATTTCCGCGCGCAGCGCGATGAACCCACCTCATCATCAGCAACCAAGAAGCCTCGCGACAGGCGCGCGGCAGACGCTGCAAAGACCGTCAGAAAAGGATTAGACTACATGGCACAGAAGAACCGACATCCTGTCATCGACTGGAACCGCATGACCGACCGCCAACGGCAAATGAAAGCCCGCGCGGAAAACCTCACGGCCCAGATCGCTCTTGATCAGCACCGCGAACATGACCGCGCGAATAAAGCCCTTTTCGCAAGCCTCGAGAGCGTCTTGGCACAACTTGCGGGTACGCCCAAAGCGGAAGAGTTTTTCCGCCTGTTCAGCGAAACCGCCACGCTCGCGAACGCCAAACGGATCGCGAATCATCCTGACTGCCCGGACGTCGTGCGCGACGAGATCGCGCACCGGATCGAGAAGGCTGGTGCCACCCGTGGCCACGAAGGCGCTGCAAGCGCTGCGCTCGGGAAGCCGGATAACGCCAGCGAAGGCTGACGGGGCTTAAATCATCCAAGACGAACAGAAAGGGCGCGGTGTATTCCGCGCCCTTTCTCGTTGTCACGGGTTGCGCAACAAGTAGCCAAAGACGGAAACGGGCCAGTTCAAGCCGATACCGCCAGTCAGTGGTAGAAAGCGGGAATATCTCGCTGACAACTATCGGTCGGGTTAGGCCCCCTGCCCGGTTCACCGGAACAGAACCAGCGCCCCGGGCGACCATGCGACGCGGGTGCGTGTGCCGACCTCCAGCACGGGCCGTCCGAAGACGTTGCGCATCGAAATGCGGACCGGCTTTTCGGTACCGTCGAGCCGCACATCGTAATAGGTCATGTCGCCGTAATAGACGACCTCGTCGATCGTGCCGGGTGCTTCGCGATCCGAGGCCTGTTGACCTTCGTAAAGGAGCGTTAAGGTTTCCGGTCGGAAACCCACCGCGGCGCCGTCGCCTGCGGGAGCGCTCGAAATCTGGCTCGGCGCGACTTCGAGCCGACCGAGTCCTGCGACCTCGGCCGTGACCGCGTCGCCCGGCCCGTCCGTCACCGAGGCGGGCAGGAAGTTCATCACCCCGATGAAATCGGCCACGCGGCGCGAATTCGGGCGACCATAGAGCACTTCCGGATCGGCGAGCTGAGCGATCTCGCCCTCGAACATCACCGCGATCCGGTCCGACATGACCAGCGCCTCTTCCTGATCGTGGGTCACGAGAACAAAGGTAATACCGACCTCGCGCTGCAGCTTGATCAACTCGACCTGCATCTGCTCGCGGATCTTGCGGTCGAGCGCGGAGAGCGGCTCATCGAGCAACAAAACCTTAGGCTTGAGGATCAGCGCACGGGCTAGCGCCACACGCTGCCGCTGCCCGCCCGAGAGCGCATGGGCTGCGCGGGCGCCATAGCCGGAAAGCCCCACCATCTCGAGCGATTCCTCGACCAGCTTGGCTTTCTCCGATTTCGAGCGCGGATCGCGGCGCAGGCCGAAGCCCACATTCTCGGCCACGCTCAGATGCGGGAAGATCGCGTAGGACTGGAACACCATGTTCGTGGGCCGCTTGTTCGGCGGCACGCCCACCATCGTCTTGCCGTCGATCAGCACCGCGCCCGAGGAAATCTCCTCGAACCCCGCGATGGTGCGCAGAAGCGTAGTCTTGCCACAGCCCGACGGACCGAGCAGCGAGAAGAACTCGCCCGCGCGGATCTCGGCGGTGATGCCGCGCAGCGCGTGATAATCGCCGTAATATTTGTGAACGTCCTGAAAGGCGATCATCGGTTTATCGGTCACAGGAAACCTCCGGTATCCTTGGCGCCGGTCCGTTTGACCCCGCGCCGGCGGAAGAATTCGGCCACGCTCAGAAGCAGGATCGAGGCCGCGACGAGGCAGGTGCCAAGCGCCATGATGACCGGGATCGCCGAGGGGAAACGCAGCTGGGAAAAGATGTAGGTGGGCAGCGTGGGCTGATTGCCCGCGAGGAAGAAGGCCACGATGAACTCGTCGAGCGAGATCGTGAAAGAGATCAGGAAGGCCGAGATGATGCCGGGCATCACCAGCGGCAGAACGATCAGCCGGAAGGTGGACATCCGTGTTTCGCCCAGATCGACCGCCGCCTCTTCCAGCGACTGATCGAGCGTCGCGAAAGCCGTTTGCAGCACCGCGATCGCATAGGGCAGCGAGATGATCACATGGCCCAAAATCACCGTCGCGATCGACAGGTTCACCTTCAACACTTCGAGCATCACCAGAAGCAGCGACATCCCCATCAGAATATCGGGCAGCACCATCGGCAGCAGGATCAGCCCCATGATCCCACCCTTGCCCTTGAAGCGATAGCGCGTCGAGGCGCGGGCGGCGAAAATCGCAAGGATCGTGGCCCCCGCCGAGGAGGTCAGCGCGATGATCAGCGAATTCGACAGCGCGTGGCGCAGCGTGTCGTTCTCGGCCATCTTCGCGAACCAGTCGGTCGTAAAGCCCTTCAGCGGAAAGGCGATGATCGTGCCGTCATTGAAGGCGAATAGCGGCAGCAGGAAGATCGGCGCATAGAGGAAGATCAGGTAAGCGATCGCGTAGATCTTGAGGGACGGGATTTTCATGCGCGGCTCACTTTCCGACCTTCAGGAAGCGGCGGTTGAGCCACAGGAACACCAGCGACAGCGCAGCGACCACCAGAAGCGAGCTGACCGCGATGGCCGAACCCATGGGCCGGTTGTCCAGCGGCAGCATCTGCGCCTGAATGAGGTTCGCGACCATCGGCATCTTGCCGCCCCCGATCAACTCGGGCGTGACGTAATCGCCCACCGTCGGGATGAAGACGATCAGTGTCGCGGCCACCACGCCCGGCATCGCCAAGGGAAGCGTCACGCGCAGGAAGGTGCGCCAGCGGCTCTCGCCCAGATCCTGCCCCGCCTCCAGCAGCGAGCGGTCGATCTTCTCGAGGCTCACGAAGATCGGCAGGATCGCAAACGGCGCATAGGCATGGGCCAGCGTCAGCGCGATCGCCCCCACTGAATTGAGCATCTGCAACGGGTCAGCGATCAGCCCGTTCGGCCCGATGATCCCGATACTTTCCAGCGCCGAGTTGATCACGCCGTTATAGCCAAGGATCACCTTCCACAGGAACACGCGGATCAGGTAGGACGTCCAGAAGGGAATCGTGATCAGGAAGATCCAGCGCGCCTTGCGGTTCGGCGCCAGACCGAAGCTCAGATAATAGGCAATCGGGAAGGCCAGCGCGACCGTGACCAGCGTCACCAGCCCCGCCACCAAGAGCGAGCGGACCAGAATCACGCGAAAGATCGGATCGGTCCATGTCGCGATGTAATTCTGCACGGTGAATTCATGCACCACCGTCAGATAGCCGTCCTGGAAGAAGGAATAGGCAAGGATCGTGACCAGCGGCGCGGCCAGCAAAAGAACGGCATAGAGGAAGGGCGGCGAGATCAGCGCATAGCCCTGCGCGGACTCGCTGCGCAGCCATCTCTCCCCTTTACCCGCCATCCATCTCTCCCGATTTGCACCCGTCTCGGGCGTCGTTGGATGTCACGAAAGCACAAGGTCGCGGGCGTGAAAAGAGGGCAACCGCCCCCGCGCGCGCAAGGGCAAGGCAGGTGCCGTAAATTTGTGCAGTGCGACCGGGTGCCGGGTCTGGCACCGAACGTCAGACCGGCAGATCGTCGGGCATCCGCTCAAGCAGCCCCGTCAGCGTGCGCAGAGCCGAGCGGAAGCGCTCCTCCGGCACCGAGCCCGCCATCGCGATGCGCACCGCGTTGGGCGCCTGCCCGTCCTGCACGACATATTCGTCGGCCGAGCGCAGCAACACGCCTTCCATCTCCGCCATGCGCGCGAAAGTGGAGCCGCGCCAGCCCATCGGCAGTTTCAGCCAGAGGAAGCTCAGCCCCGGCAGCCAGTTGAAATCCTGACCCGCCAGCGATTGCACCGTCATCTGCAGCCGCCGCCCCATCTCCTCCTGCGCGGCGTAACGCAGGCGCATCGCCTCGCCGCTCTCGAACAGCAGCGCGACCATGTCGGTGATAGGACGCGCGAGGCCAAAGAAGCTGTGCTGGGCGGCCAGCCGCCCCACCTCGCCCATGCCCTCGGGCGCGGCCACAATGCCGAAACGCATGCCCGCCGAGATCGTCTTCGACAGCGAGGTCACATGCCAGCTGCGCTCCGGCGCAATGACGCGAAAGCTCGGCAGGCCGGTCACCGGCGCGGTGTAGCAATCGTCCTCGATGATCTGCAGATCGTGGCGGCGCGCGACCTCGGCCAGCGCTTCGCGGCGCGCGGCGTCCATCCGTCCCGCCGTGGGGTTCTGCGCATCGGGCGTGATGCAGACGATTTGGCCGCCATGTTTGCGACACGCCGCGTCGAGCGCATCGGGGATCATGCCCTGCGCGTCGATCGCAACCGGATGCACCTCGGCGCGGTTGAGCCGTGCCGCGTGCCGGAAGCCGGGATAGGCAAGCTCCTCGATATAGACGCCGGGCCGGTCGCCGCGCAGGCAGGTCTGCATCACGAGGTTGATCCCGTTCTGCCCGCCATGGGTAAGTACGAGGTCGTCGGCATTTAATTCCGACGCGAGCGAGCAATCCTTCGGAAACCAGTCCATCACCGCCTCGCGGCAATACGCATCCCGGCGCAGACCCGGATATTGCAGATAGGTCTTGCCGATGTCGCGGGCGGCTTCGGTCATCGCCCATTGTAGCGCTTTTGTCTGGCCGACATCGGGCAATTGTGGCGATCTGAGATTGACCAGATCGTCCGGGGTGGCGTCGATATCCTCTCCGGTATGGCGATAAAGGGGTTCGCGTGGGCCGAGTCGCTGCGTTTGTGTCGATACAAAGGTGCCGCGCCCCACCTTGGCCTCCAGCAACCCCTCCTGCGTGGCGATCTGATACCCCCGCGC
The DNA here is from genome assembly GCF_002020075.1 of Thioclava sp. F36-7. Classification (NCBI taxonomy): domain Bacteria; kingdom Pseudomonadati; phylum Pseudomonadota; class Alphaproteobacteria; order Rhodobacterales; family Paracoccaceae; genus Thioclava; species Thioclava sp. F36-7. The sequence goes on along the minus strand of NZ_MPZR01000005.1, from coordinate 360,513 downwards.
CACGGTGCCCGGAGTGACCCCCAAAGACCATGCCAAGTCCCTGACAGTAGGGAGTTTAGTTCCCGGCTTGAGGTCACCGCGGCGGATGCCTTCGCGCAGCGCACGGACCAGTGCGAGATATTTCGGGCCGGAGATATGGGCGAGCTCGGGAGACCAGCTTGTATCAGTCACAATATTTCTCTGGTTGCCAAAAAGGAGTCATTGTATCCCTTATATAGCAACAAAGATCACATTGTATCAATACAGAAAGGCATCGCAATGTTTACCCTGTCGCGGACCCGTCCCGTTCCCGCCCGTCATGGCCGTCTGAGCCTGATCGCGCGCGTTGCGCGCGTCCTCGAAGCGCGCCGTTCGCGGATGGCGCTGGGGAAACTCGATGACCATCTGCTCGAAGATATCGGAATTAGCCGGGAGATTGCCCGGCAAGAAGGGCGCCGCTTCCTGTGACGTGAACGATCCGGGCAATTCCCCTGACCGGAATCGTCTTTTGGCCGGGCCTCGCGCCCGGCTCTTTTTTTGCCGTTTAGTGGTAGTTCAATCGCTGGACTGCATCTCGGCGGGTGCGGCCCCCGCATCGCGCCGTGACAGATCGGGGCGCAGCGACAGCAACTCCGCCCGCTGCGCCGCATCGAAACCTGCCAGCATGGCGGTTTCGGGGCGGAAACTCTCGACCCACAAACCTTCGCAAAGCAGCATCTCCGGCGCGTCGAGCAGCAACTGCAGATAGCGCACGCCGCCCTCCGCGTGATCGACCTCGACCCCGTCCAACCCGACAAGCTCCTGTGCCATAACGACATTTCCGCGCAGCGGCGCGAGCAACCGGTGATTGGGCGACACGCGCAGATCCTGCGCCGGATGCCCCTCGCCAAGCGCGCCAGCGCGGATGCACACCGGGCGCAGCAGCGGATTGAGCGCGAGATCGGTCTCGGTGAAGACGCGCGATCCGATCCAGCGCAGCGCCTGAACGCCGGACTCCCGGGTCACGAGCCGCGCACCGGGGCGCAGTTCGCCCGCCGCGACGCCACCGGCCTCGGTCGCCACACTCGTCTCGGGTGTCACGCAGGGAATGGCCGCGCGGAACGCCGCGATGGAGCCGGAAAACACCGTCTCGCCCGCCGCGTCATAGCCGCTGATATGGCCGTCGGTCTCGTCATGGCTATCGAATTCCAGACGCAGCGCCTCGGTACGCGCCATCGCGGTGCAGCGCAGGCCCTGAGCCGGCGATTGCGCCAAAATCTCCGCGATATCCGTTGCGCGCATGCTCCGCGTCATCCGATCCTCCTGCCTCCCAACAGTCGAGATCCAGAATGCCACGATAGCGACAAAACTCTAAGGCGAAAACGTGTTTTACCACTTCTACGTGTGGAGTAGCGGAAACGAAGTGTTCGAGCCGTGGAAACAACACGAAAGCGCCGCGCCAGGGGAAACCCCGGACGCGGTCGCTATTTTCGCTTGGGCGAGGCCCCGATAGGGCGCGCGACTTAGCTCATCAGCAGCACGTTCGCTTCGTGCTTCTTCAGCGTCTTGCGCGCCGCATGATAGGCATCGCGGCCCTTCGCGGTCTGCAGGTCGGGGAAAATCTCGAAGATTTCCTGACGCTGCGAATTGCCCATGCCACCCAGAGTCTGATCGCCGGGCTGGAAGCTTTCGGTCCAGGAGCCGTTGGCGAGCAGCACTTCGTGGCGGTCGAACATGAAGTGCAGGTAGCTGGTGCCCAGCGTCTCCACCGTATCCACGCCCTGATTGGCGACGAGATGCTTGGCCGCGACGAGAACCTCATGCTCTTCGAAATAGAGTGCGGTCTTGTCGTTTGCGACGAGCATCCGGTGGTTCGGCGAGACCATCATGTCGCGCTCGGGCAGATCGTTGCCCAGCGAGCCTTTGCGGATCAGCACCGGCTTGAGATGCGGCGCGTGCATCAGACGCTCGCGGCTCATCTCGGCGCGGCCCGCCCAGCGAACGACCTGAATGCCGTTATCGCGGGTCAGGACCTTGTCGCCTTCGCGCAGCGTCTCGGCCGGAACCTCGCCGCGCGGCGTCGCGATCAGCGTGCCCGGCGTGAAGCAGGGAATGACATCCTCCATGTTGGAGAATTCAAGCGTGCCGGTGACATTGCCGCTGCCATCGAGGAAATCGACCGTCCCGGCATAGGTGCTGACACCCGAGACCGGATCGTAATCGGTGACCGTCGAATGGACACGCAGCGGGCCCGCGCCTTGCAGGTCGAGCGTGTCGTAATCGTCGCCGCCCTCGCCACCGTCCAGCGTGTCGCCGATCCCGTCCTCGGACGAGCCGACGATGAACAGGTCGCGATCGTCGCCGCCATAGACGGTGTCGGCATCCGCGCCGCCGTCGAGCGTATCGTTGCCTTCGCCGCCGTCGAGGCTGTCCGACCCCGCGCCGCCTTCCAGCGTATCCTCGCCCTGCTGACCGTAGAGCACGTCATCGCCCAGACCGCCCATGATGCTGTCATCGCCGGGCTCGCCCGGGTCATCTTCTACCGGGCAGGTGTCATAGGTCATGTCGGTGATCGAGATCGCCTGATCCGTATCGCCACCGTTCGAGTAGGCGATGGTCAGCTTCGCGGTCGGATCATTGATCGTGACCTTGACCGAACCGATCTTGTCGTCTTGATCGAGATGGCCGGTGTCCTGATCGCCGCCGGTGATCGTATAGGTGCCGTCGCCATTGTCGGTGACGGTCTGGTTGCCCTCGGGGTCGATCGTGATGTCGACCGGGTTGCCATCGGCATCGACCGCGGAAAGCGTCACGATATCAACGTGATCGTCATAGCTGTCGGAGCGGTCGAGATCGTTAATCCGGAAGCTCAGCCCCTGAACTTCGCCGGTGTAATCGCTGTTGTCCGACGAGAAGGTCAGAACGGTCGTCGAAGTCGGCGAGACGCCATCCCCGCAATCGCCGCCCGCACCATAGAGTTGCAGCGCCGAGCAGCTGTCGAAGTTCTCACCCGCTTCGGTATATTGCGCGGCGGTGGTCAGCGTCGCCTTCGCCCCGGCATCCTGCGACTGGAAGTCGAAATGGACCTTGGTCTCGCCCAGGTCGACGGTTTGGTCCTTCACCTCGCCGCAATCGGTCTGGAAATGGCTCCAGTCCACGGTCTCCGAGACCGGATCGCAGGCCGGACCACCCGCGGGATCGTTGTCGCCATAGATCGTGTCGTTGCCAGCATCGCCTTCGAGCGTGTCGTTGCCGCCCTCGCCAAAGATCAGGTCATTGCCATTGCCGCCCTCGACGGAGTCGTCGCCCTGACCGGCATAGACCGTGTCATTGCCGTCGCCCGCGATGATGTAGTCGTCATTCGGCGCAGCCCCCGGCAGGATCGCGTCGTTATTGTCGACCATGTCGCCTTCGGGATCACCGGTATAGTCGTCATCGATCAGATCGCCGCCGGAGGTGCCTTCGACGATGCCGTCGGGCGCGCTCACGTCGATCGTGACGGTCGCGGTGTCGTAGCCGCCCTGCCCGTCATAGATCTGGTAGGTGAAGCTGTCGGTGCCGGAATAGTTGGGATCGGGCGTGTAGGTGATCGTGCCATCGGCATTCACCGTGACCGAGCCATGCGCCGGATCGCTCGCCCAGGTCACCTTGAGCGGATCGCTGTCGGGATCGCTGTCATTCGAGAGCACGGCGATCGTCTGCGCGGTGTTGTACTTCACGTTCGCGCTGTCGTTGACAGCGTTCGGATCGGAGTTCTTGTCGCAATCATCGTCGTCGTGATGATAGTAATAATAAGTCATCCCCAACTCTCCTTTACCGTCCGCTTGGCTCCATGGCCCCGCGCCGTGTCTTCCCTTTGGCGCAAAGCGGCAGCGCCATGACGTGGCCGGACCCGAAGTCCGAACGTGAATGTCGAGAAGAATTGGCCAGCGTCAGCGCGCGCGGGCGCTGCCAGCAAAGTCGCCGCAGATCGCTCCGCGTCTCCTTTGCCCTAAAGGTCGAGGCCGTTATGGATCGGTCCCCTTGGCAGCGCCGGGCGAGCTCTCTTTCGACAACTCTTCTCTTCGGCCACCCCCATGGCCAAAAGCCCCCCAGCAGGGCATGCCTCAATTTGCCCTTCTGATCGCCACAAAGAAAAGGGGAATTTGCCGCTTTCTTGCCTCATTTCGGGGGATTGCTTGGAAAACGAGCACCAATAATCCGAATCGCGAAGTGACTGTTTTCAAACGACGTTTCTATTTTGCAAAAGATCGACCTATCTTTTTGTCGGAAAACTTGCCAAAGTTTTGCCACATTTAAACTAGAGGTTGCGTGGCGATTGTAAGGCGCATCTCTAAAGGCGAAAAACTGTCTTCAATTGAGCGACAATACCATGATCGATTTGTTTCCCGGAGCCGCCCAAATCGCGACCATATTTCTGCCGCGAATATGTCCCAATTGTCCTCAATATCGCCGCAATGCGGCATCTGATGCGCGTTTGTTCTGAGAACGAAACGAGATTTCTCCGAATCATCTTTTGATAACCACGTTTCACAATGCCGGGTTCTGCCCCAATTTCGCCAAATTTGGACAAAGGGGTCCCGGGCACGGAAAACACCCGCGCAGGACATGGCAAAACGCGCCGGTCGGATCACCGTCGGCGCATGGATCTGTCATTTTCGGAAGGTCTGGTGCCCGAGGTCGGATTCGAACCGACACGCATTGCTGCGGCGGATTTTGAATCCGCTGCGTCTACCATTCCGCCACTCGGGCCCAGTTCGAGTCCTCTAGCGCGCAGCCGCGCCCGAGGCAAGTACGCTTAGAGGTTACGCGTTGAAAACGTGTCGCATTGCTTGAGATCGCCGCTCTGATAGCCCCGCTCGAACCAGCGCTGCCGCTGGGCGGAACTGCCATGGGTGAAGCTGTCGGGCATCGGCACCCTGCCCGCCTCGCGCTGCAGCGTATCGTCGCCGATCTGCGCGGCGGCGTTCATCGCCTCGGAGATGTCACCCGGTTCGATCGCGCCAATCTGATCCTCGGCGCGGCGCGCCCAGATCCCCGAGAAGCAGTCGGCCTGCAACTCGATCCGAACCGAGAGCGCGTTGGACTGCGCCTCGGAGCTTTGCGCGCGCACTTCATTAACCTTACCGAGAATCCCCAGCTCATCCTGCACATGATGGGCCACCTCATGCGCGACCACATAAGCGGCGGCGAAATCGCCCCGCGCGCCGAGCTGCTGGCTCAGCGTGTCGAAAAACGCGGTGTCGAGGTAGACCTTCTGATCGCCCGGGCAGTAGAACGGCCCCGTCGCGCCGCTCGCGTTGCCGCAGGGCGATTGCGTGATGCCACTATAGAGGACCAGCACCGCCGGATCGTATTGCCGCCCCAACTCGGATTCGAACACGCCCTGCCAAACCTCCTCGGTATCGGCCAGCGTCACCGAGACGAAATCGCCCATCGCCTTCTCGCGATCGCTCAGCTCACCCGATTGCGTGACCACCTGCCCCGAGCCGCCCGACCCGCCGTCAAGCAGCGGCGTCAGATCGATCCCGAGGAAATAGGCCACGACGACGATCGCGACGACGCCCAGGCCACCGCCACCCAGACGGATTGCGCCGCCCCCTGCCCTGCGCTGGCCGCGCCGGTCTTCGATATTGCGGCTGCCGCGCCGTCCTCGCCATTGCATTCGCGAATGCCTCCCTCGCTTTTATGTGAAGTCTAGCGTGAGGCCGGGAAAAGCAAAGGTGCAACGCGCGTGACTTGACCTTGCGGCCCGCGCGGGAGATGAAGCGAACCGAGCAGCAAGGAAAAGGATGCCGCCATGATCCGCCGCATCTACGACTGGACGATGGCCCGCGCGAGCCACCCGCATGCGATGTGGTATCTCGCCGCTGTCGCCTTTATCGAAGCCTCGGTCTTCCCGATCCCGCCCGACGTGCTGATGATCCCGATGATCCTCGCGCGCCCCTGGGCGGCATGGCGCATCGCGCTGGTAGCGACCCTGTCGTCGGTCGCGGGCGGCTGTCTGGGCTATCTGATCGGCTATGGCTTCATGGATGCGATCGGCAAGCCGGTGCTGGATTTCTACGGCAAGGCCGATGACTTCAACTCGCTCGCCGCCCGGTTCAACGAGATGGGCGGATGGGCCGTGCTGATCGCGGGTGTCACGCCCTTCCCCTATAAGGTGATCACGATCTTCGCCGGTGCCACGAACCTGAGCCCGGTGCTCTTCCTCGGCGTCTCCGTCATCGCCCGCGCACTGCGCTTCTTCGTGGTGGCGGGCCTCTTGTGGAAATTTGGCGAACCGATCAAGACCTTCATCGAGCGCTGGCTCGGTCCGCTCTTCACCATCTTCGTCATCCTGCTGATCGGCGGGTTCTATCTTCTGAAATATCTCTGAGGCCCCCGATGCAAGATCGCATGCAAAACCTGACTTCCTTCCGCAGCCTCGTAGGCCTTGCCGCCGCGGGCTCCGCCTTCGTGCTGGCCGGGGCCTTCGTCTTTCAGGCGTTCGGCTACGCGCCCTGCCATCTGTGCCTGCTGCAACGCTGGCCGCATCTGGCCGCCGCGATCATCGGGATCGTGATCCTCACCTTCCGCCTGCCCGGCTGGACTGCCCTTCTCGGGATGCTGGCCGCGCTGACCACCTCGGTCATCGGCTTCTATCACTCGGGCGTGGAGCGGAAGATTTTCGAAGGCCCCACCGATTGCACCTCGAGCGCCGTCGACACCACCGTCTCCGCCGCCGATCTGCTCAAGCAAATCAACGACGCCCCGCTGGTGCGCTGCGACGAGATTCCGTGGGACATCTTCGGCATCACCATGGCGAACCTCAATGCGGTCGGCTCGCTCGTGCTGGCTGGCATCTGGCTCTGGGCTTTCCTGAAATCGCGCCGCGCCTGAGCGGGGGCAAAGCCCCTTGCTCCGCCCGGGAAACCGCGCCAAGAACCGCGCATGAGCGAATCCAGACCTGATATTCTGTGCATCGGTTCGGTCCTGTGGGACATCATCGGCCGGGCTTCGGTGCATATGCATGAAGGCTCCGACGTGCCGGGGCGGATCGAGCGGCTGCCCGGCGGCGTTGCGATGAATATCGCGATGACGCTGCGCCGCTATGGGCTGAAGCCTGCGGTGCTGACCGCGCTGGGGCGCGACAGTCAGGGCAACGACCTGATCCAATCCGCCGAGGTTATGGGCGTCGATTGCAACTATCTCTACCGCTCCGAGGATCTGCCGACCGACCGCTATATGGCGATCGAGGGCGCGAACGGGCTGATTGCGGCCATTGCGGATGCGCATTCGCTGGAGGCTGCGGGCGAGAAAATCCTCGCGCCGCTCGCGGATGGGCGGCTCGGCACGGAAAACGAGCCATGGACCGGCGCCATCGCGCTCGACGGCAATCTCACCGAAGCGCTTCTGAGCCAGATCGCGCATTCGCCGCTTTTCGCCAAGGCCGATCTGCGCGTGGCCCCCGCCAGCCCCGGCAAGGCGGAACGGCTGACGCCACTGCTGGCCCATCCCGCGGCGACGCTTTACGTCAATCTCGAAGAGGCGGGCATTCTGTGCCAAGGCCGCTTCGACAGCGCTGAACATGCCGCCGAGAGCCTGCTGGAGCGCGGAGCGCAACGCGTGCTGGTGACCGACGGCGGCAAGGCGGCAGCCGACGGCAGCGCTGCGGCAGGCAATGTCATCGCCTCGGCCCCGCCCCCTGTCCTCGTAACCCGCGTGACTGGCGCGGGCGATACTTTCATGGCCGCGCATCTCGTGGCCGAACAGCGCGGCGCGGACCGCATGGAGGCGCTCGAGAGCGCCCTGACCGCCGCCGCGCGCTATGTTTCCGGAGAACTCGCCACATGACCGCTCCCCTCACCTTCGCCGCCGAAGTCGCTGACGCGAAAGCCAAAAATCGTCCCATCGTCGCGCTGGAATCGACGATCATCACCCACGGGATGCCCTATCCGCAAAACCTCGAGACCGCGCAGGCTGTCGAGGCCGAAATCCGCAAGGCGGGCGCGGTGCCGGCCACGATCGCGGTGATGGGCGGCAAGATCCATATCGGGCTGGAGCCGGAAGAACTGGAAACGCTCGCTCAGACCAAGGACGCGATGAAAGTCAGCCGCGCCGATCTTGCGGTCTGCCTTGCGAAGGGCGCGACCGGCGCGACTACCGTCGCTGCGACCATGATCTGCGCGAACCTCGCGGGCATCGACGTCTTCGCCACCGGCGGGATCGGCGGCGTCCATCGTGGCGCGGAAGACAGTTTCGACATCTCCGCCGACCTTCTGGAACTCGCGCAGACCCCGGTCAGCGTGGTCGCGGCGGGCGCCAAGGCGATCCTCGATCTGCCGAAGACGCTCGAAGTGCTGGAGACCCACGGCGTGCCGGTCATCGCCTATGGGCACGACGCCTTCCCCGCCTTCTGGTCGCGCAATTCCGGCCTGCCCGCGCCGCTGCGCGCAGACAGCGCAGCCGAGATCGCCAAGTCGCAGCTCGCACGCGCAGCCCTCGGCCTGCCGGGCGGCCAGCTGATCGCGAACCCGATCCCCGCAGAGGCCGAGATCGCCCGCGAGGAAATCGTTCCGGTCATCGAACAGGCGCTGCAAGAGGCCGAGGCGCAGGGTATCGCCGCCAAGGCGGTCACGCCCTTCCTGCTATCGCGCATTTTCGAGCTGACCGAAGGCCGCTCGCTCGAGGCCAATATCGCCCTCGTTCTGAACAACGCCCGTCTGGCTGCCGCAATCGCGGGCGAAATCATCACAGCGCGGGCCGCCTGATACGCGGCCCATTGCCCATCGTGGCGGCGCTGCCTAGATAGCAGGCAACGCATCGCCACGAGAGGGCGCATCCAGATCATGACAAAAGACGACCCCCATCCGCGCCGCCGCTCGCGTTTTGCCGCGCTGCGCGCCTCCTTCTTCACCGGGTTGATCGTCGTTGCGCCGATCGGTCTGACGATCTGGCTCATGTGGACGATGGCCGGCTGGGTCGACGGCTGGGTGCTGCCGCTGGTGCCGCCAGAGCTTCGCCCCGAACGCTATATCGGCATCAATGTGCGCGGGCTCGGCGTCATCATCTTCCTTGTCTTCACCGTGATCGTCGGCTGGCTCGCCAAGGGCTTCTTCGGGCGCACGATGCTGCGCTTCGGCGAGAGCATCGTCGACCGCCTACCCTTCGTGCGCACGGTCTATAGCGGGCTCAAGCAGATCGCGGAAACGGTGCTGAGCCAGTCCGAGGGCAAGTTCGACCGCGCCTGCATGATCGAATACCCGCGCGAGGGACTGAAAGCGGTCGCCTTCGTCTCCTCGACCGCGAAGGGCGAAATCGCGGCCAAGGCAGAAGACGGCGATCCGTTGATCTCGGTCTTCCTGCCGACGACGCCGAACCCGACCTCGGGGTTCCTGCTCTTCGTCCCACAATCGCAGGTGACCTATCTCGACATGTCGGTCGAGGATGCGGCGAAGCTGATCATCTCCGCCGGTCTGGTTTACCCGCAGCCGAAAGAGGCGAAACCTGCGAAGAAAACCAAGGTGAAACTTCAGTCGAACAAGGCCTGAAGATCGGTAGACGCCTCTTTGCCGATCTTGTCCGCATGGGCGTCGAGCCAACGATCCGCCGCCGCCCGGCCCGCCAGTTTCAGCTTCGCGAGCATCCCCCATTCGGGCAGGATCTTCGACTTTGCGCTCAGCTCGCCCATGACGTCGTCATCGGCGATCATATGGATCAGCACATCCTTCATCGCCCCTTCGGGGAGCCGGTCCTCCCGGATCAGCCGATGTACGAAATTGATCGCTCGCAATTCGCGCAACAGCGAGGAGTTGAAGCTGATCTCGTTGACCCGCTCGTCGATCTGCGCGGGCGTTTTCGGGATCTCGTCGCGCCAGAGCGGGTTGATCGAAATCACCACCACGTCGCGCGGATAGGCCGGTTCGAACAGCGGGAAAAGCGGCGGATTGCCGGTATAGCCGCCATCCCAATAGGCCTCGGTGCGGCCGGTTTTCGGGTCCTCGATCTCGACCGCCTGAAAAATCTCCGGCAGGCAGGCCGAAGCGAGGATCGCATCCGCCGTAATCTCTTCACCCGTGAAGACGCGGATCTTGCCGGTGCGCACATTGGTGGCCGAGACATGCAGCCGCGGCCCTTCTTCGGCGCAGACATCGCGATAGCGAAACCGTTCGACCACCGAACTCAGCGGATTGACGTAGAACGGCCCCGCGTCATAGGGCGAGAAGACCCGCGACATGCCGTCGATGAAGGCCGCCGGCGTGAATGCGTCGAACCAGCGCGTCAACGCCTCGGTGCCGGGCAGTTGCGCAGGCATCAGCCGCTCGAGCCGCAGATCGACGCTTTCGGCGACCTGGCTCCAAAGCTCATCCAGAGACGCACGCGCCCCTTGGCGACCGGCACGGGCATAGCCTGCCTTGAAAGCAGCCCCGTTCAGCGCCCCGGCAGAGGTGCCCGAGATCGCCGCGTAGTCCAGCCAGTTTTCATCCAGAAAACGGTCGAGAACGCCCCAGGTGAACGCGCCATGCGCGCCCCCACCTTGCAACGCGAGGTTAATGCTCTTGCGGTTCATCGGCTCGGCCCTTTCGCTGCCTGCCTCCCTGCCGCAGAGTTATGCTGCATCGCAGCAAAAGCAAGTCCCCTCGCCGAGCGGCGCCCTTAGCCTAGCAGATCGTGGCACAATTCGAGCGCGGAAATCAGCGCATCGGCCTCTTCGCGGGTGTTGTACATCCCGAAAGACGCACGCGCCGTGGCCGTGACCCCAAGCCATTCCATCAGCGGCCCAGTGCAATGCTGCCCCGCGCGCACCGCGACGCCCCGCTTGTCGAGGATGGTCGAGATGTCATGCGGATGGGCCGGACCGTTCAGCGTGAGCGAGAAGATCGCGCCCTTATCCGCCGCGGTGCCCTGCTGGTTGAGCCAGTTCAGCCCGTTCAGTTTCTCGGTGGTGTAGTCGCGCAGATCGCGCTCATGCTCGGCGATATTCTCCATCCCGATCCCCATCAGGTAATCGAGCGCGACGCCCATGCCGATCTGCTGCACGATACCGGGCGTGCCCGCCTCGAACTTCATCGGCGGCGTGTTGTAGATCACCGTGTTGCGGGTGACGGTGTCGATCATGTCGCCGCCGCCAAGGAACGGAGGCATCTCCAGCATCCGGTCACGACGGATGAAGAGCGCCCCGGAACCGCTTGGTCCGTATAGCTTATGTCCAGTGATGACGTAGAAATCGCAGCCCAGATCATCGACATCGACGGGGCCATGCACCGCCGCCTGCGAACCGTCGACCAGCGTCGCGATCCCGCGCGCGCGTGCGGCCTGCGCGATCGGTTTCACATCGACGCGGGTGCCCAGCACGTTCGACATATGGGTGATCGCGATCAGCTTGGTGCGCGGCGTGATCGCCTCCAGCACCTTTTCGGGCGGCAGCGAGCCGTCGGCCTCGGGCTCTACCCAGACCAGCTTCACCCCCTGCCGTTCGCGCAGGAAATGCCACGGTACGATATTGGCGTGGTGCTCCATCACCGACAGGATGATCTCGTCGCCCGGCTCGAGGTTCGGCGCGCCCCAGGCGTAGCTGACGAGGTTGATCCCCTCGGTCGAGCCAGTGGTGAACACGATCTGCTCTTCGTCGGCGACATGCAGGAAGCGCGCGACGATCCCGCGCACGCTCTCGTATTTCTCGGTCGCGATATTGGACAGCGTATGGAGCCCGCGATGCACGTTGGAATAGTCGTGCTCATACATCCGGGTCATTGCATCGATCACAACGCGCGGCTTTTGCGCCGAGGCCCCGTTATCGAGGTAAACCAAAGGCTTGCCGTTCACTTCTCGCGTCAGGATCGGGAAATCCACGCGGATTTTTTCGATATCATACATGGAGCACCTCAGAGTGACGCGGGGTCTGCGGGCATTTGCACGAGGCCGGTCGAGACCAGCACGATCCCCGCGATCATCGCCGAGCCCAGAAAGGTCAGGATAACCCCGAAGCCGGTCGCCACGGGGTTTTCGAACCCGTGCAGAACCATCGTGAACTGCACCAGCAAGTAGAACATCAGCGCCACCAGCAGCACCGACATCAGCGTGGCCGAGATCGGGAAGAAGACCATCAGCACGACCTGGATCATCTGACCGATCATCAGAACGAATTCGATCCAAGTCAGAAGCAGCAGCGCATCCGGGAACTTCCCATGCCCGCCAAAGCGTTGTCCGACGAAAGACATGGCGAAAGCGCCATAGACCAGAAGCGCGCCCTGCAGCCCCACCACGGTCAGCGGCGGCGTCACCGTGCCGATATTCACCTTGGTGATGAAGGAGAACACCAGCTGCGCGAGCGTGCCGAGGATCGCGGTCATCACGACCACCAGCACCATCGCCATGAACCGCGCATTGGCGTTCAGATCCAGCCCGATCAAATCGCGCGCAACCGATTTCGGATCGGTGAAGCTACGGACAAGCCATTCTTTAAGATCGGGCTGCATCAGTTTGTTTTTCCTTCGAATTCTACCACGCGCAACGCTGCGCCCCATAGCAGGACGAAGGCTACGGTCACAAGCGCGGAGACCAGCGAAAGTTCCCCGCCGCGCCCGATGAACCCCGCCACGAGCCCTTGCAGCAGCATCAGCGGCGAGACCGCCAGAAGCGACCAGAACAGCGCGACCCGCGCACCATACCAGCTTCCCTGCCCGCCGAGGAGCCTCAGCACAAGGTGGCTCAGTGCCGCAATCGCGTAGAAGACGGGCACGGTCGCGAGCAGCGCCAGCACCGTGCCCATCATCAACCCGACCATCGGCTGGTCGGGCATCTCATGGGCGATCCGCGACAGTCGCGGCCATTGCGCGATGAAGATCACGGTCAGCGCCGCAAGCAGGAAGACCAGCGCGCGCGGCTCGGAGGCCGGGCGCGCGAGATGCTCGCGCATCACCACGCGCGGACGCCGATAGCTGCGCCGGATATCGTCTGTCGCGGACATCGCAGCGCCTCAGCCGCGATGGCGTGCAAGCCACCCTTCCAACCGGGTCAGGATCGCATCGCGGAACCGCTCTTCCTCAATCTCTTCAATGGCATCGGCCACGAAGCTCAGAACCAGAAGCGCGGTGGCTTCCTCTTCCGGCACGCCGCGCGAACGCAGGTAGAAGAGCGCGGTCTCGTCGATCGCACCAGTGGTCGAGCCGTGCGAACACTGCACGTCATCGGCATAGATCTCGAGTTCCGGCTTGGCGAGGAACTGGCTATTCTCGTCGAGCAGCAGCGACTGGCTGATCTGGTAGCCATCGGTCTTCTGCGCGCCCGGCTTCACGAGGATCTTGCCCTGGAAGATGCCCTCGGCGCCGTTCTTCAGCACTTTCTTGAAGACCTGACGGCTCTCGCCGCGCTCGGCCCCGTGGGTGATGAAGACGGTGTCGTCGTGGTGGAACTTGCCGGTCTTGCCATCGCCAAGAGCCGCGCCCGCGACATGGGCATTCGCGTCGTCGCCCACGATGTCGATCACGCATTCATTGCGCGTCAGCACCCCGTTCGAGGTCAGCGTGAAGCTCTTGAACAGACCTTCTTCCGCGACGCGGGTGAAGATCGAGGTGATCGCCCGACGCTCATGGTCGCGGCCCTGCACGCGGATGTGGTGGAATTTCGCGCCCTTGGCGACATCCACTTCCATCAGCTTGTTGAAGCGCGCGCCAGCCGGGCCGTTTTCCAGAACCGTGATCTCCGCGCCCTCTTCCAGCTTCACGAGGTGATGCAGGATCGGGTCGGAAGTCTCTGATTCATGGGTGTAAATCAGGCTCACGGGTTTCTCGGCGGCACCGGTCACGCGGATCAGCACACCATCGGTGGCGGACGCCGTGTTGAGCGCCGCGAAGGGACGTTTCACCGGGTCCTGACCGTTGGTTTCCAGCGTGCCGTAAAGGCTGCTGGCCCAGTTCACGTCGGGCGCATCGGCCAGACGCAGGATCTCAACGCCGGACATCGACAGATCGTCGGAGGCTTCGGCATCGAACACGCCGTCGCGGAACACGATCTTCAGACGATCGATCTCGCCGAAGATTTCCGGCTCGTCATCGCTGAACGGCGCTGCGGGCACCGGATCGGGCGCGATGAAATCGGTCGGGTTGGTCCAGCGCCAGTATTCATCGCGACGGCCCGGCAGGCCCATCGCGTTCAGACGTTCCAGGGCGGCGCGGCGTTGCGGCCCGAACCCGTCGGGCAGAGAAACGCGCGCCAGCCGCGTCTCGGCGGGGGTCATTTTCTCGACTGCCGACATTACGCCATCACCTCCGAGATCCCGTGTTTCGCGAGCAGGTCGGCATAGCCGTTCTTCTCGACTTCGAGGGCCAGTTCCGGCCCGCCGGTCTCGATGATGCGGCCATCCGCCATGATGTGGACGACATCGGGTTTGATGTGGTCGAGCAGGCGCTGGTAGTGGGTGATCACGAGGAAGGAGCGGCCCTCGTCGCGCAGCGCGTTCACGCCTTCGGCCACCAGACGCATCGCGTCGACGTCGAGGCCGGAGTCGGTCTCGTCGAGGATGCACATCTTCGGCTCGAGGATCGCCATCTGCAGAATTTCATTCCGTTTTTTCTCACCGCCCGAGAAGCCGACATTGACCGGGCGCTTGAGCATGTCCGCGTCGATCTTGAGCGATTTCGCTTTGCCGCGCACCAGTTTCAGGAAGTCGCCCGCGGAGATTTCCTCCTCGCCGCGCGCCTTGCGCTGCGCGTTGAGCGCGGTGCGCAGGAAGGTCATGTTGCCGACGCCGGGGATTTCCACCGGGTATTGGAACGCGAGGAACAGGCCTGCGGCCGCGCGCTCTTCGGGCTCGGAATCCAGCAGGTCGGTGTCGTTGAGATGCGCTTCGCCTTCGGTGACCTCGTAGCCATCGCGGCCCGAGAGCACATAGGACAGCGTGGACTTACCCGAGCCGTTCGGCCCCATGATCGCATGGACCTTCCCGGACTCGACGCTCAGGTTGACGCCCTTGAGGATCTGCTTGTCCTCTTCTTCCAGTTTGACGTGCAGGTTCTTGATATCAAGCATGGTTCTTCCTCAGGATACGGTTACAGCGGTGCCGGAGGCCGACACCATAAGCATGGATTGGCCGACGACCTCGTAGTCGAGATCGACGCCGACAACGGCATTCGCGCCCAGCTCGCGGGCGCGGTCTTCAAGCTCGCCGAGCGCCGTGGCGCGCGCGTCTTGCAATTTGGATTCGTACGCGCCGGAGCGGCCGCCGATGATATCGGTGACTTGCGCGAAGATATCGCGGACGACATTGGCGCCCATGATGGCTTCGCCCACGACGATGCCATGATAGGTCGCGATCGGGCGACCCTCGATGCTGGGGGTGGTGGTGACGATCATGCGCGCCCTCCCGTTTGGCGACCCATGCGGGCCGCGGCGGGCGCGCGAAGGGTCAGAAGCGGATGGTGGTCTCGGCGTAGCGCAGGGTGCGCGGCTCGAATTGCGCGGTCTGCTGCTCCACCCAGTCGGGCGTGAAGGCGAGCGCCGCCATGTCCGGTTGCCAGAAGGCGATATTGTGCAGCCCCACGAAGGCCAGCGCGACGCCCAGCAGCTGCACCGCCATCAGTTTCACCGACGCCAGCCGCAGCACCATTCCCAGCCCGAAGGCCGTCAGCACCGCCGCAACCACGAGGACCAGATCCGGGTTGGAACCGACCTTCTCGGCGAGTTCCGGCGTCAGAAAGCGC
Organism: Thioclava sp. F36-7; assembly: GCF_002020075.1. NCBI lineage: Bacteria > Pseudomonadati > Pseudomonadota > Alphaproteobacteria > Rhodobacterales > Paracoccaceae > Thioclava > Thioclava sp. F36-7. Next base: position 344,872 of record NZ_MPZR01000005.1, on the reverse strand, counting down.
ATCTTGAGCGCTGTCACGATCACCATTCCCAAGACCCCGACCATCAGCGCCGGCACGACCTTCAGCACAGCGAACCGCGAGTGACGCGGCTTGGCCATGACTTGACGCAACATCTCGGCATCGTTCGCCACCCAAGCTTCCTGATCCCCGATATGCAGCTGAATCCGGCCCTTCGCCGTTTTCCGCGTTTGCTCGATCCGCGCGAGGCGGTCGTTGAAACTGGCGCTCGATACCGTCATGGCCCTCACCTATCCATTTGGACAGGTTAAGACATGCATAAGGATTATGCCCGAAATGCGGCAGATCCTCGGCAATTTCGATATTTGCGCGCGTGAAGATCACCCGACGCTCCCCTCCAGCGAGATCGCCACAAGGCTTTGAGCTTCCATCGCGAATTCCATCGGCAGCGCCTGAAGGACTTCGCGGCAGAACCCGTTGACGACGAGCGCCACGGCCTCTTCCTCGTCCATCCCGCGGGCGCGGCAGTAGAACAGCTGATCGTCGTCGACCTTCGAGGTCGTGGCCTCGTGCTCGACCCGGCTCGAGTTGTTCTTCACCTCGATATAGGGAACCGTGTGCGCGCCACATTTGTCGCCGATCAGCAGCGAGTCACATTGCGTGTAGTTGCGCGAGTCGGTCGCTTTCGGGTGCATCGAGACGAGACCGCGATAGGTGTTCTGCGCCTGACCGGCCGAGATCCCCTTCGACACGATCCGCGAGCGGGTGTCCTTGCCCAGATGGATCATCTTGGTGCCGGTATCGGCCTGCTGCCAGTTATTCGCGATGGCGATCGAGTAGAACTCGCCCTGGCTCTCGTTGCCGCGCAGGATGCAGGACGGGTATTTCCACGTGATCGCGGAGCCGGTCTCGACCTGCGTCCACATCACCTTGGCGCGGTCGCCGCGGCAATCGGCACGCTTGGTGACGAAGTTGTAGATGCCGCCCTTGCCGTCTTCATCGCCCGGGAACCAGTTCTGCACCGTGGAATATTTCACCTCGGCGTCTTCCTCGACGATGATCTCGACCACGGCCGCGTGCAGCTGCGCGGTGTCGCGCTTGGGTGCGGTGCAGCCTTCGAGATAGGACACGTAAGAGCCCTTGTCGGCGATGATCAGGGTGCGCTCGAACTGCCCGGTATTCTCCGCGTTGATGCGGAAATAGGTCGAGAGTTCCATCGGGCAGCGCACGCCCGGCGGCACGTAGACGAAGGAGCCGTCCGAGAACACAGCCGAGTTCAGCGCGGCGTAGAAGTTATCCGCCTGCGGCACGACCGAGCCGAGATATTTCTTCACCAGCTCCGGGTGTTCCTGGATCGCTTCCGAGATCGAGCAGAAGATCACGCCCGCCTCGGCCAGCTTGTCCTTGAAGGTGGTGCCGACGGAGACGGAGTCGAACACCGCGTCGACCGCGATCTGGCGGTCTTCGAGGTTGATGTCTTCCGCGCCTTCGACGCCCGCGAGGATCATCTGCTCCTTCAGCGGAATGCCGAGCTTCTCATAGGTGGCGAGCAGCTTGGGATCGACCTCGTCGAGCGACTTGGGCTTCTCGACCATGCTTTTCGGGCGCGCGTAGTAATACTGGTCCTGAAAATCGATTTCCGGAACCTTCAGCAGCGCCCAGTTCGGCTTGGGCATATCTTCCCAGCGCGAGAACGCCTGCAGACGCCATTCGGTCATCCACTCGGGCTCTTTGTTCTTGTCCGAGATGAGGCGGACGATATCCGTGTTCACGCCTTTGGGCGCGTATTCCATCTCGATATCGGTGTTCCAGCCGTATTTGTAGGTGCCCATATTCTGGACGGTCTCGACCGTCTCGCGATCGACGCCTTCACGTACTTCCACCTGATCAACGCCCGCCATATCCGGCTCTCCCATCTCTTACCCGCGCCGTGCGCGGTGTTTCGCTTCGCATTTCAGCCAGTGTTCGGCGAAACGCATGACATCTTCTTCGCGGCTCTGCGGCCCCAGCGAGACCCGCAAGGCCGATCCCGCCTCGGTTTCCGAAAAGCCCATCGCGACCAGCGCAGCAGAGCTTTTGACCTTCCCGCTCGAACAGGCGGAGCCTGCGGAAACCGCGAACCCGCCCAGGTCCATCTGCATCACCTGCGTCTCGCCCTTCCAGCCGGGCGTGATGAAGCAGGAGGTGTTCGGAAGCCTGTGCGATTCATTCCCGACAAAAATAGTCTCGCTTGCCCGATCCGCAATGGCGTTTTCTAGAATGTTTCTAAGTTTTTCGATCTCGCGCCAGATTCCGCCCTCAAGATCACGCGAGGCGGCTTCGGCTGCCGCACCGAAGCCCGCGATGCCGATCAGGTTCTCCGTGCCGGCCCGCCGACCCATCTCCTGACCGCCGCCTTTGAGCTGCGCCGCGATATCCGTGCCGCGCTTCACGATCAGCGCGCCCACGCCTTTCGGCCCGCCCAGCTTATGCGCCGAGACGATGCCGCAGGTGGTGCCGAGCCAGTTGAACGCAAACGGGATCTTGCCGAAACCTTGGGTGAGATCGCTCAGATACAGCCCCTCGGGCAGTTCCTGCACCACGCCGGTCTCGGAATTGGCCAGCTGCAGGGCCGAATTTGCCGGATCGGTGACGGTGATCCGCCCTGCCCGATCGACGGGCAGATCCTCGACGCACCAGCTGCGGATCGCGTCATGCTCGACGCCCGCGCAATGCACCTCGCGCCCGCCAAGCGCCAGCGCCGCCGCCTCGGTCGCGCCCGAGGTGAAGATCACATCCTGACCTTCGGCCCCCAAAGCGGCCGCGACCTGAGCGCGCGCGCGCTCCATCAGCGCCTTCGCCGCGCGGCCCTCGGAATGCACCGAGGACGGGTTGCCGACCACATCCATCGCTTCGATCATCGCCTGACGGGCCTCTGCCCTCAGCGGCGTTGTCGCGTTCCAATCGAGATAGCTGCGCGCCATGATACGCTCCGCTTAGTTGGGTGTCGGATAGCTGCGGCGGGGATAGGGCAGCCGCGCCCCAGAAGAAAGGGCGTGCCTTCGACTTGGCAAAAATATCCCCCGCGGAGCGTCCGCGAGAAGCCATCACGCCCCGGCGGTCGGAGTTACTCGTCGACGACCGAAAACAGGCTCGGCACGGCCGGACAGGGTTTCATGCGGTTCTTCACCACATCGTCCAGCGTCGTCTGGTGCAGGAAGACGAAGACCTGCGCCGACAGGCTCTCCCACAACCGGTTCGCCATCGACTGCGCCCGCGAGCCCGAGATCGCCCCTGACGCGCCAGCGCCGACATGCATCGCCGAGACGGTCTCGTCCACGGCCTCGAAAATCTCCGAGATGCGGATCTCCGACGGGCAGCGCGCCAGCCGGTAGCCGCCACCCGGGCCGCGCACCGAATTCACCAGCCCCGCCCGGCGCAGCCGCACGAAGAGCTGCTCCAGATAAGGCAGCGAGATATCCTGACGCTCGGACAGCGCCGCCAGAGAGGTCCGGCTGCCTTCGCCCGCCAGCGCGAGATCAACCAGCGCGACCATCGCGTAACGGCCTTTCGTCGACAGTTTCATGCACCCTCCTCGGCCCGAGACCCATCCGAACCCGTATTTAGCCGAAAATCGGCCCGAAAACACCGCCCGCGCAGGAGTGAATCATTGCTAAAGCATTGACGCAAGCGCGAGGGCCGATTACCTCCACCAATGCCCGATCTCCCGGCATGGCGCCGGGGGAGGCTTTCTCCTAGGCCAGCCGCGCCGACCCGTCAAGAAAGGCAGGAGCGCAGGCGCCCAAGGAACCCAGAGCTGGCGCAATAAAAACGAGAGACGATGCCCGAAGTCATTTTTCCCGGTCCCGAAGGTCGCCTCGAGGGGCGCTACCACCCGCAGCCCGCACCCGACGCGCCGATCGCGATCATTCTGCACCCCGATCCGCAATTCGGCGGCACGATGAACAACCGCGTCGTCTACAACCTGCACTACGCCTTCTTCAAAATGGGCTTCACCGTTCTGCGCTTCAACTTCCGGGGCGTGGGCCGCAGCCAGGGCGAATACGATCAGGGCGTGGGCGAATTGTCCGATGCGGCTTCGGCGCTGGACTACCTGCAGACGATGAACCCCAATTCGAAGCATTGCTGGGTCGCGGGCCATTCCTTCGGCGCGTGGATCGGCATGCAACTTCTGATGCGCCGTCCCGAGATCACCGGCTTCATCTCCGTGGCCCCTCCCGGCCCCTCGTCGCCCGGCCCCGGCAATTACGACTATTCCTTCCTCGCGCCCTGCCCGTCCTCGGGTCTGATCATCAACGGCACGAACGACCGGATCGCGCAGCCCAAGGAAACCGAACAACTGGTCTCCAAGCTGCAGGAGCAGAAGGGCATCACGATCACCCATGAGGTCATCGAAGGCGCGGACCACTTCTTCAAGAACGAAGAAGCCCATATGCAGCCGATGATCGACACGGTTCAGACCTATGTCCGCCGCCGCCTGACGGAGGGTACGCGCTAATGGCGCTGATCGACGAACTGGCCGAAAAACTCGCCACCGACACGATGGAGGCGATGCGCAAATACGACGACGAACGCCTCTTCATGGAGGTGAGCAACTATATCGGCACGTCGTCGCCCTCGCTGCAGGAGGCCTACATAACGGCCTGTCGCCTGCATATGGCCGAGCAGCGTGGCCGCGAATTCTTCGAGCGCAAGCTGGTGGAACTGGAAAAGCGGGCGCAGGCAGCGGCGAAGACACCGGATTCCGGGACCGGGTCATGAGCCCGGGGGCCGCGCGCGTCGTTTTCGCGGCAGCCCTCTCCCTCGCCCTGTCGCTGATCATCGCGACAGCCTTTCATGCAAGCCACATGATTTGCGACGGAGAGTGGAGCGGCGCGTCGTCGCGCGGCGCGGCGCTGGTCATGGGCCTCGGCGAACTCCTCGCGAACCCGATGCATCTGATCCTTGTTGTGGCCCCGCTCTGGCTGGGCTGGACCGGGTTGTTGCTCGCGGCCGCGAACCGCGCGATCCCGCCGGTTCTGGGGATGGGCATCGTCGTCTTTTCGATCCTCGCCACGGTTCTGTTCTACGCCTTCGCCGCCCCGAACCTCGACTGTTCCGGCTATACCGACCGCGCGATGAGCTGGCGCGCTGGCGGTCTTTTCGCCTTCGTGGCGCTGCTTTTGCTTCTGCCCCGGCTCTGGAGACGTACATGACCCGGCTCGATCAGCAATTCACCTTCCTCGCCGAGACCGAGAAACTGAAATCGGTGACCCGCGCGACGCCGATCCACGATGCCTCGCGCCCCGAGAATTCCGGAGAGCATAGCTGGTCGCTCGCGCTCTATGCGCTGACGCTGGCCGAGCAGGCGCCCGAAGGCGTCTCGATCGACCGGGTGATCCGCATGCTCCTGCTGCACGATCTGGTCGAGATCGACGTGGGCGATGTGCCGATCCATTCCAAGGGCGGCACGGCGCATGGCGCGGAAGACATCCTGAAAGCAGAAGCCGCCGCCGCCGAACGTATCTTCGGGTTGTTGCCCGGGGATCAGGGAGCGCAGATGCTGGCGCTCTGGCAGGAATTCGAGGCCAACGAGACCCCCGACGCGATCTTCGCGAAATCGCTCGACCGGGTGCAGCCTGTGCTGCTCAACCACCAGTCGGGCGGTGGCTCGTGGATCGATTACGATGTCAGCTTCACCCAACTCGAAGAGCGCATCGGCACCAAGATCGCCCGCGGCGCGCCTGCGGTGTGGGACTGGGTACGGGATCGGGTCGAAGGCTGGTTCGCCGCACGCAGCTAAGCCACACTCGGCCCTTGCCCCCTATTCCGAGGCGTTCCTCCGGGATTTCGCGGAACCTCCGTATACAATCGCATACCGTCTAGCCAAGCGCATCTGAATCGGGTAAGAGGCAGCAAACCGAGGCTTCAACCGAAGAGGGCTGTGCCATGAGCGACAAGAACACTCCTGACATCATTTACACCAAGGTCGACGAGGCCCCGGAACTGGCGAGCGCATCGCTGCTGCCGATCGTGCGCAAATTCGCGCAAGCGGCCGGGATTTCGGTCGGCACCAAGGATATCTCGCTCGCGGGCCGTATCCTCGCCACCTTCCCCGAAGCGCTTACCGAAGAGCAGCGCCAGTCGGACGATCTGGCATGGCTCGGCGATTACGTAAAGACGCCGCAGGCCAACGTCATCAAGCTGCCGAACATCTCGGCCTCGGTGCCGCAGCTGGTCGCCGCCGTGCGCGAGCTGCAGGGTCAGGGTTACGCCCTGCCCAACTACCCCGAAGAGCCGAAGACGGACGCGGAAAAAGCCGTCCGCGCGAAATACGACTCGATCAAGGGCTCGGCCGTGAACCCGGTGCTGCGCGAGGGTAACTCGGACCGCCGCGCCGCCGCTGCCGTGAAGAAATTCGCGCAGAACAACCCGCACCGCATGGGCGAGTGGACCGCCGACAGCAAGACCCGCGTGGCCACCATGTCGGAGGGCGATTTCTTCTCGAACGAACTCTCGGCCACCCTGCCGAAAGCGTCCACCGCGAAGATCGTTCTGGAAGGCGCAGATGGCGAGACCGTTCTGAAGGACGGCGTGAGCTATCCCGAAGGCACCGTGGTCGACGCGACCTACATGTCCGCTGACAAGCTCGACGCGTTCCTCGCCGAGGAAATCAAGAAGACCAAGGACGAAGGCGTCCTGTTCTCGCTGCATATGAAAGCGACGATGATGAAGGTCTCCGACCCGATCATCTTCGGTCATGCGGTGAAGGAATGGCTCAAGCCGGTCTTCGAGAAATACGGCGACAAGATGAAGTCGCTCGGCGTCGATCCGGCTTCGGGCATGGGCGATCTGCTGGAGCGCGTCAAAGGCGAGCCGGAAATTCTCGCCGCGATCGAGGAAGTCCGCGACCAGCGTCCGCCGATGTATATGGTGAACTCGGACAAGGGCATCACCAACCTGCACGTGCCCTCCGACGTCATCATCGACGCCTCGATGCCCGCGCTGATCCGCGCCGGCGGAAAAGGCTGGGGCCCGGACAACAAGGAACACGACTGCGTCTGCGTGATCCCGGACAGCTCCTATGCGCCGGTTTACGATGCGACGATCGAGTATTTCAAAGCCAACGGCAAACTGAACCCCGCCACCGCGGGCACCGTTCAGAACATCGGCCTGATGGCGCAGAAAGCCGAGGAATACGGCTCGCACCCGACCACCTTCGAGATCCCGACCGACGGCACCGTGAAGATGGTGCTCGACGACGGCACGGTTCTGCATTCGCATGACGTGAAGAAGGGCGACATCTGGCGTTCGGCCTCGGCCCGCAAGGCGCCGATCGAAGACTGGGTGAACCTCGCCATCGACCGTCAGAAAGCGACCGGCTACCGCGCGATCTTCTGGCTCGACGAGACCCGCGCCCACGATGCGGAGCTGATCTCCTTCGTGAAGCCGATCCTTGAGGCCAAAGGCGTGGCCGACAAGTTCGAGATCATGGCCCCGCGTGAGGCGACCATCGCCTCGCTCGAGACCATCACCAAGGGCGAGAACACCATCGCGATTACCGGCAACGTGCTGCGCGATTACCTGACCGACCTGTTCCCGATCCTCGAGCTGGCCACCTCGGCCAAGATGCTCTCGATCGTGAAGCTGATGCAGGGCGGCGGTCTGTTCGAGACCGGCGCTGGCGGCTCGGCGCCCAAGCACGTCCAGCAGCTGGTGGAAGAGAACCACCTGCGTTGGGACTCGCTTGGCGAATTCTGCGCCCTCGGCGAGAGCTTCAAGTTCTTCGCCGACCAGACCGACAACGCCAAGGCGCGCGTGCTGGGCGAAACCGTCGAGACCGCGACGCAGGGCATTCTCGACAACGATCGCTCGCCTTCGCGCAAAGTCGGCGAGCCCGACAACCGCGCCAGCCACTACTGGTTCGCCCGCTACTGGGCCGACGCGCTGGCGGCACAATCGAGCGATGCCGAGCTGGCCGCCGAATTCGCCCCGATCGCCAAGGCGCTGGCCGATGGCGAAGCGAAGATCGTGGCCGAACTGGCAGAGGTTCAGGACAAGCCCGCCGATATCGGCGGCTACTACCACGCCGATCCGAAAAAGCTCTCGGCGGTGATGCGCCCGAGCGAAACGCTCAACGCCATCATCGGCTGAGAGCACTGAGACAGAGGGGCGGCGCGGGCCGCCCCTTTCGATTCCCGGCCTCCCCGGAACACAAACCCGTGAATTTTGGAAGGAACGCGCATGACCAAGATCAAGGTAGACAACCCCGTCGTCGAACTCGACGGCGACGAGATGACCCGCATCATCTGGGACTTCATCAAGCAAAAGCTGATCCTGCCCTATCTCGATATCGACCTGAAATATTACGACCTCGGCATCGAGAGCCGCGACGCGACCGACGACCAGATCACCGTCGATGCGGCCGAGGCGATCAAGCAATACGGCGTCGGCGTCAAATGCGCGACGATCACGCCCGACGAGGCGCGCATGGAGGAGTTCAATCTCAAGCGCATGTATCGTTCGCCCAACGGCACGATCCGCAACATCCTCGGCGGCGTCATCTTCCGCGAGCCGATCATCTGCAAGAACGTCCCGCGCCTCGTTCCGGGCTGGACCAAGCCGATCGTCGTGGGTCGTCACGCCTATGGCGACCAGTACAAGGCCACCGATTTCCGCTTCCCCGGCAAGGGCACGATCACGCTGAAATTCGTGGGCGACGATGGCGAAGTGATCGAGAAGGAAGTGTTCAAGGCCCCCGACGCGGGCGTCGTGATGGGCATGTACAACCTCGACAAATCGATTATCGACTTCGCGCGGGCCTCGCTGAACTACGGCCTGCTGAAGGGCTGGCCGGTGTATCTCTCGACCAAGAACACGATCCTCAAGGCCTATGACGGCCGCTTCAAGGATCTGTTCCAGCAGGTCTTCGAGGAAGAATTCGCCGAGAAGTTCAAGGAAGCGGGCATCTGGTACGAGCACCGCCTGATCGACGACATGGTGGCGAGCTCGCTGAAATGGTCGGGCGGCTATGTCTGGGCCTGCAAGAACTACGACGGCGACGTGCAGTCGGATACGGTCGCGCAGGGCTTCGGCTCGCTGGGCCTGATGACCTCGATCCTGATGACGCCCGATGGCAAGACGGTGGAAGCCGAGGCCGCCCACGGCACGGTGACGCGTCACTACCGCCAGCACCAGCAGGGCAAGGAGACCTCGACAAACTCCATCGCCTCGATCTTCGCCTGGACCGGTGGCCTGAAGCACCGCGCCAAGCTGGACGACAACGCGCAGCTCCAAACCTTCGCGGAAACGCTCGAGAAGGTCTGCGTGCAGGCGGTCGAAGACGGTCACATGACCAAGGACCTCGCGCTGCTCGTCGGCCCCGATCAGAAATGGCTGACCACGATGGGCTTCCTCGAGAAGATCGACGAATACCTGAACAAGTCGCTGTCGCTGTAAAGCGCGCGAAACGGGTTGAGGAAGGCGGAGGAAACTCCGCCTTTTTTCGTTTCTGGCACGGGGAGACCAGCCCCGGGCCGCGCCCGACCTCCCCCCGGGAGGGCGCATTGGCGAAGACATCGCAGGCACGACCGACACACGGGCCTGCACGAAAAAGCGTCAAGCCACGAACGAGGCACAGCGCCCACCCGAGGTCGGGCGCGTCCCTCAATCCTTAGTCGGGCCGGGCGCATCACACGCCCGGCCCTTTCTCTTACCGCATCATGCTCCACGGCTCTGGCGGAGGCTCGGCGGGCCCGAGCCCGATATCTCTGCGCAAATGATCGCTGAGCTGCCCCGCATCGAGCGGGCGCGGTTTGCCGCCACGCGCGATCAGCGCAAACAGCGCCGCGCGGAGAACTTTGCCTGCGCCGAATTTGGCAATCGTGGCTTCGATGGTGAATGCGTCGCGCGGACGCTCGAGAGTCTGGATCATGTCATGTCCCGGCGCGGGTCTCCGCCCGCAACCGGCCTTTCTTCTACTGATGTGAAAGAAGACCCGACGGGGACCGCGAGAACGCGGCCAAGATGCGTCACGACAGGATCGGGACGCGGAAATCGGGTCAGTTTGCGGGAGTGGGGCCTAGGCCCCGGGGCGTATCGGGAGGGTCAGTCCTGGCGTCGTGCGACGCGAGTGGTGCCCGAAAAACCGATACGGGTTTCGCACTGCGATGCGAGGGCTTGGCGATATGACATCATGGCGGCCCTCCTCTTGTCTTGGGCATTGCGAATGGCGCCAATTGGCCCGATCCAGAAAGCCGCGGCAACTCACGCGACTGTGATCCGCAGGTATTCGAGCACCTCTGTTGCCGATGCGCCTCAGTTCTTGCACTTGACGTTGCCGCGTGGCATCTGAGCGCCATGAGCGAGACCCGTATCCAAGACCCGCACCGCCACACCCTGCCCGAGGACACCCAAGGGCTTCTCACCGGCACCTTGCTGGTGGCGCTGTCGGTGTCGCTGCTGCATGGCGCGGGGCTGTTCACCGGTCAGATCGCGGGCCTGTCGCTGGTGCTGTCTTACGTCACCGGATGGAGCTTCGGCGCGATCTTCTTCACGCTCAACCTGCCCTTCTACTGGCTGGCCTTCCGCCGCATGGGCGCGCGGTTCACGGTGAAGACGGTGCTCTCGGTCGCACTCCTATCCGGATTTACCGAAATATTCCCGCATTTTCTGAGCTTCGCCATCCTCCACCCCGGTGCTGCCGCCGTGCTGGCGGGCGTGACCGCAGGCGCGGGCCTTCTGGCGCTGTTCCGCCACGGCGCGAGCCTTGGCGGCGTGGGGATCGTGGCGCTTTACCTGCAGGACAAGACTGGCTTCAAAGCGGGCCGCACGCAGATCCTGTTCGATTGCGGCGTGTTCCTCTTCGCGCTCTTCGTGCTGCCGCTCGACAAGGTGCTGTGGTCGCTGCTGGGCGCGATGGTTCTGAACGTGATCATCCTGATCAACCACCGCCGCGACCGCTATATCGCCACCTGATCCGGGCGTGATCTGCGGGCAACGGGTCCGCGCACCCTGCCCCGACCCTTTCGCGCGATGCAAAGCCGACCTGCGCCCAGCGATTTGGTAGGTCAGCTATTATGCCCTATTATTGGGTCATGACCACTGACGCACATATCACCGCCGACCAGATCGCAGCCAAAGAGGCGACCCGTCCGCATTACTCGAAGCTCGAGGATCTGCAGGGCCTTGTCGTGGCCGCCGCACAGGCCGCGCTGGGGATTCACCTGCTGCGCGCCGCAGGCCTCGTGACCGGGGGCACCGCGGGCGCCGCGCTGATCCTGTCCTATATCACCGGGTTCAGCTTCGGGGTCGTGTTCTTCGTGATCAACATCCCCTTCTACGCCTTCGCCTATTTCGCGCGCGGCGCAGGCTTCGCGCTGAAAAGCCTCGTGACCGTGACGCTCGTGTCGCTGATGGCCGAGGCGCTCAAACCCGTCCTGCATGTCGCCGAAATCCACCCCGCCGTGGCCGCCGTGCTGTTCGGGATCTCGGCAGGCGTCGGCCTTCTCGGCCTCTTCCGCCACAAGGGCTCGCTCGGCGGTGTCTCCATCGTCGCCGTGATCCTGCAAGACAAGTTCGGGTTCCGCGCGGGCTGGACGCAGCTGATCCATGACCTGTGCCTGTTTGTCATCGCGAGCTTCATCCTCGCGCCGCCGCTGGTGCTCTACTCGCTTTTGGGCGCACTCGTGTTGAACTTCATCGTTGCGATGAACCACCGTCGCGACTGGTATATCGCCGAGTGATCCGGCAGACTGCCGGACATGTTCAACACCTACCTCTTCCTGCTCATCGCGGTCGCCTTCGAGACCTTCGGCTCGGCCTGTCTGCAGGCGAGCCAGCAATTCTCGCGGTTCTGGCCGACGGTGGGCGTGGCGGTGGGCTTCATCGGCGGGCTCTATTTCTTCACGCTGGTGCTGAAGGTGCTGCCGCTCGGGATCACCTATGCGCTGTGGTCCGGGATCGGCATGGTGCTGATCGCGGGCGTGGGCTGGCTGATGTTCAATCAGCGGCTGGATTTGCCCGCTCTGATCGGGATCGCGCTGATTCTGACGGGGATCATCGTGATCAACCTGTTCTCGAAATCGCATTTCCACTGACGTGATGCCGCATCGCGGCGCGATTGCCGCGCTGGGGGCTAGCCGAGAGGCGATCTTTCCTTTATGGGCGGGGCAACTCAAGAACAGGACGACCTCCCATGGACCTTCGCAACATTGCGATCATCGCTCACGTGGACCACGGCAAGACGACGCTCGTGGACCAGCTTCTGCGCCAATCGGGCGCTTTCCGTGAAAACCAAGCCGTCGCCGAACGCGCGATGGACAGCAACGACATCGAACGCGAACGCGGCATTACCATTCTCGCCAAGGCCACCTCGGTCGAGTGGAAAGGCACCCGCATCAACATCGTCGACACCCCCGGCCACGCCGATTTCGGCGGCGAGGTGGAGCGTATCCTGTCGATGGTAGACGGTGTAGTGCTGCTGGTGGACGCAGCCGAAGGCCCGATGCCGCAGACCAAGTTCGTGACCTCGAAAGCGCTCGCGCTCGGCCTGAAGCCGATCGTGGTGCTCAACAAGGTCGACAAGCCCGCCGCCGAGCCCGATCGCGCGCTCGACGAGGTGTTCGACCTCTTCGCAAACCTCGACGCCGATGAAGAGCAGCTCGACTTCCCGCACCTTTATGCTTCCGGCATCGGCGGCTGGTGCGACGAAGAGCTGGACGGCCCGCGCGAGAACCTCGACGCGCTGTTCGATCTGATCCTGAAGCATGTCGAGCCGCCGAAGCAGGAATTCCGCGCTGACGAGCCCTTCCAGATGCTGGCCACCACGCTCTCGGCCGACCCGTTCATCGGGCGTATCCTCACGGGCCGCATCGAGGCGGGCACGCTGAAGGTCGGCGATCAGCTCAAGGCGCTCTCGCGCAAGGGCGACCGCATCGAAGCCTTCCGCTGCACCAAGATCCTCGCCTTCCGTGGCCTGTCGCAGCAGCCGATCGACGAAGCCGTCGCAGGCGACATCGTCACCGTCGCGGGCATGACCAAGGCGACCGTGGCCGACACGCTCTGTGCGCCCGAAGTCGACACCCCGATCGACGCGCAGCCGATCGATCCGCCGACGATCTCGGTGACCTTCGGCATCAACGACTCGCCGCTCGCCGGTAAGGACGGCTCGAAGGTCCAGTCGCGCATCATTCGCGACCGCCTGATGAAAGAGGCCGAAACCAACGTCGCGATCCGCGTCGAGGACACCCCCGGCGGCGACGCCTTCGTAGTCTCGGGCCGTGGCGAACTCCAGATGGGCGTTCTGATCGAGAACATGCGCCGCGAAGGGTTCGAGCTGTCGATCTCGCGTCCGAAGGTGATCTTCCGCGAGGAAGACGGCCAGCGCATGGAGCCGATCGAGGAAGTCATCATCGACGTGGATGAGGAATATTCCGGCGTCGTGATCGAGAAGCTGACCGGCTACCGCAAGGGCGAGCTGGCCGAGATGCGCCCCGCCGAGGGTGGCAAGACCCGCATCGTGGCCCATGTCCCCTCTCGCGGCATGATCGGCTATCAGGGCGAGTTCCTGACCGATACCCGCGGCTCGGGCGTGCTCAACCGCCTGTTCCACGGCTGGACCCCTTACAAGGGCCCGATTGACGGCCGCCGTCAGGGCGTGCTGATCTCGATGGAGAATGGCGTATCGGTCGCCTACGCGCTGTGGAACCTCGAAGAACGCGGCAAGCTGTTCATCGGCGCGCAGGAGCAGGTCTACACCGGCATGATCATCGGCGAGCATTCGCGCGAGAACGATCTCGAAGTGAACCCGCTCAAGGGCAAGAAACTGACCAACGTCCGCGCTTCGGGCACGGATGAAGCGGTCCGCCTGACCCCGCCGACGCGGATGTCGCTCGAGGAAGCCATCGCCTATATCAACGATGACGAACTCGTCGAGGTCACGCCGAAATCGATCCGCCTGCGCAAACTGCACCTCGATCCGCACGAGCGTAAGCGCGCCGCGCGCGAAGCGTGATCGGTTGCGGCCCGCGCCGCACCGGAACACCGCAAGCTGACGTCACGAAGAAGGCCCCGCGCACCCGCCGGGGCCTTCTCCATGATTGCACCCGCCGCTTGCGGCCTTTATAAGGTTCCACAACAATATCTAGAATATCGAGGCGCGCGTGACCGACACTCCTGAACCGCCGGAAACCGAAGAAGAAGGCCCCGGGCGGCCCGCTTATCTCGGCCCCACTGTGTCCATCGCGGACGAGATGAAAACCGCCTATCTCGATTACGCGATGAGCGTGATCGTGAGCCGCGCAATCCCCGATCTGCGCGATGGTCTGAAGCCCGTTCACCGGCGCATTCTCTTTGCGATGCACGAGACCGGGAACACGTTCGACAAGCCCTATCGTAAATCGGCACGTCCGGTCGGCGACGTGATGGGTCAGTATCACCCTCACGGCGACGCCGCGATCTACGACGCGTTGGTGCGCATGGCGCAGCCCTTCTCGATGTCGCTGCCGCTGCTCGACGGTCAGGGCAACTTCGGCTCGATGGATGGCGATAACGCGGCAGCGATGCGCTACACCGAAGTGCGCATGGCGAAACCGGCCAATTACATTCTCGCCGATATCGAGAAAGACACGGTCGATTTCCAGGACAACTACGACGGCAAGCAGGAAGAGCCGACGGTGCTTCCGGCGCGCTTCCCGAACATGCTGGTCAACGGCGCGGGCGGTATCGCTGTCGGCATGGCGACCAACATTCCGCCGCATAACCTCGGCGAGGTCTGCGACGCGACGCTGGCGCTGATCGACAACCCCGACATGTCGGACGAGGCGATCATGGAGATCGTCCCCGCCCCCGACTTCCCCACCGGCGGCCTGATCATGGGCCGTGGTGGCGCACGCAAGGCTTACCTTGAAGGTCGTGGCTCGGTCATCATCCGGGCGAAAACCCGCGTGGAAGAGATCCGCAAGGACCGCTTCGCGATCGTGCTGGACGAGATTCCCTATCAGGTGAACAAGGCGGCGATGATCGAGAAGATCGCCGATCTCGTGCGCGAGAAGAAGCTCGAAGGCATCTCCAACATCGCCGACGAATCCGACCGCGTCGGCGTCCGCGTCGTGATCGAGCTGAAGCGCGACGCGACTCCGGATGTGGTGCTCAACCAGCTTTTCCGCTTCACGCAGATGCAGACCTCCTTCGGCTGCAACATGCTGGCGCTGAACGGCGGCCGCCCCGAGCAGCTGACGCTGCGCCAATTTCTCAGCTATTTCATCAGCTTCCGTGAGGAAGTTGTCGCACGCCGCACCGCGTTCGAACTGCGCAAGGCACGCGAGCGCAGCCACGTTCTGTGCGGTCTGGCCGTGGCAGTGTCGAACGTGGACGAGGTCGTCGCCACCATCCGCTCCTCGGCCGATGCGGCAGAGGCTCGCGCCCGCCTGATGGAGCGCCGCTGGCCCGCGCATGACATCGTCGAATATCTCAAGCTGATCGACGATCCGCTGCATCCGGTCAACGATGACGGCACCTACAACCTGTCGGAAACGCAGGCCCGCGCGATCCTCGATCTGCGCCTGCAGCGCCTGACCCAGATCGGCGTGAAGGAAGTCACGGATGAGCTCGCCCAACTGGCCGAGAAGATCCGCGAATACCTCGCCATCCTCGCCTCGCGCGAGCGGATCATGGCGATCATCGCCGACGAGCTGCGCGAAGTGCGCGAGCTCTTCGCCGTGCCGCGCCGCACCGAGATCATCGACTGGGCCGGCGACATGGCCGACGAAGACCTGATCGAGCGCGAAGACATGGTCGTGACGGTCACGCAGGGCGGCTATATCAAGCGCACGCCGCTTGCCGATTTCCGTTCGCAGAAGCGTGGCGGAAAGGGGCTCTCGGGTGGCGCGCTGAAGGACGACGACACCGTCACCACCCTGTTCGTCGCCAACACCCACACGCAGCTTCTGTTCTTCACGACCGAAGGCATGGTCTACAAGATGAAGTGCTGGCAACTGCCGCTCGGCTCGCGCCAGTCCAAGGGCAAGGCGATCGTCAACATCCTGCCGATCCCCACCGGCGTCTCGATCGCGGCGATCACGCCGGTCGATCGCGACGAGGCGGAATGGGACGACCTGCAGATGGTCTTCGCGACCTCCAAGGGCACTGTGCGCCGCAACCGCCTGTCGGATTTCACCAACGTCATGCGCAACGGCAAGATCGCGATGAAATTCGAGGACGAGAACGAAGGCATGCGCCTGATCAATGCGCGCATCTGTTCCGAGGATGACGACGTGATGCTGGTCACCGCCAGCGGTCGCGCGATCCGCTTCCCGGTGCCGGAAGTGCGCGTGTTCAACTCGCGCAATTCGGTCGGTGTGCGCGGTATCAAGCTGAAAGGCGATGACGAGGTCGTCTCGATGTCGGTCATCCGCCACTTCGAGGCCACTTCGGAAGAGCGCGTGGCCTACCTCAAGCAGCGTCGCCTGATGGCGGGCGTGACCGAGGAAGAGATCGAGCCCGACGAGGACGAGGAAGCCGTGGCCGAAGGTCAGCTGTCGACCGAGCGCTACGCCGAGATGTCCGCCGCCGAGGATCTGATCCTGACGATCACCTCGAAAGGCTCGGGCAAGATCTCGTCGAGCCATGACTACCCGACCCGCGGTCGTGGCGGTCAGGGCGTGACGGCGATCGACAAGGCGATGCGAGGCGGCCCGCTTCTGGCCTCCTTCCCGGTCGAGATGAGCGATCAGATCATGCTCGCTACCTCGACGGGTCAGTCGATCCGCTGCCCGGTGGAAGACATTTCCTTCCGCTCGCGCTCTGCCGGTGGCGTGCGTGTGTTCAACACCGCCAAGGGCGAGGTCGTGGTCTCGGTCGCGCGGATCGCCGATCAGGGCGATGACGACGATCTGGATCCGGAGGCCGAAGGGCCGACCGATGCGCCGGACGCGCCCGACACGTCGGGTGACGGCGGCACGCCGGATAGCGAAAGCTGATCCCGTACGGGCTGTTCCCAATTCGGAACGGCTTCGCAAAAAGCAATGAAATCAAGCCCCCGCTCCGCAAGGACGGGGGCTTTTTCTTGTTACAGGACGGGGTCGACGTCTGGAACTTCGGCGGGCGCGTGGCGCTCGGCAAAGGCTCGAACAAGAAGCTGTTCCGCTACCGACCCACCTTCTGATTGCAGACGCATTCCGATGTTGCGGCCCGGCCACGCGCCGGGCCGTTTCCATTTTTTCTTTTCTCCAATATCCCGTCTGCGCGGAACCACCCCTGAAGCCACCCGTTGCGGTTGCACTATTAGAAACAGGGAGAGTTTCATGAAAGCCTTTGCAGACAGGCTCGGCCTACGAACCGACCCCACCATTTTTTTCGTATCAGCAGGCTTCACGATCCTCTTCGTGCTCGCGCTTGTCATCTTCCCCGGCCCGATTGGCGATGCGTTCGCCACGGGCCGTTCTTGGATTGTCACCAATCTCGGCTGGTTCTTCATCCTCGGCGTAAACATCTGGCTCGGGTTCCTGATCTGGGCCGCACTGTCGCGCCACGGCCATATCCGGCTGGGTCCGAGGGACAGCCGCCCCGAATATGGCAATCTGTCATGGTTCACGATGCTCTTCGCGGGCGGCATCGGCACGGTGCTGATGTTCTGGGGCGTGGCCGAGCCGATCAGCCATTTCTCCAAGCCGCCACTGCCGGGCGTCGCGCCCTATTCCGACGAGGCCGCGAAAGACGCGATCTCCATCGCGGTCTATCACCTCGGCCTGCATACCTGGACGATCTTCACGCTGCCCGGTCTGGGGTTCGCCTATTTCATCAACCGCTACGACCTGCCGGTGCGGGTCTCTTCGGTGTTCTATCCGCTGCTGAAGGAAGGCATCAACGGGCCGATCGGCAAGGCGATCGACATCGCCTCGATCCTCGGCACGCTGTTTGGCGTGGCCGTCTCGCTCGGCCTCGGCTCTAGCCAGATCGCCGCCGGTCTGGATGCGCTTCTGGGCACGGGTGACGGCACGTTCGTCAAGATCGCGATCCTGACGGTGCTGACCGCCGTTGCGATCACCTCGATCGTGGCGGGGCTCGACAAGGGCGTGAAGCTGCTGTCGAACATCAATATCGGCATGGCCGTGGGCCTGATGGTCTTCGTGCTGATCTTCGGCTCGACCCTGTTCCTGCTGCGCGGGATCGTGCAGACCGTCGGCCTCTATCTCACCAACCTGCCGCATCTGGCCTTCTGGAACGACATGCTGGCCAACGAGAACCCCGACACGCCCGGCTGGGGCTGGCAGGGCTCGTGGACGGTGTTCTACTGGGCCTGGACGGTGACTTGGTCGCCCTTCATCGGGTTGTTCGTGGCCCGCATCTCGCGCGGCCGCACGGTGCGCGAATTCGTCTTTGGCGTGCTGCTGGCGCCCTCGCTCTTCACTCTGATCTGGTTCGCGATCTTCGGCTGGCAGGCGATGGAGTTCGACGGCATCGGTCAGGCCGCCCGCGATGCGATGGGCGATCAGGCGGGGCAATTGTCGCAAGCGGTCTCGGATAGCGTTCCGCTCGCGATGTTCGCCTTCTTCGAGCACTTCCCCTTCGTCCATATCGTCCAAGGCATCGCGGTGATCGTGGTCGCGATCTTCTTCGCAACCTCGTCGGACTCGGCGTCCCTCGTGGTCGATATGCTCTGCACCGGCACACCGACGCCGGGCCCGGTCCATCAGCGCGTCTTCTGGGGCGCAGCAGAGGGCCTCGTCGCGGCGATGCTGATCGTGCTCGCAGGCGATGCGGGGCTAACGGCGCTGCAACAGGTCATCACGGTCGTAGGCCTGCCGATCTTCATCCTCGTGTCGATGATGATCCCCTCGATCATAAAGGGCTTCGCGCTGGAGGATATCGACCACGTCTCGATCGGCAAGCGGCCCAAGCTGGACGATTTCTGATCGCGCGATCCCGAGGGCAGACCCTATCGAACGGCCCGGAGTGGAAACGCTCCGGGCCGTTAACCCATTAGAAAGTTTAACCCTTCCTTAAGACCCACCCGCCTGCCAAAAGAGATCAAAGCCGCAGCGGAGCATGGGCCCGAAGCGCAGCCGGCGAAGATCGGCCTTGTTCAGTTACCGCGTCACGAGGTCCGATCATGCGCCACACTCCTGTCTCTGCCCTGCGGGGCGCCGTATTCTGTCTCGCCGCAGCCGTCAGCGCTGCCCCCGCGCTTGCCCAAAGCGCGCTTGGCTTCACCGGGGCCGAACTGACGATCCAAAACACCACCGGCGACTTTGGAGCCGCCCGCGCCGATCTGAGCGCCGATTTCGCCCTGACCCCGGCGCATGGGCTGCAACTCGATCTCGGCGCAAATGATGCCGGTCCGCGCTGGCGCGGCGATCTCGCGGCGCATCTCTACATGGCGCCCACGGAGCGCGCCAAATACGGGCTCTTCGCCGCCGTCTCCGACACCAGCCACGCTAGCCAGACGGCCTATGCGGCGGGCGCGGAAGCGATCTGGGCTGTCGGCGCGCGCGGCAGCATCTCGGCACGCGCCGGGCTCGGCACCGTCAAACCCGGCAGCAACGATTACGTCTTCGCAGGCCTCGGCGGACGATGGGACGTCAGCCCGCGCACGACGCTCACCGCCGACCTTTCCGTCGTGGACATCTCCGAACTCGCCTTCAGCACCCGCGAGACCACCGCCGCGCTCGGCATAGGCCACCGGCTGGGCGACGGCCCCGCGACGCTCTTCACCCGCATCGAGCGCGCCCATTTCACCGGTCGCCCCGACAGCCGCGACGAGACCCGTCTCGCCCTCGGCCTCACAGTGCACTTCGGCTCGCGCGGCCACGGCGTGCGCAACCAGAGCTTCGCGCCGATCCACCCGCTCGACGGGCTATTTGCGCGCGGCACCTTCGCCCTGGACTGAGCCGCTGCGATCGGCCTTCCCTTTTGCCGCTTTGACCACTACATGAGCGGCCATGACAGAAGAACTCCATATCGTCGGCGGTGGCATGGCGGGCTCGGAAGCAGCCTGGCAGGCGGCGAATGCCGGCATCCGCGTGGTGCTGCACGAAATGCGGCCCAAGGTCGAAACCTTTGCGCACCAGACCGGCAACTATGCCGAGATGGTCTGCTCGAACTCGTTCCGCTCGGACGATCACGAGCGCAATGCCGTGGGCCAGCTCCATTGGGAGATGGGCGCTGCGAACGGGCTGATCATGGACACGGCGCGCAAGCATCGTCTGCCCGCAGGCGGCGCGCTGGCCGTGGACCGCGAGGCGTTTTCGCAATCCGTGACCGAGGCGCTGCGCGCCCATGAGAATATTTCCTTTACCGAGGAAGAAGTTACGGAGCTTCCTTCAAGCGGAAAATGGATCTTCGCGACCGGCCCGCTGACCTCGGAATCCTTGGGCAAAGCGATCCTGCAAGCGACCGGCGAAGAGCGTCTGGCCTTCTTCGACGCCATCGCCCCCATCGTCTATGCCGACACGATCGACATGTCCGTCGCGTGGCGTCAGTCGCGCTACGACAAGGGCGAGACCGAGGAAGAGCGCACGGCCTATATCAACTGCCCGATGACGAAGGACGAATACGAGGCCTTCATCGACGCTCTGCTTGAGGCCGACAAGACCGAGTTCCACGAGGGCGAAACCGCGGGCTATTTCGACGGCTGCCTGCCGATCGAGGTGATGGCCGAACGCGGCCGTGAAACCCTGCGCCACGGGCCGATGAAGCCCGTCGGTCTGACCAATGAGCACGACCCGCAGACCAAGGCCTGGGCCGTGGTGCAGCTGCGCCGCGACAACGCGCTTGGCACGCTCTACAATATCGTGGGCTTCCAGACCAAGATGAAGTACGGCGCGCAAGCCGCTGTTTTCCGGATGATTCCGGGCCTTCAGGATGCCAAATTCGCGCGGCTGGGCGGCATCCACCGCAACACGTTCATCAACTCGCCGACGCTGCTCGATGCGCAGATGCGTCTGAAATCGCACCCGAACCTGCGCTTCGCGGGCCAAATCACCGGCGTGGAAGGCTATGTCGAGAGCGCCGCGATGGGGCTGCTGGCCGGTCGTATGGCCGCTGCCGAGCTTCAAGGCCGCGAACTGCCGCCGCCGGGACCCGAAACCGCGATGGGGGCGTTGATCACACACATCACCGGCGGGGCCGAGGCGAAGACATTCCAACCGATGAACGTCAATTTCGGGCTCTTCCCGCCGATCGACGCCAAGGGCGGGCGGCGTGGCCGCAAAGACCGCTACAAGGCCTATACCGATCGCGCCAAGACGGTCTTCGGCGACTGGCTTGCGCAGCAAGGAGAGACTGTATGAATTACGTTCTGGCCCTGTTTCTGCCGCCGCTTTCTATCGTTCTGATCGGACGCATCTTCCTCGCGATCCTCGTCTTCGTGATCTGGATTCCGGCGATCATCTTCTCGGGCGGGCTGACGCATCCGATGTTCATCCTGCTCGCCTGGATCCTGATCTATCAGGCGCATGCGGATCGCCGCGCGGGCGGCTGATTTGGCGGGGTGCGCGCGTCAATGATCACACGCTTCGCCCCCTCGCCAACGGGCCCGCTGCATCTGGGCCATGCCTATAGTGCGATCTTCGCGCATGACATGGCACGCAAGGCCGGCGGCCAGTTCCTGCTGAGGATCGAAGATATCGACCAAAGCCGCGCGCGACCGCATTGGGAAGAGCAAATCTATGACGATCTGCGCTGGCTTGGGCTGACCTGGGACGGGCCGGTTCTCCGCCAATCGGACCGCTTGAACATCTATCGCGAAGCCCTTGAAACACTTTGGGAAAGAGACCTTCTCTTTGCCTGCACCTGCACGCGGCGTGATATCGAGGCGGCAGCCTCCGCACCGCAGGAAGGCGTGCAATACGGGCCCGACGGTCTGATCTACCCCGGCACCTGCCGCGAGCGCGGCGCGCGTCGCCCCGGGGCTCCGCTGCCCGACAGCGCGCTACGCCTGAACATGATCCGTGCCGCCCGCGATATCCGTTTCGAAGAAATCTGCGCGCTGCACAAAGGCACGCATAACGTCTCCCGCGCCGATCTGATCGACAAGGTGGGCGATGTCGTGCTCGCGCGGCGCGAGATGGGCACGTCCTATCATCTCGCAGTCGTGCTCGACGATGCCGCGCAAGCCATTACTCATGTCACCCGCGGCGCGGACCTGTTCGACGCCACGCAGATCCATGTTCTGCTTCACGCGATACTTGAACTTCCGACGCCAACTTATTGCCATCACGACCTAATTCGTGACGAGAACGGCAAACGCCTCGCCAAGCGCGACGACGCCCGAGCCATCGCGAAATACCGCGAGGACGGGGCCACCCCAGACGACATTCGCCGCATGGTCGGGCTGCCCGCTTCCTCTTGACGGAAATATCCTCCCCGAAGGGCCGGTCTCAATCTTCCATCGGCGTGAGGATCTCGACCTCTTCGCCATCGCGGATCGCGGTATAGAAGCACGACCTGCGATTGGTGTGGCAAGCCGGGCCTTCCTGCTCGACCAGCACC
Source organism: Thioclava sp. F36-7 (assembly GCF_002020075.1). Taxonomy (NCBI): domain Bacteria; kingdom Pseudomonadati; phylum Pseudomonadota; class Alphaproteobacteria; order Rhodobacterales; family Paracoccaceae; genus Thioclava; species Thioclava sp. F36-7. The sequence goes on along the minus strand of NZ_MPZR01000005.1, from coordinate 322,444 downwards.
AAAAGCGCATCGCGGTCGCAATCGACCCGCATCTCGCGCAGGCGCTGCACATGGCCCGAGGTCTCGCCCTTCACCCAGAACGATTTCCGCGAGCGCGACCAATAGGTTACGCGCCCTGTTTCAAGTGTCTTCGCGACGCTTTCCGCGTTCATCCATGCCATCATCAGGATATCGCCCGAGAGCGCATCCTGCGCGATCGCGGGGATCAAACCGTTGGCGTCATAGGTCAAGCTGGCGGGATCGAATGGCATCGGCTCTTTCCTTCCTGTGGCTCAGGTTCTATCTACGCCGGACGGGCCGAAGGGGAAAGAGATGAGCGACACCGATCTGATCAAGCTCTATTCGCAGCGTATTCTGGCGCTCGCCGCCGATATGCCGGGCACCGATCCGCTCCCCGCGCCTGATGTGACCGTACGCAAGCGCGCGCCGCTATGCGGCTCCACGGTCGAGGTCTCGCTGACCTGCACGGATGGCCGCGTGACCGGCTATAGCCAGACCGTGCACGCCTGCGCGCTGGGTCAGGCTTCGGCTGCGATCTTCGGGGCACAGGTGGTGGGCCGCACGCGTGACGAGGTAGCAAAGCTGCGCGATCAGCTGGCCGAGATGCTCAAGGGCGGCCCCGTCCCCGATGCGCCTTTTGGCGAGTATGAGGTTCTGCAAGCCGCGCGCGACTATCCCAACCGGCACGGCTCGATCCTGCTCGCGCCCGAGGCGACGCTCGAAGCGCTCGAGCAGTGCTGAGCCGCTAACCCCTCTCTCCATCGCGATGAAAAAAGCCGCCACCCGAAAGAGCGGCGGCTGAAGTTGCGCTTTACGGACAGGCGGGCCTGGGGGACAGGCGAAGCCGCAGGTTTGGGACAGGTGCGGCAGCCAAAAAGCGCGAGGCAGTAACGATGAGACAGGTCGGGCTTAGAGGAGCCCCGGCAGCCAAAGCGCCATGATGAAGCTTGCGCAAAGCGCGATGCCCCCCACGGCGTCGGCCAGCAGCGTGCTGTGATTGCGGTCGAGAAGTTCCTTGATTTCCTTGGCCATCTGGCACCTCCATTCCCTCTGTTGCCCCTTTGTTCTCATAATTGACGTCGCGGGTAAAGAACTTTTTAGGAACATTTGAGAACACTGGGGGAGAACGCGAGTCGAACGGGGCTCAGCCGATGCCGATCAGACGGATCGCGCGGTCCTGTTCCATCAGCCACAGCAGCACCCGCGCCGCCTGTCCGCGCGGGCCGCTCAACTCGGGATCGTCGGACAGGAGCTTGCGCGCATCCGACTGCGCCACCGCCATCAGACCGGCCTGGCGTTCGAGGTCAGCCACGCGAAAGCGCGGCAGGCCCGATTGCGCCGTGCCGATCACATCGCCCGCCCCGCGCATGGCGAGGTCTTCCTCGGCGATGCGGAACCCGTCCTCGCTTTCGCGCAGGATCGACAGGCGCCGTTCGGCCGTCTCGCTCAAGGGCGTCTGGTAGATCATCAGGCAGGTCGAGGCCGCAGCCCCGCGCCCGACCCGCCCGCGCAGCTGATGGAGCTGCGCGAGACCGAAGCTCTCGGCCCGCTCGATCACCATGATCGACGCGTTGGGCACGTTCACGCCCACCTCGATCACCGTCGTCGCGACGAGCACCCGGGTCTGCCCCTTCACGAAGGCCGCCATCGCGGCGTCTTTCTCGGCCGACGGCATCTGGCCGTGAACCAGCCCCACGACATCGTCGCCAAGCGCCGCGCGCAGCGCCAGAAAACGGTCGGTCGCAGAGCTCAGGTCAACCCGCTCGCTTTCCTCGACCAGCGGGCAGACCCAATAGGCCTGCCGCCCCTCGGCCACCGCCTTGCGCAGATGCTCGACCACCTCGCCCATCCGCTCCATCGCGACGAGCGCGGTCTTGACGGGCGTCCGGCCCGGCGGCTTTTCGTCCAAGAGGCTCACATCCATGTCGCCATATTGCGCCAGCGCGAGCGAGCGCGGGATCGGCGTCGCGGTCATCACCAGCACGTCGACCGCCTGCCCCTTGGCGCCCAGCTCCATCCGCTGCGCCACGCCGAAGCGATGCTGTTCGTCGATCACGGAAAGCCGCAAATCCTGAAATTCCACGTCTTTCTGAAAAACCGCATGGGTGCCGACGAGGATGCCGATCGCACCCGAGCCCAGATCGGCGAGCTTGCGCGCCCGCTCCGCCCCCTTGTCGCGCCCGGTCAGGATCTCCAACCGGACGCCCGCCGCCTCGGCCAGCGGCGCCAGACCTTCGAGATGCTGGCGCGCGAGGATTTCCGTGGGCGCCATCATCACGCCCTGCCCGCCAGCCTCTACCGCCGTCAGCAGCGCCATGAAGGCGACCAGCGTCTTGCCCGCGCCGACATCGCCCTGCAGCAGCCGGTTCATCCGCCGCTCGGAGCCCAGATCACCCGCGATCTCGGCAATCGCGCGGGTCTGAGCGCCGGTCGGCTTGTAAGGCAGGCTCGCCAGCACCTGCGCCGAGAGCTTGCCCGTGCCACGCGTCACCCGGCCCTTCTTGCGCCGCGACTGACGCCGCGCGAGCGCGAGCGTCATCTGGTGGGCGAAAAGCTCGTCATAGGCGAGACGCGCGCGCGCCGGCGCGGTGGCCGAAAGATCGTCAATCTTTTCAGGGTGATGCGCTGTTTTCACCGCGTCCTGCCAATCCGGCCAACCCTCGCGGCGTTTCAACGCATCGTCGATCCATTCCGGCAGGTCGGGCGCGCGCGCCAAGGCCCCCTCCGCCGCCTTCGCCATCAGCTTTTGCGTGACGCCCGCGGTGAGCGGATAGACCGGCTCGAACCGCGGCATCTCACCCGCATTTTCGGGCGCCAGGATGTAATCGGGATGCACGATCTGCGCCTGCCCGTCATAATTCTCGAGCTTGCCCGAAATGATCCGCCGCGCCCCGTTGGGCATCTGTTTCGCGAGCCAGTCGCCGCGCGCGCGGAAGAAAACCAGCGTGATGTCGCCCTGCGCGTCATGGCACAGAACCCGATCCGGCGCGCCTTGTTTGCGCGCGGGACTATGGGCGCCGATGGTCACCTCGACGGTGACGGTGGTGCCCGCTGGCACGCCTTGCACGGTCGCGACGGGGCGGCGGTCGATCACCGAATAGGGCAAGGTGAACAGCACATCGCGCGGGCGGGTGATCCCCAACCCTTCGAAATGCTTGGCCGTTTTCGGGCCGACGCCCGCGAGACTGTCGAGCTCGGCGAAGAGCTCGAAAAGCTCTGCGGGCCGCGTGCTCATGCGCCCCTCGCGAGCGCGATCCATTCATCCTCGTCGATGACGCGGATGTTCAACTCGGCCGCTTTCTTGGCTTTCGAGCCCGCGCCGGGCCCTGCGACGAGCAGGTCGGTCTTGGCGCTGACCGAGCCCGAGACCTTGGCCCCAAGCGCCTCGGCGCGCGCCTTCGCCTCGGCTCGCGTCATCTTCTCCAGCGTGCCGGTGAAAACGACGGTGAGGCCCGAAACCGGACTGTCGGATTTCGGCTTTTCGGCCTCCTCGACACTCAGATGCGCGGTGAGACGGTCGATCGAGGCGCGCTCGGCCTCTTGCTGGAACGTCGTCACGACGGATGTTGCGAGCGTCTCGCCGACGCCGTCGATCGAGATCAGATCGTCCCATTCCGCGCCCTGCCCGCACTCGGCCTGCGTCATCGCGGTCTCGAACGCGTTCCAGGTGCCGTAATGCGTGGCGAGCATCCCGGCGCTGGTCTCGCCGACATGGCGAATTCCGAGCGCGAAGATCAGCCGTTGCAGCGGGATCGTGCGTTTCTCGGCGATCGCGGCAAAGAGGTTGCGCGCGGATTTCTCCCCCCAGCCCTCGCGGTTCTTGAGTTGCTGGAGGCCCTGCCCGTAGCGCTCTTCCAGAGTGAAGATGTCGGCGGGCTCCTTGATCCAGCCATCCTCGTAGAATTGCTCGACCTGTTTCGCGCCGAGCCCTTCGATGTCGAACGCCGCGCGGGAAACGAAATGTTTCAGCTTTTCCACGGCTTGCGCGGGGCAGATCAGACCGCCCGTGCAGCGGCGCACCGCATCGCCTTCTTCGCGGATCGCCTCGGATCCGCAGCGCGGGCAATGGGTCGGAAAGTCGTAGGGCACCGCATCGTCGGGACGACGCGTGAGGTCCACATCGGCGATCTTCGGGATCACGTCCCCCGCGCGATAGACCTGCACCCAGTCGCCAATGCGGATATCCTTGCCGCCGCGGATCTCGGCGCCCTTGGAATCGCGCCCGGCGATGTAATCCTCGTTATGCAGCGTAGCGTTCGAGACGACGACGCCGCCCACGGTCACCGGCGTCAGCCGCGCGACCGGCGAGAGCGCCCCGGTGCGACCGACCTGAATGTCGATCCCTTCGAGCTGCGTCCAGGCAAGCTCGGCGGGGAATTTATGCGCGATCGCCCAACGCGGCGTGGTCGAGCGGAAGCCCAGACGCCGCTGCAGCGCGAGGTCGTTCACCTTGTAAACGACGCCGTCGATATCGTAGCCGAGCGTGGCGCGCCTGGCCTCGATCTCGCGGTAATGGGCGAGCATATCGGCCGGACCATCGCAGAGTTCCGTCAGCGGATTGGTCTGGAAACCGAGCGATTGCAGCCGCGCGATGGCGTCGATCTGGGTGTCGGCCAGTGGCGCGGACAGCTCGCCCCAGGCATAGGCGAAGAATTTCAGCGGGCGCGACGCGGTAACTTTCGGGTCGAGCTGGCGGAGCGATCCGGCGGCGGCGTTGCGCGGATTGGCAAAACGCTTTTCGCCCGCGGCTTCGTTGCGGGTGTTGAGCGCCTCGAAATCGGCATGGCTCATATAAACCTCGCCGCGGACTTCCAGCACGTCGGGCGCATCCGCGATCGACGTCGGAATGTCGTCGATGGTGCGGGCGTTTTCGGTGACGTTTTCGCCAACCGCGCCGTCGCCGCGCGTGGCCGCGTGGATCAGCTTGCCGTGTTCGTAGCGGATCGACAGCGACAGACCGTCGATCTTCGGCTCGGCCGTGTAGTTGAGCGGGGCATCCGTTTTCAGGCCGAGGAAGCTGCGGATGCTCTCGTCGAATTCGGTCACGTCCTCGTCGGAGAACGCGTTGGCGAGGCTCATCATGCGGACGGCATGGGTGATCTTGCCGAAGCCTTCGGCCAGTTGCCCGCCCACCTGTTCGCTGGGCGATTGGTCTGATTTCAGCGCGGGGAATTTCGCCTCGATCGCCGCGAGCCGCTGCTTGAGCGCGTCATACTCCGCATCCGAAATCTCGGGCGCGTCATGGGTGTGATAGGCAGTATTGGCCGCCGCGATCTTCGCGATCAGCTCGGGCAGCTCGGCGCGGGCCTCGGCCTCGCTCAGCGCGTCGATCTCGGTGCGGCTTGGCTCGGACATAAAAAGACCCCCTCGTGCTGACCTTGGTTTAGGCAAGCACCGAGGGGGCGTAAAGAGCCGTGACGACGGAGATCATCGGCTTTCGAGACGTCAGGCACCCATCGCGATGCGCCGCTCCAACTCGGACGGGTCGGGATCGCGCAGCACATAGCCGCGGCCCCAGACGGTTTCGATGTAATTTTCGCCCTCGGTGGCATCGGCGAGCTTCTTGCGCAGTTTGCAGATGAAGACGTCGATGATCTTCAATTCGGGCTCGTCCATGCCGCCATAGAGGTGGTTGAGAAACATCTCCTTCGTCAGGGTCGTGCCCTTCCGGAGGCTGAGCAGTTCGAGCATCTGGTATTCCTTGCCGGTCAGATGCACCGGCTTACCATCGACCTCGACCGTCTTCGCATCGAGATTGACCGAGATCTTGCCGGTGCGAATGATCGATTGGGCATGGCCTTTGGAGCGGCGGATGATCGCGTGAATGCGCGCCACCAGCTCCTCGCGATGAAACGGCTTCGTCATGTAGTCATCGGCGCCGAAGCCGAAGCCCTTGATCTTGTTCTCGGTGTCGTCCGCGCCGGTGAGAATCAGGATCGGCGTGTCGATCTTCGACAGACGCAATTGCCGCAGCACCTCGTGCCCGTTCATATCGGGAAGATTGAGGTCGAGAAGGATCAAATCGTAATCGTAGAGCTTCGCGAGATCGATTCCTTCCTCCCCCAGATCGGTGCAGTAGACGTTGAGATTCGCGTGCGTCAGCATCAATTCGATACTGCGCGACGTCGTCGGGTCGTCTTCCACCAATAAAATCCGCATCCTGGGTTCTCCGCATTAATCCCTCGATCGGGGTCGAGACTTACACCAAATGGTTAACACCGGGTTACCTTGTCACGATTCCGTTACGTCGCAATCTAAAGTTGTTTTAATTTCTGGATCGCGGTGACTTTAAGACCTTGAATCCCGTGCCTTTCGACACCCTCGATCCAAAGATCCAATTCCTCGTCAGAGAGCGCGTAACGCTCCAGAACCTCGTCGCGGGCGATCAACCCATGCGCGACCGCCTGCACGATCACCGCTTTCCGGCTCGCCACCCATCGTCGGGTTTTCGGAGAGGGCAGATCCGCGCGCGTCAGGATCGTGCCGTCGGCGAGGGTCACCGCGCGCGGACCATCGACTTTCTTGAGATACATGGGCTCACCCCTTCAAGCTCTTCACGCCGGCCACACTGGCGCGCGGGCCCTTAACACTGCGTGAAACGCGGGGTTGAGAGTGGGTCGCATTTTCCTATATTGCTGCACGTCTCGTTAAAGGACGCTTCATCATGCCCAAGGATCTGCCGCTCAATTCGCTCGGTTTCGCCAAACCGCCCGCGGAAACCCGCGTCGTCGTCGCCATGTCGGGCGGCGTCGATAGCTCGGTCGTGGCCGCCAAACTGGCCGAGGAAGGCTATGACGTCGTGGGCGTGACGCTGCAGCTTTACGACCACGGCGCGGCGCTGGCCAAGAAAGGCGCATGCTGCGCCGGGCAGGACATCCACGACGCGCGCCGCGTGGCCGAGGAGATGGGCTTTCCGCATTACGTGCTCGATTACGAGAACACCTTCCGCGAGGCGGTGATCGACGAATTCGCCGACGCCTATCTTGGCGGCGCGACGCCGGTGCCCTGCATCCGCTGCAACGAGCGCGTGAAGTTCAAGGACCTGCTGGAGACGGCGAAGGATCTCGATGCCGATTGCATGGCGACGGGCCATTACATCCAACGCAAGGACGGTGCGGCCGGGCCCGAGCTGCATTGCGCAGCCGATGCGAACCGCGACCAGAGCTATTTCCTGTTCTCGACCACGCCCGAGCAGCTCGATTACCTGCGTTTTCCGCTGGGCCACCTACCCTCGAAGGATGCGACGCGGGAGCTGGCTGCGAAATACGGGCTGGCGGTGGCCGACAAGCCCGACAGTCAGGATATCTGCTTCGTGCCGAACGGGAATTACGCGAGCGTCATCGAGAAGCTGCGCCCCGGCGCGGCCGATCCCGGCGATATCGTCGATATGGAGGGCAATGTGCTCGGCCAGCATCGCGGTGTGATCCATTACACGATCGGCCAGCGGCGCGGGCTTGGCATCGGCGGGCTCGAAGACCCGCTCTATGTCGTGAAGCTCGATCCGGACACCCGCCACGTGGTCGTCGGCCCGAAAGAGGCGCTCTCCACCCGCACCATCCCTGTGCGCGAGATCAACTGGCTCGGCGACGAGCCCTTCACCTCGCGCAAGGAATGGCATCTGAAGGTCAAGGTCCGCTCGACCCGCCCGCCGCGCGAAGCGATCATCCGGCCCATCTCGGAAACCGAGGCGGAAGTCGAACTGGTCGTGCCGGAGGAAGGCGTCAGCCCCGGACAGGCCTGCGTATTCTACGCGCCCGAAGACAGCCGCATCTTCGGCGGCGGCTGGATCTACAAGAAGTAAGCGCCGAACAGGCCCGCAGACAGCACTGCGCGCAGCGAGCCCACCAGCTTGCCGCGCCTATCGCGTCTTCGGATCACTCAGACCGGCACGTCTCCGAGGCTTACCCCGTGCTTGCCGACCCGAGTCGTCACTTTTTTCCGACCGCCTTGGCGAGCGCTTCGCCCTCTTCGGTGGCCGAGCGCACTGCGCGTTCCGCAATCCCCGTCATCGAGGTCGCGAGCTTCGTCATCTCGGCGGTGTAATCGCTGGCCGTGCGCTGCCAGAATTCGCCCCAGAGGCTCATCGCGCGCATCGGATCGGGCGTTTCCGCCAACTGAGTGACCATCTCCTGATCGCGCTCGAAGCGGGTTTTCAGAAACTCGAGCAGCTCGATATTCTGCGCGATCATCGATTCCATCATCTTGAGCTGCGGTGCCATCACCGAGCTTACCGACCCCATATCCGGCACTGGCATACAGCCAGCCATGTTCATACCGGGTGCGGATTTCTTCTGTGCCATGTCAGCCTCCCTTGTGACTGGATGGCGCGAGCGTAGCATGGGTGCGGCGCACAGCGTTTGATTTGGAACAATCGTAGCGCGAAAAGCTTGGCTCAGGGCAAATGCCGAAAATTTGGGCCGAGAACGCGCGCCCGCGTATGCATTTCACGCATTAGCTTAAGTGAAGGACCGATGGCCGAGCCGCTTCTGATCCCGCGCCCCGAGGGGCTCTACTGCCCTAGCGGCAACTTCTACATCGACCCGAGTCGCCCCGTGGCGCGCGCGCTGATCACGCATGGCCATGCCGATCACGCGCGCGCAGGCCACGGGCATGTGCTGGCCACGCGCCAGACGCTGGAGATCATGGCGATCCGCTATGGCGAGGAATTCACCGGTCAGCGGCAAGCCTATGAGGGGCCGCTCTCCGTAGGCGGCGTGGATGTCAGCTTTCATCCGGCTGGCCATGTGCTGGGCTCGGCGCAGATCGCGATCACGCATCGCGGGCAGCGGATCGTGGCGTCGGGCGATTACGCGCGCGTCTCGAACCCCTCCTGCGCGCCCTTCGAGCCGGTGCCCTGCGATACGTTCATTACCGAGGCGACCTTCGCGCTCCCGGTGTTCAAACATCCCGACCCGGCTGACGAGATGGCCAAGCTGATGGCTTCGATGCGCGCAGCCCCCGAGCGCCCGCATCTGGTGGGTGCCTATGCACTGGGCAAGGCGCAGCGGGTCATCATGCTGGCGCGCGAGGCGGGCTATGACGCGCCGATCTACATCCACGGAGCGCTGCAAAAACTCTGCGACTATCACATCGAGCAGGGCATCCCCTTGGGCGATCTGCGCCCCGCCACGATGGACAAGGCCGAGGCGCGGGCGCTGCGCGAGGCGCTGGTGATCGCGCCGCCCTCCGCCTTTTCCTCGCCTTGGGTGCAGCGCTTCGCCGATCCGGTGATCTCTTTCGCCTCGGGCTGGATGCAGATCCGGGCGCGCGCCCGCCAGCGCGGCGTCGAACTGCCGCTGGTGATCTCGGACCATATCGATTGGGTCGACCTGACGCGCACGGTGCACGAGGTCGATCCGACCGAGCTGTGGATCACCCATGGCCGCGAGGAGGCGCTGATGCGCTGGGCGGAACTGGAGGGGCGCGTCGCCCGGCCGCTGCACCTCGTGGGCTACGAGGAGGAACCGGAATGAAAGCCTTCGCGGTCCTTCTCGAACGGCTGGCCTTCACGCCGGGGCGCAATGCCAAGCTCGACGTTCTGGCCGACTACCTGCGCCACGCGCCTGACCCCGAGCGCGGCTATGCTCTGGCGGCCCTGACCGGAGAGCTGGAGCTGGGCCGCGCGCAGCCTGCGGTCCTGCGCGCGATGGTGGGCAAACGGGTCGATCCCGAGCTGTTCGCGCTCAGCTACGACTATGTCGGCGATCTGGCCGAGACGATCGCGCTGATCTGGCCGCAGGAGAACACGTCGCAGGACGTCGATCTGGTCGAGATCGTCGAGACCCTGCAGGACACGCCGAAAACCCGCGTGGGGCCGCTGATCGCGGGTTGGCTGGATCGGCTGGAGCCCTCGGAACGCTATGCGCTGCTGAAACTCGCGACCGGCGGGCTGCGCGTCGGTGTCTCGGCGCGGCTCGCGCGGGTGGCGCTGGCCTCGGTCGGCGCGCCGGAACTGGAGGAGATCGAGGAAATCTGGCACGGGCTTTCGCCGCCCTATCAGCCGCTCTTCGACTGGATCGACGGCGGCGAGAAACCCGAGCGCGCGGGCTTTGCGCCCTTCCGGCCGGTGATGCTCTCGACGCCGACCGATCTCGACGCGCTGACCGATCTGCCGCCGGGAGACTTCGCCGCCGAGTGGAAATGGGACGGCATCCGGGTGCAGGCCGTGGCGGAGGGCGGCGAGCGGCGGCTCTATTCGCGCACCGGCGAGGATATCTCCGGCGCTTTCCCCGATGTCGTCGCGCATATGGGCTTCGAGGGCGCGCTCGATGGCGAGTTGATCGTGCGGCGCGGCGATCGGGTCGCGCCCTTCGGCGATCTGCAAAAGCGGCTGGGGCGGAAGTCTCCCGGTAAGGCGCTGCTGGCCTCGCACCCGGCGGCGCTGCGGCTCTACGACATCCTGATCGAAGGCGAGGAAGACCTGCGCCCCCTACCCTTCGACGACCGTCGCGCCCGGCTGGAGGTGTTTGTTGCTGACCTCAATCCCGACCGCTTCGACGTCTCGAAGCTGCTGCCTTTCGAGACGTGGGACGACCTTGCCGCCCTACGCGAAGCGCCGCCCGAAGTGGTCATCGAGGGCGTAATGCTCAAACGCCGCGACACGCCCTATATGGCGGGCCGCCCCAAGGGGCCGTGGTTCAAGTGGAAACGCGATCCGCGCATCATCGATGCGGTGATCCTCTACGCTCAACGAGGGCATGGCAAACGCTCGGGCTTCTATTCCGATTTCACCTTCGGCGTCTGGGACGGTGACCGGCTCGTGCCCGTGGGCAAGGCCTATTCCGGCTTCACCGACGAGGAGCTGCGCAACCTCGACCGTTTCGTGCGCAATCACACCGTGGAACGCTTCGGCCCGGTGCGGTCCCTGTCGCCCGATCTGGTGGTGGAGGTCGCCTTCGAGGGGCTCAACCGCTCCACCCGGCACAAATCCGGCGTCGCGATGCGTTTCCCGCGCATCTCGCGCATCCGCTGGGACAAGCCCGCAGGCGAGGCCGACCGGATCGAGACGCTGCGCGCAATGCTGCCCGAGGTCGAGCAGCCCTAGCGGGTCAGCACATAGGACCCCGGCGCGTCGCAGAGCGGGCGATACTTGCGCCCCTTGCCCATGGGCGGCGGCGCGATCTCCTGCCCGTCGCCCGTCTTGCGCAGCCATTTCGCCCAAGGCTCCCACCATGACCCTTCGCGCGGCGCACATTCCGCAGCCCAGTCCGATGCGGAGGGGTGCAACATGCCGGGGCGATGCTCCATCAAGCGGTAGCTCGCCCGCGGCGCACCCGGCGGGCGCACGATCCCGGTATTGTGCCCGCCCGAGACCAGCGCGAAGGTGACGGCGCCCGGCAGCGACCATGTCAGCTTGAAGACCGAATGCCAGGGCGCGATGTGATCGGTCTGGGTCGCGACGGCGAAGACCGGCGTCTCGATGTCCTGCAGGAAGACCGGCGCGCCGCGCGTGTCCATCCGCCCCTCGGCCAGATCGTTGTCGAGGAACAGACGGCGCAGATATTGCGAGTGCATCTTGTAGGGCATCCGCGTCGCGTCGTGGCTCCACGAGGCCATCGCGCCATCCGTCTCGCGCTCGCCCATCAGATAGGTATGAACAGCCTGCGACCAGATCAGGTCCTTCGATTTGAGCATGGTGAAAGTGCCCGCCATCGCGGTCTTGTCGAGATAGCCCTCCTCCCACATCATGTCTTCGATCAGGCTGAGCTGGTCTTCATTGGTGAACAGGCTCAATTCCCCGGCCTCGGTGAAATCGACCTGCGCCGCCAGCATCGTCAGCGAGGCCAGCCGTTCATCGCCATCGCGCGCCATCGCCGCCGCCGCGACCGACAGAAGCGTGCCGCCAAGGCAATAGCCCAGCCCGTGAACCTTCTCCGCCCCGGTGATCTCGCAGACCGCATCGAGCGCCGTCATCACGCCCTCTTCGCGGTAATCGTCGAAGCCCAGATCGCGGTCGCCCTCATCGGGGTTCTTCCAAGAGATCGCGAAGACGGTGAAACCCTGCCCCACGAGCCAGCGGATCAGCGAATTCGTCTCCTCCAGATCGAGGATGTAATATTTCATGATCCATGCCGGGACGATCAGCAGCGGGACCGAATGGACCTTCGGCGTGCTGGGCTCGTATTGCAGCAACTCGATCAGATCGTTGCGCAGCACCACCTTGCCCGGCGTCAGCGCCACGTCGGTTCCCGGGATCAACGTGGGCTCCGGCTTGGTGTCGCCGGTCATCACCTTGAACGCATCCTCGCCCCAATAGCGCGCCCCGCGCATGAGGTTCACGCCGCCCTCTTTCAACGTCTGGGCAAGGACCAGCGGATTGGTCGCGATGAAATTCGTGGGCGACGCCATGTCGAGCCATTGCCGCGCGTAGAACTGCATCATCTGCTCGTGGCGTGCCTCGACCCCGCGCACATCCGTCGTGGCGTTGTGCCACCATTGCTGGGCGTGGAGGAAACTCTGCGCGTAAAGGGAATAGGGAAACTTCTGCCAATCGGGCGCAGAGAAGCGGCGGTCCTGCGGCAGCGGCTCGAGCGGCTGCGCGCCCTCGTCATCGCTCCGGTGCGGTGCCATCTCGCGTAACAGGTGCATCCATTTGCGACCCGCTTTCCAGCCCAACTCGGCCTGCTTGCCGGGGCTGAGCGCAAGATGGGTCGCCCAATCGGAAAACGCGAGCCCGAGCGAAATCGGAGACAGCCCGCCCTCGGCCCGGCCCATCAGCGCGTGAGACAACCGGTCGAGCCGCTCGAACGAGGCCAGTGCAGCGCTATGCTCCTCGGCCTGAGGCGTGTCGGCCTTGGCAGCCTTGCCCGCAGCTTTCCCTGCGCCCTTGCGCGGCGGCGTTTTGTCCCCGGCCATATCCTTCATCCCGCAGCCTCCTAGCGTTGCGATTCCGCGCAGAACTTACCGCAAAAACGATGACAGCGGTTTGACCTGACGCAAGAGAACGCGCCTTCGCGACTCTTCACGCAAATAAGAGCCGATCTCACATGGGCGGGAGGCGCATGAAATATCGGAACTGAGGCATTGCTGCATCGGTTCACCCTGCACATCTCGAGACGCAAGGGCATAGGCGAGATGGCAAACCGGGACACGCCACCCCCGGGGACCGCTGTCCACTGCCGATGCCCGACGACATACGGAAAGACCGGGTTTTCTCTCTCCACCCCTCCCTGCCCGGGTTTCCGACCGACCTGCTTCCGGGTTCTCCTGTCTCTCTTGCCCGGAAGCAGGCCCCTTCACTCCCAACTCCCCGCCCCTCTCGGGCGGGGCTTTTCTTTGCCCGCCTTACCTGCGCGATAGAGCACGCAAGCCTGCGCGCGGCCGCGGGGTGACTCCGTGCGCCCGCGTGCTAGCTATGCCCGGTCATGTTGAGCAGGCTTCGAGACAATATCATTCCGCTGACGGTGGCGCTGTCGCTCCTGATGGAGCTGATCGACGCGACCGTTCTGGCGACCGCGATCCCGGTGATCGCGCGGGACCTGTCGGTGCCGGTGCTGTCGCTCAAGATGGCGATGGCGACCTATCTGATCGCGCTCGCGGCCTTCGTGCCGATCTCGGGCTGGATCGCGGACCGGATCGGGGCGCGGCGGACCTTCCTCGCGGCGATGGGCGTGTTTCTCGTGGCCTCGCTTCTCTGCGCCATCCAGACGAGCCTGCCCGGGCTGGTGCTGGCCCGCGCACTGCAGGGCATCGGGGCGGCCATGATGAGCCCGGTGGGCCGGCTGATCGTGCTGCGCCACACCTCCAAGGAGGAGATGACCCGCGCGATGGTCTATGTCACCCTGCCCGCGCTGATCGGGCCGGCGCTGGGCCCCTTCGTGGGCGCGACAGTGACGACCTTTCTCGGCTGGCGCTCGATCTTCCTGATGAACTTGCCGCTCGGCGCGCTGGCGATCTGGCTGACGCTGCGCCACATGCCCGCCGACGGCCCTCCCGAGCCGAAACCGTTCGACTTCCCGGGCTTCCTGCTGTCTGCCGTGGGGCTGGCGGCGGTGATGACTGGCTTCTCCGCGCTGGGCGAGCATATCCTGCCATGGCAGGCCGCCGCGGGCCTTAGCGTTGCGGGTCTGGCGCTTTTGGTGCTCTACTGGCTACGCGCGCGCAACACGGAGGAGCCACTTCTCGAACTGCGGCTGTTCCGGCACCGTACCTTCGATGTCTCGATCACCGGCGGGCTGATCTTCCGGCTGTCGAACGGGGCGATCTCACTGCTGCTGCCGCTGTTCTTCCAGCTCGGCCTCGGGGCCTCGGTGATGGTCTCGGGCGCGTTGACGGGTCTGAACGCAGTGGGCGCGGTCAGCCTGCGAACCTTCGTGCCGCGCATCCTCGACCGTTTCGGCTTCAAATGGGTGATGATCTGGGCGGCGGTGATCCGGGGGGCCACGATCTTCGGCTTCCTCACCGTGACGAGCATCCATGACTGGCAGCTGATCCCGCTTCTGCTGATCGGCGGCGCGGCGCAATCGGTCGTCTTCACGGCGATCAACTCCATCGGGTTCGCCGATCTCGATACGCGCGAGATGAGCCCCGCCACCGCCTTCACCGCGATGAGCCGTCAGGTCTCGCTCGCGCTCGGCATCGCGCTGGCGGGCGTGGTGCTGGAACTGACCGCAGGCTCGGCGGCGACCACGACAGGGGCCGAGATGATCCCGATCCACGCCTTCCTCTGGGGCTTTGCGATTGCGGGCGCGACGGGGCCGCTCTCGGCGCTCTATTTCCTGCGCCTGCGCCGGGGCGATGCCGACGGGCTGCGCCGCAAGCGCCGGACGGTGGAGCCCTACGGTTCGGCCAAGGAGCGCTTCCGCGCGCCGCAATCCAAGCAACGTGAACCAGCCGAATGAGCAGTGCTGCACCGGACCCGAAAAATCGGGGATGCGCAGGGCGTTAACCCGGTGTAGCGTGGCGCCATGATCAAGCTCGACCCCCGCGATATCGAAATTCTGCGCGTGCTGGCGCGCGAGGGCCGCATCACCAAGGCGGCGCTGGCCGAGAAGATCAACCTCTCGCCCACGCCCGCCTGGGACCGGCTGAAAAAGCTGGAGAAAGCGGGCCTGATCGCGGGCTATCGCGCGACCTTCAACCTCAAGAAGCTCGGGCCGCATGTGACGCTGTTCGTCGCCGCCGAACTGGCCGACCACACCGCTGCCAGCTTCCAGACCTTCGAGCGCTCGCTGGACCAGCACCCCGAGGTCGTGGGCTGCTGGGCTTTGGGCGGCGGCTTCGACTATCTGATGCAGATCGTGACCCGCGACATCGACGCCTATCAGCGGCTCATCGACTCGATGCTGGACGCGCGGATCGGCATCGCGCGCTACTTCACCTATATCGTCACGAAAGAGGTGAAGAACGCCGCCATGCCCCCCTTCGACCTCTTCGCAGACCAAATGGACTGACGGACGGCGCTATTTCAGCCCAAATCCGGGGTGCGCGCAGTCCATTCGGACTATTACCCTGTGAAATCGGGCGCAGAGTGATCTCAACCAAGGAGGTCTCTCATGCTCGATACCGCCATTTCCGCCCGCCCCGATATCGCCGACAAGCGCCTGCTGCGCAGCTTTTCCTATGTGAACGGTCGCTGGATCGCGGGCGAGACGGGCGAGGTCATTCCCGTCACCAACCCCGCCAACGCCGAACGTCTGGGCGATATCACCGCGCTCAACCGCAGCCAGTCGCGCGCGGCGGTCGATGCCGCCCAAGCCGCCTTTCTCGACTGGTCGATGACTCTGCCGCAGGAACGCTCCGCCATTCTGCGCCGCTGGTTCGACCTGATCATCGAGGCGAAGGACGATCTGGCGCGGATCATGGTGCTCGAACAGGGCAAGCCGCTGAGCGAAGCTCTGGGCGAGATCGACTATGCGGCGAGCTTCATCGAATACTATGCCGAAGAGGCCAAGCGCCCGAATATCGAGGGCGTCACCTCGCATCTGCATGACGCCGAGGTGGAGCTGTGGCTCGAACCCGTGGGCGTCGTGGGCCTCGTCACGCCGTGGAACTTCCCCGCCGCGATGCTGACCCGCAAGGCCGCCGCCGCCATCGCGGCTGGCTGCACCGTGGTCGCGCACCCCTCGCACGAGACGCCCTACTCGGCGCTGGCGCTGGCGGAACTGGCCGAACGCGCGGGTCTGCCCGCAGGCGTGTTCAACGTTCTGACCGGCCACGCCCCGGAAATCGTCGAGCCGTGGTGCGACGACACCCGCGTGCGCGCGCTCTCCTTCACCGGCTCCACCGAAGTGGGCCGTCTGCTCTATCGCCAATCGGCTCAGACCGTGAAGCGGCTGGTCCTCGAACTGGGCGGCCACGCCCCGGTGATCGTCTTCAAGGGCGCCGATCTGGATCAGGCCGTGGAAGAGGTGATCAAGGCGAAATTCGCGACCTCGGGCCAAGACTGCCTCGGCGCGAACCGGATCTATGTCGAGCGTCCCGTCTATGACGAGTTCTGCCGCCGCTTCACCGAGGCCACGCAGGCGCTCAGCGTGGGCATCGGCATGGAGGACCCCGATATCGGCCCGCTGATGAACGAAAAGGCGGTGGCCAAGCAGGAAGAGCACGTGGCCGACGCACTGGCCAAGGGCGCGAAACTCGCCTGCGGCGGCAAGCGGCTAGACCGCGGCCCGCTGTTCTTTGCACCGACCGTGCTGACCGACGTGCCCGACAATGCCAAGATCATGCAGGAGGAGACCTTCGGCCCGGTCGCTCCGATCACCGTCTTCGACACGGAAGAAGAGGTCTTCGCCAAAGCCAACGCCACCGAATACGGCCTCGTCGCCTACGTCCACAGCCAGAACCCGAAACGCATCTACCGCGCCACCCGCGCGCTGCAATTCGGCATGGTCGCGGTCAACCGCACCAAGGTCACCGGCGCGCCGATCCCGTTCGGCGGCATGAAGCAATCGGGCTTGGGCCGCGAAGGCTCGCGTCGCGGAATGGAAGAGTTCATGGAAATCAAATACGTCTGTCGCGACTGGGGTTAACTCCCCCGCCCGCCCGGACGCCCAAGACAAGAAGAAGGAGAGAAAATTGCTGACCAATGACCAACTCGACAAGTGGGATCGCGAAAGCTTCTTCCACCCCTCGACGCATCTCGCCCAGCACGCGCGCGGCGAGTCCCCCAACCGCATCGTCACCGGCGGCAAGGGCGTGTTCATCGAGGATCGCGACGGCAACAAGCTGCTCGACGCCTTTGCGGGCCTTTACTGCGTGAACGTGGGCTACGGGCGCACCGAAATCTCCGAGGCCATCGCCGAACAAGCGAAGGAGCTGGCCTATTACCACGCCTATGTCGGCCACGGCACCGAGGCTTCGATCACGCTGGCGCATATGGTCCTTGACCGTGCGCCCGATCACATGTCGAAGGTCTATTTCGGTCTGTCGGGCTCGGATGCGAACGAGACCAACATCAAGCTGGTCTGGTATTACAACAACATCCTGAACCGCCCCGAGAAGAAGAAGATCATCTCGCGCTGGCGCGGCTATCACGGCTCGGGCCTGATGACCGGCTCGCTGACGGGTCTGGAGCTGTTCCACAAGAAGTTCGATCTGCCGCTGAGCCAGGTGATCCACACCGAGGCGCCCTATTACTTCCGCCGCCCCGATGAGGCGATGTCGGAAGAGGCCTTCACCGCCTATTGCGCGTCCGAGCTGGAGCAGCTGATCGAACGCGAAGGCCCCGACACCATCGCCGCCTTCATCGGCGAGCCGGTTCTGGGCACCGGCGGCATCGTGCCCCCGCCCGCGGGCTATTGGGAAGCGATCCAGAAGGTGCTGAACAAATACGACATCCTGCTGATCGCCGATGAGGTCGTGACCGGCTTCGGGCGTCTGGGGAGCATGTTCGGCTCGGATCACTACGGCATGAAGCCCGACCTGATCACCATCGCGAAAGGCCTGACCTCGGCCTATGCGCCGCTCTCGGGCACCATCGTGAGCGACAAGATGTGGAAAGTGCTCGAGCAAGGCACCGACGAGAACGGCCCGATCGGCCACGGCTGGACCTACTCGGCGCACCCGATCGGGGCTGCGGCCGGTGTCGCGAACCTCGAGCTGATCGACAAGCTCGGCCTCGTCGAGAATGCGGGCAAAGTCGGCAAATACCTCAATGACCAGATGCGCGCCGCCATCGGCGAGCACGCGAATGTCGGCGATATCCGCGGCGAAGGGATGCTCTGCGCGGTGGAATTCATGGCCGATCGCGACAATCGCAGCTTCTTCGACGCCTCCGACAAGATCGGCGCGAAGATCGCAGGCGCGATGGTCGAGCGTGGCGTGATCGGGCGCGCGATGCCGCAGGGCGACATCCTCGGCCTTGCCCCGCCGCTGTGCCTCACCGAGGCGGAGGCCGACAAGATCGTCGAAGTCACCGCCGACGCCGTGAAATCGGTTCTGGGCTAAGGCCCCTCGGCAGGGGTCGTCTTACGAGGCGATCCCTGCCAGCCATTCGGCGATCGCCGCGCGGCTGTCTGGATCGGGCGAATGGTGACGCACCATGAAATCGTCGAACCAGTCGCGCCGCGCCTCGGGCGTTTGTATATCTGCAGACCAGTCGATCTTTGCGACCATCCGCTCTGCATCGCGATGACAGCGCCCGCAGGATTGCGCGAAAAGCTGCGCGGGATCGGTCTCGGCCAAGGCGGCCCCGGCCCAGATTGTCAGAAAAACAGTCAAAAAGACGCGCATCACGCCCTCCCGAGAAACTCCAGCACCGAACGCGCCGCGCGCAGGCCGGGCGGCTCGCCGCCCTCGCCCAAACGGCGCATCACTTCTTCCATCGCGGCCATCTGCTCGTCGCGGGTCGCGTCTTCTTCCAGCAATTCCAGCATCTTCGCCGAAATGTCACGCGGTTTGCAGTCGGGGCCGAGGAATTCCGGGATTACCCGGGTATCGGAGACCAGATTGACCAGCGTCACCGTATCGATCTTGAGCATCCGCGAGATCACGTGCCAAGTCAGGAAATTCGCGTCATAGGCGATCACCATCGGCACCCGGTTCGCAGCCAGTTCCAGGCTGACCGTGCCCGAGGCCGCCAGCGCGATATCGGCGGCGGCAAAGGCCGCGCGCTTGTCATCGGCATTCTCGACCACGATCGGGGCGACCGGCCAGCGCGCCGTCATCTCGCGCACCATCGGCGCGACGCCCCGCACGGTGGGCAGCACGACGCGCAGCCCCGGCTCACGGTCGCGCAGCTGCATCAGCGCTTCGTCGAACCGCGCCCCGAGCCGCTTGACCTCGCCGCGCCGCGATCCCGGCAGACACAGCGCGAGCGGTTGTTCCTCGCCGATCATATGGGTCTCGCGGAAGGCTGCGGCATCTGCCCCGGTCGCGCGCGGCTCGGCCACGACCGGATGGCCCACGAAATCACAGCTCATCCCGGCGGCTTCCATATAGGGCGGCTCGAAAGGCAGCAGCGCAAGCACATGATCGACGACCTGCGCCATCTTCGCCGCGCGCCCCGGACGCCACGCCCAAACCGACGGCGCGACATAGTGGATCACCTTGAGATCAGGGCGCTTTTCCTTCACCAGCCGCGCAACGCGCAGGCAGAAATCGGGGCTGTCGATGGTGATCAGCGCCTCGGCGCCGCTTTCGATCACGTGATCCGCCGTCTCGGCGATGCGGCGCTTCAGATGGCGGTATTTCGGCAGGACCTCCATCAGGCCCATGACCGAAAGCTCTTCCATCGGGAACAGGCTGGTCAGGCCCTGCGCGCCCATCTCCTCGCCGCCGATGCCGGACCAGTCCACGCCCGGCGCAAGCCCGTTGATCCCCGCCATCAGGGCGCCGCCGAGCTTGTCGCCCGATGCCTCGCCCGCGATGACGTAGAGCCTCATGACGCTCGCGCCCAGAGAAAGAGACCCGCAGCCTCGGCGGCCTCGATGACCGCATCGCGATCGAGAAGCATCACGCCGCCCGCCTCGAAAGCGATGCCGGACAGGCCAGCCGCGGCGGCGTTCTTCACCGTCTCGACGCCAATCGCAGGCAGATCGGCGCGACGGTCCTGATCGGGTTTCGGCGCCTTGTAGAAGACCCCTTTCACCGCTTTAAGATCGCCGCGCAAGCCTTTGTGGTGACGCACGAAATCCAGCATCGCATCGGTACCCGGCAGGGTCTCGACCGCAAGGCAAAGCCCGCGCCCGACCACTGCGCCCTGACCGATATCCGACGCCCCAAGCGCGGCCACGATTTCGGCCCCACGCTCGGCGTCTTCTTCGTCCACGACGGACGGCTTGCCGCACAGTACGCCCGCCTCGGGCAGCAGCGCGGGCGCGATCTCATGCGCGCCCACGACCTCTAGATCGAACTCCTCGAAGACTTCGATCACCGCGCGCAGCGTCGCATCGTCGCCTGCCTGCATCGCCATCGCGAGCCGCGGCACCAGCTGCGCCGAGCGGGGATCGAACTGCTCGGGATCGATTGCCGGACGCTGCATCGCGCCTGCGAACACCACCCGCTCGATCCCGCGATCAGCCAATTCGTCGAGAAACGGCACCAGCCGCTCGATCCGGAAGCGCAGATGCTCGCCGTCCAGATCGCAAGGTGCGCCGATCATTTCGCAGACCAGAATATCCGGCGCGGCCTCGGTAAGGATCGCGGGCAGACGGCCAGCCCCGGCGATCAGCGCGGTATGCGTGCCCCCGCTCATTTGCCGGGCGTCAGGAAGCTGCGGTCGGACGGACCGAGGATGAAATCGAGCACTTCGCGCGCCAATTCGCCCTCGACGCCCTCTTCCGAGAGGGTTCGCGCGCTTTCGCGGAAGCTGCCCTGACCGAGCGCCTCGACGGTTTTACGCAGCGACGTGATTTCCTCGCGCGGCGTGCCACGACGCTTCAGCCCCACGAGGTTCAACCCTTCGAGCCCCGCGCGCGGTCCTGCCACCAAGGCATGCGGGATCACATCCGCCGTCACCATCGACAGCGCACCGATGATCGCGCCGCGCCCGATCCGGACGAACTGGTGCACGCCCGACAGACCGCCGACGATGACGTCATCCTCGAGCTGACAATGCCCCGCGAGCGCCACGGAATTCACAAGGATCACACGGTCGCCGATCTTGCAGTCATGCCCGACATGGCAGGACGACATGAACAGCCCGTCATCACCCACCTGAGTGAGCCCGCCGCCGCCATCCGTCCCGGTGTTCATCGTGACGTATTCGCGGATGCGGTTGCGCTTGCCGATCTTGAGCCGCGTCTTCTCGCCCTTGAATTTGAGATCCTGCGGGATCTGCCCCAGTGAGGCGAAGGGAAAGATCTGCGTCTCGTCGCCGATCTCCGTCGCGCCCTGAAGCACGACATGGCTTTGCAGGCTGACGCCCCGGCCCAGCACGACCTCGGGACCGACCACGCAGAACGGGCCGATCCGGCAGTCCGGACCGATTACCGCGCCGGGTTCGATCACCGCGGAGGCGTGAATCTGCGCACTTGGGTCAATGCTCATGCATTCAGCCCTGAAGGTCCATCATGGCGGTGAACTCGGCTTCGGCGGCCAGCTCACCATTCACCGTGCCCCGGCCTTCGAATTTCCAGATCTTGCCGCCGCCGCGCTTCACGGTGACATGCAGTTCGAGCACGTCGCCCGGCACCACCTTGCGGCGGAACTTGCACTTGTCGATGCCCATGAAATAGGTCAGCAGCGGCTTGTCGATCACGTCGAGCGAAATCCCCACCACCACGGCAGAGGTCTGCGCCATCGCCTCGACGATGGTGACGCCGGGCATGATCGGCTCTTCCGGGAAGTGGCCCTGGAAATGCGGCTCGTTCGCGGTGACGTTCTTGATGCCGACCGCGCCCTTGTTCGGGACGATGTCGCGCACCTTGTCGATCAACAGGAACGGATACCGATGCGGAATGATGCGCTTGATGAGCGACAGATCGGCTTCGGTATAGGGGGCGGGTTCGGTCATGAGCTGTCCTCGTTCTTGGGCGCACTGCGCCTGCGGCGGTATCAATTTGCCGCATCACGCGATCATCGCTTTTGGATTGTTGCTAGCAATCGCGGCCCCGCTTGGCAAGCAGCGCGCGCCTGCTATTGCGCTGGCGCGGTGTCGGTCGGCGCAACCTGATTGTTATCTTCGACCGGCAGACCGAGCGGTAGTCCCGGCGCGTCGCGGGTCGCCCCGTCGAGCGTAGAATTGCCGCCCGATTTGCCTGCGGAGTTGGGGCTGCTGTCGACAAAGACACCCGCCTCGCCGCTTTGATCCGCGCCTGCGCCGCTTGACGATTGGCCCGAAGCGGGCTGGTTCGAACCAGGCTGGTCCGGCGTCGCGGGCGCGCCTTGAGCCGCATCCGCCGAGTTCCCGTTCGACGTCGGCGGAACCAAGGGCGTCACGCGCCCGGCCCCGTCCCCGATCTCCTTATCGACGCGCGCGCCGAGTTCGGCCGTCACATCGGCCTGCGCGAGCCCGCGAATGATCGCGCGGGAATCGAGCACCACGACTGCGCCGCGCGCCTTCAGCACCTCGTCGAGCAGCGGCACCACGGTCTGCACGAAAGTCTGGTGCTCCTGATTCAACTGGCGCTGGATCGCATCGGCCTTGGCCTTCTGGGCCTTGCGAATATCGGTCGCCCGCGTGTCGAAGGCATCGGCGGCTTGCTGGAACTGATCCGAGGGCATCGTCAGCCGCTCCTCGGTGAGCTTGCGCTCTTCCGCCTCGAGCTGACTGGCGATCCGGTCGTTTTCCTTGCGCAGCGCGCTCGACGCGGACTCGATCTCGGATTGCACCCGCTTGCCCCACAGCGAGTTGTCGTAGAGCCGCTCCCAATCGAGGGTGAGGACCGCGCTTTGCTGGACGCGCGGCCCGGCTGCGGGCGCCTGCGTGTGGGGCGTCTGCACCGCCGATTGCGCGACAGCCGCGCCGGGCCCGAAGGCCAGCGCGGCTGCAATGAAGGAAGCGGTGACGCTGCTCAGACGCATCGCGCGCCCTTAGAACTGCGTGGAAAGCGACAGATCGAAGTTCTGGGTCTTGTCGTAGCTTTCTTTCTTGATCGCCCGCGAGAAGTTCAGACGCAGCGGACCGATCGCGGATTTCCAGAAGATCGAGACACCGACCGCCGAGCGGACATGCATCGAGTCGTCGACTTCGTTGCCGCCGGTCCCGGTCGTGTCGTCCAGACCCCAGACCGAGCCCACGTCCCAGAACACGCCGCCGGTGATGCCGTATTCCTCGGGCAGACCGATCGGGAATTCCGCTTCGACCTTGCCGACCCAGTAGTAATTGCCGCCGAGCGCGTCGGTATTGCCCGCATTGAGGTCACGCGGACCGATGCCGTAGCTCTCGAAGCCGCGGATCTGGCTGCCCGAGAAGCGTTGCAGGATCGTCGAACCGTCCGTGGCATCGACCGCGCCGCCTTCGAGCGAGGCGCGCAACGTCGCTTCCTCGTTGAAGATCTTGCGCTCGCCGACGATCTTCGCGGTGGTCTGGCCGCCTTTCACGTCGCCGCCGACGCCCCAGAACTGCTGATCGACGTTGAACCGCCAGGTGAAGCGCGGGTCGATCTGTTCGCGCGCGGTATCATAGCTGTAGCGCAGACCCGGGCCGCTGTAACGCTGCGTGCCCTTGTCGGCTTCTTCGTTCAGCAGGATTGCCGAGGAGTCGCTCGGCACGTTGTTCAACGTGTCTTCGCCGATCTTGTAGCTCACCTGCAGACGGCCGCGCTCGGAGACCGGGAATTCCAGTGCCGGCTCGACGCTGATGCGGCGCGTGTCGTAAGCGGTGTTCGACGCCGAGCTCGAGGTCGCATAGGCGGCCGAGAACTTCAGCGCCACGTCACGTCCGAGGAACGCCGGCTCGATGAACCGGAAGCTGGAGCTGTTATTGTCCTTGGTCGTGCCGATCGACACGCCGAGATACTGCCCGCGACCGAGGAAGTTCTTCTCTTCCAACGAGGCGTTGAAACCGATCCCGTCCGAATTCGAATAGGAGGCGCCGAAACCAAGCGAGCCGGTGGGCTGCTCTTCGACATTCACGTCCACCACGACCTGATCGGAGCTCGAGCCCGGCTTCGTGTTCACGTCGACCGACTTGAAGTAGCCGGTGCCGCGGATGCGGTCGGCAGCGTTCGAAATCTCGCGCGGGTTGTAGGGGTCGCCTTCAACCGTCCGGAACTCGCGCCGAACCACCCGGTCGAGCGTCGCGGTGTTGCCCTCGATGTCGATGCGCTGCACGAAGACGCGCGGGCCACGGATCAGCACGAAATCGACATTGACCGACTGCGTGCGCGGGTCGTCGGTGATGCGCGGCTCGACGCGGGCGAATTGGATGCCCTTCTTGATCGCAAGCTGCTCCATCCGGGTCACGGCCAGCTCGATCGCTTTCGGCGAGAAGGTCTGACCCTGACGGATCTTGGTAAGCGGCGCGAACTCGTCAGGCGCGACCCCGTCGATCTCGGAACTCGTGTCGATCGAATTGAAGTGGTATTTCTGCCCTTCGATGATGTTGAAGGTCATGAAGAACGCATCGCGCTGGCGCGACATCTGCGAGGACACACCCGTGACCTGAACGTTCTTGTAGCCACGCGCCTGGTAGAAATCGATCAGCTTCTGGCGATCCACCGGGATCCGGTTCGCGTTGAAGGTGTCGTTCTTCACGAAGGTGCGGAAGATCCCCGCCTGCTTCGTCTCGAGCACCTGACGCAGGCGACGGTCCGAATAGGAGCGGTTGCCGGTGAAGGTCACGCGCTCGATCGAGGTGACCTTGCCTTCCTTGATCTCGAAGGCGACGTCGACGCGGTTATTGTCGCGGCGGATGACCTTCGGCACCACACGGGCGGCCATGCGACCATCCTCGGAATAGGCGCGCGCCAGACGCTGGGCGTCGGCTTCGATCTGGGCCGGGTTGTAGACGCGGTTCGGCTTCGCCTGAATGATCGTGGCGAGCTGCTCGTCCTTGATGATCTTGTTGCCTTCGAAATTGATCACGCTGATCGTCGGATATTCGGTCACGGCGATCTTGAGCGTGTTGCCCTGCGGCGTGATTGCAACGTTTTCAAACAGGCCGGAATTCGTCAGGCGCTGGTAAGCGGCATTGAGATCGGCGTCGGTCACGGGCTGATTGCGGGCGATTCTGGCGAAGGACAGAATCGTCGCCGCGTCGACGCGCTCGTTACCGGTGATCACCACCTGCGAGAAACTGTATTGCTGCGCCTGAGCGATCACGGGAACCGCAAGGCAACTCATTGCAACTGCTGGAAATACTACGCTGGCCCGCAGTGCCTTTCGCGTCGCACAGAGTCTCAGCATAGTTTGCACGCTCATAGACATCGCCCTCTCCCGCCGGAAGTTCACTTTTTCCCTTTGATAAGGGTCGTACCGAAGGGCGTAAGCGATGTCAAAGCTGGGATGGGGGCTCAGACCCGAGATTTTGTGGAGCGCGATCATCTTGCCACGAAAGAAAGGGCCGCGAAGGCAGCCCCGGGATCGAAGATGAAGGGATTTTGCGGGCGTTTCGTGCCCTTTTCGGTCCGGCTCAGATGCGCTGGAAGCTGGAAGCGTCGCCGCCGAGAATGTCGATCAATTGAATACCGATCAGCGCCGCGCCGAACAGCGCGACCAGAACCGCCGCGATGAACAGCAGCCGGTCCCCGACGATTTCCACCAACGGGCGAAGTTCGCGATAGTGATGCGCGATGATCTCGGACATGAGCGGTCTCCTTCGCGCGATTTGCGCTAAGAGTTCCCTACCCTGTCTTCGTGACCGCATTGCGAGGCAATTGTGGCGAAATCTGGGCCGCCACCGCCGTCACGGGCCCGCTCAGCAGGTCAGATCGTTCCAGAGCCCGAAGACCATCAGCGTCAGTACCAGCGCCAGCCCGATCGACATGAAGACGTTCATCAGCTGATCGGAGGGCGGCTTGCCCGTGATCGCCTCGTAAAGGTGGAACATCAGATGCCCGCCATCGAGCACCGGAATCGGGAAGAGGTTCAGGAAGCCCACCGCCGTCGACAGAACCGCAATGAACCAGATGAAATCGAGCACACCCGATTTCGCCGCCGCCGCCGAGGTCTCGGCAATGCGCAGCGCGCCGGTCAGGTTACAGCTGGAAATCCGCTGCGCGATCATCGCCTGAATGCCCGAGACCGATTGCGTGATGATGCCCCATGTCTGTCTTGCACCGCCCACCAGCGCATCGACCGGACCGACCGATTGCGTCACCGGCTCGAACATGAACGAGCCCGTCGCCCCGATCAGGAACCGCGTCTCGAACTGCCCGTCGCCCACCGGCAGATCGGTCCGGCGCGGCGCCAACGTCACGGAGAAGGTCTCGCCGCCATCGCCCGCAGGCCGCCAGATATCGAGCGAGACCGCCTTGCCCTCGCCCGCCTTCACCGCGTCCTGCAGATCGACGAAGCGATAGACCGGCTTGCCGTCGATCGCGGTGATCACATCGCCCGCGCGCAGCCCGGCATCATAGGCGGCAGAGCCCGGCTGAACCCCGGCAAACCGCGCCGGGAAGAGCTGCGGCCCCGTCGCGTCGGTTTTGCTTCCGTCGCGGGTCACGGTGTAATCGAGCGTCGGCCCTGCGGGCAGTTGATCGACCACATCAGAGAGCGCCTGATAATCCGGCGTGGGTTTGCCCGCCACCGCGTCGATCACATCGCCCTTCTGCAGATCGCCCGACCCGCCGGGCAGCGCCACGACAGTCTGGATCGCGGGCGTCTCGGTGGCCTGCCCCGTCCAGAGGCTCAGCCCCGCGATCACGCAGATCGACAGGATGAAGTTGAAGACCGGCCCGGCCGCCACGGTGGCCGCGCGTGCCCAAAGCGGCGCGCCATGCATCGTGTGGCGGCGTTCCTCGGGGCTCAGATGGGCCATTTCCTCGGAATCGACCCCGGCAGAGGCCGCATTCGCATCGCCCAGAAACTTGACGTAGCCGCCAAGCGGCACGGCGGCGATCTGCCAGCGCGTGCCATGCTTGTCGACGCGGCTGATCAGCTTCGGCCCGAAGCCGAGCGAGAAGACCTCCGCCTTGATCCCGGAAATCCGCCCGATGATGTAATGGCCGTATTCATGCACCGCGACGATGATCGAGAGCGCGACGACGAAGGCCACAACCGTATAGAGCAGATTGCCGAATTGGGGCAGCAGGTCCAAAACTCAGATCCTTCCGTGTTCACAAATCGCCATCGCGCGCGCCCGCGCTTCGGCGTCGCAGCTCAGAACCATATCGAGGTCTTTTGCGGCGATTCCAAGACCCTGGTCCCGCGACATCTCGCCCAGAACTCTCTCGACCAGCGTGGCCATGTCGAGAAATCCGATCCGGCCCGCGATGAACAGATCGAGCGCGACTTCCTTGGCGGCGTTGAACACGGTGCCCGCCAGACCGCCCGTTTCCATCACCTCGTGCGCCAGCCGCAGCGCGGGGAACCGCTCCAGATCCGGGGTGCGGAAATCGAGCTGTCCGATCTTCGCCAAGTCGAGCTTCTCGACCGGCAGAGGTTTTCGCGCGGGCCAGTTGAGCGCATAGCCGATCGCATGGCGCATGTCGGGCACGCCCATATGCGCCATCAGCCCGCCATCGTGGAACCCGACCAGCGAATGGACGATGCTCTGCGGATGGACGAGGACTTCGATCTGCTCCGGCGCGAAGCCGAAGAACTCTTTCGCCTCAATGACTTCCAGAGCTTTGTTGAACATAGACGCCGAGTCGATCGTGATCCGCTGACCCATGTCCCAGTTCGGATGTGCCGAGGCTTCGGCCACGGTGGCATGGGCGAGTTTCTCCATCGGCCAGTCGCGGAACGCGCCGCCCGAGGCGGTGATGATCACCCGCTCGACCGCGGCGATATCCTCGCCGACGAGCCCTTGGAAGATAGCCGAATGCTCGCTGTCGACCGGCAGGATCGTCGCGCCATGCGCGCGCGCCTCGGCCATCAGCAAGGGGCCCGCGGTCACCAGCGATTCCTTGTTGGCCAGCGCCAGCGTCGCGCCTTGCGAGAGCGCCGCGAAGCCCGGTGCGAGCCCCGCCGCGCCGACGATCCCCGACAGAACCCAATCGGCCGGACGGTAGGCCGCCTCGATCAGCGCCTGCGACCCGGCAGCGACTTCGATCCCGGTCCCGGCCAGCGCATCGCGCAGCGCGGGCAGACACTCGTCGAAGGCCGTCACGGCCAGATCGGCCTCCAGCGCCACGGCCTGCTCGGCCAGTCGCGCGACATTGCGGCCTGCGCTCAGCGCGACCACGTCGTAGGCCTCCGCCCCGCCCTGTGCCATCAGCAGATCAAAGCAGCTTTCGCCGATCGAGCCGGTCGCCCCGAAGACCGAAACCTTCCGCATCGTTCAGCCTTCCGTCAGCGGCAGGGTCATCACCTGCGAAATCAGCATCAGGAACACGACCGCGCCGGTCAGCGCGTCGAAGCGGTCCAGCACACCGCCATGGCCCGGGATCAGCGAGGAGCTGTCCTTCACGCCGGTCGCGCGCTTGATCGCGCTTTCGGCGATGTCGCCCAGCTGGCCTGCGAAGGCCAGAAGCGGCGAAATCCAGATCATCGCGAGCCCGCCGCCCATCTGGGCGAAGAGAAAGCCCACGAGCGCCGCACCGACCCAACCGCCGACCGTGCCCGACCATGTCTTCTTCGGGCTGACCTTGGGCCAGAATTTCGGCCCGCCCACCGTGCGGCCCACGAAATATCCCATGATATCAGAGACAACGACCACCGCGACGATCCATGTGATCGCGCCGAGCCCTGCCCCTTCGCGCAGCGCCACGAGCCCATAGCCCGTCAGCATGATCGCCAGCGCATAGCCCGCGCCAAGCCAGCGCCGCCCGGTGCAGATCACCGCCGCCATGATCGGCACGATCAGCAGGTAAAGCAGGCCATAAGGCTCATGGATCGCGAAAACGAAGGTCAGTGTCGCCGCCGCGACCAATCCCAGGCCGACCGCCTTGCCGGGGCGTTCGGGGCGCAGCATCGCGGTGAGTTCCCAGATCATCAGACCCGTCACGAGCACCGAGAGCGCCGCGAAGACCGGACCGCCCCACCAGATCGCGGCGAGGCCGATCGCGACCATCGCAAGCCCGGAGGCGAGCCGCGGGACGAGATCGCCCCATTTGCCGGACCGCGGCGTCTCCGTCACGAGGCAACCCCGCCGAAGCGCCGCTCGCGCCCGGCAAACCGATCGAGAATATCGGACAGCTCGTCCGGCGTGAAATCGGGCCAGAGCGTCGGCGTGAATTCATATTCCGAATAGGCCGCCTGCCACGGCAGGAAATTCGAGGTCCGCGTCTCGCCCGAGCTGCGGATCACCAGATCGGGATCGGGCATGCCCGCGCTGTCGAGCCGCGACGAGATCATCGCTTCGTCCACCTCGTCGGCCGTGATCTTGCCCTCGGCGACGTCGCGCGCAATCGACTGGGCTGCGCGTTTCAGCTCGTCGCGCCCGCCGTAATTGATCGCAACCGCCAGCGTCAGCTTGGAGTTGCCCTTGGTGCGCGTCTCGATCGCGTCCATCGTCTCGCGCAGCAGCGGGTCGAGCGGCGTGCGGTCGCCGATAAAGCGCAGCTCGACGCCCTGACGCGACAGCTCCGCCGCCTCGCGTTTGATCATCAGCCGGAACATCTTCATCAACCCGAGAACTTCCTGCGTCGAGCGCTTCCAGTTCTCCGTCGAGAAGGCGTAGATCGTCATGTAGCGGATGCCCAGATCGGGCGCGGCCTGCACGACCTTCTTGATCTGCTCGGCCCCTTTGCGGTGACCGGCCAGACGCGGCCAGCCCCGCTGGGTGGCCCACCGCCCGTTGCCATCCATGATGATCGCGACATGCAGCGGCGCCGGGGCGCCCCCCTCATGCCCCTGCGGGGTCTGGGCGATATCGGGAATGCTAGGGGCCATCGGCAATGTGATCCTTTTCGCTCAAGACGCAGGGGGGCTGAGGCAAAAGCCTCAGACCTGCATGATCTCGGCTTGCTTGTCTTCGAGCGCCTTGTCGACCTTGGCGATATGCGCGTCGGTCATGTCCTGAACCTCGCTCTCCCAGATCTTCACGTCGTCTTCGGACATGCCATCGGCCTTGGCCTTCTTGATCTGGTCCATGCCGTCGCGGCGCACGTTGCGGATCGCGACGCGGGCGTGCTCGGCATATTGGGCGGCGACCTTGGTCAGCTCGCGGCGGCGTTCCTCGTTCAGCTCCGGGATCGGCAGCATGATGATCGTGCCATTGGTCTGCGGGTTGATGCCCAGACCGGATTCGCGGATCGCTTTCTCGACCTTGCCGACCATCGACTTGTCCCAGACGTTGATCGTGACCATCCGCGGCTCGGGCACGTTCACGGTGCCGACCTGGTTGATCGGGGTCATCTGGCCATAGGCTTCGACCTGAACCGGCTCCACCATCGAGGCCGAGGCGCGGCCCGTGCGCAGCGACGCGAATTCATGCTTGAGCGAGCTCATTGCGCCATCCATGCGGCGGGCAAGGTCATCGGTGTCGATCTCGATATCGTCGGACATTGGGTATTTCCCCGTTCTTGTTGAGCCTCGGGCCGAGCTTTAGCGCAGCTCGCAGGCGAAAACTAGCATTTGTGACCGTCGCGCGGCGCTCAGCCCTGCACTTTGGTGTAGGTGCCTTCGCCTGCCAGAATGCCGCGGAAGCCACCCGGCTCGTCAAGCGAGAACACGATGATCGGCTTATTGTTGTCGCGTGCGAGCGCGATCGCCGAAGCATCCATCACGCCGAGGTTCTTCTGCAGGACCTCGTCATAGCTGACGGTGTCATACCGCTTGGCGTCGTCGAATTTCACCGGGTCCTTGTCATAGACCCCATCGACCTTGGTGCCCTTGAAGATCGCCTCGCAGGACATCTCGTTGGCGCGCAGCGTGGCGGCGGTGTCGGTCGTGAAATAGGGATTGCCGGTGCCGGCGGCGAAGATGCAGACCCGCTTCTTCTCGAGGTGGCGCACGGCGCGGCGGCGGATATAGGGCTCGCAGACCTGATCCATCGGAATCGCGGAGATCACGCGGGTGAAGACGCCGAGGCCTTCCAGCGCGGATTGCATCGCCAGTGCGTTCATCACCGTCGCGAGCATCCCCATGTAGTCGGCCGTCGTGCGCTCCATCCCCTGAGCCGAGCCCGCAAGGCCGCGGAAGATGTTGCCGCCGCCGATCACCATGCAGATCTCGACGCCCAGATCGCGCACCGATTTCACTTCATGCGCTATACGCGAGACGGTCGGCGGATGCAGGCCGTAGCCCTGATCGCCCATCAGCGCCTCACCCGAGATCTTCAGTAGCACGCGATTGTATTTGGCCGCGGGATGCGTCTCGGTGCTCATCTGATCCTCCGATGGGCTGTTGTCATTGGCGCGCAAAATGATCCAAATAGAGCCGGGGTTCAACCTCTTGCGAAAGCGTAGAGCCCCGAGCCCGCCAGAAAGCCTGCAAGAGCCACCAATGCCGACTGCCCTGCCCGAAATATCGCCGCGAACGCCCGTGCTGATCGCGGGAGCGACGGCGAGCGGGAAATCGGCGCTGGCGCTGTCGATCGCTGAGGCCGAGGGCGGCGTGGTGATCAATGCCGACGCGCTGCAGGTCTGGTCCTGCTGGCGGCTACTGAGCGCGCGCCCGTCGCCCGAGGAAGAGGCCCGCGCGCCGCATCTGCTCTACGGTCATCTCGATCCCGGCGCGGACTATTCGGTCGGCCACTGGCTGCGCGACGTCACCCCGTATCTGGAGGCCTTCCGCGCAGGCGGGCCGCGCCCGATCATCGTGGGCGGCACCGGGCTCTATTTCACCGCGCTGACGCAAGGCCTGGCGGAAATCCCTGAAACGCCACCGGAAATCCGCGCCGAGGCCGATCAGCGGCGGCTCTCGGAAGGCCATGCCGGGATGCTGGACGAGCTCGACGATGCGACCCGCGCGAAGATCGACGCGCAGAACCCGATGCGGGTGCAGCGCGCGTGGGAGGTGCTGCGCGCCACCGGTGAGGGGCTCGCCGCGTGGCAGGCCCGCACCCCGCCGCCGCTTCTGCCGCTCGACACCGTGGCGCCGCTTCACCTCGATCCGGATCGCGACTGGCTGGCCGAGCGCATCGACCGCCGCTTCGATCTGATGCTCGAACAGGGCGCGCTCGACGAGGTCCGCGCGGTGGAGCCGATCTGGGATCCGAACGCGCTCTGGGCGAAGGCGATCGGGGCGCCGGAACTGATCGCGCATCTGCATGGCGAGCTCGATCTGAGCGAGGCGCGAGAGCGCGCACAGGCGGCAAGTCGCCAATATGCCAAGCGGCAACGCACCTGGTTTCGTGGCCGCATGAAGGCGTGGCACAAGATCACGTAGACTGTGACCCTGCGGCAACTGGGCGCCGGGGCTTCTGTGGAAAATTCCTTGGTTCACGCGAGAGTTGCGGGCTATCCTCCCGCCGAAATCGCGTAGGATCAAAGCATCGTGAAGCTCTTTTCGACACCGCCCCTCTCCCAGCTCTCGCAGGCCAAAACCGTGAAGCCCGGTGCAAGCGGCTCGCCCGGCCCGGCGCAG
Organism: Thioclava sp. F36-7; assembly: GCF_002020075.1. Taxonomy (NCBI): domain Bacteria; kingdom Pseudomonadati; phylum Pseudomonadota; class Alphaproteobacteria; order Rhodobacterales; family Paracoccaceae; genus Thioclava; species Thioclava sp. F36-7. Next base: position 289,987 of record NZ_MPZR01000005.1, on the reverse strand, counting down.
ACCGCGACCGACCTGCCGAGCCCCCCGAGTGAGCCGCGGCTGGTGCAGATCGCCCATCTCGCCAAGGGCGGGCGCTGGCGGGTCGAGGCGATGCGCGCCCATTCCGAACCCTGCCTGCTGTGGTTCTCGCGCGGCCAAGGCCGGATCACGCTGGGCGGCGTGACCCGCGGCTACGGCCCCAATAACGCGATCTTCATTCCACCGGGCGTGATGCACGGCTTCGAGATTTCCAACCAGACCCACGGTCAGGCCCTGTTCTTCGGCCGCGACACCGACATCACTCTGCCGCCTGCCGCCCATCACCTGCGCATCCGCGAAGCGATCGCGCAGGGCGAGATCGGCTCGATCTTGGAGGCGATCCAGCGCGAAAGCGAAAGCACGCGCCCTGCTGCCGACCGCGCGCTGCGCAGCCATCTGGGCCTCTTGAGCGTCTGGCTCGAGCGACAGATCGCGAGCAACGCGAACGAGGCGATCCGCCCGAGTGCTGCGCGCCGTCTGGTCACGCGCTACGCCGTTCTGGTCGAGCGCGAGTATCGCGCGGGAACGCCAGTCGCGGATATCGCGCGCGAGTTGGGCGTCACACCCACGCATCTGTCGCGCGCCTGCCGCGATGCCTGCGGGAAATCCGCGCTGGAACTGATGCAGGAGCGTCGTCTGTATGAAGCGCGTCGCCTGCTGCGCGACACGCCCGTCCCGATCAAGGATATCGCACAGCTTCTGGGCTATCGCAGCCCGGGCTATTTCTCCCGCGCCTTCCAGGCCGGAACCGGCAGCACGCCTAACGCCTTCCGCCGCGCGAGCTGACCCGCGCCGCGACAGGCCGCCTGCCCGATCCATCCGCCCCCGCGACACGAAAAAGGGCCGCGCCTTTGCAGACGCTGCCCGGGGTTTGGGGAGGTAAACCCTATCAGAAGAACCCGAGCTTGTTCGGGTTGTAGCTGACCAGCATGTTCTTGGTCTGCTGGTAGTGATCGAGCATCATCTTGTGGGTCTCGCGACCGATGCCCGACTGCTTATACCCGCCAAAGGCCGCATGGGCCGGATAGGCGTGGTAGTTGTTGACCCAGACGCGCCCGGCCTCGATACCGCGCCCGAAGCGATAGGCACGCGAGCCGTCACGGGTCCAGACACCGGCGCCAAGGCCGTACATCGTGTCATTGGCGATCTCGAGCGCCTCGGCCTCGTCCTTGAAGGTCGTGACCGACACCACCGGGCCGAAGATTTCCTCCTGGAAGACCCGCATCTTGTTGTGGCCCTTCAGGATCGTCGGCTGGATGTAGAAGCCGTTCGCCAAATCGCCGTTGAAGCGCGCGGCGTCACCGCCGGTGAGCACCTCGGCCCCCTCTTCGCGACCGATGCTCAGATAGGACATGATCTTGTCATGCTGCTCCTGGCTGGCCTGCGCGCCGACCATCGTCTCCATCGCGCGGGGATCGCCCTGCTTGATGGCTTCGACGCGGGCGATGCAGCGCTCCATGAACTTCTCGTAGATGTCTTCCTGAATGAGCGCACGGCTCGGGCAGGTGCAGACCTCGCCCTGGTTGAAGGCGAACAGCACGAAGCCTTCGACCGCCTTGTCGAGGAAGGCATCATCTTCGGCCATCACGTCCGAGAAGAAGATGTTGGGCGATTTGCCCCCCAGTTCCAGCGTGACCGGGATCAGGTTCTCGGTCGCGGCCTGCATGATCTTGCGGCCCGTCGCTGTGGAGCCGGTGAAGGCGATCTTGGCGATACGCGAGGAGCTCGCGAGCGCCGCGCCGACTTCCGCGCCATAGCCGTTGACGATGTTCAGGACACCATCGGGCAGCAGGTCGGCGATGACTTCCATCACGACGAGGATCGCCGCCGGGGTCTGCTCGGCCGGTTTCAGCACCACGCAGTTGCCCGCCGCCAGAGCCGGCGCCAGTTTCCATGCCGCCATCAGCACCGAGAAGTTCCACGGGATGATCTGACCCACGACGCCCAGCGGCTCGTGGAAGTGATAGGCGACGGTGTCGTTGTCGATCTCCGACATCGTGCCTTCCTGGCTGCGCAGAACGCCCGCGAAATAGCGGAAATGGTCGACGGCGAGCGGAATGTCGGCCGCCGTGGTCTCGCGGATCGGCTTGCCGTTGTCCCAGGTTTCGGCCGCAGCGATCAGGTCGAGATTTTCCTCGATCCGGTCGGCGATCTTGAGAAGGACGTTCGAGCGCTCGGCAGCCGAAGTCTTGCCCCAGGCGTCTTTCGCGGCATGGGCTGCGTCGAGCGCGGTTTCGATATCCTCCGCCGACGAATGCGCGACTTCACAGACCTTGCCGCCGGTGATCGGCGTGATGTTGTCGAAATATTTGCCGTTTTTCGGGGGCACGAACTTGCCGCCGATGAAGTTGTCATAACGGTCGCGGAACGGCGAAACCGAAACGCCCTTGAATTCAGGTGCCATATCGTTGGCCATTGGTCTTCCTCCCAGATTGAACGCAGCCGACAGGGCTGCGCGCCATAGAGATCAGACTGCCCAACCGCGCGCTCTGCGCATAGCCGCTCTGCGCTGGTGGAATGCATCATCTGTCTCGCGCCTGAGACAGGTGCAGCCGCAGCATTGAGGATTTGCAGGCGCGCTGAGACTATCGAAGACGGCGTGTGTCGCGCTCGCGTCAGGAAGCGAAGTCCTGAGACACGTGGATATCACGACGGCAAGTCGTTCAGGACCGCCCGAGCCGGATCAGAAACGCGCCGTCCATCCCAGCGAAACCCCCATCGCCGAACTCTGCCCCGGCTCGTAGACGAGCCCGGCACCGAGGCGCCCGATCCCGGCCTTGCGCGAATAGCCGATCTGCAGGTCGGGCTGGGGGGCCGCGCTTTCAATATTCACCGAGGCTGTCGTCATCACGACCTTTTCGGACCGCGTATTTCCGACGGCTGCGCCGACAGCGGTCGGAACGCTCATCGTCAATTTTCCCGAGGCGAGCGCGATCGGCGTCGAAACCCCGACAGAGAGGCGGTCGTCCCCGGTCAGAAACCCGGACTTGCTCAGGCCAATGGCATAGGCATTCGACCGCAACCCGCTACCCGATTGAAGCAAACCGTTCCCGGAGAAGCTGGAGTTGCCATTCGCTGCGGTAAGCTCGAGAGTCGTCCCGTCGCCGAGAGAGACATTCATCCCCAGCTGTACGAAATGGGTATTGCTCGAAAGCCCGCCGCCGAACGCGCCCCCCACCGAGGTGCCCAGGAAACCGCCGTCTTCGTGCAGGTTGCCGACGGTCATCGAAAGCGTGCTGGCGCCGAACCGGGCATTGAGCGAACCGGCGATATATTGCGAGCTAACATCGCCCGCGCCGCCGCCTGCCTGCGAAATCGAGGCCGATACGCCATCGCCGAGACCGATTTCGTAGTGAAGCGCGGAGGCGGTGTCGAAAGATTTCAAATAAGGCGCGGCCATCGCGGCACTGTCGACCCATTTCGTTCCGGCAATCGCGGAGCTGTCGCCATGCGACAGAGACAGGGTGCCGGTGCCTGCGCTGAAATTGACCGGAGCGGTCGCCCCCATCGCGAAAGTCTCGGTGGAGGCTTGCGCGGCGCGGGCATCGGCATAGTCGGCCACGAAGCTGCTCGCCGCCACGTGATAGCCGCGATCATAGGCATCCGTGACGATCATCCGCTGACTGGAGAGTGTCGCGCGCAGCGCGCCTGCGACGCCGCGGGTTGCGCTGATCGTGCTCTGGGTTGCCGGCACGGACGGGCCGTCGAGCGAACTTGTCGTCTCGACTTTCAGCGTTCCGGCCGGTGCCTGAGCCTGCCGGAGATTGAGCTCGCCCCAACCATAGATCGGGTCGATCCCCACCGCACCGAGATCGGTTGCGCTGTTTTCGAGGATCTGCACGATCTGCTGACCGGTGAGCTCGGGGAATTCGCTCTTGAGCACCGCGACCGCGCCGGTGACATAGGGCGTCGCCATCGAGGTCCCGCTCATATAGGCGTAATCGCTCCCAAGATCGCTCGGGTAGGTCGAGAGGATATCCACGCCCGGCGCGGCGAGGCAGTAATTCATCGCCTCGCCACAGCGGTTGGAAAAACTGGCGATCTGGTGGTTGCTGTCCACGGCCACTACGCCAAGTATCGAGCCTTCCATTTCCGGGAAATACTCCGGCAGGCCCGCCATCAGGCTCGGATTGGCTCCACCGTCATTGCCCGCGGCGAACACGCTGACCATGCCCGCCTTTGCCGCCGCGTCGAGCGAGTCGATGGTGGCCGACCCAAGCTGTTGGCGGATCTGGTCGGCGCTCGAAAACTGGTCGATCGTGAGTGTCTTGTTATTGCCGTCGACATAGGCCCAGCTGTTGTTCATCGAGACCGCACCGGCATTGACCGAGCGCGTGACCGCATCGGCGTAGCTGCCCGCAGGCACCGAGCCTCCGACGCCTTGCAGGATCATCAGCTTGGACCCCCAGGCGATCCCCTCGATCCCCTGCCCGTTCTGCACACCGGCAACGATCCCGGCCACATGCGTGCCGTGCCCGTCGGTGTCGGTGACGTCAGAGGTGTTGTCGAAATAGCTGTAGGAGAGCGCGCCATCGATGTTGTCAGCGAGATCGGGATGGGTCACATCCGCGCCGGAATCGTAGATCGACACGAGCGTTCCAAGCCCATAGGCCCCCTCGGCATAGCGATAGGCCGCCTCGGTCTGCGCAAGGCCGCCGCTTGCATAATACTCGTCAGTCTCAAAACTGCTGACGCTGCCGCCAGTGCCGGTATACGGCGCGTTGCCCGAGGGTGGCGGCTGGGTGTTGCTCGAGGAGCCGGATGAGCTCGAGGACCCGCCTCCTCCTCCCCCCGCAGCGGCGGCCAGCCCCACCACACCAAGGCCAAGGAGCAAGAGCATGCTGTTGGAGCCGGTCACCGATGTCGTGCTGGCCGCGGCAGTGTCCGCAGTATTTCCCGAAGTGGTATCAGGCGAACCGGGCGCGGCGGCGGGAGCCTGCGCGAGTCCGTAGGAGACCGTCGTGCGACCCGCGAGCGCGATCCGTTGAGTGAGATCCTGTGCATGCACCTGTGTGACGGCAAGCGAGGTCAAAGCCGTCGCCGCCAGAATACGTCCCATCGTCATCAAGATCCCTTTCGCGGAAAAATGCCTGCTTCGCGGAGGTCCGGTCTTCTTTTTGTCTGGATAGCCTCAGCGATACTGTGCTTCTCCCCTTGCTTCAACGACACTTGAGTTAAGCATCGGTTAAACGCGCTGGCATGTGTTGATCGCGACGCAGGGAGCCCTCGGAAAATTCATCAGGGCGCGCTTGGAAACGCAGCGGACACGGTGCGAAATCTCAATGTTTCTTGGCCCGCCTTCGCGAAGTCGCGGATGGCGGGACGTCGGATGCGCTGCGCCTCGCAAGCATGCCGGTCGCTTCGGATACACGAACAATTGAAACGTCATCGCGGCGCTCGGTCGGGTTGCATCGGCCCCTTTCGGCACAATCTGCAGCGTAGCGGGTCGCGTTCCGCGGCGCGCTATGTTCAGTGAACCGCGCGCATCTATGACAGAACAGGCGGCCAAACGCCCCGCGTCTGAGCTACGTCGATGCGCGCTCAACCAAGCTCCATCGTTGCGATGGCCTGCAAGGACGCCGTCGTCTTCGGAGCGGTGCCGCGATACATGCGCGCCGTCTCGAAAACCGGGGTGAAGCCGCACTCCGACAGACGGGCCCTGAGTGCCGCGTTGCTCTCGGGCAGATCGATCGAGACGGGCGCAGTCGGAAAGCGGTTTGCCGCGGCGCGCGCCAGCCGCATCGCATCGTCACTCCGCTCGGCAATGACGGGCCCGATCTTGAGCCCCTCACGACATTGCCTGACGGTCGCGAAGCCTGTGCCATCGCTGAGCCGGACGGTCTGACGGGATGGGCTGGGCGCGAGCCAGCGGCTCAGAAAAGCGTCGCGCTGCACGCCACCGGCCTGCGCATCGAGCGCAATGAGCTGCTCGAGGTCGGCATGCTCGGCCAGCACGATGCCCGTGTCGTCTTCGGATGACAGCACCCCCGTGAGCCGCAAGCTCGCGCCCTGACGTCGGAACCCGGAACGCGCGTAATTGTCCTGCTGCGCGGCCACGCCATCGAGGCCGACGCTGCGATCTCCCGCATGGCGCAGCGCATGTTGCCACAGGGCGAACCCGATGCCCTGCCCCCGGACTTCGGGCTTGCAGATGTAGAGCCCCAGAAACGCATTCTTCGCATCATGATTGACCACAGAGATCGCAGCCACCGGCGCGCCATCCGCCTCCGCGACGAAGAACCCTTGGGGATCGGTTGCGTAGAATGCCTCGGCATCTGCGAGGCCGGGATTCCAGCCCTCGGCGGCGGCCCAGTCGAGAACCGTTTCCAGCTCTGAGAGATCGGCATTGCGCAAGATCATGCCCCCAAGGCCTCGCGCAGGCTGGCAGGAGCGGAGGTGCGGTTTCGCAAGTCGAGAGAGCTGAGGAGGTCGAGAAGGTGATTTTTCATCAGCTCCTCCGCCAAATCGGCATCGCGTTCCGCGAAGGCGCGCATCAAGGCATGGTGCGCATGGCTTTCGCACAGGGCCCCGCGCCGGTGCCAATAGAGCGCGATGATCAACGAAGACCGCGCGACCAGCTGGGTGATGAATTCGGTGATCGTGGCCTGATCGGCAATCCGTGCGATCTCGAGATGGAACTGCCCCGAGAGAAAGAGTGCCCGGCCCGCCTCGCCCTCATCAATCGCCGCGTGTTCTTCGTCGATATGACGTTGGAGGGCCGCGAGGTCGTCCTCAGTGATCCGCTCGGCGGCCGAGCGCGCGGTGCGCGGCTCGAGCAGAGCGCGCGCCTCGAACACCTCGCGCGCCTCGCGCACCGTGGGCTGCGCGACATAGGCCCCGCGGTTGCGTTTCAGCTCGACCAGCCGGTCATGGGCCAGCCGCTGCAGCGCGGCGCGGATGATGGTCCGCGAAACGCCATAGATCTCCCCCAGCTCCTCTTCCGACAGCTTGGTGCCCGGCATCAGGCGATGCTCGTGAATCGCGAGCGCCAGATCATTGGCGATCGTATCGGGCATCGGGGCGGCGGGGAGCGGATCGTTCATCTTGAGTTCCTTTCGCTCACACGATGCCCCGGGCGATCTGCGGAGGACAAGCTGGATCGCTTCGATTCGAATTGTATACAATGTTGTGTCGTAATTTTGCGCATGCAGAAAATTTTTCTGCTCAAATTCGAGGCAAGGTCGGATTCACGGCACCGTGAGTTCGGAAAATGATGGCGAGCTGTCCGGTTCGCACCGAAGGCTGAACCCAGATCGAAGGGAAGCGATGCGATGCGAACGGCACATGATCTCGAGTTAGTGAATCTGACGAAGCGCTACGGCGACACGGTCGCGGTGGACGCGATCAACCATGTCTTCGCGCCGGGCAGCTATGTCTGCCTGCTCGGCCCCTCGGGCTGCGGCAAGAGCTCGACCCTGCGGATGATCGCGGGCCATGAAAGCGTGAGTGAAGGCGCGATCCGTCTGAACGGCGTGGATATCTCCGCCCTGCCCCCGGCCAAGCGCGGCACGGCGATGATGTTTCAGAACTACGCGCTCTTCCCGCACCTTTCGGTCAAGGACAATGTCGCGTTCTCGCTGCGGATGAAAGGCGTCGACAAGACCGCGCGCCATGCCAAGGCGATGGAGCTTCTCGAACTCGTCGATATGGCGCATCTCTCCGAGCGTCTTCCCACGCAGCTCTCCGGCGGGCAGCAGCAACGCGTCGCGCTGGCGCGCGCGCTGGTCACCGAACCGGAAGTGCTGCTTCTCGACGAACCCCTTTCCGCACTCGACCCCTTCCTGCGGGTGCGGATGCGTGCCGAGCTCAAGCGGCTGCAGCGCGAGCTCGGCATCACCTTCCTTCATGTCACCCACGGGCAGGACGAGGCGCTCGCGCTCGCCGACGAGGTCGTGGTTATGAACAATGCTGTCATCGAACAGGCCGGACCCGCGCGCGAGGTCTTCAACACGCCCCGGACCGAATTCGTGGCGCGCTTCATGGGCGGCCACAACGTGGTCACGCTCGACGGAAAGCTCCATGCGATCCGCTCGGATGCGGTGCGCCTTGGCGCCGAGGGGATGCCCGCGACGGTCAGTGCGATCGAATATCAGGGCGACCGCGTCGCGGTGACGGCCCAGGCCGAAGGCCAGGAACCGATCATCGCGCTGATGAGCGACGAGGCCTTCTATTCCAACGACATAAACCCGGGCGAGCAAGTGCGTCTTGCTTGGGATGAGGGGCGGCTGCACCGCCTCCGTGCCTGAAATCGACACTCCAACAGAGGGATACGTGACAATGTCGAAAACCGGTTATACCCGCCGCTCGATTCTGAAAACCGGGGCCGCCGCGCTTGGCGCCTCCGCCCTGCCCGCGCCGATGATCTGGGCGCAGGAAATCAAGAACATCACGCTGCGCCAGTTCGGCACGGGCGTGTCGAACCTCAATGACGTGGCCAACAAGGTGAAGGAAGACCTTGGCTTCTCGCTCGAGATGACCGCGCTCGACTCCGACGCGGTGACCCAGCGCGCGGCAACCCAGCCCGACAGCTTCGACATCGCCGATATCGAATACTGGATCTGCAAGAAGGTCTGGCCGACCGGCAACCTGCAGGCGATGGATACCTCGAAGATCAAGAATTACGACAAGATCGTCGGCATCTTCAAATCCGGCAAGCTGACGCCCGAGAGCGAGATCGCCCAAGGCACCGCGCCCTCGACCGTCGGCTTCGTCGAGGGCCCCGGCGGCACCACCTTTGCCGATCAGGAAACCGGCTGGATGACGCTGATCCCGACCATCTACAACGCCGACACGCTGGGCATCCGCCCCGACCTGATCGGTCGTCCCATTGAGAGCTGGACGGAACTCCTGAACCCCGAGTTCAAGGGCAAGGCCTCGATCCTCGACATCTCCTCGATCGGCATCATGGACATGGCCATGGTCTGCGAGGCGATGGGCGAGATCCAGTATGGCGACAAGGGCAACATGACCCGCGAAGAGATCGACAAGACCATGGCGATCTTCACCGAGGCGAAGAAGAACGGCCAGTTCCGCGCCTTCTGGAAGACCTTCGACGAAAGCGTGAACCTGATGGCCTCGGGCGAAGTGGTGATCCAGTCGATGTGGTCGCCCGCAATCACCGCGGTGAAATCGCGCGGCATCGACTGTGTCTACCAGCCGCTGAAAGAGGGCTATCGCAGCTGGGGTGGCGGTCTCGGCCTGTCCAAGTCGCTCTCGGGCATGGAGCTCGATGCGGCCTATGAGTACATCAACTGGTATCTCTCGGGCTGGGTCGGCGGCTACCTGATGCGTCAGGGTTATTACTCGGCCGTGCCGGAAACCTCGAAGGACTTCATGTCCGACAACGAGTGGGGCTACTGGTTCGAAGGTAAGCCCGCGACGGATGTCATCACCAGCCCGACCGGCGACAAGCTGGCCGAAGCCGGCGAGACCCGCGACGGCGGCTCCTTCTACGACCGCATGGGCCATGTCGCATGCTGGAACGCCGTGATGGACGAGAACCAGTACATGGTTCGCAAGTGGAACGAGTTCATCGCCTCGTGATGACCGAAGGTGGGGGGCTGTCCGCCCCCCACACCCCCCGAGGATATTTGAGCCAAGTCGAAGGGCAGGATCGCGATGAAAGTGACCCGCGAGACGGTGACGGGATGGTTACAGGCGGCGCCGCTGACGGTGGTGTTGCTGGGCTTTCTGGTCGCGCCGATCATTACTATCGTGATCGTCAGCTTCTGGCAGGCGACCGAGTTTTCGATCATCCCCGCCTTCAGCTTTGAGAATTACGAGTTCCTCTTCGGCTCGCCGGTGACCTACAAGGTCTTCGCCGCGACCTTCAAATACGCCTTCCTGACATGGGCGATGACGCTCGCGATCGGCTTCACGGTCGCCTATTACCTCGCCTTTCACATTCGCAGCCAGACGATGCAGATCGCGCTGTTTTTGCTGTGCACGATTCCGTTCTGGACCTCGAACATCATCCGCATGATCTCGTGGATCCCGTTCCTCGGGCGCAACGGGATTGCCAACCAGACGCTGATTTCATGGGGCGTGATCGACCAGCCGCTGGAATGGCTGCTCTATTCCGATTTCTCGGTGATCCTCGCTTTCGTACATCTCTACACGCTGTTCATGGTCGTGCCGATCTTCAACACGATGATGCGGATCGACCGCAATCTGATCGAGGCGGCGCGCGACAACGGTGCGAGCGGCTTCCAGACGCTGGTTCATGTGATCATCCCGCTGACCAAACCCGGCATCATGATCGGCACGATCTTCGTGCTGACGCTGGTGATGGGCGATTTCATTACCGTGCGGTTCATGTCCGGGTCGCAGCGGGCCAATGTGGGGCGGCTGATCTCCAACGATATCGCGCTGCTGCAATACCCCTCCGCGGCCGCCACGGCGGTGGTGCTGCTGTGTACCGTGCTGATCGTGATCGGGATCCTGCTGCGCTTCGTCAACATCCGCAAGGAGCTCTGAGCCATGGAGAAACGTCCGCGCAGCTTCTATGTCCTGACCGTCATCTTCGCGCTTTTCGTGCTGTTCCTTTACGGGCCGACGATCACCATCGGCATCCTGAGCTTTCAGGGCCCCGAGGGCGGGCTGACCTTCCCGATGCGGGGCGTCTCGCTCAACTGGTTCCACGAGCTGTTCCAGCAGCAAGCGGTGGGCGATATCTGGGGCGCGTTCCGGCGGTCTTTCGTGCTCGGGTTGTTGGTCATGGTAACGACGGTCGTCGTCTCGGTCATGGCGGGCCTTGCCTTTCGCAAGAAATTCCCGGGCTCCGGCATTCTGTTCTACCTGACGATCGCCTCGCTGGTGATCCCCTCGATCCTGATCTCGCTGGGCGTGGGGCTGATTTTCAACCAGCTCGGATTGAAGGTGCATTGGGCGACCTCGGGCTTCGGCTCGCAGCTGACCTGGACGCTGCCCTTCGGTCTGCTGATCATGTTCGCCGTCTTCAACCGTTTCGACAAAAGCTTCGAGGAGGCCGCGCGCGATCAGGGCGCGAGCGCATGGCAGACGATCCGCTTCGTGGTGCTGCCGATCATCGCGCCGTCGCTAATCGGTGTGGCGCTGTTTGGCTTCACGCTGAGCTATGACGAATTCGCGCGCACGCTTCTGACGGCGGGCAGCTACAACACGCTGCCGCTCGAGATCTTCGGGATGACGACGAATGTGACGACGCCCGTGGTCTATGCCCTCGGCACGCTGACCACGGCGTTTTCGCTGCTGATCATCGGGGCGTTCCTGATCGCCGCCTGGATCATGGCGCGGCGGCGCGCCCGGCTTGGCTCGGATGCCGGAAAAGGCGTTTGATCCCAGATGCGCATTCTCTACATCAACCCGAATTCGACGGCGTCGATGACCGATCAGATCCTGGGCATCGCGCGGGCAGCACTACCTGACGCAGAGATCGTCGGCTGGACGAATGCGGAAGGGCCACCCGCCATCGAGGGGCCCGAGGATGGCGCGCATGCCGTGATCGGGCTGAAGAAACTGCTGCCGGAGGCGAAGGGGATTGGCGCCGATCTGATCGTCATCGCCTGTTTCGACGATACCGGGCTCGAGGAGTTGCGCGCCGCCGCCCATTGCCCGGTGATCGGGATCGGTCAGGCCGCCTATGTGATCGGCGCGCTGGCGTTCGGGGCGTTCTCGGTGGTGACCACGCTGCCGGTATCCGTGCCCGTCCTCGAGGAGAACATCGCGCAGTACGGGCTTGCGGGCGCGTGCATCGCCGTGCGCGCAAGTGGCGTGCCGGTGCTGGCCGTCGAAGAGGGATCCGAGCCGGTCCGTGCGCGCCTCTCCGAGGAGATCGCCGCAGCCAGGCAGGAAGGCGCGCGCGCTGTTGCGATGGGATGCGCAGGCATGTCGCATCTGCGCGCCGATCTCTTCGAGAGAACCCACGTTCCGTTGATCGACGGGGTGATCGCCTCGGCGCATCTGGCGCGGGCGATCCGGGCGACCCTCACTTGAGATCACAAGCGTCCCTGAGGCCTAGGCACCCTGCCCGTCGACCTGCCACTCAGACGCCGAGATTGAGCGCCTTGGCCTTGCGGTAGAAGGTCGCCCGGCCGATGCCGAGATCGCGCGCCGCCGCCGAAACATTGCCGCCGTTGCGGGCCAGCGCGCGGGCCATTTCGGAGCGTTGCGCCTCTTCCAGCCCGTTGCGGATGCCGTGCTCCAGCAGGTCCGACGCCGGAAGCTGGCCGATCTGCCCCGCCTCAATGCCGAGATGCCGCCGCGCGGCGCGGGTGGCGCCGACGACCAGATCGTCGCGGTCGAGCGCCAAGAGCATCACGCCCTGCGCCCCGGTCTCGCCCGAGCCGGTCGAGAGGATGCGCGCGCCGTCATAGGAGGCACGAAACAGGTCCGCCTCGATCCGGTGCGCCGCGTCCTGCACGGTCAGCGCCACGAGGCGTGCATAGCCCTCGGTCATGTCCGAGCGCGCCGAGCTGACATCGATCACCCCCGCGAGATCGCCCTGCGCGCCGAAGATGGGCGAGCCCATGCAGGTCAGCACGGTGTTGCGGGTGCGGAAATGCTGATCGCGCCAGACGGTGACGGGGCGCGCCTCGGCCACGCAGGTGCCGATGCCGTTCGTGCCCTCGACCCCTTCGGACCAGTCCGAGCCGGGTGCGAGGTTCGAGGAATGGAAGTCATCGACATCCGCGTCGCGCAGGCGCTCATCCAGCACCAGCCCGCCCGCATCCGACAGAAGCACCGTACAGCCCGCATCGCCTGCCGCCCGCGACAGCCGATCGAGCACCGGCGAGGCGATCCGCATCATCAGCCCTGCCCGCTCGCGGCGCTCGCGCATCTCGGCCTGTGTCAGGCGCTCGTTGCGCCCGCCGGTTTCGGGGTCGATGCGGTGATGGATCATCGAGCGGCGCCAGCTTGCCGCGAACCCCGCCCGCGTGGCGGATTTCGGCGAAGAGACGACCTCGCGCACGATATCGGCATGTTGGCGCGGAACGCCCGTATGCAGTGACGGCATGCGAAAGCCTCCCTCTCTTGCGCAGCCTATGAAAGCTCAAGCAGGTTAGGCCGATTCGGACCTTACACAACGTAAATTCCCGCTGAGCGGCCCGGCACCTGTCTCAGGCGTGAGACAGTCGCGGCTCAGTCCTCCTCGTGCCGCCGCCCGCGAAAACCTTGGGCGACCACGAATTTCTCCGAGCTGTCCGAGCGCGAGGCCGGTGGTTTCACATTCGCGACCTTGGTGAAGTTTTTCTTCAGGATCGTCATCAACCCCTGCTCCGCCCCGCCTGCGAGGACCTTGGCCACGAAAGTGCCGCCCTCTTCGAGCACGTCGAAGGCGAACTCCGCCGCCGCTTCGCACAGCGTGATGATGCGCAGGTGATCGGTGTTCTGGTGCCCCGAGGAGGAGGCCGCCATATCCGACATCACCACATCCGCAGACCCGCCAAGCCATTCCTTGACCTTGTCGTCGGCGCCTTCTTCGAGGAAATCGAGCACGTGGATCTCGGCCCCCGGGATCGGATCGACCTCCTGCAGATCGACGCCCAGAACGGTGCCGACCTTCTTGCCCGATTTCTCGCCCAAGGCGTTCACGCGCTTGACCGCCACCTGACACCAGCCGCCGGGCGCGCAGCCCAGATCGACCACCCGCGCGCCGGGCACGAGGAAGCGATACTTGTCATCCAGCTCGAGGATCTTGTAGGCCGCGCGTCCGCGATAGCCCTCTTTCTTGGCGCGCTGCACGTAAGGGTCGTTGAGCTGCCGCTCCAGCCAGAGGGTCGAGGACAGCCTGCGCCCCTTCGCCGTCTTCACGCGCACGCGCAGGTCGCGCTGCCCACGTCCGGAAGTGTTCTTGCCGCTGGGTGTCTTCGCCATCATTTCATCTCTTCTAACACGCCGTCTCCGGCCATTTGCGCATAGAGGAGCCCCTCGCGCAGGCCACGGTCGGCAATGGACATCTGGTCGGTGGGCCAGACCCGCATCAGGGCCTGCAGGATTGCAGCCCCCGACATAATCAAAGTGTGCCGGTCGCGCCCGATCCGCGGATCCGAGCGCCGCCCGGCGGGGCCGAGTTGCAGGAAGGAGCGGATCACCGCGTCGATCTCTCCCGAGGTCATCGTCAGCCCGTCGACCCGGTTGCGGTCGTAACGCTTCAGGTTGAGGTGGCAGGCCGCAACGGTGGTGACGGTGCCCGAGGTGCCGATGATCTGGAAACCGTCCTGCGGGCTGCCCGCCGCATAGGGCGTGAAGTCCGCGAGCTTCTCTTCGAAGAACCAGCTCATCAGGGCAAAACGCGCGGCATCGTCCTCGACATCGGCGAATTGATCCTTGAGCGTCGCGACCCCCAGCGGCACCGAAATCCAGTCCACCACCCGCGCCGCCGGGTCCGGCCCGTCGGGCTGGTTGAACCCTTGCGAGAGCCGCATGATCGCGCGGGCGCGGTCGCCGGGCGGCACGTCTTCGAGGTCGATCCAGACCAACTCGGTCGAGCCGCCGCCGATATCGACCACCAGCACCTGCTCGGAATTGGGCGACACCAGCGAGGCGCAGGAAATCACGGCCAGCCGGGCCTCTTCCTCGGGCGGGATGATCTCCAGCGGCAGGCCGGTCTCGCGGCGCACATAGCGGATGAAATCGCGTGCGTTCTTGGCGCGGCGACAGGCCTCGGTCGCCACCAGCCGCATCCGGGTGACCCCATGCGTTTCGATCTTGCGGCGGCAGATTTGCAATGCCTGAACGGTGCGCGACATCGAGCTGCGCGACAAACGGCCATAGGTTTCAAGACCTTGGCCCAGCTGGACGGCTTTTGAGAAGCTATCCACCACCTGAAACTGAGAACCCCTTGGACGGGCAATCAGCATCCGGCAACTGTTGGTGCCAAGGTCGAGAGCGGCATATAGCCCCTCGCCGGACTTGGCGGATTTGGTCGCGGGGGACTCGACCTGAGCCGGTTTCACCGCCCGCGCGGGCGATGCAGCTGTCGGGAGCGCGCCCGCCGACCGGGGACGCTTGGGCGCCATGATTACGCCCTCCGATTTGAAGTTGCTCTAAAGCTATCGGTTTGCGTCTCCCGGTTCAAGGGAGCGCGACGCGGAAGTGATAGAAGGTCAGACGTTTTCGCGGGTCGCAACCGGATCGCCCCGGCGCGCCCTCAGACCGCGGGCAGGATCACCGTGAAGCAGCTGCCCTCGCCCTTCTTGCTGTCGACGCGGAACCGGCCACGGTGGCGCGCCACGATATGCTTGACGATGGCGAGCCCTAACCCGGTGCCGCCCTTCTCGCGCGAGCGGTGGGTGTCGACGCGGTAGAAGCGCTCGGTGATGCGCGGCAGATGCTGTTCGTCGATCCCCTCGCCCCGGTCGATCACATCGACGCGATAGGCTTTGCCGCGAAGCACAGGCTCATGCGCGATCGCCGAGACGCGCAGCCGCACCTCGCCGCCCTGCCCGCCATATTTGATCGCGTTCTCAACGAGGTTCGAGAAGACCTGCGTCAGCTGATCGGGGTCGCCCTGCACCGGCAAAGCCCCGGTCTCGCCCTCGCAGATCAGCTTGACCGACGCCGCCTCTGCCACGGGTTCGAGCGTCTGCGTGATCCCCTTGAGCACCAGCGCCAGATCGACCTTGGTTGTCGGGCGCATCCGTTCTTCGCCCTCGACGCGGCTCAGCGAGAGAAGATCGCCCACCAGTCGATTCATCCGCGCCGCCTCGCGCTCCATGATCGACAGGAACCGATCCCGCGCCGCCGCATCGTCGCGTGCGCTCGAGCGCAGCGTCTCGATGAATCCCATCAGCGCGGTCAGCGGCGTGCGCAGCTCGTGGCTGACATTGGCCACGAAATCGCGCCGCATGGCTTCGGCGGATTCGAGCGCCGTGATGTCCTCGAAACTCGCCAGAACCGAATTCGTGGCAAGCGGCCCTTCCGGCGCGGGCGGCAGCGGCGAGAAATGCACAAGCGTGATCGTCTCGGCCTGACCGGTGGGATGCAGCCGCAGGCGCACCGGATCGGGCCGCGCGCCGCGAAGTGCCGCGCTCACCGCGGCCCCGAAACCGGGCTGGCGCAGCACCGTCACATAGGGCCGCCCGAGAAACTGCGTGCCGAAAAGCCGGTTGGCCGCGACATTGCCCTGAGCGATCCGCTCGTCGCGCCCGATCAGCAACACCGCGCTCGGCAGCGCGTCGAGAACCTGTCCGATCGCCCCTTGGCTCATTGCCATGCCTCCCCGCCTGCCATCGCTGTCGCGGCAAGGTTTGAGCGATGCGACGCAACCTGTAAAGCCTTGCCATGCGCAAAAAATCGAACCCCGCTTCGGTTCTGCAACTCACGCTTCGCGATTAACAATCAGTGCCTTGTGAAATAAGTGAAAAAACGCTAAACCTAGGCGTGTATTTACATGGAGCCTTTCTGGTATCCTGCCATTTACACCATCGGGGGCGATGAGGTTTGTATAACACTATGCCAAGAACCCCCGGTACCCGTCTCGCGTTACAAGCCGTTCTCTTCCAATGTGTGAAGACAGCCGAGAGCAGCAACCTGCTGCTGATCGATCCTGCGCGCGAGCTGCCGTCTTCGCTTAAAGAGATCTCCGGTCAAGCGATCCAGGTGCTTCAATACGACCAGATCACCGCGAAAAACTTGGTGAAGCTGCGCCCCGAACTGGTGCTGGCCCCGCTTTTGACCGAGAGGTTCGACATTCTCGATCTCGCCAAGCGGCTCGAGGAGTTCGGGTTCACCGGCAAGCTGCGGGCCTATTCCCGCCCGCTGCCGAATATCGCCGCCATCCGGCAGGAAGTGCGCGCCGCGCATCCCCAACTCGATTTCGACATCTTCACCCTGCCGACGGATCAGCGTCGCGACAATTAACCGATCGCTTTCAGCCCCTTGGAGAAGCGCGCCGCGTTCTCGCGGTAATGCGCGGCCGAGCCCAGAAGCGCTTTGCGCGCTCCCTCGTCAAGCTCGCGGACGACTTTGCCCGGGGCACCCATCACGAGGCTGCCATCGGGGACTTCCTTGCCCTCGGTGATCAGCGCGCCCGCGCCGATCAGGCAGCCCTTGCCGATCTTCGCGCCGTTGAGCACCGTCGCCCCCATGCCGATCAGCGAGCCGTCCCCGATAGTGCAGCCATGCAGCATCGCCTTGTGGCCGATCGTGCAATTCGCGCCGATGGTCAGCGGAAAGCCCATATCGGTGTGGCAGACGACGTTTTCCTGAATATTCGAGCCCGCGCCCACGCGGATTTCCTCGTTATCGCCGCGCAGCGTGGCGCCGAACCAGACCGAGGCTTCGGCCTCAAGGACAACCTTGCCGATCAGATTGGCGTCCGGCGCGACCCATGCGTCTTCGGCGATTTCGGGGGCGATCCCGTCCAGTTCGTAAATCATCTTGCCTCGAACTCCCTGTTCAGTTTTCGCACGAATTCATTCAGCCCGGTCTGACGGTCGCGGCGGCTGCGCTCGGCGGTCAGGATGGTGCGCAACTGCTCTTCCGCGCGGTCGAGATCGTCATTGACCAAAACATAGTCATATTCCGACCAATGGCTGATTTCGGCGAGCGATTTTTCCATCCGGCCGTTGATCACCGCATCGCTGTCCTGCGCGCGGCTGCGCAGCCGCTCTTCCAGCGCCGCAATCGAAGGCGGCAGGATGAAGATCGAGACCACGTCCTTGCCCAGCGAAGAGTTGCGGATCTGCTGCCCGCCCTGCCAGTCGACGTCGAACAGCGTATCGCGCCCCTCGCCCATCGCGGCCTCCACCGGACCTTTCGGCGTGCCGTAGAAATTGCCGAACACCTCGGCATGTTCCAGCATGTCGCCCTGATCGACCATCTTCTCGAACTCGGCGCGGGATTTGAAGAAATACTCCACCCCGTTGCTCTCGCCCGGACGCGGATCGCGGGTCGTGGCCGAGACCGAGAAGCGTAGCGTCGAGTCCCAGGTCATCAGCCGCTTGGCCAGCGTGGATTTGCCTGCGCCCGAGGGCGAAGAAAGGATAATGAGAAGGCCGCGGCGGTTGGTATCGGGCATTGGAATTACTCTACGTTCTGGATCTGCTCGCGCAGCTGGTCGATCGCGTATTTCAACGCCAGACCGATCCGCGTCAACTCCGCATCGCCCGATTTCGAACACAGCGTATTGGCCTCGCGGACGAATTCCTGCGCCAGAAATTCGAACTTGCGGCCCACGGGCCCGGTCTCGGCCAGAAGCGCACGAGCCGCCTCGACATGGACGCGGAGGCGCTCGATTTCCTCGGTGACATCGGCCTTGATCGCGAGCAAGGCCAGTTCCTGCGCGACGCGATCCGGATCGACATCGGTGGCCTCCATCACCCGCGCAAGCGCGGCCTTCAGCGTCTCTGCAGCCTTCGGGGCACGCGCGGCGGCAGCCTCTGCGGCCTCATCGGTCAGCGCGGCGATCTCGTCAATGCGCGCGGCCAGCAAAGCGCCGGTTCGGGCGCCTTCCTCGCGGCGCATCGCGACGAAACTCTCCAAAACAGGCTCGAAACTCTCCAGCAGCGCGGCCAGCAGCGCCGCGGGATCCTCGATCGTGCCGGCCGAGTGATCGACCACTCCGCGCATCGCCATCAGATCGCTCGGCTTGAGCGGCGCCAGCGCCACGCCCTTGCGCTCGGCGGCGCGCTCGACCTTGTCGACGGCGGCAAGGGCGGCATTGAGCACGTCGGGCTCGATCCGCATCGCGGCACTGCCTGCGGCCTGCGTGAGTTTGAGGTTCAGCGTGACATTCCCCCGCGCGACGCGTTCGCCGACCGCCTTGCGCAGAGCCGGCTCCAGCCCCTCGATATCGGGCAGCCGCAGCCGCAGGTCGAACCCTTTGCCGTTGACCGAGCGCAGATCCCAGCTCCAGTCATGCCCCGCGCCGCTCCCCTGTCCGGCGGCAAATCCGGTCATCGAGACGGTAGCGGCGGCGGGCGCCCCCTCCGGGCGCGGCTCTGGAGCGGGTTTAACCATTTAAGAGTTTCTTTCCCCATGTGACGAAAAAATGGCCTAACTTGGCCTTGGTAAGAGTTCAGTAACGATTTCGCCCTGACGGTCAACCGCAAGGCGGCACATGCCGCCCGATCGCCGGGCGCGAGACAGCCACCCCGCGCCCGTGCCGCGCGGGACGAAGTAAGGGTGATTGAAATGGATCGCGAGACCGACAGCAACGCCGCATCCCCCGCCTCGGCCAAAGGTCGCCGGATCGGCAACGAGCTACGCGCCTATTGGGAGGCGCTGCTGGCAGGCCGCCCGATGCCCGCGCGCGCCGATATCGATCCGCGCGGCATCGACCGTGCGCTGGAATTCGCCTTCATCCTCGAACGGGTCGCGCCGGGCATGGGGCGGTTTCGTCTCGCAGGGCAGCATATCTGCGACCTGATGGGGATGGAGGTGCGCGGGATGCCCCTGACCTCGCTTTTCGCGCCCGAAGGCCGCAAGCAGATCGCCGATCTGACCGAGGCCGTCTTCGCGCGTCCCGCCATCGCCGAGGCGCAGCTGGTCTCGGAGGCCGGGATCGGCAAGCCGGGTCTGGCCGGTCATCTTCTGATGCTGCCGCTCACGGATGATTTCGGGGCTGTGACGCGGGTGCTGGGATGTTTCGTGGCAGAGCCCCTGCGCAATACGGGCGAGGCGGAAGACATTCACGATGCAGGCCGCGCTCCGCGCCGTTTCACCGTCACGGGCGCCCGGATCAAGCCGCTGGAGATGCCGCCGCTGAGCGAGCCCCGGCCCAAACCTGCCGGACGCGATTTCCGCGCCGCGCCCCAATTCGAGCAGCCCGCACCGATGCCCGCCAGCTCGGGCTTCGCCGAGAGCCAGACGCCCTACACGCCACGCCCGAAATCCCGCGCCGAGCATCTGGCAGAGATGACGCCGGACGAGCGCCGCGCGATGTTCAGGGTAGTGCGTCAGGAGGGCTGAGACACTTAATGCATGAGCCCTGCCTCGCGACGCAAAAAAGAAGGCCCGGACACAAAGGTCCGGGCCAATCAATCCGTTGAAACCTGCCGCAGTGCGGCGCGCGCTTATTGCGACGCGGCTTTCGCGAACTTGCGGCGGTCCTGCAGTTCCTCGGCCACGAGGAAGGCCAGTTCCAGCGACTGGCTCGCATTCAGACGCGGGTCGCAGGCGGTGTGGTAGCGCGAGGACAGATCGCCATCGGTCACGGCGCGCACGCCGCCGGTGCATTCGGTCACGTCCTTGCCGGTCATCTCGAAATGCACGCCGCCCGGGATCGTCCCCTCGGCTTTGTGGATCGCGAAGAATTCCTTCACCTCGCGCAGCACGGACTCGAAGGGCCGGGTCTTGAAGCCCGAGGCCGATTTGATCGTGTTGCCGTGCATCGGGTCGCAGGACCAGACGACATTCGCGCCCTCGGCCTCGACCGTGCGGATCAGGCGCGGCAGGTGATCGCCGACATTGCCCGCGCCGAAGCGCGCGATCAGGGTCAGACGGCCCGCCTCGTTTTCCGGGTTCAGCTTCTCCATCAGCACCTTGAGGTCGTCCTCGGTGGTGGTGGGGCCGCATTTCAGGCCGATCGGGTTCTGCACGCCGCGTGCGAATTCGACATGCGCGCCGTCGGGCTGACGGGTGCGGTCGCCGATCCAGAGCATGTGGCCGGTGCCTGCGATCGGCAGGCCGGAAGTGGAATCGATGCGGCAGAGCGCCTCTTCATATTCCAGCAGCAGCGCCTCGTGCGAGGTGTAGAAATCGACCGAAGCCAGCTCATGTGCGGTTTCCGAGGTCACGCCCGCGGCCCGCATGAAGTCCATCGCCTCCGAAATCTGATCGGCGACCTGACGGTATTTCTCGGCGTCGTCGGCATCGGTGAAGCCCGCGATCCAGCTTTGGACGCGGTGGATGTCGGCGAAACCACCGGTCGAGAAGGCGCGCAGCAGGTTCAGCGACGCGGCCGCCTGCGTGTAGGCCTGCAGCATCCGGTTCGGATCGGGCAGACGCGCCTCAGAGGTGAATTCGAAGCCGTTGATGATGTCGCCGCGGTAGCTCGGCAGCTCGGTGCCGTCGATGGTCTCGGTCGGTGCCGAACGCGGCTTGGCGAACTGCCCCGCCATGCGGCCGACCTTGATGACCGGAACCTTCGCGCCCCAGGTCAGCACGACCGCCATCTGCAGCATCACCTTGAAGGTGTCGCGAATGTTATCGGCCGAGAATTCCCCGAAGGACTCGGCGCAATCGCCGCCCTGAAGCAGGAATGCCTCGCCGCGCGCGGCTTTCGCCAGCTCCGCCTTCAGCGTACGTGCCTCGCCCGCGAAGACCAGCGGCGGCATCCGCGACAGCTGTGCCTCGACAGCGTTCAGCGCCCCCTGATCGGGATAGTCGGGCATATGAACCCGCGGTTTCGCGCGCCAGTCCGATTTGCTCCAACCCTTGCCCATCTGATCCTCCAAAAGCGTGGTCGTTTCATTCGGCGCCGCTTATAGACGGCGCGGGTCGGGGAAACAAACCCGAATTTGCATTTCGACAATCCGATGGAACTCTCCGTAAGTTCCCCCTCTTGCGGCGCGCCCCAATTTCCTGTTTCGGTGATTCACCACAGATGACGGATTGAAGACATGCCTGATCCCCGCCCCACCCGTCGCCCAGCCCCTTCGCAGGGGATGATCCGGATCGCCCCGGACGCGCGCCAGCGCTCGGTCGTCTTCATGCTTCTCGACAGGTTCACGATGATGGCCTTCGCCAGCGCGATCGAACCGCTGCGCCTCGCCAACCAGGTCTCGGGCCGCACGCTGTATACGTGGAAACTGGCCTCGGAAACCGGCGAGGATGTCACCTGTTCGAACGGCACGACCTTCCGCACCGATATCGGGCTGGAAGAATTGGGCCGCGATACGATGGTGCTGGTCTGCGGCGGCATCGATGTGGCCGAGGCGGTCACCAAGCCGCTTCTGAACTGGTTGCGGCGCGAGGCACGACGCGGTGCGGTGATCGGGGGCCTGTGCACCGGCTCTTATGCACTGGCCCGCGCAGGGCTGCTCGACGGCAAACGCGCGACGATCCACTGGGAGAATGTCGACGCCTTCGCCGAGGATTTCCCCGATATCGAGCTGACCAAGGGCGTTTTCGTGATCGACGGCAACCGCGTGACGACGGCGGGCGGCACCGCCTCGATCGACCTGATGCTGCGGCTGATCGCCCGCGATCACGGCGAGGAACTGGCCAATACGGTCGCCGATCAGCTGATCCATTCCTCGATCCGCTCGGATCGCGACACGCAGCGGCTGTCGATTCCCACCCGGATCGGGGTGCGTCACCCCAAGCTCGCGCAGGTCATCGGCCGGATGGAGCGCAATATCGAGGACCCGATCAGCCCCGCGACGCTCGCCACCGAAGTGGGCATGTCCGCGCGCCAGCTGGAGCGGCTGTTCCGTCGCTACCTCAACCGCTCGCCGAAGCGCTACTACATGGAATTGCGCCTGCAAAAGGCGCGTAACCTGTTGATGCAAACGGAAATGAGCGTGATCAACGTGGCCATGGCCTGCGGCTTTGCGAGCCCGTCGCATTTCTCGAAATGCTACCGCGCGCATTACCAGACCACACCCTACCGTGAACGCGGCGCGAGCGCTGCGGGCGAAAAGGAAAGCCTCGACTCCACCGTGGATTTAGGGCCGGAAGACTCGCTCGACTGAAAATTGCGCAATCGACCCTCGCGCCTTTCACGAATTTGCACATAACCCCAAATTGCCGTTACGTCGCATTGCGCGCACCTTGACCTTCGGGTCCGTTTTTCGCGTCATCGCGCCACTCGCGGTTCTTCACATTTGACAAACCGCGCACTAACCTCGCGCAAGAACGCGAGTTCCAACACGGGAGTGAACACATGAAAAAACTGCTTCTGGCTTCGGCTGCGATCGCGCTTGGCGCGACTGGCGCATATGCCGATGACGTGAAGATGGGCGTCCTGCTGGGCTTTACCGGCCCGCTTGAATCGCTCGCCCCGCCGATGGCGCAGGGTGCCGAGATGGCGATCAAGGAAGTCTCCGATTCCGGCAAGCTGCTGGGTGGCGACACCGTGACCGCAGTCCGCGGCGACTCGACCTGCGTCGACGCAGCAGCCGCGACCGCGGCAGGCGAAACGCTGGTCACTACCGACAAGGTCGCTGGCATCATGGGCGCAATGTGCTCGGGCGCGACCACCGCTGTCCTGCAGAACGTCGCAATGCCGAACGGCGTCGTGATGATCTCGCCCTCGGCAACCTCGCCGGCACTCTCGACGCTCGAGGATGATGGCCTGTTCTTCCGCACCGCTCCGTCGGATGCGCGTCAGGGCGAAGTCATGGCCGACGAGATCCTCGAGAAGGGCATCAAGAACGTCGCCGTGACCTACACCAACAACGACTACGGCAAGGGTCTCGCCGACAGCTTCGAGAAAGCCTACAAGGCCAAGGGCGGCACCGTGACCATCTCGGCCGCGCACGAAGACGGCAAGGGCGACTACTCCGCTGAAGTCGCCTCGCTCGCCTCCGCAGGTGGCGACGCGCTCGTCATCGTCGGCTATATCGATCAGGGCGGCTCGGGCATCCTGCGCGGCGCGCTCGACACCGGCGCCTTCGAGACCTTCGTCTTCCCCGACGGCATGGTCAGCCAGACGCTCGAAGACAATTTCGGCTCGGAAATCAACGGCTCCTTCGGCCAGCTTCCCGACTCGGCAGGCGACGGCATGAAGACCTATCTCGGCATGGCCGAGAAAGCCGGCTTCGACGGCTCGTCGGCTTATTCGGGCGGTGCCTATGACGCGGCGGCTCTGATGCTGCTGGCGATGCAGGCGGCGGATTCCACCGACCCGAAAGTCTACAAGGACAAGGTCATGGAAGTCGCGAACGGCCCCGGCGAGAAGATCTATCCCGGCGAGCTGGGCAAGGCGCTCGACCTGATCAAGGAAGGCAAGCCGGTCGACTATGAAGGCGCGACCGCTGTCAACCTGATCGGCAATGGCGAAGCCGCGGGCACCTTCCGCGAAATCGCGATCAAGGACGACAAGATCGAGACGGTGAAATACCGCTAAGCGGTCATCAGAGCTGAAGCAGCCCGGAGCGATCCGGGCTGTTTTCAATTATAAAACAACAAGATGTGGCGTGAAGCTAACGCGCCTACAACTCAGGGGACCCTATGATCCGGGTTGAAAACCTAGTCAAATCCTTCGGCGGATTCCGCGCGGTCGATGGCGCGAGCCTCGAAATCGCGACCGGCTCGATCACCGGGCTGATCGGCCCGAACGGCGCCGGCAAATCCACGCTCTTCAACGTCATCGCAGGCGTACACGAACCCACCGCGGGCCGTGTCACGATGGATGGCGAGGACATCACCGGGCTTGCCCCGCACGAGCTGTTCCACAAGGGGCTGCTGCGCACCTTCCAGATCGCGCATGAATTCCCCTCGCTCACCGTGCGCGAGAACCTGATGATGGTGCCCACCGGACAGGCGGGCGAGACGCTCTGGAACACATGGTTCGGGCGAAAACACATCCGCGACGAGGAAGCGGCGCTTCTGAAGAAGGCCGATGAAGTGCTTGATTTCTTGACGATTTCTCATCTAAAGGACGAGAAGGCAGGCAACCTCTCGGGTGGTCAGAAGAAGCTTCTGGAGCTGGGCCGCACGATGATGGTCGAAGCCAAGATCGTCTTCCTCGACGAGGTCGGCGCAGGCGTGAACCGGACGCTTCTGAACACGATCGGCGATGCCATCGTGCGCCTCAACAAGGAACGCGGCTACACCTTCTGCGTGATCGAACACGACATGGATTTCATCGGACGCCTCTGCGACCCGGTCATCGTGATGGCCGAGGGCAAGGTGCTGGCCCAAGGGTCTGCCGAGCACATCATGGAAAACGAGGCCGTCATCGAGGCCTATCTGGGCACCGGGCTGAAGAACAAGGTCAAGGCCGAGGAAACCGCCGAGACCGCCGCCCACGAAGACCACGGCGCGCAGCCCGGTCTGGGCGACGAAGCCGGCCATGGAGGCGACCAATGAGCTATCTCAA
This sequence comes from Thioclava sp. F36-7, assembly GCF_002020075.1. NCBI lineage: Bacteria > Pseudomonadati > Pseudomonadota > Alphaproteobacteria > Rhodobacterales > Paracoccaceae > Thioclava > Thioclava sp. F36-7. The sequence goes on along the minus strand of NZ_MPZR01000005.1, from coordinate 264,999 downwards.
CGCCTCCAACATGACCGGCGGCTACGGCAAGGCCGACATTCTGCACGACTGCACGCTGACCGTCGAAAAGGGCGAGATCGCCGTGATCGTCGGCCCCAACGGCGCGGGCAAATCCACCGCGATGAAGGCGGTCTTCGGCATGCTCGGCCTGCGCGAAGGCAAGGTCACGCTCGACGGGCAGGACATCACCGGCCTCTCGCCGCAGGACCGCGTTAAGAAAGGTATGGGCTTCGTTCCGCAGGTGAACAACGTCTTCCCGACCATGACGGTCGAGGAAAACCTCGAGATGGGCGCCTTCATCCGCGACGACGATTTCCGGGGCACGATGGATCAGGTCTTCGACCTGTTCCCGATCCTGAAGGAAAAGCGTCGCCAGAACGCAGGCGAGCTGTCCGGCGGGCAGCGTCAGCAGGTGGCCGTGGGCCGCGCGCTGATGACCCAGCCGAAACTGCTGATGCTCGACGAGCCGACCGCGGGCGTCTCGCCCATCGTGATGGACGAGCTGTTCGACCGCATCATCGAAGTCGCCCGCAGCGGCATCTCGATCCTGATGGTCGAACAGAATGCCCGCCAAGCCCTTGAGATCGCGGATAAAGGCTATGTCCTCGTGCAAGGCGCGAACAAATACACCGACACTGGCGAGGCCCTTCTGGCCGACCCGGAAGTCCGCCGCACCTTCCTGGGGGGCTGAGGAATGGAACTCATCAACGCGCTTGTCGCGGTTACCAATTACGTCATCATCCCCGCCACCGCCTATGGCGCGCAGCTCGCGCTCGGCGCGCTCGGGGTCACGCTGATCTACTCGATCCTGCGGTTTTCCAACTTCGCCCATGGCGACACGATGGCCTTCGGCACCGGGGTCGTGATCCTGATCACCTGGGGCTTTCAGGCGATGGGGATCAGCTTCGGCCCGCTGCCGACCGCCCTTCTCGCCCTGCCCTTCGGCATCGCAGTCACCGCGGCGCTGATGCTCGGGACGGACAAGGTCGTTTACCAATATTACCGAAAAGTCAGGGCCGCGCCCGTGGTCATGGTCATGGTCTCGGTCGGCGTGATGTTCGTGATGAACGCGCTCACGCGCTTCCTGATCGGCGTCGACCAGATCAACTTCGACGACGGCACCCGCTTCGTCATCAACGCCCGGCAATGGCGCGACATGACGGGACTGCACGAGCCGCTGACGCTGCGCTCGACCCAGGTCATCACTGTCGTCACCGCGATCATCACCGTGGCCGCGCTGTTCTGGTTCCTCGGCAAGACGCGCACCGGCAAGTCCATGCGCGCGTTTTCCGATAACGAGGATCTGGCGCTGCTGTCGGGCATCGACCCGAACAAGGTCGTGGCGGTCACCTGGATCATCACCGGCGCGCTCGCGACCATCGCAGGCACGCTCTATGGGCTCGACAAGTCGTTCAAAGCCTTCACCTATTTCCAGCTTCTGCTACCGATCTTCGCCTCGGCCATCGTCGGCGGCATCGGCAACCCGGTGGGCGCGATCGCAGGCGGCTTCGTGATCTCCTTCTCGGAAGTGGGCCTCACCTACGCATGGAAGAAGGTTGCGACCTATCTGGTCCCGAGCTGGGAGCCGGACGGCCTCGTTCAGCTTCTCTCCACCGATTACAAATACGCAGTCAGCTTCACGATCCTGATCCTCGTCCTGATCTTCAAGCCGACCGGCCTCTTCAAGGGGAAAATCGTATGAGCAGCAATCGTCAGGCTGGCGAGACTAGCCGTCTCCGCGCCCCCCTCTTCTTCGCCATCATGGCCGCGCTCATCCTGCTCGAGGGCTTCACCTCCGGCTGGAACTCGGCGCTCGGCATTCTCAACATGGGGCTTCTGTCGGCGATCATGGCGCTCGGCGTGAACATGCAATGGGGCTATGCGGGGCTGTTCAACGCGGGCGCGATGGGCTTCCTCGCGCTTGGCGGCCTCGCCCCGGTGCTGATCTCCATGCCGCCCACCCCCGGGGCCTTCTCGGGCGGCGGTCCGGGCATCATGGCGGCCTTCTTCGTGGCCATCGTCGCGGTGCTGGCGGCGGTCTGGATCTGGCGCAACCTGCGCGGCAAGACGCGCGGCCTCGCCGTGACCGCCGTGCTGATCGTCGGCTTTTTCACCTATCGCTGGCTGTTCGATCCGGCGGTCGAGGTGATCGAGGCGATCAACCCCTCGGCACAGGGCAACCTCGGCGGGCTGGGCCTGCCGACGCTGATCTCCTGGCCCGTGGGCGCGGTTCTGGCCGCAGGGGCTGCGTGGCTGGTCGGCAAGACGGCCCTCGGCCTGCGCTCGGATTACCTCGCGATCGCCACGCTCGGCATTGCAGAGATCATCGTCGCGATCCTGAAGAACGAGCAATGGCTCGACCGGGGCGTGCTGAACGTCAACGGCATCCCGCGCCCCTGGCCGGTACCCTACGAGATCGACCTGCAGAACTCGCCCGATTTCGTCGCGCAGATGCAAGCTTGGGGTCTCGACCCGCAGCTGGGCTCCACCATCGCGGTGAAGCTGGCCTTCCTCGTCCTGTTCGTGATCGTCATCCTCGCACTGATCTGGCTGACCGAGATGTCGCTGAAATCGCCCTGGGGCCGGATGATGCGCGCGATCCGCGACAACGAGATCTCGGCTGCGGCAATGGGCAAGAACGTCACCCGCCGCCACCTGCAGATCTTCGTGCTGGGCTCGGCGGTGATCGGTCTTGCGGGCGCGATGATGATCTCGCTCGACGGGCAGATGACGCCGACCTCCTACAACCCGCTGCGCTACACCTTCCTGATCCTCGTAATGGTGATCGTGGGCGGCTCGGGCAACAACTGGGGCTCGATCCTCGGCGGTGTGCTGATCTGGTATGTCTGGGTCAAGGCAGGCGACTGGGGCCCGGATATCATGGGCGCGCTGGCCGCACCCTTCCCCGATGGCGGGCTCAAGGATCACCTGATCCAGTCGGCCCCGCATATGCGGATGCTGGTGATGGGGATCATCCTGCTGATGGTGCTGCGCTTCAGCCCACGCGGGCTCTTGCCGGAGAAATAAAAACGAGGGGCTCTGCCCCTCGCCCGTTCCGGGCTCACCCCGGGATATTTCTTCCAAGCCGAAAACAAACGCGCGCCCCGCAAGGAGGCGCGCGTTTTTCGTTACTCCTCGCCGCCGTCGAATTGGGCGACGCGGGTGCCCGCCTTGTTCGTGGTGACGACGCCGAGCGATTTGAGTTTGCGGTGCAATGCCGAGCGCTCCATGCCGACGAAATTCGCGGTCCGCGAGATGTTGCCGCCGAAGCGGTTGATCTGGGTGAGCAGGTATTCGCGCTCGAACAGCTCGCGCGCCTCGCGCAAAGGCAGCGTGGCGAGCGCGCCGCCCAGAACGATGCGCCCCTCATCCGCCGGGCCTTCCTGACCGGGCAGCTCGCGCGCCTCGATCGCGCCCGTGCCTTCACCGAGGATCAGCACCCGCTCGATCACGTTGCGCAGCTGGCGGACATTGCCCGGCCAATCCATCGTCTGCATCAGCGCCGCAGCCTCTTCCGAGATTTCACGCAGCGGCAGGCCCTGGGTCTCGTTGAAGCCGCGCAAGAAATGATCGGCCAGAAGCGGCACGTCCTCGCGACGCTCCGAGAGCGGCGGCACCTCGATCGGCACGACGTTCAGCCGGTCGTAGAGCTCCTGCCGGAAAAGCCCCTCGCGGATCTGCGTCATCAGATCGCGGGTCGTCGACGAGATCACCCGCAGATCGACGCGGACCTTGTCGGCCCCGCCGACGCGCAAGAATTGCTGCTCGGTCAGAACGCGCAGGATTTTCGACTGCGTGCCGAGCGGCATCTCCGCCACCTCGTCGAAATAGATCACGCCGCCATGGGCCTGCTCCAGCAGCCCCTTCTCGACACCACGCTCGGGGGTTTCGCGCCCGAACAGCACCTCTTCCATCCGGTCGGGCTCGATCGAAGCGGAATTCACGGTGATGAACGGCCCCGCCGCACGGGTCGAGAACTGGTGGATATAGCGCGCGGCCATCTCCTTGCCCGAGCCCGGCTCGCCCGTCAGCATCACCCGGCCATTGGACTTGGTCACCTTGTCGAGCTGATCCTTCAGCCGCCGGAACGCAGCCGAGTCGCCGATCATCTCGCCCGAGGACATGTCGCGGCGCTTGAGCGTCGAGTTCTCGCGCCGCAGCCGCGCCGTCTCCATCGCGCGCGAGATCACCACCATCAGCTGGTCGATGTTGAAGGGCTTCTCGATGAAGTCGTAGGCGCCCTGCTTGATCGCGGCCACCGCGATCTCGATATTGCCGTGGCCCGAGATGATGATCACCGGCACGTCCGGGTTGTCGCGCTTGACCGTCTTGAGGATGTCGATCCCGTCCATCTTGCTGTCCTTCAGCCAGATATCGAGGATCATCAGCGCCGGTTCCTGCGCGTTGATCTCGTCCATGCACTCGTTGGAATTCGCCGCGAGGCGTGTCTTGAAGCCTTCGTCGCGCAGGATGTCGGCGATCAGCTCGCGGATGTCTTTCTCGTCGTCGACGATCAGAATGTCGCTCATGTCACTTCCCCGGGGGCTTCGCCCCTCTCCTTGATGGCTCTGAGCGCTGCTCGGGCGCGTGGGAGCCTGATTTCGGCGAGCGCCCCGCGATGGGCACCCTCTGCAAAGGCGGGCGCATCGCTCAGGGTCAGCGTTCCACCATGTTCCTCAATGATCTTCTTGACGATGGGAAGGCCCAGCCCGGTGCCTTTCTCGCGCGTCGTCACGTAAGGCTCGAACAGCCGCGAGCGATCGGGCGGCAGGCCGATCCCGTTGTCCGCGATATGGATCGTCACATGCTCGGGCGCGACCTGCATATCGAGGCGAACCTCGGGCGCGAAGCCTTCTTCCACGTCCCCTTTTTCCGTATAGGATTCAATCGCTTCGCCTGCGTTCTTCACAAGGTTCGTCACCGCTTGCGAGATCATCGTCGCGTCCAGTTCGACAATCACCGGCTCGCTCGGGACATCCGTCACCAGTTTCGCGCCATGCAGGCTGTCTTGCTGCAGGGTCGCGGCGTCGCGCACGAGCTGCGCCAGATCGTGATCGGCGCGGTCGGGTTCCGGCATCCGGGCGAAGCGCGAAAACTCGTCAACAATGCGCCGCAAGTCATTGGTTTGCCGCACAATCACGCCGGTGAGCTGATTGAGCGTCTCGAGATCTTCGCCCTCGGTCATCTTGCCGAATTTGCGCTTGATCCGCTCGGCCGAGAGCTGGATCGGTGTGAGCGGGTTCTTGATCTCATGCGCGATGCGCCGGGCCACGTCGCCCCACGCCGCCATCCGCTGCGCCGAGACCAAATCGGTCACATCCTCGAAGGCCACGACATAGCCCTCGGGCGTGCCCAGATCGTTGCGCCGCACCGCCATGCGCACCAGCAGGCTTTCCAGCCGCCCACCGCGCGAAACCCGGATTTCCTCTTGCGCGACCTCGTTAAGACCGTCCTGCAAGCGATTGTAAAGTCCGACGAATTCCGGAACGGCGGTGGAGAGTTCGCGGGCATTGTCACGCGCACTATCGAGCGCCAGCAAAGTCATCGCCGCCCGGTTCACGAAGTCTATCCGCCCGTCCGCATCCAGCCCGATCACCCCGGAAGTCACCGAGGACAGCACGGAATCGAACATCCGCCGACGTTCCTCGGTCTCGCGGTGGTTCTCGATCAGGGCCATGCGTTGGCCCTTCAACTGCCCGGTCATCCGGTTGAACGCCTCGCCGAGGGTCGCGATTTCGTCGTCGCCCTCGGCCTCGATGACCCGCGCATCCAGATCGCCCGAGCCGACGCGCTCTGCCGCAGCGGCAAGCCGCCCGATGGGGCGCGACAGGCGCTCGGCGAACCACAGCCCCATCCAGAGCGCGGCGAGGATTAGGATCAGCGCAAAGCCGAAATAGAGCAGCCCGAACTCAAAGATCACCCGGCCGCGCGCGCTCTCCAATTGCTGATAGAGCGTCACCGTCTCGCGCGTCTTGTCCAAGAGCGCGAGGATCTGCCCGTCCACCTTGCGCGAGATATAGAGATAGCGGTCCACGAAGGCATCGAGCCGGATCAGCGCGCGCAGTTCCGAGTTCGGCCAATCCTCGATCAGCACCGTCTCTCCCTTCTGCGCCTCGACAATGTCGCGCGGGGAAGGTTCTTCGTAATCAAAGAGATAGGAGCGATCGCCGCGGGCCACGATCCGGCCCGTGCCGTCGATCACATAGGCCTCTTTCACGCCGCGCTGGATGCCCGCCTGCCCGGTGATCAGCAATTCGCGCAGTTCGCCATCCGACATGAAGGTCGAGGCCTGCCGCCGCAGATTGAGGAAATTCGCGAGCGCCCGGCTATCCTGCACAAGATCGCGCTTATGCTCGGACTGATACGCCTCGGCGGCCTGAAGCGACGTGCCCACGACCGAGCGCACGCGATCCGAGAACCAGCCCTCGAGACCGATATTCACGGTAAGGAAAGCGAAGACCGCGACGAGGATTGTCGGCACCAGCGCGATGCCCGCGAAAACGCCAGTGAGGCGCAGGGTCAGCCGCGATCCGGCGGAATGCGCGCGCCTTGCGGCGATGATCTGCACCAGCCGCATCAGGATCAGACCGGCGAGCAGCAGAAAATAGACGAAATCGGCGAGCAGGATCAGGCGCAGCGCGGTGCTGTCCGCCCCCTGTCCCAAGGGGCCAAGGACTATGAAGGTCGCAATCGCGAGCGCCGGGCCCAAAACGACCAGACCGAAGGTAAACAGGTTGCGCACCCGCTTCTGGCGGCGAAAGCGCGCCAAACGGTCCCAGCCTGAGCGATATGCCGTGCTGCCCTGCACTAATGCCCCCTTCATTCCAGACCGTGGCTCGCGAATCCGTGTGAACGGAAAAGCCACAGGCCCCTGTTGCGGGTTTACATCAGTTTGCGGCGGCGTGTCACCTGAATATCAAGATCGGTGATCTTTTTACGCAACGTATTGCGGTTGATGCCGAGCAGATCGGCACATCTGGCTTGGTTGCCACCGGTCGCATCGAGCGCGATTTCGATCAGCGGCGCCTCCATTTCCTTCAAAATCCGGTCGTAAAGGCCCGGAGGCGGAAGCGTGCCGCCATGAAGGTCGAAGTAGCGCCGCAGATGCCGCGCGATGGAGGCCGAGAGCTTCTCGCCCTCGCCGCCTTGGCGCAGCGGCTCGATCGCGGGCTGGTTGCCCAGCACGAATTCCGCCTCGGCGCGGGTGATCTCTTCCTCGGGCGAGGTCACCGCAAGACGGCGGATCGTGTTCTCCAGCTGGCGCACGTTGCCGGGCCAGGAATAGGCGCGCACGAGTTGCAGAGCCTCGGGCGTGAAGCGGCGCAGGCCCAGCCCGTCGCGCTCGGCGCGGGCAAGGAAATGCTCGGCCAGAAGCGGGATATCCTCGACCCGCTCGCGCAGGCTCGGCACGTTCAGCGTCACGCCGCCCAGCCGGTAGAACAGGTCCTGACGGAACTTGCCCGCCTCCATCAGCCCCGCGAGGTCGATCTGCGTCGTGGCCATGATCCGCGGCGCGGGATCGGGCAGCGCGTCGAGCATCCGCACGATCCGCGCTTGCGTGTCGTCGTCGTAATCGCCAACCTCGTCGAAGACGAGCGAGCCGCCCTTGGCTTTCGCCACCAGCGCCGCCGGGCCGTCCGCACCCTGCAGATCGCCCGCCTGTGCCACCACGAAGGGCAGCGTGCGGCGATCCGAGAAGTCATGAATAGCTTTCGCGATCAGGGACTTGCCGGTGCCGCTCTCACCCGCGATCAGCACCGCGAGATCGGCATTCATCACCCGTGCGACAAGCCGATAAAGCTCCTGCATCGCCGGCGTCCGCCCGACCAGAGGCAAATCGCCCGCATCGCCGCCGCCTTCGATCTCGCGCGGGGCGATCGGGCTACGGCGCTTCTGCTCCAGCGCCTTTTGCGCGCGCTTCATCAGGTCCGGCAGATCGAACGGTTTGGGCAGATAGTCGTAAGCCTCGGCCTCGGCTGCCTGGATCGCGGTCATGATCGTGTTCTGCGCAGAGATCACGATGACCGGCAAACCCGGGCGCTCCTCGGAGATTTTCGGCAGCGCCTCCAGCCCGTTACCGTCAGGCATGATCACGTCCGAGATCACCAAGTCGCCTTTGCCCTCTTCGACCCAACGCATCAGCGTTACCAGCGAAGCAGTGGCATGAACCTTACAGCCCGCCCGGGTCAGGGCCTGGGTCAGAACGGTGCGGATTGTGCGATCGTCATCCGCGACAAGTACGGTGCCGTCCATGGATCAGGCCTCCTTTGGCGCAACGGGAAGTGAAATGCGAAACCGGGTCTTTCCCGGGACCGAGTCGAGCGTGACCCAGCCGTCGTGATCGTTGATGATCTTCGAGACAAGCGCGAGACCAAGCCCCGTGCCGTTCTCACGGCCCGAAACGAAGGGCTCGAAGATTTCGTTGGAGATTTCCGGCGGGATGCCGGGGCCGTCGTCGATGATCTCGATCTGCAGCGGCAGAGGCTGTCCCGATCCATCGGCGCGACGCAGGCGCAGGCTGTGTTCGTAGAAGGTCCGGATCTTGATTTCTCCATTCCCTTCCGAGGCTTCTGCAGCGTTCTTCAACAGGTTCAGGAAGACTTGAGTCAATTGATCCGCATCGCCCAGCGTCGGCGGCAGCGAAGGATCGTAATCCTCCTTGATCGTCATATGCGCGCCGAAGCCGACGCCTGCGGATTTGCGCGCGCGGTCGAGCACGTCATGGATATTGACCGCTTTCTTCTCGGGCGCACGGACGTTTCCGAACTGTTCGACCTGTTCGAGCAGCTTCACGATCCGGCGTGTCTCGTCGACGATTAAGTCCGTTAATTCAAGGTCTTCGCCGGACAAGTTCATGCTCAGAAGCTGAGCCGCCCCGGCAATCCCGGCGAGCGGGTTCTTGATCTCATGGGCCAGCATCTCCGCCATGCCGATGGCCGAGCGCGCTGCCGATTTCACGAGGCTCGCGCGACCCAACCGGTCAGCCAGCTCGCGCGGCTCGATCAGCAGCAGCACCCGGTCGGGGTCTTCGCCCACGGGGGCGGCTTGCAGATTGCATTGCACCGGGGCTTTCTCGCCCGTCGTCAGCTCGACATCGTTAACGAAGAGCGAGGCGCGGTTCTTCCGAACCCGGTAGAAGATTTCCTCCAAAGGCGCGGAAATCGCGAGCCTTTCGCCGATCGCCTTACCTCTCAGCGCCTTGGCGGAGAGGTTAAGGAACAGCTCGGCGGCGGGGTTCACCTCGTCGACAAGATCATCGCCATCGATCAGCAAAGCCGGGGTCGGCAGCGAGGTCCAGATGATGCCGGGGGCCGGAAGGTTCATGCGGCGCACCTTTCCCCGAAAGCGCGCTCGATCAGCGACAAGGTCGCCTCCGGCGTCTGGCTGACCATCATCTCGGCGCGCAGCGGCGCATTCGCCGCCTCGCAATACCAGCCCAGATGCTTGCGCGCGAGACGCAGCCCGAGATCACGTCCGTAGAAACTCAAGATCGCCTCGTAATGCTCTGAAATGTAATCGCAAAGCGCATTTCCATAAGGAACCTGCGGCTTCGGCGATCCAAAGATTTCATGCCCGATTTCAGCCAGCCGCCACGGCGCGCCCTGCGCCCCGCGACCGACCATCACACCCGCCGCGCCCGATTGCGCAAGCGCTGCGCGCGCGGAGCTCGCATCGACCACGTCGCCATTGGCGATCACCGGGATCGAGACCGCGTCGACCGTCTCGGCAATCGCTTCCCAATCGGCGCTGCCCTTGTAGAACTGCATCCGCGTGCGCCCATGCACGACGATCATCTTCACGCCCGCAGCCTCGGCCCGGCGCGCGATCTCGGCCGCGTTATGCGTGTCGTCACACCAGCCCAGCCGCATCTTCAGCGTCACCGGCAGGTCGACCGCGCCCACCGTCGCCTCGATCAGGCGCAGCGCATGATCGGGATCGCGCATCAGCGCCGAGCCTGACGCCCCGCCCGTCACCTTCTTGGCCGGACAGCCCATATTGATGTCGATGATCCGCGCGCCCATGTCGGCGACCATCTTTGCGGCCTCCGCCATCGGTTCGGGCTCGCGCCCGGCGAGCTGCACCGAGGTCGGCAGTTCCAGCCCCATCTCGACCCGCGCTTTCGCGCGCACCGAGGGTTTCGCGGTCAGCATCTCCCCCGAGGCCACCATCTCGGACACGACAAGACCCGCGCCGAAACGCGCCACCATCCGCCGGAACGGAAGGTCGGTGATCCCGGCCATGGGCGCGAGAAAGACCGGAGGGGTCAATGTGATGTCGTCGAGAACCAAAATCTTCGGCACGGAGGTGTCCTGTCACTCGTCTTCCTTCGAATTAGGCGTTTGACCAAAGAATCACAATTGCGTCCACCCCTTTTTAGGTGGGAAAATCAGCATCCGCCTATTTTTTAATCACCTAACTGTGGCCAGTTGTCACATCGCGCGACGTATCGCGTCCAGCGGCACCGATTGCGCAGAGCCGCGTCTTCGCCTAAGCCCTTGGGCGATCAGGGAGCCGCCATGAGCAACGCCATCATCATCGTCGCCGCCGGGCGTGGCACCCGCGCTGGCGGAGAAACCCCGAAGCAATGGCAGAGCCTCGCGGGGCAGCCGGTGCTCGCCCATACCGTTGCCGCTTTCAAAGGCATCGGGCGGATCGTGGTCGTTCTGCATCCCGAAGACATGACGCGCGGCATCGCGCAGTTTCAGGGCGAGGTCGCGCTTTGTGCGGGCGGTGCGACCCGCGATGCCTCGGTGCGCAATGCGCTGGAGATGCTCGAGGGCTCGGGCGTCGAGAAGGTGCTTATCCATGACGGCGCGCGCCCGCTGGTGAGCCGCGCGGTGATCGACGGCGTGCTCGACGCGCTGGACAGCGCACAGGCGGCAGCGCCCGCCCTGCCCGTGTCGGATGCGCTCTGGACCGGCGAGAACGGTCAGGTCACGGGCACGCAGGATCGCAACGGGCTCTACCGCGCGCAGACCCCGCAAGGTTTCGAGTTCGACGCCATCCTCAGTGCGCACCGCGCCCATCCCGGCGGGTCTGCCGATGACGTGGAAGTGGCCCGTGCGGCCGGTCTTTCGGTTGCGATCACGCGCGGCTCGGAAGACAATCTGAAGATCACCTACCCGGAGGATTTCGCCCGGGCCGAGAGACTGTTGGGAGACAAGATGGATATCCGTTTGGGCCACGGCTACGACGTGCACGCATTCGAGCCGGGCGATCATGTGACGCTCTGCGGGGTCGCGGTGCCGCATGACAAGAAGCTCAAGGGTCATTCCGACGCCGATGTCGGCATGCATGCGCTGACCGATGCGATCTATGGCGCGCTGGCCGAGGGCGATATCGGACGGCATTTCCCGCCATCGGACCCGCAGTGGAAAGGCGCCGCGTCGGAGATCTTCCTCGACCACGCGGTGAAACTGGCCGAAGCGCGGGGCTTCCGTCTGGGCAATGCCGATGTCACGCTGATCTGCGAGCGCCCCAAGATCGGCCCGCATGCCGCGGAAATGGCGCAGGCTCTGGCCCGGATCATCGGGATCGAGCCGGGCCGGATCTCGGTCAAGGCCACCACCTCCGAGCGTCTGGGCTTCACCGGGCGCGAGGAAGGCATCGCCGCCATCGCCACCGCCACGCTGATCAAGGAGTAACCCCATGCTGCGCGTCCTCAACACGGTCGGATTTGTCGGCTTGCTGAAACCCGCGCCGGGCACCTGGGGCTCGCTGGTGGCGGTGCTGCTCGGCTGGGCGATCGAGCATTGGCTGGGCTTCATCCCGCTGGTGATCGCCACTGTCGCCGTCACCGCGCTTGGCTTCTGGTCGGTGCGCGCGCAGCTGGGCGACAGCACCGACGACCCCTCCGAAATCGTCATCGACGAGGTGGCGGGCCAATGGGTGGCGCTCCTCTTCCCCGCCTTCGGCTTCTGGCAGCGCGGTCTCTCCACGGGCGTCGATCTGCACATGGTCTGGCCCGGCCCGGTCGCGGCATTCCTGCTGTTTCGGCTGTTCGACATCTGGAAGCCGTGGCTCGTGGGCCGCGCCGATCGCCGCCATGACGCGACGGGCGTGATGCTCGACGATATCTGGGCCGGGGTCTTCGCCGGGATCGTGTCGATCATCCTCGCAGGCCTCTACCACATCGTCTTTCTGGGCATGATGGGATGAGCCGCGCGTCGGACGTTCTCGACGCCTGCAAGGCGCGCGGCCTGATGGTCGCGACCGCCGAGAGCTGCACCGGCGGCATGGTCGCCGCAGCCCTCACCGACATTCCGGGATCGTCTGCGGTCGTGGAGCGCGGCTTCGTCACCTACACCAATGACGCCAAACGCGAGATGCTGGGCGTCAGCGCCGAAAGCCTCGACGCCCACGGCGCGGTCTCCGAGCCTGTCGCGCGCGAGATGGCCGAGGGCGCGCTGAGCCACTCCCATGCCCAGATCGCGGTCGCGATCACCGGTATCGCGGGACCGGGCGGATCGGAGTTCAAACCCGAGGGCCGCGTCTGTTTCGGCCTCGCGCGCGAGGGCGCCGAGACGCAGGTAGAGACGGTCGAATTCGGCGCACTCGGCCGCGACAAGGTGCGCGAAGCGGCCCGCGATCACGCGCTCACCCTGCTGCTGTCGGCGGCGCAAGCCTGACTCCTAACCGCCCACGTCATAAGCATACGCACCCCGTATCGCCCATTTTTCGCGCAGTTACAAAAGTGACGCGCGAATAGGCGGGTTTTGCGCAAAATGTCTCTTTATTGCGCGCGGCGCTTATGGCCCCTGCCCTCCAGAGGGAATTTCGAGGAGGATATGTCGAGATGGAAGCGGGGATGAACGCGGCCGATACCGCGTGGATCATGGTGGCGACGGCGCTGGTTTTGCTGATGACGCTGCCGGGGCTGGCGCTGTTTTATGGCGGGCTCGTGCGGGCGCGCAACGTGCTGTCGATCTTCATGCAATGTTTCTCGATCGCGGCGCTGATGAGCGTGCTGTGGCTGCTGTTCGGCTATTCGATCGCCTTCGGGGACGCCAACGGCTACTGGGGCGGCTTGGGTAAATTCGCGCTGCTGGGCATCACGCCGGACACGCTGTCGGGCTCGATCCCCGAGATCGTCTTCTTCGCCTTCCAGATGACCTTCGCGATCATCACGCCCGCGCTTATCGTCGGCGCCTTCGTGGAGCGGATCAACTATGGCTTCGTGATGGTCTTCACCGGCCTTTGGATGCTGCTGATCTATGCGCCGGTCGCGCATTGGATCTGGGGCGGTGGCATCATGTCCGATGGCGGCATCTGGGGCGCGGTCGGCACCAAGGATTTCGCAGGCGGCATCGTGGTGCACGAAACCGCGGGCCTTGCGGCCCTCGTGCTGGCGCTGATGATCGGCCCGCGGGTGAAGCGCACCACGCCGCCGCATAACCCCGGGATGGTCGCGATGGGCGCTGGCCTTCTGTGGGTCGGCTGGTTCGGCTTCAACGGCGGCTCGGAGCTGGCGGCCGATGGCGTGGCCGGCATGGCGATCACCGTCACCCATATCTCCGCCGCCGCCGCCTCGCTCAGCTGGGCGCTGTGGGAGCGCATCAAGTTCGGTCGCGCCTCGATGGTGGGCCTCGTGACCGGCACGATCGCAGGCCTCGCCTCGATCACCCCCGCCTCGGGCTTCGTGGGTCCGATTGAGGCACTGGTGATCGGCTTCGCCGCCGGGATCATCTGTCAGGAATTCGTCGTGCTGATCCGCGAGAAGCTGCATGTCGATGACAGCCTCGACGTCTTCGCGGTCCACGGCGTGGGCGGCATCTTCGGCACGATCATGATCGCGGTGTTCGGGCATGGCAGCTTTGTCGCCCAACTCGGCGCGCTGGCCGTCGTCGGTATCTTCACCGTCGCGGGCAGCTGGGTTCTGGCGATGCTGGTGCGGTTGGTCTTCCCGCTGCGCGTCAGCGACGAGCACGAGACCAACGGGCTGGACCTGTCGACCCATGGCGAGCGTGCTTATGACATGAACTCCTGATCGCAGGGGTTTGACCCGAAATGGAAATGGCCGCCCCGACGGGCGGCCTTTTTCGTGGCACTTGAGCTGAGATGCCCTCAGCCCTTCGGCCCGTACAGCTCCTCGGCGCGCTTCTCGAAAGCGCGCACGATCCGCTGCATCGCCTCGTTGAAGACGACCCCGATCACGCCCTGCAGGATCGCGTTCTTGAACTCGAAATCGACGTGGAAATCGACCTCGCAGGAGCCGTCGTCGCGATCGGACATGCGCCAATGGCTGTGCATGTATTTGAACGGCCCGTCGAGATATTCGGTCTCGATATGGTGCTCCTCGGGATGCAGCACCACGCGCGAGCCGAACTTCTCGCGGAACACTTTGAACGAGATCACCAGATCGGCCAGCATCAGGATCGAGCCGTCCGGGCGCTCCTCGCGCGAGCGCACGCGGGCTGCCGAATTCCACGGCAGGAATTTCGGATAGCTCCCCACATCGGCCACCAGATCGTAGATCTGTTGCGCGCTATAGGGCATGACCCGGTTCTCGTGATGCTTAGGCATGTCTCTCCCGTTTTCTTGCGCCTCTTGATGCGCTAAAGCTAAGCCCGAGTTCAAGCCCTACAACCCGTTTCGAGGCCCGACATCATGACGCAGCGCCCCTATGTGATCGACCAGATGATTTCGGCCAAGCAGATCGCGGCCCGGGTCGAGGAATTGGCCGCCGAGATCACCCGGACATTCAAGGGCACCGACAAGCTGGTGGTGGTGGGGCTCTTGCGCGGCTCCTTCGTGTTCATCGCCGATCTGGTGCGCGAAATCGACCTGCCGGTGGAGGTCGATTTCCTTGAGGCGTCGAGCTACGGCGACGCGATGACCAGTTCGCGCGAGGTGCGCATCCTCAAGGACCTGCGCGCAGGCATCGAAGGCCGCGACGTGCTGGTGGTCGAGGATATCGTCGATACCGGCTTCACTCTGCACCACGTGATGGGGATGCTGCGCGCGCGCAAACCGGGGCGGATCGAATGTTGTGCGCTGCTCGACAAGCCGTCGCGCCGCGAGGTCGATGTGCGCGCGACCTGGACCGGCTTCGAGATCCCCGACGAATTCGTCGTGGGCTACGGGATCGACTTCGCGCAGCGCAATCGCAACCTGCCCTTCATCGGCAAGGTGCGTTTCACCGAGGATGCTTCGTGAATTACACGTGGCTGCTGCGCATGGCGCGGTGGGCACGTCGCCCGCCGTCGATGACGCAGGTGAAGATCGTGGCCGTCGTGGCGCTTGCCGTGATCGCGATCGTTGTCATTGAAAAGCTGGGATATTGGCCGGACTGGGCGACGGTGAACCCGCACGCCCTGCGCGCGCCCAGACCCTGAGCGCCCTCTTCCTCTTGGCGTAAATATCCCGGGGGGGGGTGAGGCGGAAAGGCGGCCTTCCAGTGGAAGGACGCCCCGCCGAACGCCCGACGCGCAAGCGGCGGGCCGTGACGCGCGGGGGCAGAGCCCCCGCCACGCCGGTTTTACAGCGACGAAATGCGCAGCAGACGCGCGATCTCGCCGACGATGCCGCGGCGGAACAGCAGCACGCAGGCGATGAAGGTGCCGCCGATCACGACCTGCACCCACGAGCCGATGCCCGACAGGAAGTGCTGCAGCGTGACCACGATGAACGCGCCCACGACCGGGCCGAAGATCGTGCCCATGCCGCCCAAGAGCGTCATCAGGATCACCTCGCCCGACATCTGCCAATGCGCGTCCGTCAGCGAGGCGAACTGGAACACCAGCGCCTTGGTCGAGCCCGCAAGCCCTGCCAGACCCGCCGAGAGCACGAAGGCCAGCAGCTTGAACCGGTCCACGTTATAGCCCAGCGACAGCGCGCGCGGCTCGTTCTCGCGGATCGCCTGCAGCACCTGACCGAAGGGCGAATGCACGATGCGGTAGATCGCGAGGAAGCCGACGATGAAGACGGCCGCCACGAAGTAATACATCGTGATCGGATCGCTGAGGTTGAAGATGCCCAGCAGGTTGCCGCGCGGGATGCCCTGCAGGCCATCCTCGCCCCCGGTGAAGGGCATTTGCAGCGCGAAGAAATACACGATCTGCGCGAGCGCCAGCGTGATCATCGCGAAATAGATGCCCTGCCGGCGGATCGCGAGCGAGCCCACGACCCAGCCCATCGCAGCGGCTGCGAGCGTGCCTGCGATGATGCCGAGGATCGGCGGGAAGCCCCAGACCTTCAGCACATGGCCCGCCACATAGGCCGCGCCCCCGAAGAAGGCGGCATGGCCGAAGCTGAGCAGGCCCGTGAAGCCGATCAGCAGGTTGAAGGCCGCCGCGAACAGCGCAAAGCACAGCAGCTGCATCACGAAGACCGGGTAGAGGAAGAACGGGGCGACTGCGAGGAAGCCCAGCAGCACCACCCAGAACACCGCCTGCACCATGCGGCCGCGCTTATGGGTCTCGGGGCTGACGTCGTCCTGTTCAAATTCGCCGATTTCGCTCGTCGTACTTGTCGTATTGCTCATGTCTTCACCCTCACCCTTGACGTCCGAAGAGGCCCGACGGGCGCACAAGAAGCACGATCACCATCAACAGGAAGATCACCGTATTCGCAGCGGGCGCGTAGAAGACCTTGGTCACGCCCTCGATCAGCCCCAGAGAGAAGCCGGTAATCACCGCCCCCGCAATCGAGCCCATGCCGCCGATCACGACGACCGCGAAGATCACGATGATCAGGTTCGCCCCCATCAGCGGGCTGACCGAGTAGATCGGTGCCGCCAGCACCCCTGCGAGACCCGCAAGGCCGGTGCCGAAGCCGAAGGTCAGCATCACCATCAGCGGCACATTGATCCCGAAGGCTTTCACCAGCTCGGGGTTCTCGGTGCCCGCGCGCAGCCGTGCGCCGATCCGGGTCCGCTCGATCACGAACCAGGTCACGAAACACACGACGATCGAGAAGACGATCACGAAGAGGCGGTATTTCGGGAACATCATGAAGCCGAGATTGGTCACGCCCTTCATGCTCTCCGGCATCCCCGGATAGGGCGTGCCCGACGCGTTGAAGAAGTTGATGAACAGGCCCTGCAGCACCAGCGTGATCCCGAAGGTCAGCAGCAGCGAGTAGATCGGGTCGAGTTTATAGAGCCTGCGCAGCAAGAAGCGCTCGATCAGCATCCCGAAACAGGCCACCAGGATCGGCGCGAGGATCAGCGCCGGCCAGAAGCCGATATGCAGGTCCGCCATGCCGATCCACTGACCGACATAGGAATACATGATCAGCGCGAGGAACGCGCCGAGCATATAGAGCGCGCCATGCGCGAAATTGACCACGTTCAAGAGGCCGAAGATAACCGCGAGCCCGAGGCTCAGCATCGCGTAGAACACGCCGTTGTTTAGGCCCAGCATCCCCTGGGCAAGAATAAGTCGGATCATCGGATCCATCGGGGTTGTCCTCCCTGTCGGGTCACGGGCGCCTGAGCCCGGCCCGGTTTCTCGTTACACGCTCAGGTAATGGTTCAGCCGGTCCATCGAGGCTTCGACCTGATCGGCTTCGATCACGTCGATCACCTCGCCATGTTCGATGACGTAATGGCGGTCGGCGAGCGGGGCGGCGAAGCGGAAGTTCTGCTCCACCAGAACGATCGTATAGCCGCGCGATTTCAGGTCGCGGATCACGCGGCCCAGCGTTTTCACGATCACGGGCGCAAGACCCTCGGTGATCTCGTCGAGCAGCAGCAGCCGCGAGCCGGTACGCAGGATGCGCGCGATGGCCAGCATCTGCTGTTCGCCGCCCGAAAGCCGCGTGCCCATCCGCTTGCGGACATTGGCGAGGTTCGGGAACATCTCGAAGAGTTCCTCCACCGACATGCCGCCCTCGCCCACGCTCGGCGGAAGCATCAGGTTTTCCTCGACATTAAGCGAGGCGAAGATGCCGCGCTCCTCGGGGCAATAGCCAATCCGCGCATCGGGCGAGATCTTGTGCGTGGGTTTCGTCAGGAACTCCTCGCCATTGATCTTGATCGAGCCTTCGCGGCGATCGACCATCCCCATGATCGAGCGCAGCGTGGTCGAACGACCCGCGCCGTTGCGGCCTAGAAGGGTGATCAGCTGCCCCTCGCCCAGTTCGAGATTGATCCCGTGCAGGACGTGGCTCTCGCCATACCATGCATGCAGGTTCTCGATCTTGAGCATCGGTTTGATCATCGTTTCGGTGCTCATGCGACCTCCTCCTGCTCATCGGCGGAGACGCCCATATAGGCCTCCATGACAGCCGGGTTCTTCGACACTTCGGAATAGGGCCCTTCGGCCAGAACTTCGCCGCGCGCCAGCACGGTGATCGTGTCGGCCAGTTCGGCCACGACGCCGAGGTTATGCTCCACCATGACGATGGTGCGCCCCTCGCGGACACGGCCGATCAGCTCGGTCACGGCGCCCACGTCCTCGGTGCCCATGCCCTGGGTCGGCTCGTCGAGCAGCATGAGTTCCGGCTCCAGCCCCAGCGTCGTCGCAATCTCCAGCGCGCGTTTGCGCCCGTAGGGCAGCTCCACCGCCTTGAGATGGGCGAACTCCTTCAGACCCACCTGATCGAGCGCCGCCACCGCTTTCGCGTCGAGATCGTGCAGCACCGATTTGGAGCGCCAGAACTGGTAGCTCACGCCCAGCGAGCGCTGCAGCGCGAGGCGCACGTTCTCCAGCGCCGTAAGGTGCGGGAACACGGCGGAAATCTGGAACGACCGAACGATGCCCATATTGGCGATCTCGGCGGGTTTGCGATTGGTGATATCGCGATCGTTGAAGAGGATCTTGCCCGATGTGGGCGTGATGAATTTCGTCAGCAGGTTGAACATCGTCGTCTTACCCGCGCCGTTCGGGCCGATGATCGCGTGGATCGCGCCGCGCTTGATGCGCAGGTTCACGTCATTGACGGCCACGAAGCCGCCGAAACTCTTGGTCAGGTTCTTGGCCTCGAGAATGATATCGTCGCTCATGGTCTCGCTTTCGGACTGATACGCAGGCGCAGGGCGGTCGCAATGCCGCCCTGCGCCAAGGATTTGTTCAGATCACTTGTTGACCAGCTTGCAGCCGCCCGCTTCGAGCGAGGCATAGGCCTCGTTGCCCGGAATCGTGCGTGCCACGTCGGCCACATCCCACGGATCTTCGCCGCCGTCCTTCACCTTGAGCAGATACATGTCATGCTCGAGAAGGCCGTCGGGACGGATGGTGCCGCCCTTGGCGAAGAAGTCGTCGATCTTCATCTTGCCAAGCTGCTCACGCACCTTGTCGGCGTCGTCGGTGCCAGCCGCCTTGATCGCCTCGAGATAGGCCATGGTCAGCGAGTAGTCGGCTGCGTGCACGAAGGTCGGCGCTTCGCCGCCCGAGAACTTCTCGTACTCCGCTTTCCACTTCCGGCTCTCGTCATCCATGTTCCAGTACCAACCGCTGGTGAACTGGAGGCCCTTGGCGACGTCGGTGCCGAGCGACTTCACGTCCGAGATCAGCACGAGCATACCAGCGAGCTGCTGGCCGCCTGCGACGATGCCGAATTCATGCGCCTGCTTGATGGCGTTGACGGTGTCCTGACCCGCATTCGCGAGACCGATCACCTTCGCGCCCGAGCTTTGCGCCTGTAGCAGGTAGGAAGAGAAGTCGGTGGTTGCCAGCGGCACGTCCGAGCTGCCCACAACCGAGCCGCCCAGATCTTCCACGACCGAGGACGTGTTGTCCTGCAGCGCGTGACCGAAAGCGTAGTCGGCGGTGATGAAGTACCAGCTGTCGCCGCCATTCTTCACAACGGCCGTCGCAGTGCCGACCGGCAGCGCGTGGGTGTCGTAGCCGTAGTGGATACCGTATTTCGAGCAGTTCTCGCCGGTCAGGGCCGCGGTGGCAGCGCCGGTGGCGAAGGTGATGGTCTTCTTCTCGGAAGCGAGCTGCTGAACGGCTAGCGCCACGGCCGAGTTGGTCAGGTCGGCGATCATGTCGACATGCTCTTGGTCGATCCACTCGCGAGCGGTGGCCGAACCGACGTCCGCCTTGTTCTGGTGGTCGGCCGAGATCACTTCGATCGGCTTGCCGAGAACTTCGCCGCCGAAGTCGCGCACGGCCATCTTGACCGCGTCGACCGCGCCCTTGCCCGAGAAACCGGTCGAATAGACGCCGGACATATCGCCCAGCACACCGATTTTCACGGAGCCGTTCGAGATCGCGTCCTGCGCCATCGCGCCGCCTGCGGCCAAGCTCAGCGCCGCGGCACTCACACCTGCGTAAATAGCTGATTTCATCAACATTCCTCCCATTGGTTGATAGATTCGGCTCCCCGGCGCGCGGCGCCATGAGAGCACACCGACGGGACGCATTTTCGGTCCCTGCCGGAATAAGATCTTGTGTTTCTCCTCGTGCGGCCGTCCCTGCTCCTCAACGCGGCCGCCAGTGAATTCAGCGTGGAAACGGACGGACATTCAAGTGCTTGCGCCGCCGCGGTTCCCGATGACCCGATAAACTTCCCGTCAGTGCACGCACCTTAGGCAGAAACCGGCCATGTGCAAAAGGCTAGGTGGGAAAATGCACGCGACCATGCCACGTATTGCCAAACGCATGTGCGGAAATGCCCATACTACCCGTTTTTCCGACACGAGACCGCAAAAAGGACCGTCAATGAGCTTCGATTGGGACGATCTCCGATTCTTTCTCTCGGTGGCGCGGGCCGGTCGCCTGACCGTCGCCGCCCGCGCGATGGGCACCGATCATGCCACTGTATCACGTCGGGTCAAATCTCTGGAGACCCAGCTTGGCGCGCAATTGTTCGAGCGCAGCCCGCGCGGCTATGCGCTCTCGGAACATGGCGAGCGGCTATTGGCGAAGGCCGAGCAGATCGAGAATGTCGCGGCGCGCGTGCAGGATGAACTGTCGGGCACGCTCTATGCCTTGTCCGGCACGGTGCGGATCGGCGCGCCCGATGCGTTCGGGGCGTTCTTCCTCGCGCCGCGTCTGGCGGAATTCATCAAGGCCAATCCCGAACTGGAGGCGCAGCTGGTCGCCACGCCGCGCCTCTTCTCGCTATCCAAGCGCGAGGCGGATATCGCGATCACCCTGTCGCGGCCCGAAAAGGGGCGGCTCGTGTCACGCAAGCTCACCGAATACACGCTGCATTTCTATGCGTCCCCCGATTACCTCGCCCGCAATCCGGGGATCAACCGCAAGGAGGATCTGCTGAAGCACCCGTTGGTCGGCTATATCCCCGAGCTGATCTACACGCCGGAGCTGGACTACCTCTCGGTCACGCTGGGCGATCACACGCCGCGCCTGTCCTCGACCAACCTCTTCGCCCATAAGCATGTCGCCGAGGCCGGACGCGGGATCGCGGTGCTGCCCGACTTCCTCGCCCGCCATTCGACGAAGCTGGTGCCGATCCTGCCCGACGAGATCGAGATCCGCCGCACCTTCTGGCTGGTGACCCATGAAGACCTGCACGAGATCGCCCGGGTCCGTGCCGCGATGCGCTTCATTGCCGAGGAGGTCTCCAAGAACCGTGCAGAGTTCCTGCCCCGGATCACCGCCACCAGCACCTGACCACCCGACCGCAAGGCGACCGGGCGTCGTGGCGCTGTCATTCCTGTGCGGGCATTACTGTGCGGGCTTGCGCGCGAAATCGTCGATGGTGATCCCGCCATCGGCATTCTTGTCGAGCTGGGCGAACCACTTGGCCGTGCTGGTCTGGAACTCGGCCAGCGTCACCAGCTTGTCGCCATCGGCATCGGTCGCGGTCATGGTCATGCCATCTGCCATCTTCTGCATCTGTGCGCGCTGCTGGCCCTCGTAGCCCGCCACGTCATTGGCGCGCGCCTCGTCGAAGACCGCGTGTTCCTCGGCGTCGAGCTTGCCGTCTTCATTGGCATCGAAAGAGGCGAAGACATCCGAGCGCATCTGCTCCAGCTCGGCCAGCGTCGCGGTGCCGTCGCCATCGAGATCCCAGGTGGACATGTACTGCTCGCCGGGGGTCTCGGCCTGGGAGGCAAAGGGGAGCGCGGTGAAAAGCGCCGCGATAAGAATGGAGGTCTTGGTCATCTCGGATCATCTCTCTGACTTGGCCGCACAACAGAGGGGCGACCTGTTTTCGGGTTGCCCGGAGGATGTAGACAGTGCCGCGCGTCACAGAATGTGCCAGATCGCCGCGCGGCGTTTGTGCCGCAGGCAGCTTGAGCGGCGCTCATGATCTTGGCGCGGATTATTCCGATGCACAGAGGTGGCCCAGCCCCCTGCCCGGCTGCTATCACCTGCCCCACAGTCACCGGCACGTCGCTCAGCCGCGACGGAATGTCGAAAATCCACCCTGTCCCGCGTCGGTTTCGGGCAATTCTGCGCATACGAGGAGAGATTCGCATGGCACAGATCACCTTGGTCTATTGGCGTGACATCCCGGCCCAGATCATTGCGGGCAAGGGACGGCGTGGCGTCAAGAAACCGCTGCCCGAACGGTTCGAGCAGGCGATCGACCGCGCGGCTATGAAGATCGGCGCCCGCGACAGCGACGCCTATCTGGCCGAGTGGCGCAAGGTGGCTTCGGGTGAAGAGCCCGGCGACGATGCCGAAGCGGCCGAAGCCGTGCTGGCGCGTATTCTCTCTGACTATGACGACGCGCGGTTGCGTGCGTTGATTGCCAATGACGGCTGGAACACCCAGCCCGACGCGTAAGGGAGAATAGGCGCATGGCTCTTGTGAATTTCCGCCGCGAGGCCAAGACCCCGGCCCGTCCGCCGGTGAACGGCAAGATGGCGGCTCTGCTGGAGGGCGCCTCGGTCGAGGTGATGCCCCGCACCGCCGCCAAGGTGGAAAGCTTCGCGCCTTTGTTCGCGAAGGGCTCCCGCGTCTATATCGCCCATATCGACGGCACCCCGATCGAGGAGATGCTCGCCACCGCCAAGCGTCTGCGTGACGAAGGCTTCGAACCGAAGCCGCACTTCCCCGCGCGCATTATCCGCGACGAGGCGCAGCTCAACGACTGGGTCGCGCGCTATCGCGGCGAGGCAGGCGTCGAGCAGGCGCTGCTGCTGGGCGGCGGCGTGGCCGAGCCGAAGGGAGACTTCCACTGCGCGATGCAGATGATCGAGACCGGCGCGTTCGACGGCTTCGCCCGTCTGCACGTCGCCGGCCACCCCGAGGGCAACCGCGACATCGACCCCAAAGGCGGCGAGGCCGAGGTGATGGCCGCGCTGAAGCTCAAGCAGGATTTCGCGAACCGCACCGATGCGGATATGGCGATCGCCACGCAATTCGCCTTCGAGGCCGGTCCGATCCGCGACTGGGCCAAGCGTCTGGAAGCCAACGGCATCGAAATGCCCGTCCATCTGGGCATCGCGGGCCCCGCGAAACTGCAAACGCTCCTGAAATTCGCCATCGCCTGCGGCGTCGGCCCTTCGCTGAAAGTGCTGCAAAAGCGCGCCCGCGACGTGACCAAGCTGCTCATGCCCTTCGAGCCGACCGAATTGCTGGCCGATCTGGCCGCCGATTGCCCGTCGAATATCGAAGCCGTGCATTTCTTCCCGCTGGGCGGTATCACCGCCACAGCCAATTGGATCGCCGAACAGAGAGGCCATGAATGACCCGCACCGTCCTTGAGTCCAAAACCAAAACCGTCGTGATCGGCTTTGACGAGCCCTTCTGCGTCATCGGGGAGCGGATCAACCCCACGGGCCGCAAGAAGCTGGCCGCCGAGCTGGAGCAAGGCGATTTCTCGACCGTCGAGAAAGACGCGCTCGAGCAGGTCGCCTGCGGCGCCACGGTTCTGGACATCAACTCGGGCGCGGTGTTCTCGAACAAGATGGCCGAAGACCCGCGCTATGCGGATAACAACTTCGTCGAACCCTCGCTGATGCGCGACCTGATCAACTGCGTGCAGGGCGTGATCGACGTGCCGCTGTGCATCGACAGCTCGGTTCCGGCGGCTCTCGAGGCGGGTCTGGAAGCCGCCGAAGGCCGCCCGCTTCTGAACTCGGTCACCGGCGAGGAAGAGCGTCTGGAACTGGTTCTGCCGCTGGTGAAGAAATACAACGTGCCGGTCGTCGCGATCTCGAACGACGACACGGGGATTTCCGAAGATCCCGACGTGCGTTTCGCCGTGGCCAAGAAGATCGTCGAGCGCGCCGCCGATTTCGGCATCCCCGCGCATGACATCGTCGTCGATCCGCTCGTGATGCCGGTGGGCGCGATGGCCTCCGCGGGCCGTCAGGTCTTCACGCTGGTCAACCGCCTGCGCGACGAGCTGGGCGTGAACACCACCTGCGGCGCGTCGAACATCTCCTTCGGCCTGCCGAACCGTCACGGGATCAACGGGGCCTACCTGCCGATGGCGATCGGCGCGGGCATGACCTCGGCGATCATGAACCCGGTCCGCAATCAGGAGATGGAGGCGATCCGCGCCGCCAACCTGCTGATGAACCACGACCCGAACGGGATGGAGTGGATCCGCCTGTCGAAGACGCTCGACGCGATGAAAGAGGGCGGTCTCAGCTTCGCCGAAGCCTCGGCAGCCGCAGCGACCTCCTCGGTCGGTGGGCGTCGTGGCGGGCGCCGTCGTCGCGCCTGATCAGCCCTACGAAGACAGTCGAACGCCCGGGGCTCGCTCCGGGCGTTTCGCATTTTGCGCATCGCGTTTCTTTCGCGTTTCTTTCGGCCCGGATTTGCGGCCCATCCAGCGGCGATTGTTGCGAAACCGGGCACAAATCGTCCGCAAATCCACGACGATGGCGATTATCACGGCGCGATTCGCGGATCCGTGATCAATCCGAGCGCCCACGCACAGAAACCGTCTCACTCAGCGCTTTGCAGCCTTGGCTGTGCAGCAAACCGGCGGGATGTCGCCGCTTCAAGGCGCGCAGGCTCAAAATTCCAATTATAAGGCAAAGATTTACTGGCAGGACTTAAACCCGTATGTGTACCTTTGCGGCAACGAACAGGGATCACACGCTGCCATGCGCTTAGCATTCAAAACGCTCAGCGCGGCCTCCCCGGCGCCGATGCGCCTCGGGACGGCACCGCGCACAGGCCTGCTGAAAGGCGCGTCCCCCGGACGTGCTGCGGCGCGGGCGGGCACGCTTGCTGCGCTGATCATCGCGGGCGCCCTCGCCGCCTGTTCGACCAACAGCCCCGAAGTGACGACGGCCCGCGGCACGGCCCAGTTGCTCGACCTGTCCGCGCCCGATCTGGCGCCGGGGCTGAAGAACGGTCCCCCGTCGGAGCGGCTCCCCGATAACAGCCATCTGGGCGCCGACTTCATGGAACTCAGCTTCTTCCTCGAATCCGGTCGCGCCCTGCCGCGCTTCACCCGGTTCGAAGGCCCGGTCTCGATCACGCTCGCAGGCAACGCGCCGCCCGTGGCGCAGACCGAGCTTGGCCATCTGGTCCACCGGCTGCAGAGCGAGGCGGGGCTGAATGTCTCGACCGAGCCGGGCAATGCCAACACGATCTCGGTGCAATTCGTACCCAAACGACAGATGCGCCAAGAGGTTCCAAATGTCGCCTGTTTCGTGGTGCCGAACGTCGAGAGCTGGACGGACTACCGCAATTCGCATGGCGACGAGGCCAGCGATTGGGCCAAGCTGACGCAGCGCCAATCCGCCACCGTATTCATCCCCGCCGACTCCACGCCGCAGGAAATCCGCGACTGCCTGCACGAAGAGGTCAGCCAGGCGCTCGGGCCGGTGAACGATCTCTACCGCCTGCCCGACACGGTCTGGAACGACGACAATTTCCACACCGTCCTGACCAAATTCGACATGACGATCCTGCGCGCCTATTACGATCCGGCGCTGCATACCGGCATGAGCCCCGCCGAAGTGCGTGCGGCCTTGCCCGCGATCCTGTCGAAGATCCACCCGTCGGGCGGTTCGATGCACGCCCTGCCCGCCGATCCGACGCCGCGCGCCTATGTGAAGGCGATCACCACCGCGCTCGGCCATGGGGCAAGCGACAAGCGCCGCCGCGCCGCTGCCGAACGCGCCACGAAGATCGCCACCAGCCGCGGCTGGCATGACAGCCGCGCGGCCTTCGCGTGGTTCGCGGTCGGACGCCTGACGATGAAGACCGACCCCGAGAAAGCCGTCGCCGCCTACAAGAAAGCGGGCCAAATCTATCGCGCGACGCCGGGCGCGGAAATTCAGGCCGCCCATATCGACATGCAGCTGGCGGCCTACGCGCTTGGCACGGGCCGCGCGCAGCAGGCGGTGACGCTGGTGAACCGCGCGCTGGCCTCCGATGTCTCGACCGAGAACGCCTCGCTGATGGCCACCCTCTACATGATCCGCGCCGAAGCCTATGGCCAACTTGGTGACGCAACGAAGGAACATCAGGCCCGTCTCGACATGCAGCAATGGGCGCGCTATGGCTTTGGCTCTGACGCGGCGGTGAAACGCCGCGCGGATGAGGTGGCGGCCCTCGCCAATGCGGGCGCTCGCGTGAAC
The DNA here is from genome assembly GCF_002020075.1 of Thioclava sp. F36-7. Classification (NCBI taxonomy): domain Bacteria; kingdom Pseudomonadati; phylum Pseudomonadota; class Alphaproteobacteria; order Rhodobacterales; family Paracoccaceae; genus Thioclava; species Thioclava sp. F36-7. The sequence goes on along the minus strand of NZ_MPZR01000005.1, from coordinate 238,589 downwards.
TGACCGCAAAAGGCGGACCGGGCGCGCCCGGACCAAGACCGTAAGGGGGCGCAGCATGTATGTTCTGGCAGGGGTCGTGATCGGGCTGATCTGGGGCGACTGGAAGGCCCGCAAACGCGGCGGCAACAAGCTCGACCGGGCGCAATATGCCGCCGTCCATGCGATCGGGCTGGCGCTGGTGGGCCTCTTCGTCACCGTGATCATCAACCGCATCTGGGCATAATCGGAGGGCGGCGATGTTCCTGCCATTCTTCGATGCTCTGCGGCGCGGCGGTGTCCCCGTCTCTCTACGCGAATATCTGAGCTTCCTCGAAGGGCTGGCCGCTGGCCTGTGCACCTACGATATCGACGGCTTCTACTATTTCGCCCGCGCCGCGATGGTGAAGGACGAACGTTTCCTCGACCGGTTCGACCGGGCATTTTCTGAAGCCTTTTCGGGGCTCGAGGCGATCACGCCGGACGATGTGCTCAACGCCGTCGATCTGCCCGAAGAATGGCTGCGCAAACAGCTGGAGAAACACCTCACCGACGAAGAAAAAGCGCAGATCGAGGCGCTTGGCGGGTTCGACAATCTGATGGAGACGCTGAAAAAGCGGCTCGAAGAGCAGAAAGGCCGCCATCAGGGCGGCAACAAATGGATCGGAACGGGGGGCACCTCGCCCTTCGGCGCTTACGGCTACAACCCCGAAGGCGTCCGCATCGGCCAGAAAGAGAGCCGCCACCAGCGCGCCGTGAAGGTCTGGGACAAGCGCGAGTTCCGCGATTTCGACGACACGGTCGAACTGGGCACCCGCAACATCAAGGTAGCGCTGAAACGCCTGCGCCAATGGGCGCGGCACGGCGCGAACGAAGAACTGGACCTGCCCGGCACGATCCGCGCCTCGGCCGAAGCGGGCTATATCGACGTCAAAACCCGCCCCGAGCGACACAATGCGGTGAAGGTCGTGCTGTTTCTCGATGTGGGCGGCTCGATGGACGCCCATGTGCAGCTGGTGGAGGAACTGTTCTCCGCGGCCAAGTCCGAGTTCAAACATCTCGAGCACTGGTATTTCCACAATTGCCTCTACGAGGGCGTCTGGAAATCGAACAAGCGCCGCTGGAACGAGGCGACGCCGACATGGGACGTGCTTCACCGCTATGGTCCCGATTACAAATGCATTTTCGTGGGCGACGCCTCAATGTCCCCCTATGAGATCACCCATCGCGGCGGCGCGAACGAGCATTGGAACGACGAGGCGGGCCATGTCTGGCTGACCCGCGCGCGCGAGCAATGGCCCGATCACACATGGCTCAACCCGATCCCGGAGCGCGGCTGGAATTACACGCAGTCGATCCAGATCATTCGCGAGATTTTCGAGAACCGGATGCATCCGCTGACCCTCGAAGGGATCACCGCGGCAATGAAGGAACTCGGATGAACCGGCTGCGCTATCTCTGGGGGCATCACAAGATCGCCTCGCTGGGCTTCATCCTCGCGGTCGCCCTGTCGCTGTTCTTCGGCGCAAGGTTCGTCTCGCGCGCGATCTACTGGTCCGACCCAGCCCATCTGCATCAAAGCCCCGAGGAATGGATGACGCCGGGCTATATTGCGCGCAGCTGGCATCTGGAGATCGAGGAGGTCGACGCGATCCTCGGCATCGAGGATGGGCGTGCGCTGGTCGGCGCGGGCCGCCCGACCTTGGAACGCATCGCAAAGGCCAAGGGCGAGCCGCTGCAGGATCTGATCCGCAAACTCTCGCTCGGCCTGCCCAAGACCATCGCCGACAAAGAGGCGCAGCCAGAGCAATGAGCTTCTCCGACCTCTCAGATTGGCTGCTCGCACAGGTGCCGCTCTACGGGCCGTGGCTCTTGGGTCTCACGACCTTCCTCAGCTGCCTCGCGATCCCTGCCCCCTCCTCGCTGATGATGATCGCAAGCGGAGCCTTCGTGGCCTCGGGCGATCTGGACCTCGCGACCGTCGGCGGCGCGGCCTTCACCGGCGCGGTGATCGGCGATCAGGTGGGCTTCCAGCTCGGCCGCCGGGCCGAGCGCTTCCTACCCCATCCCGACACGAAACGCGGCGCACTTGTCGCGAAAGCGATGGCCGCCCTGCGCAAACGCGGCGCGGTTACCGTCTTCTTCACCCGCTGGATGTTCTCCGCGCTCGGGCCTTGGGTGAACCTCGCAGCCGGCGCGTCCGGCTTCGCGCATCGCCGCTTCACCCTGGCCGATCTCGCGGGCGAAGCGGTCTGGGTCACCACCTATGTGGGCCTCGGCATCACCTTCGGAGCCAATCTGGACGCCGCCGCCGAGCTTGCAGGCAACGCGCTGGGTTTGCTGGGCGCGGGTGCTGCCGCCTTCGCCTTCGGCTGGTGGCTGTGGTACGCGGCCAAGCGCGCCCCGAAAATCCCCGATCCGACACCTGATCGCGACGCTTGATCACGGGCCTGCGAGCCGCCATATCCTTCCCATGTTGTTGCGCCTTCTCCCCATCCTGCTGCTGGTCCTCTACGGCTTCGCCATGTGGCATTTCTCGACCTGGCAACTCAAACGCCAGCTGAACGGGAATTCGCGCCGGTTGCGCGACAGCAAGCTGGAGCCCTATCTCGACCGGCTCGCCGCTGCGCTCGAGGTCTCGGAAATTCCGGTCCATGTCTATCAGATCGAGCCGGTGAACGGTCTCGCCGCCCCCGATGGCCGCGTCTTCATCACCGAAGGCTTCATGCGCAAATATCGCAGCGGTGAGGTATCCCCGGAGGAACTGACCTCGGTGATCGCGCATGAGCTGGGCCATGTCGCCTTGGGCCATTCGCGCCGCCGCATGATCGACTTCTCAGGCCAGAACGCCCTGCGCGCCGTGCTGATGACGGTGCTTGGCCGCTTCATCCCCTTCATCGGCCCGTGGATCGCCAATCTGATCACCGCAGCACTCGCCGCCCGCCTCAGCCAGCGCGACGAGTTCGAGGCGGATGAGTTTGCCTCCGCGCTGATGATCAAGGCGGGCTTCGGCACCGAGCCGCAGGTCACGCTGTTCCACAAGCTCGACGCGCTGACCAAAAACGCAGGCCAGACCACGCCCGCCTGGCTGCTCACCCACCCCAAGACCGAAAAGCGCATCGCCGCAATCGAGGCGAACCAGCTGCGCTGGTCGCGCGCAGAGCACTGATTTTCCTTACTTTCGCCGCGCAGGGCCGCTAATCTGCCCGCGAGGAAGGGCAGTGAATGACAAGCGGGTCTCTAGCGCGGGTGCACAGGCGCCGGGTGTTCTACATCCCCGGCTACGACCCGATTCATCCCCGCCGCTACCGCGAGCTCTACCGCAAGGAAGGCGCAGACCAGGCCCGCATCTCCGGCTACGAGATCGCGCTGGCCCCGAAACGCGCGGGCGGCCCCTATGGCTGGCATGTCACGTCGACGCAGGATGGCGCCGAGGTCGAGGCCGATGTCGAGGTGCTGGTCTGGTCCGATATCGTGCGCTCATCCATGGGCAAATCGATCCCCGCGACCTACGCGCAACTGGTCCGCACGGCTTGGGCCTATATCGCCTCCGGCGCGCTGTTCCGGCTGATGCGGTTGCGCAAAGGCCCGGTGATCGCCGCGCTCTACCCGATCGTCGCGCTGATCGTGCAGGCGCTGATCGGGATCGGCCTCGGTTGGGCTGCAGCCGCACTCGCATTGACGCTCCTGCCCGACTTCCCGCTCGACGGGCTCGCAGGCCTCATCCTCGGCGCCGCGATCCTCACGCTGACCCTGCGCTGGTTCCGGGCCAAGGACGGCAAGCTCTTCGCCTATTACCTGATGCATGACTACGCCTTCACCGCGCGCTGGGGCGGCGCGAACCCGCCCGAGCTGGAGGCCCGCATGGCCGAGTTCGCCGCACGCATCGAAGACGCCATGCGCGAGGACTGGGACGAGGTGCTGATCGTCGGCCATTCCTCGGGCGCCCATCTCGCCGTCTCGATCCTCGCCGACCTGATCCGCGAGAACCGCCTCCCCCCTTCCTCTTGGCAAAAATATCCCGGGGGGAGGCCGTCAGGCCGGGGGGCAGCGCCCCCCGCGCTCTCCTTCCTGTCGCTCGGTCAGGTCGTCCCGATGGTGAGCTACCTGCCCCGCGCGACCCGCCTGCGCGCCGATCTCGCCTACCTCGCCACCCGGCCCGAGTTGTTCTGGCTCGACGTCACCGCGCCGGGCGATGGCTGCGCCTTCGCGCTTTGCGATCCGGTTGCGGTCTCGGGCGTGGCCCCGGAGGGCCAGATCCACCCGCTGGTAATCTCCGCCGCCTTCACCCAGACGCTGAGCCCCGAACGCTGGCGCAGCCTCCGCTGGCGCTTCTTCCGGCTGCATTTCCAGTATCTCTGCGCCTTCGACCGGCCGGGTGATTACGACTATTTCCGCCTGACCGCCGGTCCGTTGACACTGGCCGAGCGCTTCCACGGCCGCGCCCCGTCGAAAAGCCGGATCACGACGCCCGCGAACCGGTTCACGAGCGTCACATGAACCAACCGTCCCGCCTGCCCCCGAAACCGACCCCGCGCCCGGATCGCGTGTCGCTCTGGCGCTATTTCCGGCTGTTCAAATCCGACATCCTCTCGGCTCAGCCCGCGCGCCTTTATCGCGCATGGATGGCCGAATTCCGCACGCCATTCTTCCGCTCCTATATGTGCAACGACCCCGATCTGGTCGATCTGGTGCTCAACAAACGCCCGATGGATTTCCCGAAATCCGACCGCGTGCGCGAGGGGCTGAAACCGCTTCTGCGCGAGAGTGTCTTCATCACCAATGGCGCGCAATGGCAGCGCCAGCGCCGGATCATCGACCCGGCCTTCGAAGGCGGCAAGCTGCGCGAGACCTTCCCCGCGATGTGGGCGGCGGGCGAGGCTTGCGTCGAGAGAATGAAGGTGAAGACCGGCGCCGAACCGATTGATATTGAAACGGAAACCTCTCACGTCGCCGCCGATATCATCTTCCGCACCCTGTTCTCGATCCCGATCGAGGATGCGACCGCCAGCGCCGTGTTCGCAGCCTTCAAGCGCCATCAACGCGCCTCCCCGGTGGTCAATCTCGGTGCGCTGCTGCCGCTGCCGCGCTGGTTTCCGCGGTTCCATGCGCGCGAGACGAAACGCACCGCGGCCCATATCCGCGCGCTGATCGAGCAGCTGACGACAGAGCGCGCCGCCCGGATCGCCGCTGGCACCGCGCCCGACGATCTGGCGACCAAGATCATGACGACCGCCGATCCCGAAACCGGCGAGACCTTCGACACGGCCGAGATGGTCGATCAGGTCGCGATCTTCTTTCTTGCGGGCCACGAGACTTCGGCTTCGGCGCTGGCTTGGGCGCTCTATCTGCTGGCGACGCATCCCGAATGGCAGGATCGGCTGGCCGAAGAAGCCGAGAGCGCGCTGGAAGAAAGCTCTGACTTTTCCGTACTTTCCAAGCTGAAGTTGAACCGCGCCACCTTCCGCGAAGCGATGCGGCTCTACCCGCCCGTCCCGATGTTCGTGCGCGAGGCGAGCTGTCCGGAAACCTTCCGCAAGCGAGCGGTCAAACCGGGCAGTCAGGTGGTGATCTCACCTTGGCACATGCATCGCCACGAGCGGCTCTGGGACAATCCCGACGGGTTCGACCCGAGCCGTTGGGAGACCGAGAACGGCAAGACCTGCCAGCGCCGCGCCTATATCCCGTTCTCCTCCGGCGCGCGGGTCTGTCCCGGCGCGGGCTTCGCAATGGCGGAGGGGCCGCTTCTGCTCGCGATGCTGCTGCGGGCGTTTCGGTTCGAGGCTGTCGAGGGGCGCGAACCGGTCCCTGTCGCGCATCTGACGGTGCGCGGCAAGGACGGGATTTACCTTAGGATTTCCGAGCGTTGAGGGGGCTCTGCCCCCGCTGGCCCTCCCAGCCCCCCGGGATATTTCGGCCAAGCCGAAGGGATCAGTCGCGCACGACCAGATCGGCGGCGCGGCTCTCGCGCGTGATGGTGCGGCCATTGGGCAGGTCGTTTTCCTCGACGCGGCGGCGCGTCTCGGCCAGATCACAGCCCTGATCGCGCCAGCGTCGGGTCAGCCGCTCGCGCAGCACCTCTTCGGGCAGGTCGATGCGGATCGTGAGGTCGAAGAGCGGGTAGAGATCGCTCCAACCGGGCCGCGTCAGCAGCAGGTAATTGCCCTCGACGATCAGATATTTCGCCGAGCCCGGCACGCTTGCGCCGCCCGGAACCGTGGCGTCCAGATCACGGTCGAAGGTCGGCACCGGCTCGTCCTGACGGCTCGATTTGAGCCGCGCGAGAAGCTTCGAAAACCCTCCCGTATCAAAGGTTTCCGGCGCGCCCTTCACGTTGCGCAAGTCGCGCGAGTCGAGCCAGTCATTGTCGCGGTGAAACCCGTCCATCGCGACGATGGCCGATTGCTCCCCGAGCGCCTCGGCCAGCTCATGCGCGAGATGCGACTTGCCCGCACCGGGGCCGCCGACCAGCCCGATCAGCAGCCGCTCGCCCGGAAGCTGGCGGATATGGGAGGCCAGATCGGCGCGCGGCACCTGCAGCTCGCTCTCCATGAAGGCCCCATGATCGCCCATCGGGCCGTCGCTATCGCCGAGCCAATCCGGCATCACGACATCGCCTTGATGAACCGTCCCAAAGCTGCGGCCGGGTCGTCCTCGCGCCAGACCTCGTCGCCGAAGGCGAACCAGTCGGTGACGGGGGCGAATTTCGTGACCAATTCTTCGGTGAGCGCACCTTCGGCCACCACCGGCACTTCGATCACTTCCGACCACCAGGCGAACAGCTCATGTTCGGCGGGTTCGGCTGTGCCGAGATTGGTCTCGCCGATCGGGCCGAAGCAGACATAGTCGGCCCCCGCCTCGCCCGCGTTCATCCCCTCATGGCGGGAATTGCCGCAGTAGCTGCCGACGATCGCGTCGTCACCCAGCTCCTTGCGGCCGTAGCGGATCTGCTTCGCGCCGTCGGTGAAATGCACTCCGTCGAGCCCGTGGCGTTCGACGAGGGCCACATGGGATTCGATGACCAGCGCCACGTCGCGCGCATGGGCCACTTCGCGCATCGCATCGGCGATCCGACCGATCTCGTATTCGTCGCGGCTGGCCAGCGACAGGCGGATGCAGGCGATGTCATGCGCATCGAGCACCGAGGCCAGTTTCGGCGCGAATTCCTCGGCGTCGAAAGCGGGCGGCGTGATCAGGTAAATCTGCGGGCGGTCTTCGGCCATGGGCAGGCTCCTTTGCGGGTCTTGGCCGCCTATTAACGCAAGCGGCGCGGCCTTGCCAGTGCCAGCTTGCGCGACTAGGAGAGGCGCGAAAGGACCGCCCATGCCCCACACGCCCGAAATTCCCGACCCCGCCCAGCCCGCCTTCATCCTCGTGCGTCCGCAGATGGGCGAGAATATCGGGGCGGCGGCGCGCGCGATGCTGAACTTCTCGCTGCGCAAGATGCGGCTGGTGGAGCCGCGCGACGGCTGGCCCAACCCGAAAGCGGTGGCGATGGCTTCGGGAGCTGCCGGTCAGGTGCTCGATTTCGCGGGCGTCTATGACAGCGTGGCGGAGGCGGTGGCCGATTGCGATTACGTCTTCGCCACCACCGCGCGGGGCCGCGAATTGCCCAAACCGATCTACACGCCCGAGGCGGCGATGGAAGAGGCGAGGAAGCGCATCGTCGCGGGCCAGAAGGTCGGCGTGCTGTTCGGGCCCGAGCGCACCGGGCTGGAAAATGACGACATCCTGCGCGCCAATGCGATCATCACCGTGCCGGTGAACCCGGAATTCTTCTCGCTCAACCTCGCGCAGGCGGTGCTCCTGTCGGCCTATGAGTATTCGCGCCACACGCTCGAGTCGGTGCCGGTCGATCCCGGTCTTGCGGGCCATGATCCGGCGAGCGCGGTCGAGGTCGAGAAGCTGGGCGATCACTTCGAGCAGCGGCTCGAGGAGGCGGGCTTCTTCCACCCGCCCGCGAAGGCGCCGATGATGAAGCGCAACCTGCGCAACATGTGGACGCGTTTCGCGATGACGCGCTCGGAGGTGCAGACGCTGCACGGCGCTCTGCGACAAATTCTCCGCCCGCGCGACTGACGCTTGGTCAAATACGCCGCTTGCGCCATCTTGGCAGCATGTGGCGCGTGATCCGGGTCTCAGTATTGGCACTTCTGGCGGGTGGGCTTTTGGGTCTGCTCGCGCTGTTGTGGTTCTACCCGGTGCTGGCGGCGGGGCTGTGCCCGCGCTGTTTCGGGATGGACCGGGCCGCGCCGGGCATTTTCGTCGAACATGAGATGAGCCGCACAGAGCGGCGCGTTCTGGTCGAGACGGTCGATGCGGCGCGCGATACCGTCGGCCAATTCTACCCGACGCGCGAAGCCCATACCCGCATTCTCGCCTGCACGAGCGATGCCTGCGACCGCCGCCTTGGCGGACGGGGGGCTGCGGCGGTGACCTATTCGCTCGGGGCCTGGGCGGTGGTTCGCGTGGCTCCGCGCGGGCTGACCGAGACGATCCTCGCCCATGAGTTGACCCATACCGAGACCCATGCCCGGCTGGGCGTTCTGGGTCAGGTGCGCGGTCGGATGCCCGCGTGGTTCGACGAGGGGCTCTCTGTTCTGGTCTCGAACGATCCGCGCTATCTCGGGCAGGGCTCGGGTATCGAGCGCTGTCAGGCGCTGCCGCGCGCCGACCTGCCCAGCTCGCCTTTCGACTGGGCGCCGCAGGCCGGGCGCGACAACGGGCTTTATGCCGAGGCCGCCTGCGCGGTGCTGATCTGGGAGGCGCATCAGGGCGGGCCGGAGGCCATCCTTGCGCGGCTGGAAGACGGGCGCAGCTTTCCCTGAAACGCAGCCATGCGCGCGGCTTGCGCGGATTGCCCTTGACCTGAGGCCGTGTGCGCAGAAAAAGGGGCCATGGCACAGGCAAATCTTCATATCGACCTCGACGCAGTGGTCAGCAATTGGCGCGCTCTCGATGCGCAATCGGGCACGGCGACGCGCACGGCGGCGGTCGTGAAAGCCGACAGCTACGGGCTGGGCGCAGGGCGCGTGGCCCCGGCTTTGTATCAGGCGGGTGCGCGGGACTTCTTCGTCGCGCTGGCCGAGGAAGGCGCGAAGCTCCGGCCGCATCTGGGCGAGGACGCGCGGATCTTCATCCTCGGCGGTCATATGGCGGGCGATGCGGGTTTCCTGCGCGACGCGCGGCTGATCCCGATGCTGAACTCCGCCGAACAGGCGCAGCGGCATCTGCAGGCGATCCCCGAGAGCCCCGTGGGCGTGCAGCTCGACACCGGGATGAACCGGCTCGGGATGGAGGCAGCCGAGTGGCAAGCCACCGCCCCGCAGTTGATGGAGCGCGGGATCGAACTGGTGATGAGCCACCTCGCCTGTTCCGACGAGCCCGATCACCCGATGAACGCCAAGCAGCTGGCCGAGTTCAAACGCATGACCGACGGCATGGGGCTGAGCCGCTCGCTCGCGGCGACGGGCGGCATCCTGTTGGGGCCGGACTATCATTTCGACGTGACGCGGCCCGGCATCGGCCTTTACGGCGGCCGCCCCTTCGAAGACGCGCGCCACGTGGCGACCCTGTCGCTGCCGGTGATCCAGACCCGCGTGGTCCAACCCGGCGAGACCGTGGGCTACGGCAACACCTGGACCGCCGAGCGCGAGACGAAGATCGCGACCCTCTCGGCGGGCTATGCCGACGGGATCCACCGCGTGCTGTCGAACATCACCGCGCTTTACGCAGGCGATATCGCGTGCCCGCTGCGGGGCCGCGTCTCGATGGACCTGTTGACGGTGGATGTGACCGATCTCGATACGGTGCCCGACACGCTCGATCTGCTTAGCGCGCATCAGGGCGTCGATACGCTGGCCGATCTGGCGGGCACGATCGGCTATGAGATCCTGACTTCGCTCGGTCCCCGCTATGCCCGGAATTACGCGGAGCCCACCGCATGAATGCAGCGGCGCTCAGCCGACCGCTGGCCGCGCTGGGGCGGGCTACGCTCGCGCTGATGGCGGCGACGGGGCGGCTGTCGCTCTTTGTGGGCGAGACGCTGAGCCACCTGCTCCGCCCGCCCTTCTACCTGCGCGAATTCTGGCTCGCGTGCCTCAATATCGGCTGGCTGTCGCTGCCGGTCGTGGGGATGACCGCGCTGTTTACCGGCGCCGCGCTGGCGCTGCAGATCTACGCGGGCGGCGCGCGCTTCTCGGCGGAGCAGGTCGTGCCCTCGATCACCGCAATCGGCATGGTGCGCGAGCTGGGCCCGGTTCTGGGCGGTTTGATGGTGGCCGCGCGGGTAGCCTCCTCCATCGCCGCCGAGATCGGCACGATGAAAGTGACCGAGCAGATCGACGCGCTCACCACGCTCTCGACCAATCCGATGAAATATCTCACCGTGCCGCGCGTGCTGGCCGCGACGCTCTGCGTGCCGATGCTGGTCGGCGTCGGCGACGTGATCGGGATCATGGGCGGCTGGATGGTCGGCGTGAACCGCCTCGGCTTCAACTCGGCCACCTATCTCAAGAACACATGGGATTTCCTCGAGTTCTGGGACGTGGGATCGGGCCTCGTGAAGGGCGCGGCCTTCGGCTTCATCGTGGCCACGATGGGCTGCTATCACGGGATGAATTCGGGCCGCGGCGCGCAAGGCGTGGGCCGGGCCACGAAATCGGCGGTGGTCGCCGCCTCGGTCGCGATCCTCGCCGCGAATTACGTGCTGACGGAGGCCTTCTTCTCGGCATGATCACCCTCGACGCCATAACCCGCAGTTTCGGATCGAAACACGTCCTGCGCGGCGTCGATCTCGTGGTGCCGACGGGGCAATCCACCGTCATCATCGGCGGCTCGGGCACCGGCAAATCTGTGCTGCTGAAATGCATCCTCGGGCTGATCGAGCCCGATGGCGGCAAGATTACCCTCGACGGGATCGATGTCCACGAGGGCGAGCGCGACGCGTTCCTCGCCCGCTTCGGGATGCTGTTTCAGGGCGGCGCGCTGTTCGACAGCTTCTCGGTCTGGGAGAACGTGGCGTTCCGCCTGCTGCGCGGCGCGCTGAAACGACCCAAGGCGGAGGCGCGCGAGATCGCGGTGGAGAAGCTGCGCCGGGTGGGTCTGTCGCCCGATGTGGCGGACCTGTATCCGGCGGAACTGTCTGGCGGGATGCAGAAACGCGTGGGGCTTGCCCGCGCCATTGCCGCAGAGCCCGAGATCATCTTCTTCGACGAACCCACGACCGGGCTCGACCCGATCATGGCGGGCGTCATCAACGAGCTGATCCGCGAGATCGTGACCGAGATGGGCGCGACCGCGATGACGATTACCCATGACATGTCCTCGGTCCGGGCGATTGCCGACCGCGTTGCAATGCTCCATGCGGGCAAAATTCGCTGGGAAGGTCCGATCGCGGAAATGGACGAAACTTCAGACCCTTACGTCCAGCAGTTCATCCATGGACGCGCCGAAGGGCCGATCGAAACGCTTCGTTAACACACAGGCTGCGGAACCAAGCGAATTTCCGCGCATTCTCCCCAAGTGCTTGATCCGCCAACGAGACTCAATCTCGGACCGGAACGGGCCGCTATCTTCAATATGGGAACCGGGGGGAGGTCACATCATGCAAACCGAACAGGTAGGAAGCGCCAATCTAGACCGTTTCAACGCGGCGATTGGCCAAACGCTCACCGTCACTGTCGCAGTCACCGCGCTTGCCGCCATCGGCGCGGTCGCAGCCGCCTCGCTCGGGCTGATGCCGTGGCTCAGCCTCGAGGCGCAATTCGGCGAAACCGCCCTGCCCGATTTCGGTGTCTGGCTGCAGGTGGGCGCGGCCTTGCTTGCGCTGATCCTGTTGCTCTATCTGCCCTCCTGCTCGCGCGTGTCGAAGCTCGAAGGCAGCCATCGCCGCTTTCATGTCGGCATGGATGACGTGGCCCGCGCCTATCGCAGCGCGCATGATGCCGACCGCGCGGGTGTCTTCGCGCTCTCGGGCGAGTTCGACGCGGTGCGCGAGCGGATCACCCATCTGCGCCAGCATCCCGATCTGGGCGGGCTGGAGCCGGAACTTCTGGAACTGGCCGCACAGATGAGCCTGCAATCGCGCGATCTCGCTGAGGTCTATTCCGCCGAGAAAGTCAAACGCGCCCGCGCCTTCCTCGAACAGCGCCAGCAAGAGGCCGAGACTCTGAGCGATCAGATTTCTGTCGCCCGCCGGACCTGCTCGGAGCTGCGCGAATGGCTGACCGATGTCGAGACCGAAGAGCGCGAGGTCAGTGCCGAGTTCAGCCTGCTGGAGCGCGACCTGCGTGACATCCTGCCGCTGCTGGGCTACGAAATCGAAGACGGCCCGCAGCCCAACGTGGTGCCGATCGCGAAGAAAGAATCCAAGTCGTAACGGGGCCTGAGCGCCCCTTGGGGTGAGCTCCGGCCGATGCTGAAATACGCCAATCTGGCGCTCTTGCTACTCTTCCCCCTCGCCTGGGCCGCGCCGCTTCTGCGCGCGGGGCTGTTGCCCTTCTTCGGGCTGGAGGAGATTTCGGTGCTCAGTGGGTTGCAGACGTTGTGGCGGACCGATGTGTTCCTCGCCCTGCTCGTCAGCTTCCTCGCCCTGTTTGCCCCCTATCTGAAGGTGATCGGCGTCGCGCTGATCCAGTTCAATCTCGCCTCCGCGCGCCTGCTGCCCACGCTGAACGTCTTAGGCAAGCTGGCGATGGCCGATATCTTCCTGATCGCGATCTATATCGTGGTGGCGAAAGGTGTGGGCGTCGGGCGGCTCGAGACGGCTTGGGGGCTTTACCTGTTTACCGGATGCGTCGCCGCCTCTTTCGCGATCTCGCATCTGGAAATGAAAAAGGCGCCGCGAGGGTAATCCCCGGGCGCCTTTCGCGTCCTTTCAGCCGATCAATGGACCGAGACCGGGTCCAGATCGTTCTGCCGTGCGAGCGAGAAGGCCAGCTTGCGGTCCTTCACCAGCGCGAGCCGCTCGCCATCGCTGTCATGCACCGCATAGAGGTGTTCGACATCGTCCAGCTCGGCCCGGATTTCCTCGGGCAGATCGACGACCGCGACTTCGCGGACATAGACGATGGGATGCTCGGCATTATCGCCGAAATCATATTCCGTATTCATTGCGCGTTTCCTTTCCTGCCTGTTCATTTCCGCTCGATCGGGATGGTCTGCACGATCGTCTCGGGCGGGGCCCGGTTCAGATCGACATGTAGTAGACCGTTCTCGATCGTGGCGGCTGCGACCTCGACCCCTTCGGCGAGCACGAAGCTGCGCTGAAAGGCCCGTGCGGCGATCCCGCGATGTAGGAACAGGCGTTCGCTGTCCTCTTCGCTCTGACGGCCGCGGATCACGAGTGCCCGGTCTTCGAGCGTGATCGCGAGGTCTTCCTCGCGGAAGCCTGCCACTGCGAGCGTGATGCGGAACGCATCCTCGCCGCGTTGTTCGATGTTATATGGCGGATAGGCATCCGATCCCTTGGCGGTGCGTTCCACCAGCCGTTCCAGCTGGTCGAAGCCCAGCAGGTAGGGATGTGCGCCAAAACTCAGTTTCGTCATTCGGCAAGCCCTTGATCAAGCGACGTTGCAAGTTCGGGCCCCGATCTTCGGCAGCCCACTGGTCAAATATGGGCGGCGTGGAAGCCCCCTGCAAGACCCCGCCGACCATTTACGCTGACGGCAAATTTTCTCCTAACCCGTTCGAAACCTGTTATATTGACCCTCCCACCTGACGGCCGAGGCCGAGTCGGGCGGATGATATTTTGCGCAACCAGAACCGGACGATACGGATATGAACGCCCATCTCGAGATGGATCATGAAGAAGTGCTGCGGGTAAAACTGGAAGTGCTGCGCCGCGAACACCGCGATCTGGACGAGGCGATCCTGGCGCTCACGCAGGCCGTGCATTCCGATCAGCTGCGCCTTGTGCGGCTGAAAAAGCAAAAGCTGGCCCTGAAAGACGAGATCGCGCGGATCGAAGACCAGCTCACCCCCGACATCATCGCCTGAACCTGACCTCCGACCAATCCGATCGGCGCCTGCGCGCCTCCGGGGCTTGCCGCGACGGCACAGATTCCTATAGTGCGCGCTCCATCTGCAAAGGGGGCGTCATGAGCGTGAAAGTGGGAATCATCATGGGCAGCCAGTCCGACTGGTCCACGATGAAAGAGGCGGCGGAAATTCTCGACGAACTCGGTGTGGAATACGAGGCGAAGATCGTCTCGGCCCATCGCACTCCCGACAGGCTCTGGTCCTATGGCAAGACCGCGGTGGAGCGTGGGCTGCACGTCATCATCGCAGGCGCTGGTGGTGCGGCGCACCTGCCGGGCATGATGGCATCAAAAACCCGCGTGCCGGTGATCGGCGTACCGGTGCAGACCCGCGCACTCTCGGGCGTCGACAGCCTCTATTCCATCGTGCAGATGCCCAAGGGCTTCCCAGTCGCGACCATGGCGATCGGGGCTGCGGGGGCTGCCAATGCCGGTCTGATGGCGGCTGGCATCCTCGCGGTGTCGGATGAAGGTCTGGCGAAGCGCCTCGACGACTGGCGCGAGAAGCTCTCGGCCTCGATCAAAGAGGAGCCGGAAGATGAATGAGCCCCTGCCCTATGGATCGGTGATCGGCATCCTCGGCGGCGGTCAGCTGGGCCGGATGCTCTCGGTCGCGGCCTCGCGTCTGGGCTACAAGACCCATATCTTCGAGCCGGGCGCGAACCCGCCCGCAGGCGACGTGGCCCATGCGGTGACCACCGCGCCCTATGAGGACGAGGCCGCGCTGCGCGCCTTCGCCGAGGCCGTGGACGTCATCACCTACGAATTCGAGAACGTGCCGACCTCGGCGCTCGATCTCCTGGAAAGCCTCAAGCCAATCCGCCCCAACCGCAAGGCGCTCGCCGTCAGCCAGGACCGTCTGGTCGAGAAGGCCTTCCTCAACGATCTGGGCCTCGCCACCGCACCTTTCGCCGCCGTGGACGATCTCGAGGACCTGCAGGAAGCGATCGCCGAGATCGGCTGCCCCGCGATCCTGAAAACCCGCCGTTTCGGCTATGACGGCAAGGGGCAGGTCGTGATCAACGCGCCCGAAGAGGCCGCTGCCGCGCTGGAGGATATGAAGGGCGCGCCTGCGATCCTCGAAGGCTTCGTGGAGTTCTTCAAGGAGATCTCCGTGATCGGTGCGCGCGCCGAGGATGGCGCGATCTCCTGCTTCGATCCGGGCCAGAACAAGCATGAGGGCGGCATCCTGCGCACGACGCTGGTGCCCGCCGCGATCACCGACAACCAGCGCACCGATGCGGTTCTGCTGGCGGCCAAGATCCTGAACAAGCTCGATTATGTCGGCGTGATGGGGGTCGAGCTTTTCGTCACCCGCGACGCGCTGATCGTGAACGAGATCGCGCCCCGCGTGCATAATTCCGGCCACTGGACGCAGGCGGGTTGCGCTGTCGATCAGTTCGAGCAGCATATCCGCGCCGTGACCGGCTGGCCGCTGGGCGACGGCTCGCGCCATTGCGATGTCGAGATGGAAAATCTGATCGGCGACGATATGGACCGGGTGCCGGGACTGGCGAAGCTCGCGCGGTATCAGGTGCATCTCTACGGCAAGGCCGAGGTGAAGCCGGGCCGCAAGATGGGCCATGTGAACCACATCCTGTAAGTGAAAAAGGCGCCCATCGCGGGCGCCTTTCTCTTATCTCGCGATCACTTCGCGGACCATGTGAAGCGCGTGCCCCACGGGTCGGCCACGCTGTCGCCATAGGCCTCGCGGAAGGCGGCGAGCGGTTCGGCGTCCGCCTTCAGCCCCACTTCGACCAGACC
This sequence comes from Thioclava sp. F36-7, assembly GCF_002020075.1. Lineage (NCBI taxonomy): Bacteria > Pseudomonadati > Pseudomonadota > Alphaproteobacteria > Rhodobacterales > Paracoccaceae > Thioclava > Thioclava sp. F36-7. The sequence goes on along the minus strand of NZ_MPZR01000005.1, from coordinate 222,810 downwards.
GGTCACGGGTTGGTGACGCTCTTTGGCCCCGCGGCTGTTCCAGACATTGGTCGCGAGGTGGTGGTGATAGCCACCCCAGCCGTGGAAATTCGCCCCCGGATAGCGGGCCATCACATCCGCGCCGAGCGTCTCGGCATAGAACGGCTCCGCCGGATCGAGCGCGCCCACCTGAAGGTGAACGTGGCCGATCACCGTGCCTTTCGGCGCGCCGCGCCACGGGCCACGGGCCTCTGCCATCACGTCGCGCAGGTCGATCGGATCGGTCACCATCGCGATCATCCCGTCCTTGCGCGGCCAGTCTTCGCGGGCGCGGTCGCGGTAGATCTCGATGCCGTTGCCCTCGGGGTCGTGCAGGTAGACCGCCTCGCTCACGAGGTGATCGGACGCCCCGTCGAGCCGGATACTTTTCTCGGCGGCGTGGGTCAGCCACGCGCCCAGATCGGCCCGTTCGGGCAGCAGGAAGGCGGTGTGAAACAGCCCCGCTTCCGACCGGCTCGATTTGCGCGCCGATGCGTCGGCCTTGAGGATCACGAGGACCTTGCCGTCGACTCCGTAGCGTGCCTCTGTTGCGTCGGCTGCGATCCGCTCCAGCCCGAGCACGCTCTCGTAGAACGCACCCACCGCCGGGAGGTCATGCACCACGAGGGTCACATGGCCGATTTCGACATTTGCATCACTGCTAGCCATCGTCTCCTCCTGTCACTTCAGTTTGGTCGGGCGCAGCGCATAGAGGCCGTCACCCAGAGCCGCGAGCGCGAATTGCACGATGGCCCACATCACCGGATATTCCCAGCCGCCGCCCTGGTTCGAGAAGCCGAAGCCGTTGCCCCAGTGTGCCGTGAAGGCCGCGCCGAGCAGGATGAACCCGAGCCCGAAGGATACGATCCGCGCATAGATGCCGGTGATCAAGGCGATACCGCCGAGAATTTCCGCCGCCATCGTGAGGATGCCGAGCCAGCCGGGCAGGCCCAGCGATTCAAAGAAGCCCATCGTGCCGGCTGGGGTGAAGACGAACAGCTTCGTCAGCCCGTGGACGAGGAACAAAGCGCCGGTCAGAAGGCGCAGGACGAGGATGCCGTAGGGGGCGAGTTTGGTGTCGATCATGGTCTGTCTCCTGTAGCCGCAACCTTTGTGCGGTGTGTTCGCGTTACAGCGAGGAAATTAGCCATTCCGTTAGCGAATAAAATGGATATTATCAGGAATGACTTTTACCATTTTGTTCTGAATAGCGATGGACATCACCGAACAACTCCGCGCCTTCGTCGCCACCGCCCGCGCGGGCTCGTTCACCGCGGGGGCTGAGCAGCTGGGCATCTCCAATCGGCTCGCCTCGAAATACGTGGCCGAGCTGGAGGACCGCCTCGGCACACGCCTTCTGCAACGCACGACGCGGCGGATCGGGCTGACCCCCGCGGGCGAGCGTCTGCTGGCCGAGGCGCCAAGCGTGCTCGACGGGCTCGACGATCTTCTGGGCGCGGTGTCGGAACAATCGCGCGGGTTTTCGGGCGTGCTGCGGATCTCCGCGCCGGTCACTTTCGGCGAGGTCTATCTGGCGGAAATGCTCGCGCGCTTCGCAGCCCCCCACCCCGATCTGGTGATCGACTTGACGCTCTCGGATGCGGCGACCGATCTGGCCGCCGAGGGGATCGACCTCGCTTTTCGGATCGGGCAACTGCGCGATCAGGCCCTGCGGGCGCGCAAGCTGGGCGAGATCGGAATGCGCGTCGTGGCCTCTCCCGCCTATCTCGACCGCGCGGGCCGCCCGGACCAGATCGCCGATCTCGCCGATCACCGCTGCATCCATGACACCAATCACAGCGCGATCCCGCATTGGCGCTATCGCGCGGGCGGAGACATCGCCACCCTGCCCGTTCCGGCGCAGATCCGCGTCAATAGCGGGCGCGCCGCCTGCGAATTGGCACTGGCGGGGCATGGCATCACCTATGGGCCGGACTTCGTGCTGGAGCCGGAGATCGTGGCGGGGCGGCTGGTCTCGCTGTTTCCGCCCGAGACGCTGCTGCGCATCCCGCTTCATGCGGTCTATCTCGACGGGCCGCGCCTGCCGCGCAAGCTGCGCGCGCTGATCGATTTCGCCTATGAGGATACGCGCGCCCTCCGGGCCTGAGCGCTCAGCCCTTGGCCACCGCCGTCACGCTTTGCTTCGTCGCCGTATCTTCGCGCTGCGCCGCCTCCGCGCGCTGGTCCATCATATCCTCGACGAAAAGGCTCAGAAGCGCGCCGCGCCCGTTCACCCCCGCCTTGCGATAAATCGCGGCGCTTTGCGCCTTGGCGGTGCCTTCGGACGTCTCGCGGAGCGCCGCGATTTCCGCCGTGCTCAGCCCCTTGATCGCAAAAAGCGCGACCTCACGCTCTGCCGCCGTGAGGCCCCAGTCGGAGAAACGCTCTTCCAGGAGATCCTCAAAAGCCGAAGTCGCCCGGCGCAGACGCGCCTTCGCCCGCGCGCCCTCGCGCAGCGCACCCGCCAGGGCGAACGCGCCAAGCGCGAGCCCCAGAATGAGACCAAGCGCCGCCCCGAGTTCGAGGATTTCGCGGTTCTGCCAGCTGATCGGCGCGGGATAGAGGCCGAAGACCGACAGCAGGATATCGGAGATGAAGAACAGCGCGCAGACCGCCTGAAACAGCAAGATCGCCCCGACAAACACCGCACGGCGCAGCCGCGACGTCATAGCGCCGCTCCCGCCGGTCGGTCCGAGGCGTCAATCATCGTCGCTTTCCCCGCCGCCATCGTCGCCGCCACCGCTGTCGCCGCCGCCGCCACCGCTACTGTCGCTGTCGCTGCTGTCATGGCTTCCGCCATCGTCGCTGCCCGACGCGCTGCTGCTATCGTCCGAGGAGTCGTCGGAGGAGTCGCTATCGGAGGTCGTCGTTGTGCGGTCGGAGGTGGAGGTCGCGGTATAGCTCCCCGAGGCGGTGCCGCCCAGAGGGCTATTGTTCAGGATCGGCGTACGGCTGGAGCGGGACAGGTCGCGCAGAATCTCGCCGCTGCGCGGATCGAGGACGATTTCGCGCTCGACGCCTTTGCGCGTGCCGGTGATGCGCACGCGGCCCAGCAAGGTCCGGTGCACGTCGATATTCTGGTAGCCGTAGGATTTGAGCTGCCGGGTAACCGCTTCGCTCGCGGTCTCGGCCCGCGCGAGCCCTGGCGCCACGGGCACGCTCAGCGCGCCGATCAGCACGGCTATCGCCAGATCTCTGCGCAGTCTCATCGGCAAAACTCCCCCCGCGCGCGAACGCGGCATTTCAGAGGATTATGCCCGGTGCGCATGGCACCGGGCAAGTCCGTTCGGATCAGTCGTCGTCGCCGCCGTCGTCGCCGCCGCTGTCATGCGACCCGCCGCCGTCGGAGCCACTGTCGTGCGAACCGCCGTCGTCAGAGCCGCTCTCATGCGAGCCGCCGTCATCCGAGCCGTGATCGGAATCGGACGTGGTGTGGTCGTCGTCGTGGCTGTCATCCATGTGATCGTCGCTGCCCGAATGGTCGTCGCCGTGATCGTCCATATGGTCGTCGTCGCTGCCGTCGTAGAAATCTTCCGACTGCTGACGGACGCTGACGCCCTGCGTCATGTCATAGCCGGCGCGCGTCCGCGACATTTCCTGCTTCTGGATCTTGCCGGTGGCGCGGTCGTAGACCACTTCGATCTTGGTGCCGTTCGGGTTGTAACCCTCGGCTTTCACCTGGGTCGGGCCGACCTTGATCTCGACATTGGTGAAGCCATTGGCCTGCAGATCGGCAGCGATACCGTCCGTGGACACTTCAGCCTGTGCCATATGCGCCGAGACCGCGAGAGCCGCCAGCGCGGCGAGGGTGGATTTCATTTTCATCTTCTATCTCCTCCGGAACAATTGTCCGCCGCGGGCTGCGACGTCGGAGCAAAGGGTCGGCGGACAACACCCGCCGGTCCATTGCCAATTGGGTTATGGAGGAGCAATAAACCTCAGGTTGTACGCCGTAAACCTGAGTTTATGCGTCCATGTCGAAGCCGAGATGCTTCGCGACCGCGAAAATGTCTTTATCACCGCGGCCACACATGTTCATCACGATGATATGGTCCTTGGGCAGGTCAGGCGCAATCTTCATCACATGGGCCAGCGCGTGGCTGGGCTCGAGCGCGGGGATGATCCCTTCGAGACGGCAGGAGAACTGGAACGCCTCCAGCGCTTCCTTGTCGGTGATGTTCACATATTCCGCGCGGCCGGTGTCGTGCAGCCAGCTATGCTCGGGACCGATGCCCGGATAGTCGAGCCCGGCCGAGATCGAATGCCCTTCGAGGATCTGCCCGTCCTCGTCCTGCAGCAGATAGGTGCGGTTGCCATGCAGTACGCCCGGACGCCCGCCGGTGAGCGAGGCGCAGTGCTCCATCTTCTCGTCGACGCCGTGACCGCCAGCCTCGACCCCGATGATGCGCACGGATTTATCGTCGAGGAACGGGTAGAACAGGCCCATCGCGTTCGAACCACCGCCGATCGCCGCGATCACGGTATCGGGCAGACGGCCCTCGCCTTCCTGCTCTTCCAACTGCCAGCGCACTTCCTTGCCGATCACCGACTGGAAATCGCGGACCATCGCCGGATAGGGATGCGGACCAGCGACCGTGCCGATGCAATAGAACGTGTCGCGCACATTGGTCACCCAGTCGCGCAGCGCATCGTTCATCGCATCTTTCAGCGTGCCACGGCCCGATTTGACCGGGACGACTTCGGCGCCCAGCAGGCGCATCCGGAAGACGTTCGGCGCCTGACGCTCGACATCCGTCGCGCCCATGTAGACCACGCATTTGAGGCCGAATTTCGCGCAGACGGTCGCGGTGGCGACGCCATGCTGGCCCGCGCCGGTCTCGGCAATGATCCGGGTCTTGCCCATGCGTCGCGCCAGCAGGATCTGCCCCAGCACGTTGTTGATCTTATGCGCGCCGGTATGGTTCAGCTCGTCGCGCTTGAGATATATTTTCGCGCCGCCCAGCTCTTCGGTGATGCGGGGCGCAAAATACAGAGGCGACGGACGGCCGACATAGTGCTTCCAGAGATCGTCCATCTCCGCCCAGAAATCGGGATCCGTCTTGGCTTTCTCGTATTCCTCTTCGAGCGAGAGGATCAGCGGCATCAGCGTCTCGGACACGAAGCGGCCACCGAAAATGCCGAACCGCCCGTTCTCGTCGGGCACATTCATGAAGGAATTGATCAGATCGTCAGCCATGGCACACCTCGCGCTATTCGTGAGGATCGGTCTAGCGTCAAAGCGGGGCGAGATAAATCCCCGCCCCTGCATCTGGCTAAAAATACTCGATTGCGCGGGGTCCCGCTACGCCCCGTCACTGCCCTGACGGGCTGCATGAACGAAAGCGCGGATTTTCTCGGAGTCTTTGACACCCGGCGCGCTCTCCACACCGGAGGAGACATCGACCTGCCGTGCGCCGGTCAGCAGGATCGCCTCCGCCACGTTCTCCGGCGTCAGCCCCCCGGCCAGCATCCACGGCTTTTCCCATGTGCGCCCGGCGATCAGCCGCCAGTCGAAGGACAGCCCGTTGCCGCCCGGAAGCTCCGCCTCCTTCGGCGGCTTGGCATCGAGCAGGATCTGGTCGGCCACCGCCTCATACTCCGCGATCTTCGGAAGATCGGCGGCATCGGCCACGCCCACGGCTTTCATCACCGGCAGACCGAACTTGGTGCGGATTTCCGTCACGCGCTCAGGCGTCTCCGAACCGTGAAGCTGGATCATGTCGAGCGGCACGGCATCGAGGATCTCGGTGAGCAGCTCATCAGTGGGGTTCACCACCAGGCCGACCTTGGCGATGCCGGGTTCGACATCCTGCGCCAAAGTACGCGCCTCGGTGATCTCCAGATGGCGCGGGGATTTGGCGAAGAAGACGAAGCCCACATACCGCGCGCCCGCCTCGACGGCGGCGGCGATATCCTCGGCCTCGCGCAGCCCGCAAATCTTGACGCGGGCGAGACCCTGCGCGTTGCGGTCTATGGCGACGGTGGGCATCTCAGCGCGAGGGCTGTTCGAGCAGCGCCAGCACGTCGTCCTTCGGGCCGGTCTTGTCGTGGCGCAGGGTCTGAACCTCAGCCTCGAGCTTGCGCGCCTTGCGGTCCGACTGGCGGGCATTGCGGCGCAGACGCGACTCGCGCGCCCATTCCCAGACGAAGCCGATCAGAAGACCCAGCAGGACGCCCGCGAGGATCACGAGGAACAACGGCACCTGAACCGCCCAGTCCCAGCCAAGGAAGCTGCCCGCCTCGAGCGGCAGCACCCGCAGCGTGACGATTTGACGATTGGCCAGTGCCAGCCCGATCAGGACCACGGCGAGCAGACCGAGAAACAGCAGCCGAAGCGCTCGAATCATTAGCTCTTATTCCTCTTTCCCGTTCAGCCGGTCGCGCAGCAGCTTACCGGTCTTGAAGAAGGGTACGTGTTTTTCCTCGACCTCAACCGCCTCGCCGGTGCGCGGGTTCCGACCGGTGCGCGCGTCGCGCTTCTTGACGGAAAAGGCCCCGAACCCACGAAGCTCGACGCGGTCGCCCGAGGCCAGCGCCTCGGTGATCTCGTCGAAGATCGTATTTACGATTTTTTCGACATCCCGCTGGTAGAGATGCGGATTCTCCTCGGCAATCTTGGTGATCAACTCAGAGCGGATCATCTTGTTATCTCCCCCCACGGGCTTGGCCGGGTGTCCCCCGGCTCTTACATGCGTCATTTCCCAATTATAGGACCAATCGTTGCAACGCGGAACAGCAAAGACCCGGAAAATCCACGTAAAATCGAGCCCCTAGCGGTCTGCCGCCGACGGAAGCGCCTTCGCAAACGCAGAAATTCAGCGCTTCGCCCGCCCAAGCGTCACCCGTTGCGCGAATCGTCGTCGCAGATCGCCAAGGCTTTGCGGAACGAAAAAGGCCCCGCCAATCGGCGGGGCCTCTCGTTGAGCCAAGCGGCTCGATCTCTTATTGGTCGCCCTTGAGCGCAGCACCCAGGATGTCGCCCAGCGACGCACCCGAGTCCGACGAACCGTACTGTTCCACGGCTTCTTTCTCTTCAGCGATCTCACGCGCCTTGATCGACACACCCAGCTTGCGGGTCTTGGAGTCGACGTTGGTCACGCGGACATCGACGTGATCGCCAACCTGGAAGCGCTCGGGGCGCTGGTCGGCACGATCGCGGGCGAGGTCCGAACGGCGGATGAACGACTTCATGCCGTTGTATTCCACCTCGACGCCACCGTCTTCGATCGCGGTCACGGTCACGGTCACGATCGAACCACGCTTCACGCCGTCAACGGCATCGGAGAACGTGTCGGCGTCGAGCGCCTTGATCGAGAGCGAGATACGCTCCTTGTCGGTGTCCACTTCGGTGACAGCGGCCTTGACCATGTCGCCTTTGCGGTAGTCCTGGATCGCATCCTCGCCACGCTGTTCCCAGCTGAGGTCCGAGAGGTGCACCATGCCGTCGATGTCGTTCTCGAGGCCAACGAACAGACCGAATTCGGTGATGTTCTTGACTTCGCCTTCGATGACGGTGCCGACCGGGTGGGTCTCTGCGAAGACTTCCCACGGGTTGCGCATGGTCTGCTTGAGGCCAAGCGAGACGCGGCGCTTCGCGGTGTCGATCTCGAGGACCATGACGTCGACTTCCTGGCTCGTCGAAACGATCTTGCCGGGGTGGACGTTCTTCTTGGTCCAGGACATCTCGGACACGTGCACGAGACCTTCGACACCCGGCTCCAGCTCGACGAACGCGCCGTAGTCGGTGATGTTGGTCACGCGGCCGGTGTGGACCGAACCCAGAGCGAACTTCGACTCGACCGAGTCCCACGGATCCGACTGCAGCTGCTTCATGCCGAGCGAGATGCGGTGGGTTTCCTTGTTGATCTTGACGACCTGGACCTTGACGGTCTCGCCGATCGACAGGATCTCGGACGGGTGGTTCACGCGGCGCCATGCCATGTCGGTGACGTGCAGCAGACCGTCGACGCCGCCCAGATCAACGAACGCACCGTATTCGGTGATGTTCTTGACCACACCATCGACGACCTGACCTTCGGAGAGGTTCGCGATGACTTCGGCGCGCTGTTCGGCGCGGCTCTCTTCGAGGATCGCACGACGCGAGACAACGATGTTGCCACGACGACGGTCCATCTTGAGGATTTGGAACGGCTGCTTGAGGCCCATGAGCGGGCCAGCGTCGCGCACCGGGCGCACGTCCACTTGCGAGCCGGGCAGGAACGCGACAGCGCCGCCCAGATCGACGGTGAAGCCGCCTTTGACGCGACCGAAGATGGCGCCTTCGACGCGCTCTTCTTTAGCGTAAGCTGCTTCGAGACGATCCCATGCCTCTTCGCGGCGGGCTTTCTCACGCGAGATAACGGCTTCGCCGCGAGCGTTCTCGACACGGTCGAGATACACTTCGACTTCGTCGCCGACTTCGATCTGCGGAGCCTCGCCGGGGTTGGCGAATTCTTTGAGTTCGACGCGGCCTTCCATTTTGTAGCCGACATCGATGATGGCCTGGCCCGCCTCGATGGCGATGACCTTGCCTTTAACAACCGAACCTTCGTTCGGGGTGTCGATTTCGAGGCTCTCGTTCAGAAGGGCTTCGAATTCGTCCATGGTTGCATTTTGCGACATGCGTTCAGATTTTCCTTTTCATCTTCGGTTTTCTGGCCTTGCGGTTGGCTCCGCCGGTCTTTCGTTGGAATGTCTGTGCTGCAATAGCATACGGGTCGGGTGAGTCCCAACCTGTCTCAGACCGCGCCCATATAGGCGCGATCGGCCAGTATCGCAAGCATTTATTGCGTCATAGGCATGGCGCGAGCGCCTTTCGCTCAGCCTCGGCTCGCGGTCGCGAGAGCGGCTTTGACGTCGCCCAGCATCCAGGTCGAAAGGGGCTCTGCGCTGGCGGGATAGGTCGCGATCACCGAGCCGTCGCGGCCCAGTAGCACCTTGTTGAAGTTCCAGCTCGGCTCGAACCCCTCGGTTTCGCGCATCCAGCGATAGAACGGATGCGCCTGCGGCCCCTTCACCTTGGCGAGCTGCGCCATCGGCAATTCGGCCCCGAAGGTCAGCGCGCAATAGCGCTTGGCTTCCTCGGCACTGGAGAGTTCCTGCCGGAAATCGTTCGACGGCACGGTGAGGATCACCAGACCCTCGCGGCCATAGGTCTCCGACATCTGCTGCAACTCGGTGAATTGCGGGGCGAAACCGCATTTCGAGGCGGTGTTGACCACGAGCACGACCTTGCCACGGAAATCAGCAAGCGAGACCGTCTCGCCCTCCACCAGATCGAAAGACAAATCCCCCGGCACCGGCATCGCGGACCGGGCTTTCACCGCGATCGGTTCAGGCGTCGCCGCCGGGCCGTCGGCGCGTGCCGGAGCGGTCGCAAAGGAGACGCATGACAACATGCAGGCCAAAATCAGGGACAAGCGCATCGGTCCACCCTCGAAATACATCCACCAATACCCAACGCGAGAGTCGGGAAAAAAGTTCACCACTTCGTGAAGATATATTTCACGCGCCCCTTTTCTTCAATCGCAAATGCGGTCGACGCGGCGGTATTTCGGCTCCGGGAACTCCGGTATTTCCATTGGGTCACGGGGCTTTACGCCGGGGCGCACCGCCTCCGGCGCGGTGTTCACGCTGTCGAAATCGAGCGCGAGGCGCTGACAGATTCCAAGACTTTTCTGGCCGATATCGCCGAGATCGCGCAGATCGATCAGATGCCCACCCTTCCGCGCGTAGCCCGTGACCCCGAAATCGAGCGGCGGGTCGAGGCGTAGCCTTTCCGTCTCGGGGCCGAACAGCGCAGCGCCGCCCTCCCAGTCTTCCGCAGGCCCGAGCGCCACCTGCACCTCGAACCGTCCCGGCGGCACCAGCAGGCGAAAGAATTCACCGCCCTGCGCATAGGCGCCCATCACGTCCTGCCCGGTCTTGGCATCGCGCAGCACGATATAGAGATCGCGATCCGGGGCGGATTTGATCTGCAGCGGCAAGGTGCGCGGCAGGTCGGTCTCGCTCCACAACAGCCCCTGCGGGCGCCCCTCGGCGGTGGCCTGTGAGGCAAGAACCAGTGAGAGGAGAACCCAGCGTAGCATCCCCGCCCCCTAGTCCAGATCGCCCGCGCGGCGGGCCTCGATCTGATCGGCGGCGCGCGCGACCGCCTCTTCGATGCTCAGCTCGGACGTGTCGATCACCAGCGCATCCACCGCCGGGCGCAGCGGGCTGTCGGCGCGGCCCATGTCGCGGGCGTCGCGCTCGCGCACCTGCTCCAGCACGTCGGCCTCATCGCCGCCGAGCTCGAGCCAGCGCCGATGCGCGCGCACCTCCGGTGAGGCGGTCACGAACAGCTTCACCTCCGCCTGCGGGCAGATCACCGTGCCAATATCGCGCCCGTCGAGCACCGCACCGCCCTCGCGCGCCGCGAAATCGCGCTGAAACGCCACCAGCGCCGCGCGCACTTCGGGGATCGCAGCCACGATCGAGGCCGCCTGCCCCGCTTCCATCGTGCGCAGGTCGTCGCGCTTGAGATCCTCGGGGCAAAGCGCCTTGGCCGCCGCGATGGGCTCCAGCCCCTCGGTTTCGGATTTCATGCCGACCGCGCGATAGAGCGCGCCGGTGTCGAGATGCGCCAGCCCGAACCGCTCGGCCACGGCCCGACTGATCGTCCCTTTGCCCGCAGCGGCGGGGCCATCGATGGCGACTGTGAATTTCATCGTTTCATCCGCAAATAAACTGCCCGCAGGATCAATAGCGCCAAGGCCGTCAGGCTCAAAGTGACTGCGACGCTCTTCAGAAGCGTCCATCTGCTCGCGAAGGCGATCATGTCATCCGTTACCGTGCCGGTCCGCAACAATGCGGCGACGGCATAATTTTCGAGATAGTCAAACACAGCACCAAGAGCCGCCACGATCGACAACACCACGGCAAGCCAGCCCTTTGCAAGGGCACGAAACGCGACAATCAGCGTCACCGCCTCCAGGGCTGGAAAGACAAGATCGAGCCGCTGCTGAACCGAGAGGTAATACTGTCGCGCCGGAGCATCGAGCGCATCGAGGAGCGCACGGGCCTGCGCAGCACTGTAGCCACCCGGACGCAAATCGAACGGCGCCAGACCGCCCGCCGCATCCCGAAGATGCGGCAAGGTAACGAGCGTCATCGCAAGATAGACCGCCCCCGTCAGGGCCGCGAGCAGGATAAAGGCGACCTGCGCCCGGCTCACCGGTCCGCCCGGACGATCTCCGCGCCAAGCCCGGCCATCAGGTCCTCGAAGATCGGGAAGGAGGTTGCAATGGGCGAGCCATCATCGACCGAGACCGGCTGTTGCGCGGCCATGCCCAGCACCATGAAGCTCATCGCGATCCGGTGGTCGAGATGGGTCACGGCGGTGCCGCCGCCGGGCACGCCCTCGGGACCGCAGCCATGCACGATCAGCGTATCCTCGTCTTCCTCGATCTTGATGCCGTTGGCTTCCAGCCCACGCGCCATCGCGTCGATCCGGTCGCTTTCCTTCACGCGCAGCTCATGCACGCCCGGCATCCGGGTCACGCCCTCGGCAAAGGCTGCGACGACCGAGAGAACGGGATATTCGTCGATCTGGGCCGAGGCGCGCTCGGCGGGCACATCGATCCCGTGCAGCTTGGAATAGCGCACGCGCAGATCGGCCACCGGCTCGCCGCCCTCTTCGCGCTCGTTCTCGAAGGTCAGATCGGCGCCCATCTCGCGCAGCGTGATGAAGATCCCGTTGCGGGTCGGGTTCTGGCTGACGCCCGGCACCACGATCTCCGAGCCCGGCACGATCAGCGCGGCACAGACCGGGAAAGCGGCCGAAGAGGGATCGCGCGGCACGGCGACCTCCTGGGCTTTGAGTTCCGGCTGGCCCTGCAACGTGATGACATGGCCCTGCTCGGTCACTTCGGTGGTTATCTCGGCGCCGAAGCCGCGCAGCATCCGTTCGGTATGATCGCGGGTCGGGGTCTTCTCGATCACGACGGTCTGACCCGGCGCGTTCAGCCCCGCCAGCAGCACTGCCGATTTCACCTGCGCCGAGGCCATCGGCGTCGCGTAGCGCACAGGCGCGGGGCTCGGCGCGCCGAGGATGGTCATCGGCAGACGCCCGCCATGACGCCCGAAAGCCTGCGCGCCGAACAGCCGGATCGGGTCGGTCACGCGGCCCATCGGGCGTTTGCGCAAAGACCCGTCGCCGGTGAAGGTCGCAACGATCGGCGAGGTCGCCATCGCGCCCATGATCAGGCGCACGCCGGTGCCGGAATTGCCGCAATCGATGACGTCTTCGGGCTCGGCGAAACCGCCCACGCCCACGCCATGCACCGACCAGCTGCCGGGACCGTGCTGCGTGACCTCGGCGCCGAAGGCGCGCATCGCCTTGGCCGTGTCGAGCACGTCTTCGCCTTCGAGCAGGCCGGTGATCTTCGTCTCGCCCACCGAGAGCGCGCCAAGGATCAGCGCGCGGTGGCTGATCGACTTGTCGCCGGGAACCTCCGCCGTGCCCTTCAGGGGCCCGCAAGCGCGCGAGGTCATTTTGATCGGAGTGCCGTGGCCGGACATAGTGCCTCCCTTATTTCAACGCGCCCCTGTTAGCGCGATCTGGCGGGAGGCGGAAGGGCTCAGATCCGCCGATAGGTCAGGTAATGCGGCTTGCGGCCCTCACGCAGCGCTTTCTGCTCGTAGCGCGTCGAGAGCCAGTCCTCCCACGGCGTATCCCAATCGCCGGAATCCGGCTGCGGATCGTCGAAATCGAAGGCGGCGGGCACGTCGAACAGAGGCTCGAATCCGGCCTGCGGCACTTCCTCGACGGTCTGGCGGACGTAATCGGGGATGTCGGTCGCCACGCGGAATTCCGATCCCGGTTTCAGCGCGCGGTGCAGCGGCTCGAGATGCTCCTGCGTCACGAACCGCCGGCGGTGGTGTTTCGATTTCGGCCACGGGTCGGGATAGAGGAGAAACGCCTTCGAGATCGAACCCGCGGGCAGCACGTCCATCAGGTCGCGCGCATCGCCGGGATGGACCGAGACATTCGGGATCTTCTCACGGCGCAGCTTGCCCAGAAGCATCGCGACGCCGTTCACGAAAGGCTCGCAGCCGATGAACTCCACTTCCGGATAGGTCTGCGCCATATGCGCCAGATGCTCGCCCCCGCCGAAGCCCACTTCCAGCCAGACCGGCTTGCCCTTGAACCGCGTCTCCATGTCGAGCGGCTCGCGGTCGGGGTTCACGTCCCAACCGACGGGACCGGGCAGACGGCCCGGAAGGTCCTCGCGCAGATATTCCTTCTGCGCCTTGTTCAGCGTCTTGCCGTGGCGGCGACCGTAGAAGTTGCGCCAGGGCTGTTCGGGGGTGTCATTCTCGTTCATGGGAGGGGCCTCTAGCCGCGTCGCTCGAAAGGTTCAAGCCTTCTGAATGAGGAACAGCCCGAGGCACATGAAGCCGATCCCCGCCCCGCGCATCAAGGTGATGGGCCGCACGAGCGCACCGAACAGGCCGAACTGGTCGATCGCCGCGGCCGAAATCATCTGGCCCAGCAGCACGAAGAACACCGCATTGCCGACCCCGAACCGCGGCGCGATGAAGGTGATCGAGAGCACGTAGAAGGCGATCAGCACGCCAGCGAGGAACAGGTATTTCGGCTGATCGGGGATGCGCGCGAAGCCCGAGGGCCCTGTCGTGACCGCGACGGCCAGCACCGCGCCCAGAAGCGCCACGGAAAACAGCACCACCGCCGCCACCGCGGGCGAGCCGATGCGGCTGCCAAGCTGGGCGTTGAGCGCGGCGAGCACCGGAATGCCGATCCCGGCAGCAAGCATAATCGCGGCATAGCGCAGGGCGTCGGGCATGGTCTTTCTCCTCCGGTTTTCGGCGGAGAGTGGCGCGGAAGGTCTTCGCGTGCAAGGTGGATCGCAAAGCGCTAGTTCTGTTCGTTTTTGCGCATATTTTGTAATTTTATCTGTATTCCAAATTTTTCCGCACAATGTAGATCCTGTCGCCATCGCCTCCGGGCCCATCAGACGACGACACAAAGGATAGATTCCATGACGAAACTCACCGACCTCGCGGCCCCGCTCGGCCGCCTCCTCCTCGCCCAGATCTTCATCATCGCGGGCTTTCAAAAAATCACCGGCTATGCCGGGACCCAAGGCTACATGGAAGCGATGGGCGTGCCCGGCGCGCTTCTGCCGCTCGTGATCCTGACCGAACTGGGCGGCGGCATCGCATTGCTGCTTGGCTGGAAGACGCGGATCGTGGCTTTCCTGCTCGCGGGCTTCAGCCTCATCTCGGGCTTCCTGTTCCACTACGTCCCGAGCCTCGGCATGACTGGCATGGAAGCGCAGGGCCAGATGATCAACTTCATGAAGAACATCTCGATCGCGGGCGGCATGCTGATGATCGTGGCGCAGGGCGCGGGCAAATGGTCGCTCGATGCCCGCGAAAACACCCAGCACAGCGGCCGGGTCACCGCGTAAGCGACAACGCCCGAGGCGACCAGCCAAGGGCAGCGCCCCACCCTCCGAAAAACGGAAAAGGCCCCGCCGATGCGGGGCCTTTCTCAATGGATGATCAGCTCAGCCGCGGCCGCGATAGGGCGGCACGCCCTGATCCGGGATCCACATATCCTCGGGCTTCGGCGCGCTTTGCCAGAAGACGTCGATCGGGATGCCGCCGCGCGGGTACCAATAGGCGCCGATGCGCAGCCATTCAGGCTCCAGCAGATCGCGCAGACGCTGCCCGATCATCACCGAGCAATCCTCGTGGAACGCCCCGTGATTGCGGAACGCGCCGAGGAAGAGCTTCAGAGATTTGCTCTCCACCAGCCAGTCGCGCGGGACGTAATCGATCATGATATGCGCGAAATCAGGCTGGCCGGTCAGCGGGCAAAGCGAGGTGAATTCGGGGGCTGTGAACCGCACGAGATAGCGCTCGCCTTTGCGCGGCTGGGGCACGCGCTCCAGCACGGCCTCGTCGGGCGTTTGCGGCAGGTCGGTCGATTGGCCCAGCTGGGTCAGGCCGGAGGTATCGGTGCTCATGGGATGGTCTTTCCGTCGAGAAGCGTTCGCGCGGCACTAAGGCCACGCAGGCCCGCCGTCAAATCAAACCTCGCTGCGCCGTTTCGAACGAATGGCCCGGGCGGCTAGCCCGGGCCGCGCCCGACCCTCCCCATGGGAGGGCGCTTTGGCGATGATAGCGCGGGCTCTAACTTCGTTCGGGGCTTCCGAGATAAAGCGCCAAGCCTCAAGCGGAGGAAAGCGCCCACCCAAGGGTCGGACGCGCCCCTCACGCAATAGAAAACGGGCAGCGGTTTCCCCCTGCCCGTCGCACATTCCAGAAAAGCACGCCTTACACGGACTTCTTCAGCGCCTCGACCAAATCGGTCTTCTCCCACGAGAAGCCGCCATCGGCCTCGGGCGCGCGGCCGAAATGGCCGTAAGCCGCGGTGCGCTCGTAGATCGGCTTGCACAGATCGAGCGTGTCGCGGATGCCTTTCGGCGTCAGGTCCATCACCTGCGCCACGGCCTTTTCGATCACCTCGTCGGGCACTTCGCCGGTGCCGAACGTGTCGACATAGATCGACAGCGGTTTCGCCACGCCGATCGCGTAGGACACCTGAATCACGCATTTGCGCGCCATGCCGGCAGCCACCACGTTCTTCGCCAGATAGCGCGCCGCATAGGCCGCGGAGCGGTCCACCTTGGTCGGGTCCTTGCCCGAGAACGCGCCGCCGCCATGCGGGGCCGAGCCGCCATAGGTGTCCACGATGATCTTGCGCCCGGTGAGGCCCGCATCGCCATCCGGACCGCCGATCACGAAGGTGCCGGTCGGGTTCACCCACCATTCGGTCTCCGGCGTGATCCAGCCCTCGGGCAGTGTCTCGCGGATATAGGGTTCGACGATGGCGCGGATGTCATCCGAGGTCTGATGCTCATGCGCGTGCTGGGTCGAAAGCACGATCTGGCTGACGCCGACGGGGCGGCCATTCTCATAGCGCACAGACAGCTGAGATTTCGCATCGGGGCGCAGCTCGGGCTCGGCGCCCGATTTACGCGCCTCGGCGAGACGGCGCAGGATCGCGTGCGAATAATGGATCGGCGCGGGCATCAGTTCGGGCGTCTCGTCCGAGGCGAAGCCGAACATGATCCCCTGATCGCCGGCCCCGTCCTTGTCGACGCCCTGAGAGATATGGGCCGATTGCGGGTGCAGGAAATTCGCGACTTTCAGTGTCGCCCAATGAAACTCGTCCTGCTCGTAGCCGATATCCTTGACGCATTCGCGCACGATCTTGTCGATGCCTTCGAGATATTCGGCGAGCTTGGTTTTATCGGCCAGACCGACCTCGCCGCCGACCACGACCTGATTGGTCGTCGCGAAGGTTTCGCAGGCGACCCGCGCGTTGGGCTCTGCGGCCAGGAAAGTATCGAGAACGGCATCCGAAATCCGGTCACAGACCTTATCGGGATGCCCCTCCGAAACGGATTCGGAGGTGAAGACGTAATTCGCGCGTGCCATTGAAGGGTGCTCCGTTGTTGATATCCCCACCCCGTCAGGAAGCCGTTGGGGTGGTTCGGCTTTCTAGCTAGGAGCGCCTGCCGGTCGGGTCAATCGAAATACGCGCAAAGATTGAAAGAAGCGCTAACGCTGCAACAATCAGCGCGATGAACGGTGCGTCACCCAGCTTGGAATAGAGCGTCGGCGGCAGGCTCGGCGGCAATTCGACGTCCAGCTTGCCCATTTTGTCCAACCCGAGGCTCGCCGTGATCCGCCCCTTCGCGTCGATCATCGCAGTGACGCCGGTATTGGCGTCGCGCGCAAGCGGCAGGCCCTGTTCGATCGCGCGCAGCCGCGCCTGCGCGAAATGCTGATAGGGCCCGCTGAGCGTTCCGAACCACGCATCATTCGTGACCTGCAAGATCCAGTCGGGTCGCTGCGCGAAGCCGCGCAGGTCCTGCGGGAAGATCGCCTCGTAGCAAATGAGCGGCGCAACATGGCCGAGCTTGCCCAAGTTCAGCAGCTTCTCCCCCGGCCCGGACG
This sequence comes from Thioclava sp. F36-7, assembly GCF_002020075.1. Classification (NCBI taxonomy): domain Bacteria; kingdom Pseudomonadati; phylum Pseudomonadota; class Alphaproteobacteria; order Rhodobacterales; family Paracoccaceae; genus Thioclava; species Thioclava sp. F36-7. The sequence goes on along the minus strand of NZ_MPZR01000005.1, from coordinate 205,761 downwards.
AATAGCCGTTGCCGACCTGTGCGGCGAAGGCGGTGATCCCGATTTTCGCCAGCGCATCGCCGAAGGGCATGTATTCGCCGAAAGGCACGAGATGGGATTTGTCGTAAAGCGCCTCGATCCGGTCATCGGGCGTGATGACGGCCAGCGAATTGAAATAGCGACTGCCTTCACTGCGCTGCACCCCCATCGCGAGCGGAATGCCCCCCGCCGCCTCGGTCGACATCTCCAGCCCGCCCTGCGGACGATCGAGCAGGAAGGGCACCGCCGTCTCGGGCCAGACGATCAGATCGGGTTTCGGCTGACCGGGCGTGGGATCGGCTTTCGTCAGGTCCAGCAGCCGCTGGAAGAATTTCATCCGGTATTCCGGCAGCCATTTCAGGGTCTGCGGCGCGTTGGGCTGTACAAGCCGCAGGGTGATCGGCTCGGGCCTCGGCGCCACCGGCGCGTTGAGCCGCGCCACCCCGCCGAGCCACAGCCCGACCAGCACCACCAGCGCCGCGCCCACGATCCCGAGGGCGGCAGGCATCCGCATTCCGCGCGTCATCGCGGGTGCGCTTGCGATCAGCATCGTGATCAGGCTCAGCCCCAGCGGGCCAATATAGGCCGCCGCCTGCGCGATGGGCGAGCCGATCCAGATATGGCCGACCAGCACCCACGGGAAGCCGGTGAAGACGTAAGAGCGCAGCGCATCCGAGGCCGCCATGCCAATCGCTATTCCCAAAGCGCGCGAGCGCGGCCCCTGCCCCGCATAGGCCCCGAGCCCGTAGCCGATCGCCCAGAACACGCCCATCCCTGCAGCCATCAGGACCAGCGCAAACGGCGCCATCCAGCCATAGACATCGGCCTCGACCATGAAAGGCTCGACGATCCAGAACATCGCGGCCAGCGCATAGCCGAAGCCGGTCGCGAAGCCGATCCAGATCGTGGAGGCCCGCCAGCGTTCGGCGGAGGCGAACCAGACGGAGGCCGCCAGCGCGGGCAGCGCGATCCACCACAGACCCAAGGGCGCCTGCCCGGCGGCGAACAGCACACCGAAAAGCGCTGCCAGAGCCAAGCTCTGCCAGCGCGGGCGCAAGGGGGCACGAAAGCCGTCTCGGAGGGTCGCGATCATGGGCGCGTCATAGCCCGCTCACTCGGCGGGCGCCACTCCCGGCAGACGCACGCGCAGACGTTTGATCCGGCGTGGATCGGCATCGACCACCTCGTATTCGACGCCGTTCTCGGTCACCACGACCTCGCCGCGCGCGGGCACCCGGCCAAGCTGCATGAAGACCAGACCGCCCATCGAATCGATCTCGTCATCGGCCTCCTCGTCAGACAGCCGCATCCCGATCTGCGCTTCGAACTCGTTGACCGGCGCGCGGGCTTGCACGACCCATTGGCCGGGCTTTTCCTCGCGCCAATAGGCGTCGTCGGCCTCGTCATGCTCGTCCTCGATCTCGCCGATCACCTGTTCGATCAGATCCTCGAGCGTGAGCAGCCCATCGACCCCGCCATATTCGTCGATCACCAGCGCCATATGGGTGCGCTGCACCTGCATCTTCTGCAAGAGCACACCGATCGGCATCGACGGCGGCACATAGAGCAGCGGACGGATCAGCTTGCGCAGCGAGAACCGGCCATTGCCCGATCCGAACCCGTATTCCAGCGCCAGGTCCTTCAGGTGAACAAGGCCCAGCGGCGTATCGAGCGTTTCCTTGAAGACCGGCAGGCGCGAATAGCCGTGCTGACGGAACTTCTCTACCAGCTCGTCGCGGGTGATGGAGACCGGAACGGCCTCGATCTCGACTTTGGGAATGGCAACATCGCCCACCCGCATCTTGCGCAGGTTCCCGAGCCCCAGCGGTGCTGGCGCGGGTTTGGGCGGCATTTCTACCTGTGGGGCCTCTTCTTCCATGGGGCGTTGCCCGAAGAAGCGGCTGAGCAACCCGCGCGAAGCGGGCTCCGAAGACTGACCGGGTTCTGCGTTTTCCGAACTACCGGTATTGGCGGAGGTAACTCCGTCGGCGACCTGTCCCATTGTTCCTTTCCGAAAGATGACGCGGCGTTGCGTCTAGTCTTACACATATGGGTTACGAATTCCTACGCTTTCAAGAAGGCGGATTTCGATTTGTTCCATAACTTGCGCATCTTCATCGCGAATATGGTCATAGCCCAACAGATGCAGCACCGCATGGATGAGCAAATGCAGCGTGTGATCTTCGACGGATTTGCCTTGTTCTTCAGCCTCTCGGGCGCAGGTTTCATAGGCAATCGCGAGGTCGCCGAGCTCGATTTCGCCGAAGACATCGGGCGTGGGCGGTTCGGGATGGGTGCCGGGCGCTTCCGCACCGCGTTCCTCGGCAGGCCAGCTCAGCACATTGGTCGGCTTCGCCTTGTCGCGATATTCGCCATTCAGCTCGGCGATGCGGGCGTCGTCGCAGGCGAGAACCGAGAGGCGGCAGAGCTCCGCCTCGATCCCGCGATCCTCCAGCACCAGCGTTGCGGCGCGGGTGATCAGCTCTTCCAGACCAACGGTTTCCCAGCGGGCGTCTTCGATCTCGAGGTCAATTTCCATCGGAATTCCCACCCTCAGCGCCAAGCGTCAGATCACCGACCTTCTGCCCGGCCTTGTCATAGACCAGCACCTGCCCCCCATCGGTCACCACCACCGTATAGTTGCGCGCGAAGGTCACGGCTTCGGCCTGCGCGCCCTCGGGCAGCGTAATCGCGGCGGGCAGCTGCGGCAGCGGATTGGGTTGCTGCAAGCGGATGACAAGCAGCGCCACGATCGCTACAAGCCCGACGATCATCACCGCCGCAAGCGTGGTCACCAGTATCTTGAGAAAGCGAAGATCGGGTGGCAGCGTGGTGGCAGGCTCTTCGTCAGGCAGGTCGGACATGAATAAGGAAATCCTCAGCATCGAGATCGGACCCGGCATGGGTCCCCGCCTTGATAAGGCCTTGGCGGCGGCTGTGCCAGAGGAAGCGGCGCTCTCGCGCTCGCGTCTGGCGAAACTGATCGCGGAGGGCTCGGTCAGCCGCGAGGGCGTGGCCGTGACCGATCAGAAAACCAAGGTCGCCGAGGGCGAGGTCTATCAGATCGCGCTGGAGCCGCCGAAAGAGGTCGAGACGGTGGCGCAGGACATTCCGCTCGAAGTGCTGTGGGAGGACGACGACCTGATCGTCGTGAACAAGCCCGCGGGCATGGTCACTCACCCCGCGCCGGGCACGCCCGAAGGCACGCTCGTGAACGCGCTGCTGCACCATTTCGGCGGCAATCTCTCAGGTATCGGCGGCGAGGCGCGCCCCGGCATCGTGCACCGCATCGACAAGGATACGTCGGGCCTGCTGGTCGTCGCGAAATCGGACCGGGCGCATCACGGGCTGGCGGCGCAATTCGAGGCGCATACGGTACATCGCCATTACCGCGCGCTCTGCCATGGCGTTCCGCAGGCCTCCGATCCGCGTCTGCGCGGGCTGAACGGGGTCAGCTTCGAGCAAGGCGGCGTGCTGAAGATCGTCACCCAGCTCGCGCGTCACAAGACCGACCGGCAGAAGCAAGCGGTGGTCGCCAATGGCGGCCGTCACGCCGTCACCCGCGCCCGGACGATCGAGGATTTCAACGGCACGGCGGCGCTGATCGATTGCTGGCTGGAGACCGGGCGCACGCACCAGATCCGCGTCCACATGGCCTATGCGGGCCACGGGCTGATCGGCGACCAGACCTATGGCGGCAAGCGCAAGATCTCGGAAAAAGCGGTGGGCGCTGCGGCGGCAGAGGGCGTGCGCGCCTTCCCGCGTCAGGCGCTCCATGCGGCGACTTTGGGCTTCATCCATCCGGTCACCGAAGAAGAGCTGTCCTTCGAGGCGCCCCTGCCCGAGGACATGACCGCGCTGATCGACGCATTGCGCGCCGCCTCCGCGCCCCCAGCTGGCGGCACGGGCCAGTGAACGTCTGGTGGGCCGAGCTTCTGACGCTGCTGATTCACTTCGGCTCTCAGGTGCTCGCGCTTTTGCGGGTGCTCACCCGCCCCGACAAACCGCCTGCGGTGCGCGCAAGCTGGACCGTGCTGATCCTGTCGGTGCCGTTTCTGGGCGTCATCCTCTACATCCTGATTGGCGAGACGCGGCTCAACCAGCGCATCGCGCGCAAACTGCAGGCGACGGTGGACGCCCTGCCCGCCCCCGATCCGGTCGAGCCTGAAGACCTCGAGGCCGTCACGCCGGAATATCGCGCGGCCTTTGCACGGGCCGCCGCCATCAACGGCTATGCGCCCAGCACCGGCGATGCGATCACCTTCCTGCCCGACCCGTCCGACCAACTCGAACCGCTGATCGCCGATATCGACGCCGCCACCCAGAGCGTGCACCTCATCACCTATATCTGGCTGAGCGATCTGACCGGCATCGCGATGGCCGAGGCGCTGACCCGCGCGGCGGAACGCGGCGTGAAAGTGCGCGTCCTTGTCGATGGGCTGGGCGCGCGCGCCTTCATCAAGTCGCGGCACTGGAAGGCGATGAAGAAGGCCGGCGTGAAGACCGCCATCGCCTTTTCTTTCCGCTGGCCGCTTTTCAAGCTGGCGACAATGCGGATCGATCTGCGCAATCACCGCAAGCTCGCCGTGATCGACGGGCATGTGGCCTATACCGGCTCGCGCAACCTCGCCGACCCGGAATTCCGCATCAAGGCGCGCTTCGCCCCCTGGACCGATGTGATGCTCCGGATCGAGGGGCCGCTCGCCGCCCAGCATCAGCATATTTTCGCGACCGATTGGGTGACTCATAGCCGCGAGGAAATCTCGGACCTCGTGCTCCCGACCCCCGCCGCACCGACCGCGCGCCCGGGTACGGCGGTCGCCTTCGCGACGGGGCCGATGCTGGACACGCGCGGGGTGCCGGATGTGTTCCTTGCGGTGATCGGGGCCGCGCGCGAGACGCTGACGCTCTCGACCCCCTATTTCGTGCCAGGCGAGGAGATCGCCTCGGCGCTGCGCGCCGCCAAGCGCCGGGGCGTGCGGGTGCAGGTGATCGTGCCAAGGCGCAACGACTCGCGCTTCGTCGCCCATGCCGCGCGCAGCTTCTATCCGGTGCTGGCCGAGGCGGGCGTCGAGATCTGGGAGCATGGGCCGGGCCTGTTGCACGCCAAGACGCTGCTGGCCGACGGCCGCGTGGCGATCCTCGGCTCGGCCAATCTCGACCGCCGCAGCTTCGAGCTGAATTACGAGAATTGCGTGCTGATCGAGGATAACGAACTGGGGCTCGCGCTTGGCGAACGCCAGCGTCACTGGATCGCGCAGGCCCGCCGGATCGGCCCGGAACGCATCGCGGAATGGCCCCTTCACTGGAAAATCATCAACAATCTGATGTCGGTCCTCGCCCCGATCTTGTGAGGCGTCAGATGTTTTTTTACACATGCGCGACGGAAATCCCGTTACGATACGTTGATCTTTCTATGCGACTGCGTCAGGGCGGCTTTCGGTGAACCAATCGCCACTGCCCTGCGTTTCTTGAAAGAACGGGGAGATATCCCCATATTGAGCAGCCGCCAAAAGGGAGACATGGGAGACGATGACGAGCTATACAAACCTTCCGGCCCCGAGTCCTGAGCAGGGGCTGAACCGCTATCTTCAGGAAATCCGGAAGTTCCCGCTTCTGGAGCCGGAACAAGAATACATGCTGGCCAAGCGTTGGGCCGATCATCAGGATACCGAGGCCGCGCACCAGATGGTGACCTCGCACCTGCGTCTCGCCGCGAAGATCGCGATGGGCTATCGCGGCTATGGCTTGCCGCAGGCAGAGGTGATCTCGGAGGCCAATGTCGGTCTGATGCAGGCCGTGAAGCGCTTCGATCCCGAGAAGGGGTTCCGCCTCGCGACCTATGCGATGTGGTGGATCCGCGCCGCGATTCAGGAATACATCCTGCGCTCGTGGAGCCTCGTGAAACTGGGCACCACCTCGGCGCAGAAGAAGCTGTTCTTCAACCTGCGCAAGGCGAAATCCAAGATCGGCGCCTATGAAGACGGCGATATGCGCCCCGAGAACGTCAAACAGATCGCGACCGATCTGAACGTGACCGAGGAAGAAGTGATCTCGATGAACCGGCGCATGTCGGGTTCGGACGCGTCGCTGAATGCGCAGATCGGTGCCGGTGACGAAGGCGGGGCCGCGCAGTGGCAGGATTGGCTCGAAGACGAGGATGCCGATCAAGCCGAGGCCTATGCCGAGTCCGAAGAGATGGAAGCCCGCCGCGAGATGCTGATGGCGTCGATGGACGTCCTCAACGATCGCGAGAAGGACATCCTGATGCAGCGCCGTCTGCGCGACGACCCGGTCACGCTGGAGGAGCTTTCGGGCGTCTATGACGTCTCGCGCGAGCGTATCCGCCAGATCGAGGTGCGCGCCTTCGAGAAGCTGCAAAAGCGCATGACCGAATTGGCGCGGGAAAAAGGTATGAACGTGCCTGACTGACGCGCGATTTGTAACGAGTATTGATGTATATCGCCGTTCCCATCTGGGGACGGCGATTTTCTTTGTGCGGCATCTCTTTGGACAGCGCCTGCAGCTATCGCCGCGCCCGCGGCATGTGCCGCAATTGGTAAAGGAAAACGGCGAAGGCCACGCAGGTGAGCGCCAGCCACACTGCGCCCGATTGCGCATGATAGACCACGCCCTCCTCCGGGTCGAAGCAGCGCCCCATTTCGTTGAAGCAGCTCCGCCAGCGGAAATATTGCGCGTAATAGGCATAGCCGAAGGCAAGCGTCAGCCCAAGGCTGAGAAGCATAGTGATCACCCGCATCTCCGGCGCCCCCTTCCGTTTCGACCCAGCGTAGCGATGCACGACAACCGGTCAACGCGCCCCCGTTGCACCCCGTCCTGATTGCGCTACCATCGCGGCGAGAAAGGGAGGCTATCACATGACCGTTTTGAACTGGGGCATTCTGGGGGCTGCGAAATTCGCGCGCGAGCATATGGGTCGGGCGATCCACGCCGCTGAAGGCGCGCGGCTGGCGGCGCTCGCAACGTCGAGCCCCGAAAAAGCCGATCCGTTCAAGGCCTTCGCGCCCGATCTTAAAGTCCATGACAGCTATGACGCGCTGCTGGCCGACCCCGAGATCGACGTGGTCTATATCCCGCTGCCCAACACCCTCCATGTCGAATGGACGAAGAAGGCGCTGGCGGCAGGCAAGCATGTGCTGACGGAAAAGCCGATCGCGATGAAGGCCGAGGAGATCGACGGGCTGATCGAAGCGCGCGACGCCGCCGGTAAATTCGCGACCGAAGCCTATATGATCGTGCATCACCCGCAGTGGCAGCAGGTGCGCGACTGGCTCGATGCGGGCGCGATCGGCGAGCTGCGTCACGCCGATGTGGCCTTCACCTTCAACAACCCCGACCCCACCAATATCCGCAACAAGCCGGAGATGGGAGGCGGCTCGATCCCCGATATCGGCGTTTATGCCTATTCCTGCGTGCGTTTCGCAGCCCGGGCCGAGCCGCGCGAGCTGCGCGCCGTCATCCAGCGCGAGAACGATGTCGACACCTTCGCACAGGTCACCGGTGAGATGATCTCCGACAAGGGCCGCTTCACCTATGGCGCGATGACCTCGACCCGGCTGCACCCGCGTCAGGAAGCGGTGTTTCAGGGCTCCGAGGGGCTGATCCGCCTCACCTGCCCGTTCAATGCGAATGTCTTCGATCAGGCGGAAGTCACCCTGATCCGCAAGGGCAAACCGGACGAGGTGATCCGCTATCCGGGCGTGAATCAATATGTGATCCAGGTGGAGGCCTTCGTGCGCCACGTCACTGAGGGCGCCCCCTATATGTGGACGCTCGAAGACGCGCGCGGCACGCAGGCGATGATCGACAAGGTGTTCGCCAGCGCGTCGTGACGAGACAATCATGCCTTGGGAACAAAGCACGCCTGACGGTGTTCAGGATGAATGAAATCACATAGTTCCCAAAGTAACGATCAGAACCAGTCCGACGACGAGAGCGGGAAAGCCTCGAACGCCGTACGCGAAAGGCATGAAAAGCGCTCGGTGATGCAGGCGTCGCGCCTCTCGGCGCGGCTGATCTATGCCGTGATCCGCCATGACGGCGACGAGGAGCTGAACCGTCCGCTGATCTCGCTCGTGTGGTCGGGTCTCGCGGCGGGCATCCTCATCAGCCTCTCGGTCATCGCGCAGGCAAGCCTGCATGCCCGTCTGCCCGATGAAGACTGGCGGATACTGGTCGAGTCGCTTGGCTATTCGGCCGGGTTCATGGTGGTGATCTTCGGGCGGATGCAGCTGTTTACCGAGAACACGATCACGACCGTGCTGCCGGTGGTGGCGGATCGCTCGCTGACCTGCCTGCTGAAGATGCTGCGGCTCTGGGCGATCGTGCTCGCCTCCAACGTGCTGGGTTGCGCGATCGCCTCGGGCTTCCTGAGCATCCCGCATGTGATCCCCGACGAGATGACCGACAGTCTGCTCGCGGTGGCCCGTCACGCGACCGATGGCGATATGGGGCAGAACTTCTACCGCGCGATGCCTGCGGGGATCATCATCGCGGCCGTGGTGTGGATCATGCCCGCAGCGCAGGGCAGCTCTTTCCTCGTGATCCTCGCGATGACATGGCTGCTCGCCGCCTCGGGCTCGGCCCACGTCATCGCGGGCTCGGTCGAGGCAGGGCTGCTGGTCTGGGCCGGGCAGATGAGCCTTGCCGAGGCGATCAGCCGGTTCTTCCTGCCGGTGCTCGCAGGCAATGTCGCGGGCGGCACGGCGGTCTTCACACTGCTCACATGGGGGCAGGTGAAGAACGAGGTGACGGGCGAACAGGATGAGGCAACCCCGGCGTCCGACCGATAAGCGAACGCCGCCGGATGCACCTTAGCGCAGCTTCGGCGGCTTGCTCGGGTCCATGCCGGGGGCGGAACCGGGGACGATCTCCTGCACCTCTTCCTCTTCCGGCTCGGGCACATGCAGCACGAGGCCCTTGTCCAACAGAAGCTGCGCGGCCTTTTCCTCGGGCTCGAGGAAGGTCACGTCCAGCTCGCCCGCGTCCAGCCCGGAGAAGGTCAGCGCCTCGCCCATCGCCTTGGCGATCCCTGCGCGGAAATGCTCGTGCGCGCCGATCACCGCGAGCACATGGCCCCGGTGGCCGTCCTCATAGGTCACGCCGCCCAGCACGGCGGCCTGCGCGATGCCAGCGAGCTGATGCAGCTTCGCCTCGAACGCGGGCAGCAGCAGCGCGATCACCGCGGGCGACAGGCCCGGAGCGGTGAATTCCACCGGGCGGCCCTGCGCCTCGGACGGCGTATGCGCGAGCGTCTCGGTCAGCCAGTCGAGCGCCTCGGGCGGCAGAAGCATCGCCGAGTCCGCCACCGCAAGATTGACGCCCAGCCCGATATTCTCGCCCACCAGATGCTGCGCGATCACCCGGCCCGGCAGCGCGGCATAGGGCTGCGGGCCGTCGGCGAATTCGCCCAGACGATCTTCGGTGTCGAAGACGAGGACGAAGTCGCCCTCTTCGGTGGAGAACACCTGCGGCTTGATGTTTTCGTCCTCGGGCTCTTCCTCGAGCAGCAGGAACAACTCGGCATCGGCGAGACGGTCGAACACGGCGAGGCGCTTGGCCTCATTGTCGGGTTCGGCTTCCATCGCGGCATGGGCGCGGTCATAGGGGGTCATGTCAGCTCCTTCACCCGCGCGCGCAGGACCGGCAGCAGGTCGGCCTCGAACCACGGGTTTTTCTTCAGCCATCCCGTATTGCGCCAGGACGGATGAGGCAAGGGGAAGAGGCGCGGCGCGTGGTCTCGCCACCCCATCACGGTCTGGGTCACGTTCCGCGTGCCCAGATGCCAGCGCTGCGCGGCACCACCCACCAGAAGCGTCAGATCGACCGGTCCGATCTCGGCCATCACCCGGTCGCGCCACGTCTCGGCGCAGATCAAAGGCGGCGGCAGGTCCGAGCCCTTCGCGTCATAGCCCGGAAAGCAGAACGCCATCGGCGCGATCGCGATGCGGGACGTGTCGTAGAAGGTCTCGCGATCCACGCCCATCCAGTCGCGCAAGCGATCGCCCGAGCGGTCGTTGAACGGCACGCCCGTCTCATGCACCCGCAGACCCGGCGCCTGCCCCACGATCAGCACGCGCGCCCCCGCCCCGAACCACGCAACGGGTCGCGGAGAATGCCCCGTGGCCGTCGCGCGGAACCGCGCCGCGCAGATGCGACAGGCCCGGATCTCCTCTTGCACGGGTCGGGTCATAGTTTCCTCTCTGGTGTCAATGTGTTCCTCGTTGCATAACCCTCCTCCAAGTGAACATAATCCTGCCCAAATCCAAGGTTAGGTGGGTTCTCAGCCTGCGCCCCCCGTGATTTAGTGGCAAGGCGCGTATAATTGGAGACCCGGACCGAGAGCTTATGATCGTATTCGAGAACGTCTCCAAATCCTTCTGGACCGGTAAGCAGCGCAAGGTGATCCTAGAACGCGCCAGCTTCCGTGTGGAATTGGGCCACAGCCTTGGCATTCTCGCACCCAACGGCACCGGAAAGACCACGATCATCAACATGATGGCGGGGCTGGAAAAGCCCGACGAGGGCGACATTCGCCGCACCAGCCGCGTGTCCTTCCCGCTGGGCTTCATGGGCGGCGTCGTCTCGAAACACTCGGCGCGCGAAAACGCCCGGTTCATCGCGCGGCTCTACGGGCTCGATCCCGACTATGTCGAAGCCTTCTCGCGCTGGCTGACCGGCATCGCGGAATATTTCGACCAGCCCGTGGGCACTTACAGTTCGGGGATGCGCGCGCGGTTCACGTTTTCCCTGCTTCTGGCGCTGGAATTCGACATTTACCTGATCGACGAGGGGATGCCCTCGACCACCGATGTGGAGTTCAACCGCAAGGCAGGTTCGATCCTGCGCGACCGGCTTCGCGATTCCACCGTGGTCGTGGTCTCGCACCAGCCCGCCACGATCGAGAAATTCTGCAATCGCGCGGCGGTGCTGCGCGACGGCCAACTTTATCAGTTCGACACTCTGGAAGAAGCGAAGCGGTTGTATGACTACCAGTCCTAAGGCCCCGAAATTCCGTATCCGCCGCGATGGTCCGGTAATCACGGGGAGCGATGGCTCGCTGCAACTGGGCGCTATGCCGCTGCAATCGGCTGCAGGCTACGCCGCCTCCGAGCCTGCCACGCCGCGCGCCTCCAACGCTTCCGCCGCATCCGCTGCGCAAAGCGCGCCCTCCTCGGAGGCACCGCAGCCGCAACGACAGCGCAAGCCGCACCCGCAGCGCCAGCCGGACGATCCGTCCAACCTGTTCGAGCCGCAGGATGACGGATTCGGCGATCAGAAATTCCCGACCGCAGGCCAGACCGACTCCGAGGTGATCGACGCGGGCCAGCGCACCCCCGAGGAAGAAATCGACGCGATCCGCGCCGAAGGGCTGACCGGCCGCCAGTTGCGCCTCGCGCGCCGCATGGCCCAGAAGCACGGCGTTCAGGCCAGTTCCGATTTCGAGGCCGTGCTGCTCCTGCGCCGCCGCGGGATCGACCCGTTCGACCGCTCGAATATCGTGGCGCTTGTGAAACCCGGCGAGGCGGAAGCGACCTCGCGGGCGCTGGCGCGCACCGACGGGCCGGGCGCCGATACCCGCGTGAACCTGCCGCAGACGATCAAGCAGGGTCAGGTCCCCTCCACCGAGGTAATGAACGCGGACCGCCGCGCCGCCGAAATCCTGCGCATCCAGCGCGACATCGCCAAACGCCGCCGCCGCAAGCTGATGCTGCTGGGCGCGCGGCTGGGCTTCTTCGTGGTGCTGCCGACGCTGATGGCCGCCTATTACTACTTCGCGATGGCCACGCCGATGTATGCGACGAAATCGGCCTTCGTGATCCAGAAAGCTGAAGGGATGGGCAATTCCGGGCTGGGCTCGCTGTTCTCGGGCACGCAGCTCGCCACCAATCAGGACTCGGTCACGGTGCAGTCCTATCTGCAATCGCGCGATGCGATGAAGCGGCTCGACCGCGATCAGGGGTTCAAGCAGATCTTCGAGGATCAGAGCATCGACCCGCTCCAGCGGTTGCCGGAAAATGCGACCGACGAGCAGGCCTACCGGCTCTATTCCAAGATGGTGCAGATCGGCTACGACCCCTCCGAGGGCATCGTGAAGATGGAAGTGGTCGCCCCCGATCCGGCGAAATCGCAGAAATTCTCCGAGTCGCTGATCTCCTATGCCGAACAGCAGGTGGACCAGCTGACCTCGCGGCTGCGCGACGACCAGATGAAGGGCGCGCGCGAAAGCTATGAGGATGCCGAGGCCAAGGTCTTCGCGGCGCAATCCAAGGTGCAGCAGCTGCAGGAAAAGGTCGGCGTGCTCGATCCCGTCAGCGAAAATTCGATGGTGATGGGTCAGGTCGCCAATCTGGAAAACCAGTTGCAGCAGAAGCGTCTCGAACTGGGGCAGCTGCTCGACAATCCGCGGCCCAATCAGGCGCGGGTCGCGGGCGTGCAGGGCGACATCAAGCGCATTCAGGCGCTTCTCGACACCACGCGCAGCCAGCTGACGACCGCACGGCAATCCACGGGGGGCGAGTCGCTCGCCGCCGTCACCGGCCAGCTGCAGATCGCTCAGGGCGAGTTGCAGACGCGGCAGATGCTGCTGTCGGCGGCCGCCCAGCAGATGGAAACCGCCCGGATCGAGGCCAACAAGCAGGTGCGCTATCTGGAGATGGGCGTGCGCCCCGTCGCCCCGGACGAGCCCACCTATCCGCGCGCTTTCGAGAACACGCTGTTGGCTTTCCTGATCTTCTCGGGCATCTATCTGATGCTGTCGCTCACAGCGTCGGTCCTGCGCGAGCAGGTCTCGAGCTGATCCCTGAGCGGCCCGTCACGAGGCTGCGGAGAGAGATATGAAAGACGTGAAAATCGGCGGGCTGACCGTCTCGAACGACCGCCCGCTGACGGTGATCGCGGGGCCCTGCCAGCTGGAAAGCCGCGACCATGCGATGATGATCGCGAAGGAAATGGCCCGTGCCTGCGATCAGGCGGGCGCGCAATTCATCTTCAAGGCGAGCTACGACAAGGCCAACCGCACCAGCCTCAAGGGCAAGCGCGGCCTTGGCATCGACGCGGGTCTGAAGATCCTCGAAGAGGTGCGCGCCGAGATCGGCTGCCCGGTGCTGACCGACATCCACGATGCCGAACAGGCCCGCATCGCGGGCGCCGTGGTCGACGTGATCCAGATCCCGGCCTTCCTGTGTCGCCAGACCGATCTGCTGCTCGCCGCGGGCGAGACCGGCTGCGTCGTGAACATCAAGAAGGGCCAGTTCCTCGCGCCGTGGGACATGCCGAACGTGGCCGACAAGGTCGCCTCGACGGGCAACGAGAAGATCCTGCTGACCGAGCGCGGCACGTCGTTTGGTTACAACACGCTGGTCGCCGATATGCGCGGCCTGCCCGAGATGGCGAAGACCGGCTACCCGGTGATCATGGACGCGACCCATTCGGTGCAGCAACCCGGCGGTCAGGGCGGCTCCTCGGGCGGTCAGCGCGAATTCGCGCCGGTGATGGCGCGGGCCGCCGTCTCGCTGGGTATCGCTGGGGTGTTCATCGAAACCCACGAAGCGCCCGATACCGCGCCTTCGGACGGGCCGAACATGATCCCGCTGAACCAGATGCCGAAGCTGGTGCAGACTCTGATGGAGTTCGACCGGATCGCCAAGGACGACCCGATCCGGCTGTAAGCGCCCATAGAAAAGGGCACGCGAGAGACCCGCGCGCCCTGCCCTGTTCTTTGCGATCGGATCAGGCGTCGGCCACGACCTCGGCGCGTTGCTTGCCCAGACCTTCGATCTCCAGCTCCACCACGTCGCCCGGACGCAGGAAGCGCGGGGTCTCCATCCCCATCGCGACGCCCGGCGGGGTGCCGGTCGAGATCACGTCGCCCGGATGTAGCGTCATGAACTGACTGAGGTAGCTCACCAATTTCTTCACACCGAAGACCATCGTCTCGGTCGAGCCGTTCTGCATCACCTCGCCATTCACGCTTAGCTTCATCGCCAGCTTCTGCGGATCGGCCACGGAGTCGCGCGTCACCAGATACGGGCCGATCGGGCCGAAGCTGTCGCAGCTCTTGCCCTTGGTCCACTGGCCCGCGCGATCCTTCTGATAGCTGCGCTCGGAGACGTCATTGGCGAGCACGAACCCCGCGACGTAATCCATCGCATCCTCTTCCGAGACATATTTCGCGGGCTTGCCGATCACGATGCCCAGCTCGACCTCCCAGTCGGTCTGCTCGGAGCCGCGCGGCAGCACGATCGGATCGTTCGGTCCCTGGATCGCGGAGGTGGCCTTCATGAAGATCAGCGGCTCGGGCGGCACCTGCGAACCGGATTCCGCGGCGTGGTCGGCATAGTTCAGCCCGATGCAGATCATCTTGCCGATCCCGGCCACCGGCGCGCCCAGACGCGTGCCGTCCGGCACGACGGGCAGCTCCGACGCATCGAGCGAGCCGATCGCGGCCAGCCCGTCATCGGAAAGCACCGCGCCCCCGATATCGGCCACTTGCCCCGACAGGTCGCGGATCACGCCCTGATCGTCCATCAGCCCCGGTTTCTCGGCCCCGATCAGCCCATGACGCAGAAGTTTCATGTGATGTCCTCCTTCATTTTGGCGGCATCAAGCCCGTGCCGCGGCGAAGATGCAAGGGCGTCAGCGGACATGAAGGATGAAAATCCCGAGCAGGACCATGAGCGCGATCACCAGCGCGAAGAGCAGCAGATCGGGCCAGTTGGTGCCTTTTTCGTCCGGCGCTTCTTCGGCGTCGATCAGGGCGCGCAGCATGCGCATCCGCACGAAGGCGAGGATCACCACCACCCCGCCGCTCAGCACCATCGCGAGATCGGACCAGCCGGGAATATCCGCCCGGGTCAGCTTTGCGGCCGTCAGCCCGACGCCGACGATCGCAATGGCCGTGCGCAGCCAGGCCAGAAAGGTCCGCTCATTCGCGGCGTGATCCTTGAAATTCTCCTTCGCGGCCACTGTCGTCCCTGCCTTTCCATCGCCCCCGTCGCGGCGCGTCGCGGGCGTGCCCGAGAGACCGCCCTTGTCGCCGTTGCTGCACCAGAATCGCGCCGAGGCCCCGATCGGTTCCCGGCCCCCGAAAATCGGCACGCCGCCCTTCCCCTTGGAACTTCGGCCCACGCTTCAACCCGTCTCACGGCAAACGTGAGGCACGGATCACGCATTCGTTGCCCCGATCAGCACCGCGGGAGCACATTGCGAGCGCCCCAACGACGGCTTTCCGCGTTAAAAATATGACACACCCGGACGCGTCCGCTTTCCGCGCAGGAAAGCATGCCGCAGGGTTCGTTCAACCAAATTCATCATCGCGTGAGGTGAGGTGGTCGCGCCCCCGTGACTGCACCATCCTTAGCGTTCGCGAACATAAGGCCCCGCGCCACATGGTCGTGATCGTCCCTGAGCGGGGGTCGGAGCGCCCGACATCTGCACACATCTGAATGTTTGGGAACCGGTCACGCTGCCGTGCATTGTTCGTGAAAGAGACATGAAAACAAACCGACCAACCGGGCTAAAGGGAGAATGGAACAGTGACGAGCATCCACGCGTCGCACCGGCTCGGCCCGGGTCAAGTCTGACACCGGAGCCAGCCTATGCAAATCACCGAAACGCTCGGCCTGCTGCTCGCGCTCAGCTTCGTCATCTCGCTTCTGGCGTTGACGATCCTGATCTGGGCGATCGCGAACAAGCAGGTCCACACGCCAGACGCCGATGACGCGCGGACCATTTTCGAGCCCGGCGAGGGCGCGGATATCGACTATCCCGACAAGCCCCACCATTTCGACACCGCCCGCAGCGGCATCGATGCGAACTCTTCCAGCGTCGTGATGTGGCTCATCGCGGCGGCGGTGTTCTGGCTGATCTACGGCTCGCTGCACGGGCTGGCCGCCTCGCTCGAACTCCACCTGCCCGACCTGATGTCGGGGACCGCGCAGATGACCTTCGGGCGGATGCGCACGGTCCACCTGAACTCGGTCGCCTATGGCTGGGCGAGCCAGGGCGGGCTTGCGGCCGTGTGCTGGATCATCCCGCGCATCTTCCGCACCAACCTGCGCATGACGGGCCTGCTGAAGGTCGGGATCGTGCTGTGGAATATCGGTCTCGCGGCTGGCGTTCTGGCCATCGCGAACGGTTGGACCGACGGTCTGGAATGGCTCGAGATCCCGTGGCAGATCGACATCATCCTCGCCGCCGGCGCGGCGTGCTTCGTGGCCCCGCTGATCGCGACCGCGAAGAACCGCAACGTCCATCACATCTATGTCTCGGGCTGGTATTTCCTCGCGGGCGTGCTGTGGTTCCCGGTGCTGTTCATCGTCGCCAACATCCCCGGCGTCCATCACGGCGTCGAGCAGGCCACGATGAACTGGTGGTATGCCCATAACGTGCTGGGCCTGTGGCTGACGCCGCTGGGCGTGGGCACGGCCTATTACTTCATCCCGAAAATCATCGGTAAACCGGTCTATTCCTACGCGCTGTCGCTGGTGGGCTTCTGGGCGCTCGCGCTGTTCTACAGCCAGGTCGGCATCCACCACCTGATCGGCGGCCCCGTCCCCACCTGGCTGGTGACGCTCTCGGTCGTGCATTCGGTGATGATGTTCGTTCCCGTCATCGCGGTGGCGATCAACCAGCACGTCACGGTGGCGAGCAACCTCTGGGCGCTCAAGGAGTCGATGCCGCTGCGCTTCATCTCCTTCGGGGCGGTGATGTACACGCTGGCCTCGTTCCAGGGCTCGATCGAGGCGCTGCGCTCGGTCAACACGATCACCCACTTCACCCATTACACGGTGGCGCACGCGCATCTGGGCGCCTATGCCTTCGTGTCGCTGGTGCTGATGGGCGCGATCTACCAGATCGTGCCGCGCGCAACGGGCAAATACTGGCCCTTCCCGCGCATGATCGCATGGCATTTCTGGCTGAACGTGATCGGCTTTGCCGTCTACTTCTTCTCGCTGACCATCGGCGGCATCCTGCAGGGCCTCGCCCAGCTTGATGCGACCAAGCCCTTCGCCGACAGCGTGATCCTGCTCAAGCCCTATCTCGAAGGCCGTTCGCTCGGCGGCGGGCTGATGACGCTGGGCCACGTGCTGCTGGCGATCAACCTCATCGCGATCGGCTTCGCCAAGAAGACCCGTGAGACCGAAACCGAAAACATGGTGGCTGCAGAATGAACCGCTATCTTCCTCTCGCAATCACGGCGCTGGCGATCCTTGCGCTCGCGACCCTGTTCCTGGTGATCGCGCCGGGCATGCAGATCAGCGCGCAAGGCCCGTCGCAGGGGCTCAAACCCTATACCGAGGCCGAGGCTCGCGGACGTGCCGTCTATGTCTCGATGGGCTGCCTTTACTGCCACTCGCAGCAGCCGCGCTCGCTGGCGCAGGCCCCCGATGCCGAGCGCGGCTGGGGTCGCGCCTCGGTCGCGGGCGACTATGCCTATGACGACCCCCACCAGCTGGGCACGATGCGCACCGGGCCGGACCTGATGGATATCGGCGACCGTCTGCCCTCGCAGGCCTGGCAGCTGACGCACCTCTACCAGCCCCGCGCCATCGCGAGCTGGTCGATCATGCCCGCCTATCCCTACCTCTTCGAGCATAAGGACAAGGCCGGGCCGGACGATGTCGTGGTCAAGCTGCCCGCGCAATACGCCCCGAAATCCGGTGTGATCGTGGCCAAGCAGGATGCGCTCGACCTCGTGACGTATCTGCAGGGCATGAAGCGCCAATACGCCCCGCCGAAGGACGGTCTGCGCGACAACGGCTACGCGCTGATCGCCGAAAAGCAACGCGACGCGACCGATGCCACCACGGCCTCGAACTGAGACCAGGGAGACAAGAATGACCGATAAGAAACCCGATCCCCGGCGTCCCGACGAAACCTTCGAGCCGTTCGAGGAAACCCGCCGCATCCCGTGGCCCGTCTATTCGATCGCGATCGCACTCGCGATCTGGGGGGTGATCATGCTGGTTCAGACCAGCACCGCCGTCCAGGTTGCCGACAAGACGCAAAAAGAGGTGGCCAAGGAGGATAGCACCAAACTCGCTCAGGCCGCGGCCCCCGATCTGGACGCAGGCAAGACGCTGTTTGCCGACAATTGCGCCACCTGCCACGGCGATGCGGGCGAAGGCGTGGCCGGCGCCTTCCCTCCGCTGCACGGCTCGGATGTCGTGAAGCTGGGTGGCGCGAAAGCCGTGACCCATATCGTGATGCGCGGCATCGGCGGCAAGCTCAACGTCAATGGCGACGGCTATGAAGGCCAGATGCCCGCCTTCGGCTCGGTTCTCAGCGACACTGAAATCTCCGAAATCGCGTCCTATGTCGCGACCGGGCTCAATGACGACGCCAAGACGATCAGCGCCCCCGAGGTGGCCGATATCCGCAAGGTCGCAGGCGACAAGGACCCGTTCGATGGCGGGGCCGGGCTTGCCGGGCTGATCAACGACCTGCCCGCGCAGCCGAACTCCGAAGCGGCCGATCAGGGCGCCGATTCCGAGCGTGTCGCCCAGCTTGTGGGTCAGGGCACCGACACCGTCTGGGCCTGCGCAAGCTGTCACGGCGACAAGGGCGAAGGCATCGAGACCGTGCCGCGTCTGGCGGGCCTTCCGGCGCCCTATCTGGCCAAGCAGCTGCATGACTTCCAGAGAGGCACCCGGTTCAACGACTCGATGGCCTATGTCGCCAAGGGTCTCAGCGATCGCGAGATTGGCGAGCTGGCCAATTACTACGCGAGCATGAGCAGCCCCTCGGGCGCGAAACCGTCGCTGCAGGGCGATCTCAAGCGCGGCGCACAGCTCGCCAAACAAGGCGACTGGTCGATCGGCGTTCCGGCCTGCTTCACCTGTCACGGGCCCTCGGGCGTCGGCGTCGCGCCGAACTTCCCCGGGATCGCCGCGCAACAACCCAGCTACGTCGCGAATCAGCTCGCGATGTGGGCGGGCGGCGCGCGCCATAACTCGCCGCTCGGCCTGATGGCGGGGATCGGCAAGGCCCTGAACGACTCCGATCGCCGGGCCGTGGCCGATTACCTCGCCTCGCTCGCCCCGATGCCGGCGATGGACAAAACCGAACTGGCCGCGATGGAGAGCAACATCCCGGTCCGTGAAGGAGTGGATCAATGAGTAACAAGCACCCGTCCGATATCCCTCCGCGCGGAGAGACCAAATCCTCCCGCGGGCAAACCGTGCTGCGGGCGATCCTCGCGGTGGGCGGCGGCCTCGTGCTGGTCGTGCTGGGCTCGCTCCTCGTCGATTTCGGCCTCGCCCCCAGCTGGCTGACCGGCGCCACCCGCGACCAGAGCGAAGCCGAGACCGCCGCAGCGCAAAGCGGCGGCGACGGCAAGCAGGCCGCGCTGTTCCAGCCGCCTGCGGAAAGCACCATCCCCGATGACGACTTCGGCAAATCGGTGCGCCGCGGCATGGCGATCTTCAACGATACCGGCACCAACGCGCATGACTTCGTGGGCAACGACCTGTCCTGTTCGAACTGCCACCTCGATGCGGGCCGTCAGGCCTATTCCGCACCGATGTGGGCCGCCTACCCGGTCTATCCCAAATATCGCGGCAAGAACAAAATGGTGAACACCATGGAGGACCGCATCAAGGGCTGCTTCACCTATTCGATGAACGCCCAAGGCTCGCCCTCGGGCGGCCCGCCGCCCTATGGCTCGGATGTCTATCGCGACCTGCAGGCCTATTTCTTCTGGATGTCCAAGGGCCTGCCCACGGGCGAGAAACCGGAAGGCGCAGGCTTCGGCAAGATCGACAAGCCCGATCAGGAGCCCTCGCGCCAGCGCGGCGAAGAGGTCTTCGCCGAGAACTGCGCGGTCTGCCACGGCGCGGACGGTCAGGGTCAGAAAGACATCAACGGCAAGGTCGTGTTCCCGCCGCTCTGGGGGCCGCACAGCTTCAACTGGGGGGCTGGCATGCACAAGGTCGACGCCGCCGCTGCCTTCATCAAGCACAACATGCCGCTGTCGGAGCCGAACAAGCTCAGCGTGCAGGAAGCCTGGGACGTGGCCGCCTTCGTCGACAGCCATCCGCGCCCGAACGACCCGCGCCAGATTGGCGACGTGACGGTGAAGGACGCCTTCGACAAATGGCACCACAAGCACCAGGGCTTCTACGGCAAGGAAGTCGATGGTGAGCTGATGGGGCCGGGCTACCCGTCCGGTGATCAGGCCTCCGTGCCCGCGCAAAACGAAAACTCGGGCGGCTAAGCCTTTCCCTTAGACGACCCGAACGGGCCGGCGCAGCGATGCGCCGGCCCATTTTTTTGCGCCCCTGACAGCCCTCCGTGCGCTTGCCTTTGGCGGCCTGCGCTGCAATATGTATGACGGAACATATCGAAGGAGGCCCCATGTCCCTGCCCCGCATCCTCGCCCTTGCGCTGATCCCGGCGAGCCTCGCGCTGCCCGCCCGCGCCGAGGACGTCACGATCTTTGCCGCTGCCTCGATGAAGACCGCGCTCGATCAGGTGGCGAAAGTCTGGGAGGCCCAGACCGGCGATGTGGCGCATATCTCCTACGCGGGCTCGGGCGCGCTGGCCCGTCAGATCGCCGCCGGGGCGCCTGCGGACATCTACATCTCCGCCAATCCGGGCTGGATGGAGACGGTCGCGAAGACGGGCCGCATCGAGACGCAAGAGGACCTGCTGGCCAATCACCTCGTGCTGATCGCGCATGACCCGAAGGCTGCGCCGGTGACGATCTCGCCGGATCTGGATCTCACCACGCTCCTGCAGGGTGGCAAGCTCGCAATGTCGCTGGTGAACGCGGTGCCTGCGGGGCAATACGGCAAGGCGGCGCTGGAGCATTACGGGCTCTGGTCGAAAGTGGAGCCCGAGGTCGCGCAGGCCGATAACGTGCGCGCGACGCTTGCGATGGTGGCGCTTGGCGCAGCCCCCTACGGGATCACCTACGCGACCGACGCCGTGGCCGAGCCGCGCGTGCATGTCGTGGCGACCTTCCCCGCAGACAGCCACCCGCCGATCCGCTACCCCGCGGCCCGCCTCACTGATACCGACGCGGCCAAAAGCTTCTATGCCGAGCTGAAATCCGACGCCGCCGCGAATATCTTCCACGACCAAGGCTTCGAGACGCTGAAATGAGCTGGCTGTCGCCCTCCGACTGGCAAGCGGTTGTCCTGTCGCTGAAAGTGGCGGGCTGGGCGACCCTGCTGTCGCTGCCGCCGGGTCTGTTCGTGGCCTATGCGCTGGCGCGCTGGCGCTTTCCCGGGCGCAGCCTCGTCAACGGGCTGGTGCATCTGCCGCTGATCCTGCCGCCCGTCGTCACCGGCTACCTGCTGCTGATCGGCTTCGCGCCGAACGGGATAATCGGGGCGGCGCTGGCGAAGATCGGGATCACGGTCGCCTTCTCGTGGCGCGGCGCGGCGCTGGCCGCCGGGATCATGGCCTTCCCGCTGATGGTGCGCGCGATCCGGCTCGCGATCGAGGCGGTGGACCCGAAGCTAGAACAGGCGGCCTCCACCCTCGGAGCCTCGCGCATCGCCAGTTTTGCAACGATCACCCTGCCCCTGATCCTGCCCGGCATCCTCGCGGGCAGCATCACCGCCTTCGCCAAGGCGATGGGCGAATTCGGCGCGACGATTACTTTCGTGTCGAACATCCCCGGCCAAACCCAGACCCTGCCGCTCGCGATCTATTCGCAATTGCAGGTGCCGGGCGGCGAGGCGGAGGCCGCGCGGCTGGTGGTGATCTCGGTCACGCTGGCGCTTGGCGCGCTGTTGGTTTCCGAGTGGCTGGCGCGGCGGATCGCGGCGCGGATCGCGGGGCAGACCTGATGCTGGAAATCTCGCTCAGCCATCGCCTGCCCGCGCTCGATCTGGACGTCAATTTCACCGCGCCCGAAGGCGTCACCGCGCTGTTTGGCCCGTCCGGCGCGGGCAAGACGACGGTGGTGAACGCGGTCGCCGGGCTGCTGCGTCCCGACCGGGGGCGGATCGTGGTGAATGGCGAGGTGCTGCTCGATACCGAGGCCGGCATCTGCCTGCGACCCCACAAGCGCCGCATCGGCTATGTCTTTCAGGACGCCCGGCTTTTCCCACATCTCAGCGTGAAATCGAACCTGCTCTACGGACAACGTTTCAACAAAACCAAGACCGCGCCGGAGTTCGACCGCATCATCGACATGCTCGGTCTCGGCGCACTGCTGGAGCGCCGTCCGGCCGCACTTTCGGGCGGCGAGAAGAGCCGTGTCGCCTTGGGACGCGCGATCCTGTCGAACCCGCGCATGCTGCTGATGGACGAACCATTGGCCGCGCTGGATGCCGCGCGGAAGGCAGAGATTCTTCCTTATATCGAGCGGTTACGCGACGAAGTTAAACTGCCCATCCTATATGTCAGCCACGCCCCCGCCGAGGTCGCACGTCTAGCCACCTCCATCGCGCTGATCGAGACCGGACGCCTGCGCGGCTTCGGCCCGGCACGCGAAATCCTGTCCGACCCGACGCTCGCCCCCGCGCTTGGGCAGCGCGAAGCAGGCGCGGTGATCTCGGGCCGGGTTCAGGCGCAGGAGGCCGATGGGCTGGCCCGGATCGAGACCGCAGGCGGGCCGGTGCTGCTGCCCTATCCGGCAGGCCAGCCCGGCCAGTCGCTGCGGCTGCGCATACATGCGGGCGACGTGACGCTGGCGGTGGGACGCCCCGAGGGGCTGTCCGCGCTCAACATCCTGCCGGTGACGGTCGCGGAGCTGCGTCCTGCCGACCCGCCCAGCGTCTACGTGCGGCTGAGGATGGGGGACGAGCATCTGCTGGCCCGGCTCACCACCCGCTCGGTCGAGGCGCTTGGCCTGACCGAGGGGATGGCGTGCCACGCGATCATCAAGGCGATGTCGGTGGCCTCCGAGGATGTGGGCTAGCGGGGTTTACCCCGCCAGCAGCGCCGCATTGCCGCCCGCCGCCGTGGTGTCGACGCACAGATGCCGCTCATGCAGGACATCGGCCTTCTGCACAGCGCCGGTGGTCAGCGTCAGGATCGGGCCTTCGCGTTTCGCGAGCGCCTTGACAAGCGCGCGCGTGTCGTGGCCCCACCAGATGGCGCCCGCGATATCCTCAAGCGTCTCAAGCACTTCCGGGGCGATCTTGCCATCGGCCCCGACGGCCACGCCGCCCAGTTTCTCGACCGCCTTGATCTGCGCGACCTGCGCAGCCTCGCCCGGCCCGAGGCACAGGATCGGCCCGCGCGGATAGCGACGCAGCGTGTTCGCCTCGCCCGTCGGTCCCGGCAGTTCGAGCGCTTCGAGCGGCTCGCTCGCCTCGGCCTTCGCTGCCGCTTTCGCCAGCTTCTTGCGCAGCGCATCGAGATCGGGCTTGTGACCCCATTCGCCATTCTTCGACGACGCCTCGGGTGCCATCGCGAAGCGCGTGAGATACAGCGGACCGCCCGCTTTCGGACCCGTCCCCGACAGCCCCTCGCCGCCGAAGGGCTGCGAGCCCACGACCGCGCCGATCTGGTTGCGGTTGACGTAGAGGTTGCCGACATGCAGCGCGTCCGAGACCTCCTGCACGCGGTTGTCGATCCGGCTGTGCAAGCCCGCCGTCAGCCCGTAGCCAGTGGCGTTGATCGCGGCGAAGACCTTCTCGATATCCTCGGCGCGATAGGTCGCGATATGCAGCACCGGGCCGAAGACCTCACGCTCCAGCGCCTCGATGCCGGAGACTTTCACCAGCGTCGGCGCGATGAAATGCCCTTTGGACGGCGCGTCGAGCTTGTGCAGCACGCGGCCCTCTTTCTCGGCAGTCGCGATATAGGCGGCGATGTCTTCCTGCGCCTCGCCGTCGATCACCGGGCCCACGTCGGTCGACAGATACCAGGGATCGCCCAGCGACAGCTCGTCCATCGCGCCCTTGATCATCGAGATCAGCCCCTCGGCCACGTCTTCCTGCACATAGAGACAGCGCAGCGCCGAGCAGCGTTGACCCGCCGACTGGAAGGCCGAGGCGATGATGTCGCGCGTCGCCTGTTCGGGCAGCGCGGTGGAGTCCACGATCATCGCGTTTAGACCACCGGTTTCCGCAATCAGCGGCGCGGTCGGATCGAGATTGTCGGCCATCGAACGGCGGATCATCTTCGCCGTCTCGGTCGAGCCGGTGAAGGCGATGCCCGCGATCTTCGGGTTGGACGACAGCGCTGCGCCCACCGTCTCACCCTGACCGGGCAGCAGTTGCAGCACGTCGCGCGGCACGCCCGCCTCATGCATCAGGCGCACGGCGATGGCCGCGACGAGCGGGGTCTGCTCGGCCGGTTTCGCGATCACGCCATTGCCCGCAGCCAGCGCCGCCGAGATCTGTCCGGTGAAGATCGCCAGCGGGAAGTTCCACGGGCTGATCGCCGCGAAGATCCCGCGCGCGGTCGGGTCGATCTCTTCGGCCTGCGCCGAGTAGTAATGCAGGAAGTCGACCGCCTCGCGCAATTCACCCACGGAGTCGAGCTGGCTCTTGCCCGCCTCTTTCGCGAGCACCGCGAAGAAGGGTCCGAAGTTCTCCTCGTAAAGCTCGGCCACGCGACGCAGGACGGCGGCGCGTTCGGAAACCGGCGCAGTCCAAGGACGCGCGGCGTCGATGGCGGCCGCGACACAGGCCTCGTCGGCCTCGGTGACGCGGGCCACCTCTTCGCCGGTCGAGGGGTTGATGACGGCCACGGCCGCGCCCGTCGCCTCGCCCGCCACCAGCGGGCCCGCATCCGGGATCGCCACATTGCGCGCGGCGTCGATGCGCGCCAGCGTGCCCTCGTCGGTCAGATCGAAGCCCATGGAATTCTCGCGGGACTCGGCAAATACCTCCGAGGGAAGCTTGAGCATCGCCGAACGCTCGGCATTCGCAAGCTGCACGAACGGGTCTTCCGCGATGGTCTCGGGCGCCACGTCCTCATCGACGATCTGATGCACGAAGGAGGAGTTCGCACCGTTCTCCAGCAGGCGACGCACCAGATAGGCCAGCAGGTCGCGATGCGCGCCGACGGGGGCGTAGATGCGGCAGCGGGTGCCTTCTTCGCGGTGGACGATCTCGTGCAGACGCTCGCCCATGCCATGCAGGCGCTGGAACTCGTAGGGACGGCCCTCGGCCATCTCGAGGATCGCCGCGACCGAATGAGCGTTATGGGTGGCGAATTGCGGATAGATGCGGTCGGTGTAGCTGAACAGCTTGCGCGCATTGGCAAGGTAGCTGACATCGGTCGCAGCCTTCGTGGTAAACAGCGGGAAGTCCGGCAGGCCTTCGACCTGCGCGAGCTTCATCTCGGTGTCCCAATAGGCGCCCTTCACCAGACGCACCATGATCTTGCGGTCGAGCTTTTCGGCCAGCGCGCCCAGCCAGTCGATCACGAGGCTCGCGCGTTTGCCGTAAGCCTGCACGACGACGCCGAACCCGTCCCAGCCGGCCAGCTCGGGATCGGACAGAACCTCCTTGATGATCTTGAGCGAGATCACCAGACGGTCCTGCTCCTCGGCGTCGATGTTGAGGCCCATATTCCCGGCCTTGGCGGCTTTCGCCAGATCCTTGAGCACCGGCACGATCTCGGCCATGGCGCGCTCTTCCTTGGCGACCTCGTAGCGAGGATGCAGCGCAGAGAGCTTCACCGAGATGCCGGGGTTTTCGGCCACGGGGCGGTCCTTGCAGACCTTCGCGATGGCGGCGATCGCGTCGGCGTAATCCTTCGCGTAGCGCTTGGCGTCGCGCGCGGTGCGGGCGGCCTCGCCCAGCATGTCGTAGCTGTAGGTATAGCCGCGATCTTCGAGCTTCTTGGCGCGACTCAGCGCGTCCTTGATCGTCTCGCCGAGAACGAACTGGCGGCCCATCTCCTTCATCGCGCGGCTGACGGCTGCGCGGATCACCGGCTCGCCCAGACGGCGCACGGCCCCGCGCAACACGCCTGCCATGCCGGGCTTTTCGTCTTCCAGCACGCGGCCCGTCAGCATCAGCGCCCAGGTCGAGGCGTTGACCATCGAGGACGACGCCGTGCCCATATGCTTGCCCCAGTCGGACGGTGCGATCTTGTCTTCGATCAGCGCGTCGATCGTTTCGGCATCGGGCACGCGCAGCATCGCCTCGGCCAGACACATCAGCGCCACGCCTTCCTGCGTCGACAGACCGTATTCCGCGAGGAAATGCTCCATCAGCGTCGGTTTGGCTTCGGTCCGGATACGGCGCACGAGCTTTGCCGCGCGGGCAGAGATCTGCGTGCGATCACTCTCGCTCAGTTCGGCCTGGCCCTTCAGGCGCTCCAGAAGTGCGGCTTCATCGGCGAATTTCGCCTGCGTTGTGAACTGATCGAACGTGTCGCCCATGCGATCCTCCCTTAAATCTGATTGTCCGATATTATGCGAATTCCCCTAGGCGATTGGCTCAAAGATTTGCTAAGCGATGGTCTCTAAGACTTATTTTTGGAGACTCCGCAGCCCATGAGTGAAGAGATCGATGCGATCGACAGGCGAATCCTCAACGAGCTCATCGCCGATGCACGCCTCCCCGTGGCTGAGATAGCGCGCAGGGTCGGCTTGTCGAAGACGCCGGTGGCCGCGCGCATCCGCCAGATGGAGGAAACCGGGCTCATCAAAGGCTACCGGGCGATGATCTCACCGATCAAGCTGGGGCTGACCCATGTGACCTATATCGAGCTGAAATTGAGCGATACGCGCGAGACGGCGCTGAAGGCGTTCAACGCTGCGGTGCGCGCGATCCCCGAAGTCGAAGAGTGCTACATGATCGCCGGGGGCTTCGATTATCTGGTGAAGATCCGCGCCCGCGACATGGCCGATTACCGGCGGATCATGTCGGAGGAGCTGTCCACCCTGCCCCATGTCCATTCCTCCTCGAGCTATGTCGCGATGGAGACCGTGGTAGAGGCGAGCGCGCCGCCGCTAGAGTGAAGCAACGCAGGGCCGCGCCCGATCGCCGGGCGGGCGTTCCTCGCCATGTGGTCTGCACTTAATCGCAGCCAAATCCGGATAACCTCGACCCGCGCGCTTAGCCCTCCAAGCGCCCGCCCGAGGCTCGGGCGCGGCCCTCAGCGCAATAGGAAAAGGCGGCAGATTTCCCCGCCGCCTCTCGATCCGATCAGGCCGAACTCACTCGCCCTGTTTCTTAATCCGCCCGTCGAGCTTGGGCGCAACCGTACCCTTGTTCTCGACATAGGTCATCACGTCATTGGCCATCAGATTACCGTTGCCCGCGTTCACGATGACCTTGCCGCCGCCAAGCGCGCCATACCCATCGCCGCCGCCCAGCATGTAATCGTTGGTCGCGACCTTGTAGACCTTGTCCTTGTCGAGCGGCTGACCGCCCACCTCGACCGAGACCACGCGCGATCCCGCAGGCGCGCTCGGATCATAGACCACGCTCATGCCCGAGATCTGGGGGAAACGACCCGCGCCGTTCTCGACCTGGCTGAACCCGTTCTCCAGCGCGCTCAGCAGCTGCGAGCCGGGGATCTCGGTCACCACCGTCTTGTTGCCGAAGGGCAGCTCGGTCAGCACGTCCTTGCGGGTGATCTTGTGGCCCGCGTCATAGGTCGTGTCGCCCCGGATGCCGCCGCCATTGATCAGCGTCACATCGGCCTTCGTCGCATCGCGCAGCGCATCGGCGATCAGATCGCCCATCGTGCTCTCCTGCGAGCGCACCACGTTGCGGCGCGAGTCCATCTCGGTCTCCGACGTGCCGATCTGCTGGCCGAGATTGTCGTCGAGCTGCTGCTTGAAGCCATCGACCAGTTTCATCGATTCCGGATCCGGCGTGACATTCGCGGTGTCGATCCAGCGGAAATTCGGGGTCCAGCTGATCTTGCGCTTGCCGTCCTTCTCGGAGATGTCGACGGTCAGATCGAGCGGCTGCAGATAACGCGCGTCGATCGAAGTCTCCACGTAAGCCGTGATCCCGTCATAGAACATCGCGTTGAGGTGGTCGTCGCCGGACATGATCACGTCGAAATCCTGGCTCGCGATCAGCTTGCGGTCGTTCGACTGGTCGGTCTGCACGACGCCGATCACCAGATCCGCGCCGTCCTCGCGGGCCTTCTTGGCGGCCGCGATTGCCGTGTCGACGGTGGGCTGGAATTTCAGATCGTCCGAATTGGCGACCTCGGGCGTGGTGTCCTGGGCCACCGGCACCAGCGCGACCTTGAGCCCTGCGATCTCCTTCATCATCACGCCGCCAAGGCCCTGAATGGGCGAGCCGTCAGCTTGCGTGATGTTGATCGCGGCCCAGGGGTATTTCGAGCCTTCCATCTTCTTCTCGAAATTCTCGGGGCCGAAATCAAACTCATGGTTGCCCGGCACCGCGATGTCGAAAGGCACGATATTGGTCAGGTCGATCGTGTTCTGGCCTTCGTCGATCCCCGACAGAAGCGAGGGCGAGAGCATGTCGCCATCGAAGACATAGAGCGTGTTGGGATTGTCCGCCCGCTCCTTCTTGGCGACCGCGTTGAGCCGCGCGAACCCGCCACGCTCGCCATCGCCGTCGAAATTGTAAATATCGCCGACCCCGAGGATCGTGAGCTTCACCGTCTCGGCCTGAATGGGCCCGGCGGCCAGAAGCCCGGTCGAGGCGGCGCCCAGCATGAGGGCAGCCAGACGGCGCTTGAAATCGGACATTTCGGTCTCCCTGCGGAATATACTTTTTTCATAGACCCCGAGCGGCCGCAGTCACCGGCGCGCCGAGGCGTGAGAGAAAGATTAGCCGCACTCTGCCACGGCGCAAACCGATAGTCGGATGACCTTGCGTTCTCGTGAATGACGACGCCTGTTTTCGCGTCACTTCGCGGGCGAAAGAAGATCGCGGAGGCGACCTGCCGCCCCGATCAGATCGACGTGCCCGCCAAACGTGCGAACAGCGCATGCGCCGATGGCTCGTCGATCAGATCGACGGTGAATTGCGCGAAGGTCAGGCCGGTCTCGGGCGCGCTCGCAAACAAGATGCGCACATCGTCGCCCGCCTCCGTGATCGTGTCGAGCTGTCCGCCGAACACGGTGGTGTAGTTTCCGGCGAAGCCGGCCATCAAATTCTCCAGCGCCTTGGCGCAGGCCACAATCTCGTCCGACGACCCTTTGACGGGCCGCAGGATCCGGTCGCTGGGGCCGATCCGCCCGGCAAGCTGCAAGCCTTCGGGCAGCTCGATACCGAGCCTGAGCCGCGTGGTGGCCAGCAGCAGAGGGCTGTCCTGCTTGGGCTCCATCTCGGCTTCGGTTTCGGGCAGGACGGGCCCGGTGACATTCGGCCCCGGCTCACGACCGGGCTCACGCTCCGCGTCACGGCCCGGCTTGGACGAACGCGTGACCCGTCGCGGCGACACTTCAGGTGTGCGGTCGACGGGATGCGGGTCAGGCCGAAACTCGGGTTCGGCCCCGGGCGGCGCGACGGGCGCGCCGGAATTTGCCGGTTGCGAAGCCCGTTTACCCACGCTGCGCGAGCGGAACGGCAGCACTGCGCCCCCATGTTCGGAGAGCAGCGGCGAGGGCGCGTCATGGGTGCCGATCGCCAGATCCGCCTCGGTCTCGGGATCGAGCGTATCGAGCCCGGCCACCGCGCGCCCCGTCATCGCCCCG
This sequence comes from Thioclava sp. F36-7, assembly GCF_002020075.1. Lineage (NCBI taxonomy): Bacteria > Pseudomonadati > Pseudomonadota > Alphaproteobacteria > Rhodobacterales > Paracoccaceae > Thioclava > Thioclava sp. F36-7. The sequence continues at coordinate 176,168 of NZ_MPZR01000005.1, read as the reverse complement.
AGCGCCGCGATCAGCGCCGCACCGCCGCTGCGCTGGAAGGCTTCATCCGATGTCTCGGCCTCGCGCAGGAGATCCCGCGCCCCGTGCAGAAAGGCGACCCGCGAGAAATAGGCCGCCGACTCGCGCTGAACCCGCGCTTTCAGCTTCGCCCGGTCGGTATCGTTGCGCAGCTTGTCGCCGCGCGAGATCGCGAGCAGACAGTCTGACGGGCGCGCTGGCCCGAGCCGCTCGATCATCGTTTTCTCGGTCAGCCGCCATGCCTGCGAGGCGATGGTTACCCAGATCATCACGTCGCAGGTCGCGATCAGGCCGATCTGCTCTTCGTTCACGTCTTCGGGGCGGCTCAGCGGCACTTCGACGAACTCGAACCCCTGCAGATGCGGCTGCGCGGAATAGACGTAAATCTCGGACGGCACGGCCCAGCCTTCTTCGACCTCCGCCGCGTCGATCTCGCGCCCCGTCGCGTCGCGCATCACCACGCCCGGCGTCGCCCGGTAGCGCGCGACGACCGTCGGACGCTCGGTCCGGCCCAGATTGTCGCCGATGCTGCGCGCGCGCAAAATCGCGTTCAGCACGGTGGACTTGCCGGAATTGACCTCGCCGCAGATCGCCACCCGAAGGGGCGCGCGATGCGGATCGGGCGGCGCGTCCTCGCGGTTGAGCTCTTGCTTGAAAATCATTGCCCTTTCGCCCTTACGCTGCGCGCGTCGCGGGTTTGCGGCGCGGCATCATGGTGCTGCTGACCGCGCTCTCGATCGCCCCGAGATTGATCAGACGCCGTTCGAGCACTTCCAACTTGCTCTGGATCCGGGACGCCAGTCGGCTTTGCATCTGCGGATCACGGGCCAGCCGTTCCAACTCGGCCCGCTCCTGCTTGAGCTGCAAGGTCCGCTCGCGCACGATCATCTCCATCATCCGCACCATCACCCGCAACCGTGAGCCGCCTGCGCTGGCGCGTTCCACCAGCGCCTCGCCATAGGCCTGCAGGATCTTCTCGACCGCCGGGCGCAGTTCTTCCGCCGCCACGATCCGCAACCCGTCGAGGGTCTTTTCGATATTCACGGTCGGACCGCGCCAGAAGGCCCAGCCCCGCTCCAGCGCGAAGTTGATGCGCAGCGCGCGCCGGGTCAGCGTCAGCGTCGAGGTGAAAGTGTCATGCGGCATATCCGACAGATCGATCTCTTCGCTGGGGTCGTCGAACCGGTCCGCGACCGTGGTGCGGCACGCATGGATCGCATTGTCGAGCAGCACGTCGATCGCCGCACGCGAGCGGGCGTAGCTTTTCGTCACCTCGCGTTCGAGCGCGATCTGCAGCGCGGTCGTGTCGGTCTCGAAGCTGCGCGGCGGACGGCCGTCGCGGATCCGGTTGGTGCGCAGAACATCCTCGAACCGGTCGCGCTGGCTCAGGACGAAATCCTCGATGCTCTTGTTGAGCCGCGTCTCCAGCGCCGACCAGCCGCGGTTGAGCACCGCTTCGATCTGATGCTCGGCGCTCTCGACATGGTTTTCGAGCGCACCGCGCAGCGATTCCGTCGCCGCGATCTCGCTGCTCATTTCCTCGATCGCGGCCTCCGCCACGTCCGAGCGGATGCTCTCGATCTGCATCTGAAGCGTGTCGCGTTCGCGGCGGGCGACGAATTGCATCCCCGACAGCTCCGCGCGCAGATCGCCGCGCAGCTGGGCGAGCTGCTGACGCCCCACCCCACCGTCGATCACGGCAGAGAGCACATGCTTGACCTCTTCGACGCCCGAGGCCAGCAGCAGCCGGTCGATCGGGTCTTCGGGCACGCGGCCAAAGCGCGAATACAGGTATTGCGCCAGCTCCATCGAATCCATCTCGGCGCGCGCCCAGGCGGCCTCCTCGTCGGAGCGCTGCGTCAGATCGGCGAGATAGGCGCTGCCCGCGACGATCTTGAAGTCGATTTCCGGGATCGCCGCGCGCAGACGGCGCGACACATCGGCGATCACGCGGGGCACTTCGACCGCGTAATCGTCCAGCTCGTCGATCCGGTTGAGGAAGATCAGCACATCCTTGTCGTCCTGCTTGGCGAGGATGCGGATCAGGGCGAGGTCGACATCGGTCAGCGGCTGATGCGCCGACAGCACCATGATGAACACGTCCGAGCGGTCGAGCGAGCGACAGGTGAACTCGTCGCGCACGAGGAACGGGTCGTTCACGCCGGGCGTATCGGTGATGATCGTCGGCACCTGGAATTCGGGCAAGCGCATGTAGATATTGGCGCTTTTCGTGAGCGCGGCATAGCGGCCAAGCGCCTCGCGCTCCAGCCCGTCATCCGCCCCGGGCCCTGCGCAGACATAGCGTTGCAGCAGATCGGGTGCGAGGAAGTCGTAATCGTGATGCTGACCCAGCAGCATCTGGTAATGCTTGCCGAGACGTCTTTGCGCGCGGCGGCGCATCTGCTCGGACTGCTCGCGCAGGATGTCGGTGTCGAACCCCGGCAGCAGCTCTTCGGTCAGCTTGCGGATGCGGGTGCCGCCATTGATGATCTCGTCCCAATCTGCCTCCGAGAAGAACTCGAACCGCGCACCCGTCACCGGGTCTTCGGGCAGGTTGATGCGCATATTCGTCACGACCGAAGTCCACGGATTCACGTCCGAGGGCAGGAAATCGTGCTGGTGCAGGAAGGCGTTGAGGAAGGTCGATTTGCCCGCCTTCACCTGCCCGATCACCGCCACACGCGCCGCCCAGTCATGCAGTCGCAAGCGCAGATCGCGGATGCGCGGACGGGCGCTACGTTCGACGGACGCCTCGATCCGGTCGAGCGCGCCGTTGAGAAAGTCGAGTTCCTTACGCAGTTGCGGGGCAATCTTCATGGCTTGGTCCTCTTGCTCGCGTAGGCTGGTTCGGATTCGGTCGGGGTTTCGGCATCCAGCCGATCAAGCAGATGTTCGACATGGGCGAGGACATCCGCGGCGTCTGTGAACGCGTAGCCCGCCGTGAGTTCCTCCCACAACGCGCGGGCCGGGCCCGGCATCGGGGCGGTCTCGGCAGGCGGATAGTCGGGCAGCGGCGAGTCGAGGATCAGCGGCTCGGCGTCCGTGACCTCGGGCAGCTCCGCGCTTTCCGCCTTGATCAGACGCGCTGAGCGCAGACGGCGCGGCTTCACCGGCGTGCGCGGTTTCGGGAACGCGATCACGTCGCGCTCGCCCACGAATTTCGCGACGATCTCGTTGGCCGCCCCTGTCGGCTGATCGATCTGCCCGACCAGCCGCTCGATCTCGCGCGCGATCTGCGCCACGTCCGAAGGCTCGGTCAGCGCGGCCAGACGGATCGTCGGGAAGACCTCCCCCGCCTCGCGCTCGACCCGGCGCATCAGCCGCGCGCGGGTGCGTTCGTCGGGCAGACGGTCGCCATGGGTCACGACCAGCATCGGCTGTTCCAGCAGCGCCTCGGGCATCTCGTCCCAGACCGCCTTCTCGCTTTGCCGCCACGCTTGCGTCGCGTTGGTGCACCAGATCACCAGATCGGCATAGCGCAGCATCCGCTGCCAGCTTTCCATCGGCATGTTCGGGTCCGACGAACCGGGCGTGTCGATGATGTCGATCCGGTCGAGGATCGGCGCGTTATGGGCGATCACGCAATAGCGCGCCTTCTCCAGATTGAGCTGCGCCAGATCGGAGAGCGGGCGCGCGACATCTTCCTTGTCGATCCAGAGTTGCGCCCGGTCCCCGCCGCGCACCAGCCAGATCGGCGGCAGCGCGGTCGCGGTGACATGCGAGGGCAGAACCTTTTCGCCCAGCAACCCGTTGATAAGGCTGGTCTTCCCAGCAGAGAATTCACCCGCCACCAGCACCCGCAGCTTGCGCGGCTTCGGAGTGGCCTGCGGAGCCTGCGCTTTCGACAGGTCCGGCAAGTCGGGGCGTTCACGTTTGCGCAGCGAGTTCATGCCGAGAGCCTTTCCTTATCGTGACCGGACGCGCCCGACAGGCAGCGCTCGCGCACCGCTTTGCAGAACTGCCCCTGATCGAAGGCGAAGCGCTCCACGATCTCGCGGCTGCGCGCGATGGCGGGGTCGAAATACTCGGTCATCAGATCTTCGATCAGCGGCGTGGTTTCCGCGATGATCACCTCGCGGTAGCGCGCCTGCGCCGCCCCCTTGCGATTGAAGCGCCAATAGCGCCGCCACCATGCGCCCTGCATATCCAGCGTAATCATCCGCGCCAGCACGGTCGGCGCGCGATGTTGCGGCTGTTCGGGGAAGCGGCTGACATCGGCCTCGCGGATCACGCCGAACTCGGCGGCGAGGAAGCTGTCGATCCCGTCGCTGACCATATCGAGCGCAGATTCCCCCTTGCGCCGCAGCCGCGCGCAATTCGACGCGAAAGCCGTCTTCATCGCCATGCGCAGCGCGGTCGGATCATGGGTCCACGCGCCGATCTCGCCATAAGTGTCGATATGCGATTGCAGTGCCTCCAGCGCCGAGGCCACGAATTGCTCCTGCGCGCGGTCCAGCCGCTCGCGCAGCTCCGCGCGCAGCCCCGCCGCCTCGTTATTGAAGGCCGACACCGCCTCCTCCTCGATCTCGGCGAGGCGCAGCATCAGCTTGGATTCGCTGAGAATGGTGGACGGATCGGCCACGCGGGCGACGCTATCGACGGTCTCGGCGCGCTCGATGATGCGCTCCAGTTCGTCCTGCACATCGCCCAGCACGGCCTGCCCCGGCCCCTCGACGATGCGGGTGACGACGGCCTGCATCAGCGCACCGATTCCCGAGGCTTCCATCGCGCGCTGACGCAGCTCGGTCTCGCTGCTGGGCGTGGTGCCGGTCATCTTCTCAAGCGCGGCGCGGCTGGCGGGCGCCATCTCGCTCACATCGCCCATCGCGCAATTGGCCCAGTAGCCCGAGCCGAAGAGGATCTCGATCTCCTCGCCCAGCCCCATGCGCCCCAACGTCTTGCGGATCGAGTTGCGGATCGCGGTCTGCGCCCCACGCGGATCTTCCAGCTCGTCGATACGGTTGACGAAGATCACCACCTCCCGCGCGTCGATCGCGCAGATGATGCGCAAAAGCGCCAGATCCATCGTGGTCAGCGCCTGATGGGCCGAGAGCACGACGATACAGGCGCGGCTGTCCCCGATGGCGTTCAGCGTGATCTGCTCGCGCATCATGAACGTGTCATTCACGCCGGGCGTGTCGCGCAGGCACAGGCCCCGCGGCAGATGCGGCAGATCGAGATAGAGATCGGCGGATTTCGTCAGATCGGCATAGGTGCCCTCACTGGCCCCTTCAGCCAGATCGTCGGGATCGCCGTAGCAGATATATCGATCGAGCACCGCCTTATCGAGCGTCGGGAACGCGCGGCTGGTGCCCAGAAGGTCCTCGAACTGTTCCCCAAGCCGCGCCTCGGTCGCATCGCGCATCGCGGTGACCTGTTTGCGCACGCTTTCGGCCTCGGTCTCGAAGCCCGCCCGGTTGGCCATCTCGCCCAGACGCCCGCCCGTCGCCACAAGCCGATCCCATTCGTGGCGATCGAAGAACCGAAACAACGCGCGCGTGTCCATCGGGCGGTGGCGCGCGTTCAGATGCAGCGCCGTGATGACCGAGGTCCACGGGTTCACATCCGAGGGCAGCATTCCCGGCTTTCCGATCAACGCATTGAGAAGGGTGCTTTTTCCCGCTTTGACCTGGCCGATGACGCTGACGGTCGGCTCGAACGCGTCGATCATCTCGAGAACGGTGTCGAGCTGATCTTCGACAAAACCGAGATCGGCGTCCGAGACGTCCTTTACCGCCTGTTCAAGCTGGTCGAGCGTCTCCCAGTAAGAATTGAGCGCCTCGAAACCACGGCGATGCCAATCAAAGATGGAATTCGCTTCATACACGAGGGAGCTCTCCTTTTCCGCAGGGGCGATGCGGATTTTTGGGTGACGCACGGTCCGGCACGCCCATGCCGACCGCGACCACCAATGTTACAGGGACGGCGCGCGCCCCCTTCTTGGCGACGCACCGGCTGGGTCGGTTCGTGCTTAAAGTTCTCTTGCCCAGTCATGTCCGAAATGCGGCAGAAATTATGGCAGACCGACCATAATTGCCGTTTTCGGCGCAGTTTGCCCTCTCGGCTATGATGCGAAAATGCGTTTGTTCTCTTTGCATTGCTGAGGATTCTGCAATTGCATGACGCAAAGGAAGTCTCGTTTCGGCCCTATTTCCTTGACTCTTCACGAATTTGTGAGTGTTTCCGGCTGCGTCTATATCGCGTGCGTTTCGATGGGATTGTTCACAACTCACGCGTGTAATGCGCCCTGTCATCAAAGCTTCACTTGATCCGACTCTCTTATTTCGTAAAACCTCGAAATATGGATCAGATGACACCTCAGCGGCTCACCGTGCTGGGCCATGCGCAACGCCTTGCGATCTTCCGGCTCCTGATGCGCCGGTATCCCGACCGGCTGCCCGCAGGCGAGATCGGCGCGGCGCTGAAGCTGAAGCCCTCGACGCTCTCGGCCTATCTGGCCGCACTCAGCGAGGTCGGGCTGATCGGGCAGACGCGGGCGGGCACCTCGCTGCGCTACGGGATCGAGATGGAGACCGTGCGCAGCCTCTTCGACGCGCTGCTGATCGACTGCTGTCAGGGGCGCCCCGATATCTGCTCCCCTCTCGCACAGCCCGAGCCAAGCGGAGACCCTGCGATGACGCGATCTACCGCGGGCCGGAAATTCAACGTGCTCTTCATCTGCACCGGCAATTCGGCGCGCTCCATCCTCGCCGAGACGATCCTGCGGGCGCGGGCCGGTGACCGCTTCAACGCCTATTCCGCCGGAACCAAGCCCTATTCCGAGCTGAACCCTTTCGCGGTGCAGGTGCTGCGCGACAAGGGCCATGATGTCACCCCCCTGCGGGCCAAAACCATCGCGGAGTTTCAGGGCGAGGACGCGCCCCTGCTCGATTTCGTCTTCACCGTCTGCGATCTCGCCGCCAACGAGGAATGCCCGCCCTGGCCGGGCCAGCCGATCAGCGGCCATTGGGGGATGCCCGATCCGGTGAAGGCGACCGGCACCGAGGCCGAGCGCGCGCTCGCCTTCCAGCAGGCCTATGGCGCGCTTCACCGCCGGATCGAGGCCTTCGCCGCCCTGCCACTGACCACGCTCGACCGCATCGCGCTGCAATCCGCCGTCGATGACATCGGCCGCAACTGAAGGAACGACCATGACCACCTACGCCCTCAATGGCCTCGGCCGCATCGGGAAACTCGCCTTGAAGCCGCTTCTGGAGTGCGGCGCGAAAATCGCATGGATCAACGACGCGGTGGGCGATGCGGCGATGCAGGCGCATCTGCTGGAGTTCGACTCCGTTCATGGCCGCTGGGACGCGGAGTTCGCGAGCGACGCGGAGAGCGTCACCATCGACGGCACCCGCCTGCCCTTCATCGGCACGCGCAAGATCGAAGACCTGCCGCTGGACGGGGTCGACGTGGTGATCGACTGCACCGGCGTGTTCAAATCCGAGGCAGCACTCGCCCCCTATTTCGCCGCTGGCGTGAAGAAGGTTGTCGTCTCGGCCCCGGTGAAAGACGGCCCGACCGCGAATATCGTCTATGGCGTGAACAATGACGCCTATGACCCGGCTGCGCATAGCATCGTGACGGCGGCCAGCTGCACCACGAATTGCCTCGCCCCGGTGGTAAAGGTGATCCACGAAAACCTGCGGATCAAACACGGGTCGATCACGACGATCCATGACGTGACCAACACCCAGACCATCGTGGACCGCCCCGCCAAGGACCTGCGCCGCGCGCGCTCGGCGCTCAATTCGCTGATCCCGACCACGACCGGCTCGGCCACCGCGATCACGCTGATCTATCCCGAACTGAAGGGGCGGCTGAACGGCCATGCCGTGCGCGTGCCGCTGCTCAACGCATCGCTCACCGATTGCGTCTTCGAGGTGGAGCGCGAAACGACCGCCGAAGAGGTCAACGCGCTGTTCAAGGCCGCCGCGGAGGGCGATCTGACCGGTATTCTCGGCTACGAGACGCGCCCGCTCGTGTCCTCGGATTACACCAACGATATCCGCTCTTCGATCATCGACGCGCCTTCGACGATGGTGGTGAACGGCACGCAGGTGAAGGTCTATGCGTGGTATGACAACGAGATGGGCTATGCCTACCGACTGGCCGATGTCGCGCTGATGGTGGGGGCGTCGCTGTGACCGACAACCCCGCCAGCCGCCCCGAAGGCTTCTCCGCCTATATCGCGGTGACGGCGGCCTATTGGGCCTTCATGCTCACCGATGGCGCGCTCAGGATGCTGGTGCTGCTGCATTTCCACACGCTGGGCTTCTCGCCGGTGCAGCTGGCCTACCTGTTCATCCTCTACGAAGTCGCGGGAATGGTGACAAACCTCTCGGCGGGCTGGATCGCGGCGCGGTTCGGGCTGGTCTCGACGCTTTATGCGGGGCTGTCGCTGCAGGTCGTGGCGCTGATCGCGCTGGCGCAGCTGAACCCGTCCTGGGCGATCGGGGCCTCGGTCGCCTATGTGATGGTGGTGCAGGGCCTCAGCGGGGTTGCGAAAGACCTTGCCAAGATGTCCTCGAAATCGGCGGTGAAGCTGCTGGCCCCCACCGGCAAGGGCGGGCTGTTCAAATGGGTCGCGGTGCTGACCGGGTCGAAGAATGCGGTGAAGGGCGTGGGTTTCCTGCTCGGCGCGGCGCTGCTGGCCGCGCTCGGCTTCGATTACGCGGTGGTCGCGATGGCGGTGGTGCTCGCTCTGATCCTCGCCGCGATCGTCGTGGCGATGCCGCCGGGCCTGCCGCGCGGGCGCAAAGGCGCGAAATTCTCGGAAGTCTTCTCGAAATCGGCCAATGTGAACTGGCTCTCCGCGGCGCGGGTCTTCCTGTTCGGCGCGCGCGACGTCTGGTTCGTCGTCGGTATCCCGATCTATTTCTACGCGGTCCTTTCGGACGGCACACATGCAGGCGACCGCGCGGCCTTCTTCCTCGTGGGCACCTTCATGGCGCTCTGGATCATCCTTTACGGCGCGGTGCAGGCCGCCGCCCCGCGCATCCTGAAGGCCCAATCCCGCCCCGAGGGCGCGCTGATCGGGGCCGCGCAGCACTGGGCGCTGGCGCTGCTCGCGGTGCCTGCGCTCCTCAGCGCCGCCGTGCTGATCGACCCGACGCCGTCGCTGTGGCTCAGCACCGTGCTGGTCGTGGGTCTGCTGGCCTTCGGCGCGATCTTCGCGGTGAATTCGTCGCTCCACTCCTATCTCATCCTCGCCTTCACGCAGGCCGAGCGGGTGACGATGGATGTGGGCTTCTACTACATGGCCAATGCGGGCGGGCGGCTGATCGGCACGCTGCTGTCGGGGCTGAGCTACCAGATGGGCGGGCTGCCGGCCGTGATGATCACCGCGACGGTGATGGTGGGTTTGAGCGCGCTGGCGGCGGGGCGGCTTGGGCCCGATGCGACCCTCACGAGCCCGTGAGCAGAGATGGACATTCCCGGCTCTGCGCGCTTTGGTAGCGCGCGGAGGAGAGCGGCCCCCGCGCCGCTTGCAAAATGGGAGGAGAGCCGGTGCTGTCACGCGGCAAGGATTACGCGGCCACGCGGGCTGCGTTTCGATGGGACATACCCGAACGCTACAATATCGGCGTCGACACTTGCGACAAATGGGCGGAGCGAGAACCAGATCGCGTCGCCCTGATCGAGGTCGAAGAGGACGGCTACGGCGCGGTGCGCGAGACCACGTTTGGCGCGTTGCGCGAGGCATCCAACCGCTTCGCCAATGTGCTGGCCGGGCTGGGCGTGGGCGGCGATGGGCGCGAGACCGGCGACCGGGTGGCGATCTTGCTGCCGCAACGCCGCGAGACCGCCATCGCCCATATCGCGGCCTTCAAGGCGGGCTGCGTCTCGCTGCCGCTGTTTACCTTGTTCGGCCCCGAGGCCCTGCTGCACCGGCTGCGCGACAGCGGCGCGCGGGTGCTGGTGACGGACCCGGCGAGCTACGAGGTAATCGCCGCGATCCGCTCCGAATTGCCCGATCTGCAGACCGTCTTCGTCACCGATGACGGCGGGACCGGCGCGGAAGGCGTGGCCGATTTCAATGCGGCCCTCGCCGAGGCCTCGCCCGACTTCACCCCCGTCGATACCAGCGCCGAGACCCCCGGCGTGCTGATCTATACCTCGGGCACCACGGGCAATCCGAAGGGCGCGCTGCATGCCCATCGCGTACTGCTGGGCCACCTGCCCGGCGTCGAGATGAGCCATGACTTCCTGCCGCAGAAGGGCGACCGCATCTGGACGCCCGCCGATTGGGCGTGGATCGGCGGGCTCTTGGATGTGCTGCTTCCGGCGCTGCATCACGGCGTGCCGGTCGTGGCCTGCCGTTTCCGCAAATTCTCGGCCAAAGCCGCGGCCGATCTGATCCGGCGGCTGAGCGTGCGCAACGCTTTCTTGCCGCCCACCGCGCTGAAGATGATGAAGGCCGATCCCGAGAGCCTGTCGTGGAGCCTCGATATGCGCTCGGTCGCCTCGGGGGGTGAACCGCTCGGCGCGCAGCTCCTCGACTGGGGGCGCAAGGCGCTTGGCGTCACGATCAACGAGTTCTACGGCCAGACGGAGTGCAACATGGTGGTGTCCTCCGCCGCGAGCCTCGATGCGCCCGAACCCGGCGCGATGGGCTGGCCAGTGCCGGGCCACGAGGTCGCGATCATCGACAGCGCCACGGGCGAACGCTTGCCCGATGGCGAAGAAGGCGCGATTGCTGTGCGCGCGCCCGACCCGGTGATGTTCCTTGGTTATTTCAATCAACACGACGCGACAGAGGCGAAATTCGTGACCGGCCCCGAGGGGCGCTGGCTGCTGACCGGCGACCGGGGCGTCAGCGGCGACGGCGGGCGGCTGCGCTTCAAGGGGCGCGACGACGATATCATCTCGACCGGCGGCTACCGTGTCGGCCCCGCCGAGATCGAGGACTGCCTGATCTCGCATCCGGCGGTGCAGATGGCGGGCGTCGTGGGCCAGCCCGATCCGCTGCGCGGCGAGATCGTCGCGGCCTTCGTCACGCTCTGCCCGGGTCACACCGACACCGAGGCGCTGCGCGACGACCTTGCCGCCCATGTCCGCGCGCGGCTTGCGAAATACGAATATCCCCGCGCGATCTACGTGATCGACGACATGCCCGTGACCACCACCGGCAAGATCATCCGCAACGCGCTACGCGCCCGCCTACCCAAGGAGCCCGCCCTATGAGCCCCGTCCTCTTCGAGACCCGCGGCAAGATCGCGATCATCACCCTCAACCGCCCCGGGCGGCGCAACGCGATCAATGCCGAGGCCGGCCACGCCCTGGCCGAGGCGGTGGCCCGTCTGGAAGCGGATGACGCGCTGCAGATCGGCATCCTGCGCGGCGAAGGCGCAGTGTTCTGCGCAGGGATGGACCTCGCCGCTTTCACCGAAGGTAAGGTCGAGGAGTTACTATTCGCTGAAGGCGGTTTCGGCGGCCTGACCGAGTCCCATCGCAGCAAGCCGATCATCGCCGCCTGCCATGGCGCCGCGCTCGCAGGTGGGTTCGAACTGGCCTTGGGCTGCGACATGATCGTCGCCGAAGAGGGCTGCCGCTTCGGCCTGCCAGAGGTGCTGCGCGGTCTGGTGGCGGGCGCGGGCGGCGCGCTGCGGCTGGCGAGCCTCGTCCCCCCGGCCCGGGCGCGCGAATTGCTGCTGACGGGGCGGCTGTTCGACACGGCGGAAGCGTGGGATCTGGGCCTGATCGCCCGGCGCGCCGAGGCCGGACAGGCTTTTGACGCGGCGCTGACGCTGGCCGAGGAGGTCGCGAAGAACGCGCCCTTGGCCCTGCGCGAGACCCTGCGCCTGTCGCGCGAGATCGAGCGCCGCGCGGTCGACCCGCTTTGGGAGGAGAACGCGCGGACCTTGAAAGCCGTGATGGCGAGCGAGGACGCAGCCGAAGGCGCGCGGGCTTTCCTGGAGAAGCGCGCGCCGGCGTGGTCGGGGAGATAAGGGACGCGCCCGAGCCTTGGGGTGAGCCGTGTCTCGGAAGGCTTCCAGTGGAAGGCTTCAGCGGCGAACGCGCCGCGCGTCGCGGCGCAGGGGGCGCTTGTGTTTGGCGAAGAGGGACGCGCCCGAGCCTTGGGTGGGCGCGTTGATGCGCTTGTGGCTGGGCGCTTTATCTCTCAACCCCGCATGTCGGTGATGCTCGCGATGACATCGCCAATGCGCCCTCCCGGGGGGAGGGTCGGGCGCGGCCCGGGCTGGTCGCCCGGGCCAAGGTATGGGCCACAACCCCCTCACAAATAGAAAAGGCCCGAGGCGCATCGCCCCGGGCCCATGTCTCAACTCCAAGCGGCCCTAAGGCACCGCCATGCCCTCAGCTCTCCGCAGCCAAGAACGCCTTGCGGCGCTCGACCCGCTCGCGGATCTTCTCGACATCGGCGATCGGCGTCGCCGCCAGCAGGGTCTTGGTATATTCGTGCTGCGGATTGGCGAAGATCTGATCGCGCGAGGCGTATTCCACCACCTCGCCCGCATTCATCACCATCACATCATCCGCGAAATAGCGCACGACCGAGAGATCGTGGCTCACGAAGATATAGGACAGGTCGAACTCGTCCTGCAGGTCTTTGAGCAGGTTCAGCACCTGCGCCTGCACCGACAGATCGAGCGCCGAGACCGGCTCGTCCAGCACGAGGATCTGCGGGTTCAGCATCAGTGCGCGCGCAATCGCGATCCGCTGGCGCTGACCGCCCGAGAACATGTGCGGGTAGCGGTTGTAGTGCTGCCGCTCCAACCCGACCTTCTCCAGCATCTCCTCGGCGCGCTTGCGGCGCTCCTTGGCGGGGATGTCGGTGTTGATGATCAGCGGCTCGGTCAGAACCTCGCCCACCTTCTGACGCGGGTTGAGCGACGAATAGGGGTTCTGGAAGACGATCTGGACCTTGGCGCGCAGCGCGGAGGTCACCTTGGTTTCCTTGATGTCGATCTTCTCGCCCTGAATATACAGATCGCCCGAATTGGCCGGGTCGATCAGCGTCAGGATGCGCGCGAGCGTGGACTTGCCGCAGCCGGATTCGCCGACGATAGCCAGCGTCTTGCCCTGCTCGAGCGAGAACGAGATTCCGTGCAGCGCCCGGATCGTCTTCGCCCCGCGCAGAAACCCGCCCGAGACGATGTAGTCGCGCGTGATGTCGCGCCCTTCGAGGATCACACTCATTGCACGCCCTCCCAGCCATCGGCGACGGTCAGCAGACGGTCCCCGGTCGCGTTCTCCGGCAGCGCGGCCAGAAGCGCGCGGGTGTAGGGATGCTGCGGGTTCTCGAAGAGTGAGAGCACGTCGGCCTCCTCCAGTTTGCGGCCCTTGAACTGGACCGAGACGCGGTCGGCGGTCTCGGCCACGACGCCCATGTCATGGGTAATCATGATCAGCCCCATGCCGTATTCCTCCTGCAGGCTCATCAGCAGATCGAGGATCTGCTTCTGGATCGTCACATCGAGCGCGGTGGTCGGCTCGTCGGCGATCAGCAGGCGCGGCTTGCAGGCGATGGCCATAGCGATCATCACGCGCTGGCACTGCCCGCCCGAAAGCTGGTGCGGATAGCTGTTCAGCCGCCGTTCGGGATCGGGGATGCCCACCTGTTCGAACAGCTCCAGCGCGCGTTTGCGGGCATGCTTGCCCTTCAGTCCGAGGTGACGCGTCAGCACTTCCTCGACCTGATAACCGCAGGTGAAGGAGGGGTTGAGCGAGGAGATCGGCTCCTGAAAGATCATCGAGATTTCTTTCCCGATGATCTGGCGACGTTCGCGGCCCGACATTTTCAGCATGTCGCGCCCGTCATAGGTGATCTCGTCGGCCGTGATCGTCGCGGTGGGCGGCAAAAGCCCCATCACCGCGAGCATCGAGACCGATTTGCCCGAGCCGGATTCGCCCACGATGGCGAGCACTTCGCGGCCCGAGACTTCGACATCGATCCCGTCCACGGCGCGGAACGCGCCCTGAGCGGTGTCGAATTCGACGGTGAGATTGCGGATTTTCAGCAAGGACATTGGCTTAGCTCCGCTTCAGTTTCGGATCGAGCGCGTCGCGAAGGCCGTCGCCCATCAGGTTGATCGCCAGCACGGTCACGAGGATCGCGAGACCCGGGAAGGTCACGACCCACCAGGCGCGCAGGATGAACTCGCGCGCTTCCGACAGCATCGTGCCCCATTCCGGCGTCGGCGGCTGCGCGCCCATGCCGAGGAAGCCAAGCGCCGCCACGTCGAGGATCGCGTTCGAGAAGCTCAGCGTGCCCTGCACGATCAGCGGCGCGAGGCAGTTCGGCAGCACCGTGCGGAACATCAGGCGCATATGGCCCGCGCCCGCGACCTGAGCGGCCATGACGTAATCGCGGTTCTTCTCCGACAGCACCGCGGCGCGGGTCAGACGCGCGAAATGCGGCTGATAGACGATGGCGATGGCGATCATCGCGTTGATCAGCCCCGGCCCCAGCACCGCCACGAAGACAAGCGCCAGCAGCAGCGACGGGAAGGCGAGGATGATATCCATCACCCGCATGATCACGGTGTCGACCCAGCCGCCGAACCAGCCGGCGAGCAGGCCGAGGATCACCCCCACGGAGAGCGCGAGCAGCACGACCATCACGCCGATGAACAGCGAGAAGCGTGCGCCGAACAGAAGGCGCGAGAGGATATCGCGCCCGACCGCATCAGTGCCCATCAGGAAGGTGCTGTTGGCATCATGCGTCAGCGGCGTCGCCAGAAGCGCGTCGCGGAACTGCGTGTCGGGGTCGAAGGGCGAGATCAACGGTGCCGCAATCGCGGCCAGCGCGATCAGGGCGAACACCACCAGACCGATCACGGCCCCACGGTTTTCTTTGAAATAGAACCAGAACTCGGCGAATTGCGCGCGGCGCGTGCCGGCCGGAATATCGGTTTCGGTCACTTCGGACATGTCACTCACCTATGCCGGATACGCGGGTTAATCAGACCGTAGAGCAGGTCCACGATCAGGTTCACGAACATCACGATCAGCGCGATCATCAACAGCCCGCCCTGCACGGAGGGGTAGTCACGCCGCGAGATCGAATCGACCATCCATTTGCCGATGCCCGGCCAGGAGAAGATCGTCTCTGTCAGGATCGCGCCCGCCATCAGCATACCGACCTGCAGGCCGATCGTGGTGATCACCGGGATCATCGCATTGCGCAGCGCATGGACGCCCACGACGCGGCGCGGCGGCATCCCCTTGGCGCGTGCGGTGCGGACGTAATCCTCGCCCAGCACTTCGAGCATCGCCGAACGGGTCTGGCGCGCGATCACCGCGAGCGGGATCGTGGCGAGCACGACTGCCGGCAGGATCAGGTGGCTCAGCGCCGAGGTCAGCGCGCCGGATTGCCCCGACATCAGCGCGTCCCAGATCATGAAGCCCGTGCCGTTGGGGAAATAATACATCAGCGAGATGCGCCCCGAGACCGGCGTCCATTGCAGGATCCCCGAGAACAGGATGATCAGCAGCAGGCCCCACCAGAAGATCGGCATCGAATAGCCCACGAGCGCCGTACCCATCGTCGCCTGATCGAACCACGAGCCGCGCTTGATCGCGGCCAGCACGCCGATCGGCACGCCGATCACGACGGCGAGGAACATCGCGCAGACGCCCAGCTCCAGCGTGGCCGGGAACAGCGCGAAGAACTCGCCCAGCACCGGCTTGTGGGTCACGAGGCTGTCGCCGAGATTGCCGTGGGCGAGTTGCCAGATGAAATCGAGATATTGCTGCCAGAGCGGGCGGTCGAAGCCGAGCTGATGCGCCAGCTCGGCATGGCGTTCGGGGCTCAGCCCGCGCTCGCCTGCCATCAGCAGCACCGGGTCCCCGGGCAGCACCCGAACGAACCCGAAGGCCACGATCGTGATGCCGATCAGCGTGGGGATCAGCCAGAGGATCTTGCCGATTATGAAACGTAACATGTCACCGGTCCTGTTTGCGGTTCTCTTCGGAACCTGTGGGGAGCCCCTGCCCGCCGCACCCAGTTGCGCCAGCGGTCATCGGTCTCCGATGTTTGGCCCCTAAAAGTATTGCGAGGCGCCCGGTCTCCCGGACGCCCCAATCACGCGGGTATTCTCAGGATCACTCCGAGATGTCCACCCCGTAGAAGTCGTGACCGCCCAGCGGGCTCATCACGTAGCCGCTGACTTTGGTCGACATCGGCATGAACACGGTCGAGTGGGCGATGGTGTCCCACGGCGCCTGCTCTTTGAAGACTTCCTGAGCCTGCTCATAGAGCTTCGTGCGCTCGGCCTGATCGCTCGATTGACGCGCCTTGGTGATCAGATCGTCGAATTTCTGATCGCACCAGAAGGCACGGTTCGCACCGCTTTCAGCCGCCGAGCAGCCCAGCAGAACCGCGAGGAAGTTGTCCGGGTCGCCGTTGTCGCCGGTCCAGCCGAGGATCACCGCACCGTCACGGGTCGGATCTTTCGACTTCTTCAGATACTCGCCCCACTCGTAGGAGACGATGTTCGCAGTCACGCCGACCTTGGCGAGATCCGATTGCATCAGTTCCGCGGTGCGGCGTGCGTTCGGCATGTAGGGCCGCTGCACGGGCATCGCCCAGATGTTCATCTCGAGATCTTTCACGCCAGCCTCGTCGAGCATTTTCTTAGCCTGCTCAGGATCGTAGGCGTCGTCCTTGATGTCCTTGTTATAGGACCACATGGTCGGCGGGATCGGGTTCTTGGCAACCTGGCCAGCGCCCTGGAAGACCGCGTCGATGATCGCGTCCTTGTTGATCGCCATGTTCAGCGCCTTGCGGACTTCCGGCTTGTCGAACGGCGCCTGCGTGGTGTTGTAGGCGAGGTAAGCCACGTTCAGACCGGGCTGCTCGTCGACCTTGATGTTCGAGTCGTCCTTGAGCGCCTGAATGTCGGCCGGCGACGGGTACGGCATGATCTGGCATTCGCCCGCCTGCAGCTTCTGCATGCGCACCGCCGGATCGGGGGTGATCGCGAAGATCAGATCGTCGACCGGGGTCTTGCCCTTGAAGTAATCCGGGTTCGCTTTGTAGCGGATCACGGCGTCCTTCTGGTAAGCCACGAAGGAGAACGGACCGGTGCCGACCGGCACGTTGTTGATGTCGGCCTTGCGGTCTTCACCGGCGAGCTTGTCGGCATATTCCTTCGACATGATCGACGCGAAGTCCATCGCGAGGTCGGCAAGGAACGGCGCGTTCGGCTCGGACAGGGTGAACTTCACCGTGTAATCGTCGACTTTCTCGATCGATTTGATGATCGTCGGCATGTCCATGCCGGCATAGTATTCATAGGAAACGCCCGGCGCGTAAGCGTAATAGGGGTTGTCCTTGTTGCCCTGACGGTCGAACGAGAAAATCACGTCATCGGCGTTGAAATCACGGCTCGGGGTAAAGCCCTCGACCGAGTGGAATTTCACGCCCTTGCGCAGGTTGAACGTGTAGGTCAGGCCGTCGTCGGAGACGTCCCAGCTTTCTGCGAGGCCCGGTTCGATCTCGGTCGTGCCCGGCTTGAATTCCACGAGCTGGTCGTAGACCGGGTGCGACGAGGCGTCGAACGTCGTGCCCGAGGTATAGGGCGCGGGATCAAAGCCTTCCGGCGACGCTTCCGAGCAATAAACGAGCGTCTTGGCGCCGGCTCCGCCTGCGGTCATCATCACCGCGGCAGCCCCCGCCAAAAGCATCGAGCGAATGGTCATGGTCTGTCCTTCCTGTTGGTTGGTCTTTTCGTGAGTGCTGCCGCCCCCTCCGGTCGCACAGTCGCGACATCGTGGGACGGTTCAAACACAAACTGGTGAGGAGTAAATCGTGCTTTGATCACGTGGTCAATGAATGCCGCGACGTCGCGGGTCACGAGCCAGTGAAGCTTTCGTGCGAATCCCTCGGCGCGCCGCACCGTCGCGCGCCGGGGTTGCGCGGCCTCAATCGAGCGGGATTACATCCACCGCCTGCGCGCTTTGCTGACCGCCCGCGCCGCGCATCGCCCCGCGCAAAGGCGGCACGTCGTCATAGTCGCGCCCGTAGCCGACGGTGATGTAATCCTCGCCCGCATATTGATTGTTGGTCGGATCGAACTCGACCCAGCCGGTCTCGGCGCCCGCCCAGGCCCGCACCCAGGCATGCATCGCATCCGCGCCTTCCAGCCGGGGCTGGCCGGGCGGCGGATAGGTGCGCAGAAAGCCCGAGACATAGCCCGCAGGGATCCCCACCCCGCGCAGGCAGGAGATCATGATATGGCTGAAATCCTGACAGACGCCGTGGCGGTTCGCGAAGGCCTCGGCTGCGGGCGTGTTCACATCGGTCGCGCCCGCATCAAAACGCATCTCGCGGTGCAACGCGCGGCCCACCGCCTCGATCGCGCCGCGCGCGGTCTGGCCCGGCTGCAACTGTGCCTGAGCGAACTCCGTCATCTCTTTCGTCGGCGCCGCACGGCGTGAGGCCGCGAGGAAATGATGCGGTGCATTGGGCGCGAGGCTGCGGAATTGGGCGATCTCCTGCGCCAGCTCCTCGCGCGGCGAGGACAGGTCCAGCCCCGGCTCCGCGAGCCCCCGGTCAATCTTGGCGTTGAGGGTGACGCCAATCTCGGCAATCGGCGCGTGCCAGACCGCCGAGGTCATCGTATTGCCAAAGAAATCGCGCGAGTCGTGGCGCTCATCGGGCGGCGGATCGAAGCTGAGCAGGCGCGACGTGACCGTCTGCATCCCCGCAATGTCCGACGGCAGCACCCGCAGCAGCGTCCGCGCGTGATCGGAGGGAGCGTTATACCGGTAGCTCAACTTTAACTTCACCTCGTAACGCATGCGCTTACCTCAGATATTTCTGCGACACGAGATCGGAGAGCCGGAACAGGTCCGACCGGATCTGCTGCAACATCTGGGGCGTGACCTCTTCTGGTTCGATCACCGAGAGCTGGGTGCGCAACGGCATCAGCGCGCGCAGCAGATCGCCCGGACGCCCGGCCACCTCAGCCTCGGGAAGTTCATCAAGAAGACCCTTCAACCGATTGAGATGAAACAGAATTGCGCGCGGGTTGGCAGCGTCGAGCACCAGCAGGTCCAGCACCGTCTCCAGATTGGTGCGCACCCGGTAGCGGCGCTGGTGGGTGATGACGCTGTCGGCCACCTCCACCGTCAGATCGAGCGCGCCTTCCGGCGCATCCTCGGCGGTGAAACGGATGAGCAGCGCGGCAATCCCGTCGGCGCGCTCCAGCGCCCGCCCGATCGACAGGAAGCGCCAGCCCTCGAAACGATACATGTTTTCGTGCACGAGACCGGAGAACCCGGTGATCTTGCGCAAGAGCACCCCCATCGCGCGCGCCGTATCGTCGCCGGGGCGCGCGGTGCTCACCATCCCGCGGGCGGTCTTCGACAGGTCCTTCAGCGCCAGCCAGCCATCGGTCGAGAACCGGTCGCGCACTTTCGACGCACAGGCCTGCGCCGCATCGAGCCGCTGCAAAAGCGCATCGGGCACGGGTTGCGAGATGTCGAAACCATGCGCGCCGAGGAACTCCGCCAGACGGGCCAGCCGCGCGTCTTCCGGGCTGCCTGTCGCGGCGAGGCGCAGGTGATAGGCGCGGATCACCCGGATCGAGTCTTCGCAGCGTTCGATATAGCGGCCGAGCCAGTAGAGGTTGTCGGCTGCCCGCGCGGGCAGCGTGCCGGGGATCTTGCGCCGGAAGGCGCCGGTCTGACGCGGTGCCATGCTCGCCGAGGGCACCGGCTTGTCCGAGACGATCCAGACATCGGCCACGGCGCCGCCCTGCTGCATCGACAGCGCGGTCGCATCGCCCTCCGGTCCGATCCGGGCATAGCCGCCCTTCATGAACTGCCAGCCCTGCGGCGTGCGCGCCGCAAACACCCGCACCGTCATCGGACAGGGCCGGACCGAGCCGCCGCCCTGCCCGTCGTCATGCCATGCGGGTGTCGTGGACAGCGTCACCGCCTCCTGGCCCACCAGATGCCGACCCTCGGCCTCCAGCCAATCCGCGATCGGCGCCTCCGCGCCCGAGCGGAACTGCCCGCCCAGCGCGGTCGCGGCATCCAGATCGAAGGGCAGGTTCACCGCCATCGCAGGGCCGATCATCATGGTCTCGGCATTGGCGCGGACATGAGCACGCTCTGACGCGCCGCCGCACCACCATGTCGCGATATTGGGCATGGCGAGCGGCTGCCCCGTCAGCACCCGCGAAATCTTCGGCAGGAAGGCCATCAGCGCGCGGGTCTCCAGTACGCCCGCGCCCAGCGCATTGACCATCGCGAGATTGCCCTCGCGCACCGCCTCCATCAGCCCCGGCGTGCCGATCTGGGTGTCGGGGTCCATCTCGAGCGGATCGACGAAGCCCGCATCCATCCGCCGCCAGAGCGCGCCCAGGGGTTGCGGCCCCTCGATCGTGCGCACCATCGCCTCGCCATTCTGCACCAGCAGATCCTCGCCTTCGAGAAGCGACAGGCCGAGGTAGCGCGCGATATAGGTATGCTCATAGTAGCTGTCATTGGCCGGGCCCGGCGTCAGGATCGCGGCGCGGCGCATATCTCCCTCGCCCCGCCCCGCAAGCGTCTCCAGCGCGGCGCGGAAATCGCCAAAGAAGGTGGCGAGCTTATGGATATGATCGCGCGGGAAGCTCTCGGGGAAGATGCGCCCCGTGGCCATCCGGTTCTCCAGCGCAAAACCCGCCCCCGAGGGCGCCTGTGTGCGATCCCCCAGCACGAACCACGACCCGTCCGGTGAGCGCCCGATCTCGAAGGCGAGGAAATGCAGGTAATTCCCCCCCTTGGGCTCCACCCCCACCATGGGGCGCATCCAATGCGCGTTGCCTGCGATCAGCTCGGGCGGCAGGTGCCCGTTCGAGACGAGATTTCCCGGCCCGTAGAGGTCGGCCATCACCGCCTCCAGCAGATCGGCGCGCTGTGCCAGCCCCTCGCAGATACCCGACCACTCGCTTTCATGCAGGACGACGGGGATATGGCTCAGCGGCCATTCGCGTTCGGCCAGAACGTCATTGGAATATTGCCGGTAATAGACGCCCGCGTCCCTCAGGTACTGATTGGCGCGCTCGAAGCGCTGCGGGATTTCCCCGGGTTCGAGCTGCAGGAACTTCTCCACGAAGGGCCGCCAGACGCGCCGCATCGCACCGGAGCGTTCGAACAGCTCGTCGGCCACGCCCGGCACGGGCGCATAGCCCGCCAGAAGCGGGTGCTGTTCGAGCGGGCTCGCAGCGTCGGACGTATCGGGGCTTTGCATCGGGTCTCCGTTAGGCTCGGATCAACTCAGCCCGACAGGACGTCGCAGGTCAAGCGTCAGGGGAAACTCCGGGTGGGGGGTCTCCGGTTCCGGACGATATGCGCCCGGCGTGTGACCGTGCCCCTCGAACCGCGCCAGTCGGCGGGCTTCCGCCTCGTTGCCGTTCACCGGGAAGGTATCGTAGTTGCGCCCCCCCGGATGGGCCACGTGATAGATGCAGCCCCCGATCGCCCTGCCCGTCCAATCGTCATAGATGTCGAAGGTCAGCGGCGCATTGACCGGCAGCGTCGGATGCAGCGCCTCGGCAGGTTGCCACGCCTTGAAGCGTACCCCGGCGACCGAGACACCGCTTTCCTGCGTCCGAGCGAGCGGCACGGGACGCCGGTTGCACATCACCTTGTAGCGGTCCTGATGGAGCGAGGTCATCTTCACCTGCAAACGCTCGACCGAGCTGTCGGTATAGCGCACCGTACCGCCAATGGCCCCGGTCTCTCCCAACACATGCCACGGCTCCAACGCCTGACGGATCTCGAGATGCACGCCTTCCGCCTCGATCTGACCGCAGAAGGGGAAACGGAACTCCGATTGCGCCTCGAACCATTGCGGATCGAGGTCGAAACCGTGACGGCGCAGATCGGCGAGAAGATCGGTGAAATCCTCCCAAAGGTAATGCGGCAGCATGAAGCGGTCATGCAGCACCGTCCCCCAGCGCACCGGACGCCCCTCTACCGGCGCATTCCAGCACCGCGCGATGATGGCGCGCAGCAGGAGTTGTTGCGCGAGCGACATGCGCGGGTCCGGCGGCATCTCGAAGCCGCGGAACTCGACGAGACCAAGGCGACCGGTCGGCCCGTCGGGCGAATACATCTTGTCGATGCAGATCTCGGCCCGGTGGGTATTGCCGGTCACGTCCGTCAGCATGTTGCGCAGCAGCCGGTCCACCAGCCATGGCGGCGGGACGTTCCCGGCCTCGGGCGGGTGAATCTGGCTCAGTGCGATTTCCAGCTCATAGAGCGTATCGTGCCGCGCCTCGTCGATCCGGGGCGCCTGCGAAGTCGGGCCGATGAAGAGGCCCGAGAACAGGTAGGACAGCGACGGATGCCGCTGCCAAATCAGGATGAGCGATTTCAGCAGATCGGGGCGACGCAGGAAGGGGCTGTCGAGCAGCGTCTCTCCCCCGACCACCACATGGTTGCCGCCCCCCGTGCCGGTATGGCGCCCGTCGATCATGAACTTGTCGGCGCCTAGCCGCGACTGGCGGGCCTCTTCATAGATCGCCTCGGTGGTGGCGACGCAATCCTCCCAGCTATGAGCGGGATGGATATTCACCTCGATCACACCGGGATCGGGCGCGACCCGGATCACGTTGAGGCGCGGATCATGCGGCGGAGCATAGCCCTCGATATGGATCGGCAGGCCCATCGCCTTGGCGCTTTCCTCGGCGGCGGCGATCAGTTCGAGGTAATCCTCCAGATCCTCGGTCGGCGGCATGAAGACGCAGAGCCGCCCATCGCGCGGTTCGACCGAGATCGCGGTGCGCACGACGCCGTCGATGGTATCGAGATCCTGCTCGACGATCCGCTGCCCCGGCTCGGCCGATTGCGCCTCGGAGACGGGTTGGCTGTGTTCCTCCGTGGGCTTGTCGACCAAACCCTTCTCGGCAGCCTTTTCCATCTCGGCATGGAAGTCGGGCAAATCGCCTTTGGGCAGCGAGGTGTCGGTGACGTAGTGATAGGGATATTGCGCGGGCGGCACATAGGGCAACGCACCCAGCGGCAGGCGGAACCCGGCAGGACTGTCCCCAGGGATCAGGAACAGCTTGCCGCGCCGGGTCTTCCACTTCTCCGAGCGCCAGCGATGGCCGGGCTTCGCCTTGGCCTGCCAGCGCTGCACCGGCAGGATGTAACCCGTGGGCGTCTCCAGCCCGCGATTGAAGACGCGGGCGAAGCGCGCGCGATCCTCGGGGTTCTTCAGCTTGCTGTCATCGGGCGTGACATTCTCCGGCAGATTGCCCTCTTTCAGCATCCATTCGGCCGGGTCTTCATAGGCGGGCTGGGCGTGCTCGGGCTCGATCCCCAGATGTTCGGCGATGCCGCGCATCAGCGTGCCTGCCTCCTCGGGCCCCGCTCCGGTCTTGTCGCACTCCTTGGCGATCAGATCCTCATCGCGCCAGATCGGCTTGCCGTCGCGCCGCCAGTAGAGCGAGAAGGTCCAGCGCGGCAGGCTCTCGCCCGGATACCATTTGCCCTGCCCGTAATGCAGAAAGCCCCCCGGCGCGAAGCGATCCCGCAGCCGCCGGATCAGTTCGTCGGCCAGCGCGCGCTTTTGCGGGCCGACGGCGGCGGTGTTCCACTCGTCGCTCTCGAAGTCGTCGATGGAGACGAAGGTCGGCTCGCCCCCCATGGTCAGGCGCACATCGCCCGCTTTCAGGCTCTCATCCACCTTGCGCCCCAGCGCATTGAGCCGCTCCCAGGCCTCGTCGGAAAACGGCTTGGTGATGCGCGGATGTTCGGCCACTCGGTTTACCGTCATATCAAAAGCGAAACTCACCTCCGGGCTGCCGACCGAGGAAAAGCCCCCGGAGATCGGTGCGGCATTGCGGAAATGGGGCGTCGCCGCCAGCGGGATATGGCTCTCGCCGGTCAGCAATCCGGACGTCGGGTCCAGACCGATCCAGCCCGCACCGGGGATGAACACTTCGCACCATGCATGCAGGTCGGTGAAGTCGTGATCGGTGCCCGATGGCCCGTCGAGCGCCTCCAGATCGGGTTTCAGCTGGATCAGGTAGCCTGAGACGAACCGCGCCGCGAAGCCGAGATGCCGCAGCACCTGCACCAGCAGCCACGAGCTGTCCCGGCACGAGCCCGAGCGTTTCTGCAAGGTCTCCTCGGGCGTCTGCACGCCGGGGTCCATGCGGATCGTGTAATCCACGACCTTGGAGACATGCGCATTCAGCGCGACGAGGAAATTGACCGTCCCTTTGATCGTGTAGTCGATCTCGCCGATGAACTGCGCCAGCAGCGGGCCTTCCGGCTCGGGGGTGCGGTAGATCGACAGGTCGTCGCGCAGCTCCTCGGGATAGTCGAAGGGCCATTCCTCGGCGAATTCCTCGGTGAAGAAGTCGAACGGGTTGTAAACGGTCATGTCCGCCGTCAGGTCCACCTCGATCTTCAGCTCGGTCACCGGCTCGGGGAAGACGAAGCGCGCGAGCCAGTTGCCGTAGGGGTCCTGCTGGTGATTCACGAAATGCCCGCCGGGCGAGACCTTGAGCGAATGCGAGATCACGCGGGTGCGCGAATGCGGCGCAGGCCGCAGGCGAATGATCTGCGGGCCGAGCGTCACGGGGCGGTCATAGGTGTAATGGGTCAGGTGATAGATGCTGGCATGGATCGCCATAAGTCTCGCTCCCGCAATAGGTCTTCGCCAGATCACGATGACGGAGCAAGGGCTTCGGTAAAAGCCGCAATTTCGAAAAATGCGCCCTGCCCCTGCCTGTCGGGAAATCGAACGCCCAAAAAGCGGGCAGGAAGCGGGCGGCAATTTATTTCCGATTGTTTCACTCAGGCATTGACGCGTTCGTGAACGCCAGCTACCTCTTCGCTCACGAAAACGCGAATGGAGACTTCAATGACCCGGACCCTCGCCCTCGCCCTGATGGGCACGGCCCTCGCCACGCCGACGCTTGCGGATGTGAACATCTACTCCCACCGTCAGCCCGAACTGATCCAGCCCGTGCTCGACGCTTTCACCGAAGAGACCGGGATCGCGGTGAACATCGCCTATGTCGAGAAAGGCATGGTCGAGCGCCTCAAAGCAGAGGGCGACCGCTCCCCCGCCGATCTGGTGCTGACCGTCGACATCGCGCGGCTGAGCGAAGTGGTGAATGCGGACGTGACGCAGGCGGTCGAGGACCCGGCGCTGCAAGACGCGATCCCGGCCGAATTCCGCGATCCGCAGAACCACTGGTTCGGCCTGACCTCGCGCGCCCGCATCGTCTATGCCTCGAAAGAGCGCGTGGCCGATGGCGAAGTGACGACCTATGAAGACCTCGCCTCCGACAAATGGAAGGGCCGCATCTGCACCCGCTCCTTCACCTCGGATTACAATGTCGCGCTGACTTCGGCCTATCTCGCCCATCACGGCGAAGAGGCGACCAAGGAATGGCTCGAAGGGCTGAAGGCGAACCTCGCCAAGACCCCCGAGGGCAACGACCGCAGCCAGGTGAAGTCGATCTGGGCAGGCGAATGCGACATCTCGCTGGGCAACACCTATTACATGGGCCAGATGCTCGCCGATCCCGAGCAGGCGCAATGGGCCAATTCCGTGCGCATCACCTTCCCGGTTTTCGAGGAAGGCGGCACCCATATGAACGTCTCGGGCATGGCGATGACCAAATCCGCGCCGAACCGCGAGGACGCGCTCAAGCTGATGGAATTCCTCGTCTCGGACGAAGCGCAGGAAATCTACGCCCAGACCAACCACGAATTCCCGATCAAGCCGGGCGTTGCGCGCTCCGAACTGGTGCAAAGCTGGGGCGAGTTCACCCCGGACACGCTGGACCTCGCGAAGCTGGCCGAGCTGCGCCCGACCGCGCTGAAGCTGATCGACGAGGTCGATCTGGACGGTTGATCGCGATCAGACCTGAAACAGAGAAAGCGGCGTCCAACGGGCGCCGCTTTTTTCATTCTCCGGAAAAGGTGAGCAACCGCAGCGCTCACTGGGCCGCGATCTGCAGCGCCTCGTCGGGGCCGATGCGCACGCCGTCGATCGCGGCCATCTGTTCGAGATCCTGCTCGTAGCGCCGCTGCAGCGAGGCCCGGTCGAGCGGATCGAACTCGGCGATCGGCGTGCCTTGCGGCTGCTGGTGATGGAACCGCGCCAGACGGCGTTTCTGCTTCGGCCCGATCACGACGCCCGAATGGTGCAGGCGCTGCATCATCGCGATCACCGTATCGGCATGCGCGGCCTCGGCATCGGGCGCGGGATCGAGCGAGGCGCCCGGCACCAGCGCGGCCATCGCCTCGCCGATCTTCGAGCCATGCGGCAACACGATGATTTCGCGCGGGTTGAGACCGGCTTTCAGATCGCGCACCACGTTCACCCAGCGGCGCGGACGCGCCATCAGGCGCGGCGTCAACTCTGCGAAGGGCTTGAGCGGACGGCGCGCGGCGAGATCACGCCAGAGCGCCGGGTAATAGTCTTCATAGCTCGGTGCGTAGAGCACCACGCGCCCGACCGAACCGCTCAGCGCCTCGCGGAACCGCTCGGCCCGTTCCTGAGCCCGGGCGAAAAGGTGATAGAGCCCCGCCGCCGCATCGCCGATCAATTGCGAATCGAGATGGACACGTCCGCCAGCCGCAGCCCCGATCACCGCCGGACCATAGCCTGCGCGGGCCAAAGCGTCCTGCCCACAGCCAAGCGTGCGTGCCATCTGGCCACTCATTCCACCCGAAGCGGGCGCTGCGATGAAGATGTGATGCTGGTTCATGTCTGGGTGTCCTTCCCTGCACTTAGTGGTCTAGAGACCGAATGTGGCCAAATGTGGCCGCCCGCAGGAAAGCTTCGCGGCGAACACACGCATAGGTAATGTCGATTTGGTGTGCCCGAGGGTCACCCCTCCCCATATCTGGACATCGCCGCGCCGCCGCGCCAAGGTCGCGCCGGACCCGCGAAGGAGGCGAAAATGGCGCGCAAGATCATCATCGACACCGATCCCGGACAGGATGACGCGGTGGCGATCCTGCTGGCGCTGGCGAGCCCCGACCTCGAAGTTCTGGGCATCACCTCTGTCGCCGGGAACGTGCCGCTGCCGCTGACGTCGAAGAACGCGCGCGTGGTCTGCGAATTGGCCGGGCGAACGGATGTGCCGGTCTATGCGGGCTGCGACCGACCGCTCGCACGCGACCTGGTCACGGCGGAATATGTCCATGGCAAGACCGGGCTCGACGGGATCGAACTGCCCGAGCCTCAGATGCCGCTGCAGGACCAACACGCGGTCGACTTCCTGATCGAGACGCTGCGTGCCCATCCCGCGGGCAGCGTGACGCTCTGCCCGCTGGGCCCGCTCACCAATATCGCGACCGCGCTCCAACGCGCCCCCGACATCGCCGAGAAGATCGCAGAGATCGTGCTGATGGGCGGCGCCTATTTCGAGGTGGGCAACACCACGCCCGCCGCCGAGTTCAACATCCATGTCGATCCGCAGGCCGCCGAGATCGTGTTCAAATCGGGCGTGCCGCTCGTGGTGATGCCGCTCGACGTGACGCATAAGGCGCTCACCACCCGCGCCCGCGTCGAGGCGTTCCGCAATCTCGGCACCCGCGTCGGCCACGCGGTCGCCAGCTGGACCGATTTCTTCGAGCGCTTCGACATGGCAAAATACGGCTCCGAGGGCGCGCCGCTGCACGATCCCTGCGTGATCGCCTATCTGCTCAAGCCCGACCTGTTCACCGGACGGCATATCAATGTCGAGATCGAGACCACGTCCGAGCTGACCATGGGCATGACCGTCGCCGACTGGTGGCGCGTGACCGACCGGGCGCCGAATGCGATGTTCATGGGCGATCTGGATGCGGACGGGTTCTACACGCTGCTGACAGAGCGGATCGCGCGGCTGTAACGCGCAGGGGGCACTGCCCCCCGTCGCCGTAGGGCGACAAACTTAAGGGAGAGGGGGCGCTGCCCCCGCTTCGCTGACGCGAAGCCCCCCGGGATATTTGGGCCAAGCCGAAAGCGGCAGCCTGCGCAAGAGAAAGGGGGCCGAAGCCCCCTTGCCCGGTTTACTTGTCTTCCACCGTCGCCTTGACGATGTAATCGGGGTCATCGACCACGCCGTTGCGCGCCGCGTCGCCCTTCTTGATCTTGTCGACCACATCCATGCCGCTCACGACATGGCCCACGACGGTATATTGCCCGTCGAGATGGGGCGCGGGCGCGAACATGATGAAGAACTGCGAATTGGCCGAGTTCGGATCAGCCGAGCGGGCCATGCCCACGATGCCGCGTTGGAAAGATATGTTCGAAAACTCCGCCGGAAGGTCGGGCAGATCGGAGCCGCCCATGCCGGCCATCGACGTATCTCCGCCCTTCTTGCCGAATTGCACATCGCCCGTCTGGGCCATGAAGCCGTCGATCACGCGGTGGAAGACGACATCGTCGTATTTGCCTTCCTTGGCGAGCGTCATCAGGCGTTCGGCGGATTTCGGGGCCTTGTCGGTGAGCAGGTCGATCACGACCTTGCCCTCGGTCTGACCGCCGATCTGCAGGACGAGCTTCGGCCCGCCGGTATCGGCCACGCCCGAGCTGTCTTGCGCGAAGGCAGCGGGGGCAGCGACGACGAGGCTGGCGGCGGCGGCGAGAACGGTGCGGCGCAGGATATTACGCATCGGCGGCCACCTTCACCGAGATCATCCGGTCGGGGTTCTGCGGCGGCTCGCCGCGCGCAATCTTGTCGACATTCTCCATCCCGGAGATCACGCGGCCATAGACCGTGTATTGACCGTTGAGGAAATGGTTGTCCTTGAAGTTGATGAAGAACTGCGAATTGGCCGAGTTCGGGTTCTGCGAGCGCGCAGCGCCCAGCGTCCCGCGATCATGCGGCAGCTTCGAGAATTCCGCCGGAAGATCGGGATATTGCGACCCACCCGTGCCCGCGCGGCCCGGATTGTAGTCCTTTTCCATATTGGCGTTCGCGACATCGCCGGTCTGGGCCATGAAGCCCTCGATCACGCGGTGGAAGGCCACGTTGTCATAGGCGCCGTCGCGGGCGAGTTGCTTCATGCGCTCGGCATGTTTCGGGGCGACGTCGCTGAGAAGCTCGATCACGACCGGCCCGTCCTTGAGCTCGATGATGATCGTGTTCTCGGGATCCTTGATATCGGCCATTGGGTCCTCCGTTGAAAATTTGGGCCGACCATAGGAGCGAGGCCCTTGCGCGGCAAGGACAAAGCGCCGCAGTTCGGTCAGCCGTGTTGACGCGACCCATCGCCGCAGGCATGAAGAACGCAAGCCGCGGGAGCGGGCCACATTCATGATGGTCCCCTGCGCAGATAGGGAGAGTGATTTCATGGCTTGGAAAACCCTCGACGAGGTCGATCTGGACGGCAAGGTCGTGCTGGTGCGCGTGGATATCAACGTGCCCGTGGAGAACGGAAAAGTGACCGATGCCACGCGGATCGAGAAGATCGTGCCAACCGTGCAGGACATCATGTCGAAGGGCGGCAAGCCGGTGCTGCTGGCGCATTTCGGTCGCCCCAAGGGCCAGGTCGTCCCCGAAATGAGCCTCGAGCCGCTGGTGCCCGCGCTGGAGAAGGCCTTCGGCTTCCCGGTGAAATTCGCCAAGGACTGCGTCGGCGGCCCCGCGAAGGAAGCCGTGGGCGCGCTGCAGAAAGGCGAGGTTCTGCTGCTGGAGAACACCCGCTTCCACGCCGGCGAAGAGAAGAACGATCCGATGCTGGCCGCCGAGATGGGCGCGCTTGGCGAGGTCTATGTCAACGACGCCTTCTCGGCTGCGCACCGCGCGCACGCTTCGACCGAAGGCATCGCGAAGATCCTGCCCGCAGCCGCCGGTCGCCTGATGGAAGCCGAGCTGAAGGCGCTCGAGGCGGCCCTCGGTGACCCCGAGCGTCCGGTGACGGCGGTCGTGGGCGGCGCGAAGGTCTCGACCAAGCTCGACCTGCTGGGCAATCTGGTGGCCAAGGTCGATCACCTGATCATCGGCGGCGGCATGGCCAACACTTTCCTCGTGGCGCAGGGCATCGATGTCGGCAAATCGTTGGCCGAGCGCGACATGGCCGACACGGCGAAAGAGATCATGGAGAAGGCCAAGGATGCGGGCTGCAAGATCCACCTGCCCGTCGACGTGGTCGTGGCGCGCGAGTTCAAGGCGGGCGCCGAGAACGAGACCGTGGCCAATGACGCCTGCCCGGCGGATGCGATGATCCTCGACGCCGGTCCGAAATCCGTCGAGGAAATCACGAAGGTCTTCGAGAACTCGCGCACGCTGATCTGGAACGGCCCGCTCGGCGCGTTCGAGATCGCGCCCTTCGATGCGGCGACCAATGCAGCGGCGGCGAAAGCGGCTGAACTGACCCGCGACGAGAAGCTGATCTCGGTCGCGGGCGGTGGCGATACGGTCGCGGCGCTCAACAAGG
Source organism: Thioclava sp. F36-7 (assembly GCF_002020075.1). Taxonomy (NCBI): domain Bacteria; kingdom Pseudomonadati; phylum Pseudomonadota; class Alphaproteobacteria; order Rhodobacterales; family Paracoccaceae; genus Thioclava; species Thioclava sp. F36-7. Next base: position 145,787 of record NZ_MPZR01000005.1, on the reverse strand, counting down.
CCGATGCGGCGAAGGACTTCTCCTATATCTCGACCGCGGGCGGCGCCTTCCTCGAATGGATGGAAGGCAAGGTCCTGCCGGGCGTGGCCGCGCTCGATCAGCAGAACTGAGCTTCGCGCCCTGTGACAGGGCGCAGAGACCGATCGGGCCGGGGCCGCGAGAGCGCCCCGGCCCTTTTCATTTGCGCAGCTTTTCGCGGCGCAGGACGGCGTGCAGCGGCGAGGTCACGCCAAAATTCACGCCATTTCGCGATGTTAGCGTCACCAGCGTTGCATCGCCCCGGCGCGGAAACTATCCCTTCTGGCAACACCAAATCCCGCAGGAGGAATTCCCATGTCCAACGCCAAGCAGACCGAGCAGATGCGCGAGGGCAACGGCTTCATCGCAGCCCTCGACCAATCGGGCGGCTCCACCCCCAAGGCGCTGCGGCTCTACGGGATCGAGGAAGACGCCTATAACGGCGAAGAGGAAATGTTCGACCTGATCCACCAGATGCGTGCGCGGATCATCAAATCCCCCGCCTTCACCGGCGAGAAAGTTGTCGGCGCGATCCTGTTCGAGCAGACGATGGATCGCGAGATCGACGGCACGCCCACTGCCACCTATCTTTGGGAAAAGCGCGGCGTGGTGCCCTTCCTGAAAATCGACAAGGGGCTGGAAGCCGAAGAGAACGGCGTGCAGCTGATGAAGCCGATCCCGAACCTCGACGATCTGCTGTCGCGCGCGGTCAAGGCGGGCATCTTCGGCACCAAGGAGCGTTCGGTGATCTCGGCGGCCAATGTCGGCGGCATCAAGGCGATCGTCGATCAGCAGTTCGAGCTGGGCATGCAGGTGCTGAGCCACGGGCTCGTGCCGATCCTCGAGCCGGAAGTGACGATCTCGATCTCCGACAAGGACGAGGCCGAGCAGATGCTGCTGGCCGAGATCCTCAGCCATCTCGACACGGTGCCCGAGGGCAAGCAGGTGATGCTGAAGCTTTCGCTGCCGACCGAACCGAACCGCTACAAGCCGCTGGTCGATCACCCGAAGGTGCTGAAGGTCGTGGCGCTCTCGGGCGGCTATTCGCGCGACGAGGCGAACGAGAAGCTGGCCAAGAACACCGGAATGATCGCCTCCTTCTCGCGCGCACTGACCGAGGGCCTCTCAGCCCAGCAGTCGGATGAAGAGTTCAACGCGATGCTGGAAGAGGCGATCACCTCGATCCACGCAGCCTCGGTGGCGGGGTAAGGTCGGTTAACCGATCAGGGGGCTCTGCCCCCACTCCCTGCGGGAGTTCCCCCGGGATATTTGAACCAAGCCGAAGCGGGGCGTCGGGCGGCGGCCCGCTTTTTCGCTTGTGGCGTTTTCTTTATTTGTAGTGTAGGAGTTCGTGGACTGAAGGCTCCACTCCATCGCTCTCCAAGACTTGCTGCCCATCAATGTCTGAGTGTCCAATCATTCAAACAAGCCGCGACAAGAAGAGACAAATGAAGCTTAGAGTTTTGAGCAAACACTCGATGCGTTCTTGAGGATAGCTCGTGCAGATACCGAAAAAACTAGGTCACATCTGGATTGGGCCGTTGGACGCGCCGACTAACTGGATGAACACTTGGAAGCATTTCCATCCCGAGTGGGAATACACGCTCTACGATGAAGAATTTCTCCGCGACGCGGATTTCGAAACTTCCAGCCAGATACAGGAATACATCCGTCGCGGCCACTATTCCGGCGCTGCTGATTTAATGCGCTATGAAATCCTATGGAGACATGGTGGCTTTCTCGCAGAAGCCGACAGTGTTTGCTTGAGGGCAACCGATCAACTTTTTGAGGATAACGCCGAGCTCTACACTGTATATGAGAATGAGTTCGTTAGAGGGAAGCTAGTATCGCCGATTCTTGCAGCAAAGCCGAAGAACGATTTCCTAAGGCACTTGATCGACACATTGAAAGAGGTTCCTCCAACAGAGCTCGACCTGCCCTGGAAAGAGACAGGAAATCTATTCGTCGCGAGAAAAATTGAAGAATTGCACCCGGAAATAGTTATCTGGCCTTCGCATTATTTTATCCCGATTCACTTCACCGGGGTTGAATACAAAGGCAATGACCCAATCTACGCAGAGCAATACTTCGGCAGCACAAAAAAACTCTACAACTCTAGCTTCCTTAGAAAGCAATGGCTCAAAAGAAAGCGTCGTAGGCATGAGAAGTCCCTTCAAAAACAAAGGTCTCAAGAGAGTTGAGAGAAAGTATTTCCAGAACACATCTCGAAGCAACTTCAGTATCTGAATTCTTTTTTTCGTCCGGAATCCCGCACAATTTTACCCGAAACGTGCGGGGTTAAATCTTCTTCGACATACTGCCCGTGCATGACCTCTCGGGTGTAATTCATTCTTTCATGATCGAGGCCAGGTGCCGTCCATTGCGAGGAGCAAAACCCCTCCCAAGTCTCGACAAATCGCAGTGACGCAACTGTCGGCTGAAACGCAATACAAACAGCAGCTTTCTTATTGATCGCGGACTCCCGGTTATTCGAGAGCGTCGCAATATCCCATTCGGATTCGGGTAATGAAACCTCACCTTCAAGCAACGCATCCGCATCGAGCCAAATGACCGGACGATTAAGCGTAAGTAACTTGAACTTAATGAAGCTGGGCTTGAATAGGCACGCGTTTATGCGCCCGCAGGGCGGGATCGTCTCGATCGAGTGTTCCATACCATGCTCGTCACAGGATTTCCTGAGCGCCTCGCAGAAGCGATCGTAAAACCCGTCGCGTGTCCCGAAAGAGATCACGCAAGGCTTTGCGGTCGAAGCTTCCTGGTCAGCGCCGATTTCAGAAAGATCGATCGTAAGCCCGGGTGTCGGCGCGATAAGGAAATGCCGCCCCAAGGCTCTCGATTTCTTACGCAGTCGCCTAGCATCGTAAGAACGTCGGATTTTTTCGAGTATCACCGGTATCACCTTCCGCCTACATTAGCGATCTTCCCCGGGAGGCAAACTACTCCGCTTAGCCCTCGCGTACACCCTCATAATACGCCACCGCCTTGCGATCCTCGACAGGCGCGCGTTCGATCTCGGAGACTTTCGCCAGCACGCGTTTGCGGTAGCCCTCGGCGCCGCCGAAATTGATCGGGCCGCGGGCGAGTTTGGTCTCCAGCTCGGCTTTCGAGAGCAGGTAGTAGTGGTTCAGCTGCAGCGGGCTCGAGGTGAAGAACGCCGCCTGCTTGCGCGCGCGGTTCGACACCACCTGCCCCGCCGCGTTGGCGGTGCGCTCGCCCATGTCCACGGTCTCGAAACTATGCACGCCCACAGCGGAGACGCAGGACGGGTCGACGATACATTTGAAGCGCAGAAGATCGCTGTCGCGGGCATAAGGCACCGGCGCGCGGGCGGTGAAGGCGCGGGTCACCCAGCCGTCGGGGCGCGTCTCGTGGCCCGCATGGCCGAACATGTGCCAGGGCAGCGAGATGTTCGAGTGATCGCCATTCTGCGTGATCGCCTCCATCAGGCTCAGCCCGGGATCGGGGACGAGGAATTCGTCAATATCGATGAAGGCCATGCGCTCGAAATCGGCGCCGAAGGTGGTGACCGCATGGGCATAGGCCCCGACCTGCTGCGAGATGCGGCGGTGCGTCGCCGGATCGTAGCCCGCCATACGCCAGGGGGTCACGGTGACGGACGTCGCGAAGGGCGACGCGGCGATCTTGGCCAGCGTGTCGTCACTGCAGCCATTGTCATAGAGAAAGACGTGGCGCGCGCCGGCAACCGTGTGGAATTCCAGCCATTCGAGGATGTAGTCGCTCACGTTCTTCACGATGGCGACGAGGGCCAGCCCCTCGCGCCCTTCGGCTGCGGGCGGCGCGGTGATGCCGAAGAGTCGCATCTTCTTCGACCCGATCGCCTTGATGAACCCGGAGATACTCACATACGCGCCTTTCCTGCTGCGAAACCTGCCTAGCCAGATGCGCGCGCCGGGGCAAGTCCGCGCGCATGCGCGGCCACGCGTGCGAGGCAGACCGCTGAATACGCAACCCGGTGCGCAACCCAGAGCGCAACGGCATGCGAAATCTTTGCAGAATTGATCATCCGGGGGATTCCAATGACGAATCACATGTGACATGATTCGAGGCACAGGGCCCGTCAGAGGCCGTGGCGCGGGTCTGGGGGACAGGCACGCGACCAGCTAAGAAGCGAGGCAGGACAATGGTGATGAGACGCCCCACGATCGGGCCTCTGATTTTCGTGACCGTGGCGGTGGTGCTGGGCGCCTATTTCGCCTTTGCCGCCGTGCAGGGGCGTTACGGCATCCTCAGCCGCGTGCAGATCGAAGCGGAGATCGACGCCAAGCGCGCCGAGCGTGATGCCCTGCGCGCCAAGGTCGACCGGATGGCCAACCTGACCCATCGCCTCTCCGACGATTACCTCGATCTGGACCTTCTCGACAGCCGGGCGCGCGAAGTGCTGGGCGCGATGCGCTCGGACGAGATCGTGATCCGCTGAGAGGCTTATAGGCCTGCCCATTTTCGCGGCACAAACATCGCTCGAAAACCGCCTCACCGGCCCTAGTTGAAACGTGAGCGCCATTCCTGCCCTGCGATACCGCAGGGTCATTGCCTTCGGCCCGGCATTGCTGTAAGGAATGGTTTAACGCTAAACTATTCCGGCCAAGGGAGGTCTGACCAATGGCAGCACGGAAAGGCTCGGCGAGCGGCGCCAAAGCGGGCGCGAATGTCTCGGCCGAGGAACTCAAGCAATATTACCATGACATGCTGCTGATCCGGCGCTTCGAAGAGAAGGCGGGTCAGCTTTACGGCATGGGTCTGATCGGCGGCTTCTGCCACCTCTATATCGGGCAGGAAGCGGTGGTCGTCGGCCTCGAGGCTGCGGCGAAGGAAGGCGACAAGCGCGTCACCTCCTATCGCGATCACGGGCATATGCTCGCCTGCGGGATGGACCCGAAAGGCGTGATGGCCGAGCTCACGGGCCGCGATGGCGGTTACTCGAAGGGTAAGGGCGGCTCGATGCACATGTTCTCGAAAGAGAAGCATTTCTACGGCGGCCACGGCATCGTCGCGGCGCAGGTGCCGATCGGCGCGGGCCTCGCCTTCGCGGATAAATACAAGGGCAACGACAACGTCACCTTCACCTATTTCGGCGACGGCGCGGCGAACCAGGGTCAGGTCGCAGAGACCTACAACATGGCGCAGCTCTGGGACCTTCCGGTCGTCTTCGTGATCGAGAACAACCAATATGCGATGGGCACCAGCGTGAAGCGCGCGACCAAGTCGCCCGACTTCTATGAACGCGGCATCGCCTATGGCATCGCGGGCGAAGAAGTCGACGGGATGGACGTGCTGGCTGTGAAGCAGGCCGGCGAGAAGGCCGTCGCGCACTGCCGCTCGGGCAAGGGCCCCTACATCCTCGAGATCAAGACCTATCGCTATCGCGGCCACTCGATGTCGGACCCGGCGAAATACCGGACCCGCGAAGAGGTGCAGAAGATGCGCGAAGAGCGCGACGCGATCGAGCATATCCGCCAGCTTCTGCTGACCGGCAAGCATGCGACCGAGGACGAGCTCAAGCAGGTCGACAAGGATATCAAGGCGATCGTCAACGGCGCCGCCGATTTCGCCAAGGAGAGCCCCGAGCCCTCCGCGGATGAACTTTACACCGACATCTATACCGATGTCGCGCCGCAGAACGCCTGAGGGGGGAAAGACAGATGGCAACCAAGATTCTGATGCCCGCGCTCTCGCCCACGATGGAAGAGGGCACGCTGGCGAAATGGCTCAAGAAAGAGGGCGACGAGATTTCGGCCGGTGACATCATCGCCGAGATCGAGACCGACAAGGCCACGATGGAATTCGAAGCGGTCGACGAAGGCACGCTGGGCAAGATCCTCGTCGCCGAAGGCACCTCCGGCGTGAAGGTCAACGACCCGATCGCGGTGATGCTGGAAGAAGGCGAAGACGCCTCCGCCGCCGAAGAGGCCGAAGCGCCCGATACCGGGTCGGACGCCGCCGAGAGCGACGACGAAGGCGAGCCCGCGAAGGCCCCCGCTCAGGCGAAATCCTCGGACGACGACATGCCCAAGCCCGACACCACGCCGGATTGGCCCGAAGGCACGCCGATGAAGACGCAGACCGTCCGCGAGGCGCTGCGCGACGCGATGGCCGAGGAAATGCGCTCCGACGACACCGTCTTCGTGATGGGTGAGGAAGTCGCCGAATACCAAGGCGCCTACAAGGTCACGCAAGGGCTGCTCGACGAGTTCGGCGACCGCCGCGTGATCGACACGCCCATCACCGAGCATGGCTTCGCCGGTCTCGGCGTCGGTGCGGCTTTCGGTGGCCTGCGCCCGATCGTCGAATTCATGACCTTCAACTTCGCCATGCAGGCGATGGACCAGATCATCAACTCGGCGGCGAAGACGCTGTACATGTCGGGCGGCCAGATGGGCGCACCGATGGTGTTCCGCGGTCCGAACGGCGCGGCCGCCCGCGTGGCAGCCCAGCACAGCCAGGATTACGGCGCATGGTATGCCAGCGTTCCGGGCCTGAAAGTGGTGCAGCCCTACTCGGCAGCCGATGCGAAAGGCCTGCTGAAATCGGCGATCCGCGATCCGAACCCGGTGATCTTCCTCGAAAACGAGATCCTTTACGGGCGTTCGTTCGAGGTGCCGGATCTGGAGGACTTCACCATCCCCTTCGGCAAGGCGAAAATCTGGCGCGAAGGGTCGGATGTCACCATCGTCAGCTGGGGCATCGGCATGAGCCACGCTCTGGAAGCGGCCGACAAGCTCGAGAAAGAGGGCATCGACGCTGAAGTGATCGACCTGCGCACCCTGCGCCCGGTGGATTACGACACGGTGCTCGCCTCGGTGCGCAAGACCAACCGCTGCGTGACCGTCGAGGAAGGCTTCCCCGTGGCAAGCTTCGGCAACCACCTGTCGGCCGTGATCATGGAGCGCGCCTTCGACTGGCTCGACGCGCCGGTGATCAACTGCACCGGCAAGGACGTGCCCATGCCCTACGCGGCGAACCTCGAGAAAATGGCGCTCGTGACCTCGGACGAGGTCGTCGATGCGGTCAAAAAAGTCACCTACCGGTAAGGGGATAGCGCAATGGCAACCCAGATTTTGATGCCCGCCCTGTCGCCCACGATGGAGGAAGGCACGCTCGCGAAATGGCTCGTGAAAGAGGGGGACGAAGTCTCCTCTGGCGACATCATCGCGGAGATCGAGACCGACAAGGCCACGATGGAATTCGAGGCCGTGGATGAAGGCGTGATCGGCAAGATCCTCGTGGCCGAAGGCACGAGCGGCGTGAAGGTCAACGACCCGATCGCCGTTCTGCTGGAAGAAGGCGAGGACGCAAGCGCCGTGGACGAGGCCGAGAGCCCCGCCCCCGCCGCCGCCCAAGCTGAGGGCGCCGAGGACGCGGAAGAGACCAAGGAAGCCGACAACGCGCCCGCCGAGAAAAGCGGCGCGAAAACCGGTGGCTCGAAAGGTGCAAGCGCCGCACCGAAGACGGAAAAAGCGCCCGCCGCGCCGCAGGATGCGGATGGCAAGCGCGTCTTCGCCTCGCCGCTCGCACGCCGCATCGCCGCCGACAAGGGCGTCGATCTGGCCGCGCTCAAGGGCTCGGGTCCGAAAGGTCGTATCGTGAAGGCCGATGTCGAAGCCGCCGAAGGTGGCAAGGCAGCCCCGGCCAAGGCGGACGCTCCGAAAGCGGAGGCTGCGGCCCCTGCCCCGGCAGCGGCATCCGTCTCCTCCTCGACCATCGCGAAGATGTATGAGGGTCGCGAATACGAGGAGATCGAGCTTAACGGGATGCGCAAGACCATCGCCGCGCGTCTCACCGAGGCCAAGCAGACGATCCCGCATTTCTATCTGCGCCGTTCGGTCAAACTCGACGCGCTGATGAAATTCCGCTCGCAGCTCAACAAGCAGCTCGAGGGGCGCGGCGTGAAGCTCTCGGTCAACGACTTCATCATCAAGGCTTGCGCGCTGGCGCTGCAATCGGTGCCGGATGCGAATGCGGTCTGGGCCGGCGACAAGGTGTTCAAGCTGAAGCCCTCGGACGTGGCCGTTGCGGTCGCAATCGAAGGCGGGCTGTTCACCCCGGTGCTGAAGGATGCGGAGATGAAGTCGCTCTCGACGCTGTCCGCGGAGATGAAGGACCTCGCCACCCGTGCCCGCGACCGCAAGCTCGCGCCGCATGAATATCAGGGCGGCAGCTTCGCGATCTCCAATCTCGGCATGTTCGGGATCGAGAATTTCGACGCGGTCATCAACCCGCCCCACGGCGCGATCCTCGCTGTCGGCGCCGGGATCAAGCAGCCGGTCGTGAATGCCGAAGGCGAGATCGAAGTGGCGACCGTCATGTCGATGACGCTCTCGGTCGATCACCGTGTGATCGACGGCGCGCTCGGTGCGGAGCTGATGAAGGCGATCTGCGAGAACCTCGAGAACCCGATGCTGATGCTGGCCTGAGGCCACGCCATTTGCTGAAAATGACAGAAGGCCCGGACCGCTAGGTCCGGGCCTTCGTTTATCCTCAACAGATTAGTCGTCTCGCATCTCACGCTGACGCATCGGCATTGCGTCGATGGTGGCGAACAGCGTCTCAACCGGGATCGGCTCGGCGCGGTCCATCTTCACACCGCCATCCTTGCCGATCAGCAGCATCCGGAATCCGTCGACCCCGAGCTTGTCGCGCAACGCGCCGCCCGCGTTCGGCGCGGTATCGGCCAGCACGGTGATGTCGCGCTCGGCGACACCATCCGCTTGCGCGGTCACCATCTTGCGCGCCGCGCGAAACTGCGGATCGGCCTCCGAATTGGCAAATATCAGCACCACGCGGCGATCCCAGCGATAGGGCGCGAGATCGCTCTGATCGGCTGGCAGCGTCTGCAGTTCCCTGCTCGCGCTGGCGCTGGCGCTGGAAAGCCCCATCGGCGCGCAAACGAGAAGGGCCGAAAGCCCAGTCATCCAAATCGGTTTCATGTCGCTCTCCTGTGATCTGTCAGTAGAGCTACGCCCCAAGCCCCTGCCCGGGTTCACTTTGGTCAAAGCCAGTCATGAAAAAAGCGGGGCCGAAGCCCCGCCTGTCTATTCCATGAGAGATGCGCTCACTTGCTGTGCAAAAGCTGATCCATCTCGCGCGCGGGACGGTCGCAGCCCGCCTCGCCGACGATCTTCGCGGGCACCCCGGCCACGGTCTTGCAGCACGGCACGTCTTCCAGCACCACCGAGCCCGCCGCGATCCGGCTGTAATCGCCAACATGGATATTGCCGAGCACCTTCGCGCCAGCCCCGATCAGCACGCCATTGCCGATCTTCGGGTGACGCTCCTCGTCTTCCTTGCCGGTCCCGCCAAGCGTCACCGAATGCAGCATCGAGACATTGTCGCCCACGACAGCCGTTTCCCCGATCACGATCGAATGGGCATGGTCCATCATGATGCCGCGCCCGATCCTCGCGCCGGGATGTATGTCCACGCCGAACAGCTCGGAGGTACGCATCTGCACGAAATAGGCCATGTCGCGGCGACCGTTCGTGAACAGCCAATGCGCGATCCGGTAGCTTTGCAGCGCCTGAAACCCCTTGAAGAACAACAGCGGCTGGATCAGCCGGTGGCAGGCCGGGTCGCGCTCGTGCACGGCCACCAGATCGGCCCGCGCCGCCTGCCCCAAGGCAGGATCGGCAGCGAAAGCTTCCTCGGCGATCTCGCGCAGAAGCTGCTCGCTCATCTCCGCCGAGGCCAGTTTCATCGAGAAACGATAGGCCAGCGCCCGTTCGAACGTCGGGTGATGCAAGAGCCCGGCATGGATCAAGGACCCCAGAAGCGGCTCGTCACGCACCGCAGCCCGCGCCTCGTCGCAAATCTGCGTCCAGACCGGATCGACGGTTGCAACCTTGGCCATCTGCTTGTTCATCGGATTACTCCCTCTTCGCGCGCAAGAACTTAACACATAGGCTTTCCGGCGAATAGAGGAAGGGACGTTTCGTCATTTCGCTTAAGGGGCTGTCGCGTCAAGCGCCACGCGGCCATCCCCGCACAGACACAGCTCAGCGCGTGCAGATAACGCGGATCGCCCGGCCCGGCCTTCGCCCGAGGCAGGCCCAACGCCATGCTCAGAACCGAGCCGTTCCCCCAGTGCGGATGCGCGCGGCGGAATCGCTTGCAATAGAGGTCCGCCGCGTGAACCCGGTCGAGGAGTCGCTGAAGCTGGTCCGGACGCTGCTCATCGGGCCAAAGCATCACCACCCGCGCGAGCGCCATCAGATCGCCGTCCAGCACCGCGCGCATCTCACCCGGTCCAGGTCAGCGGTGCTGGCAACCCCGGCCCGAAGACATCCGATATCTGCGCCACCTCGAAGCTCGGCGCGCCGATCATCCCGTCTTCCTTGCGCTCTGCCGCGCCATAGGTCCAATCCGGTGCGCTTACGACAACCTCGCGCCGGATCGCCTGCCCCTCAAACACCCGCACCCGATAGCGCTCCGACACCTCGCCCAAAGGCACGTCCAGCGCCTCCCAGTCGTCGCCCCCGATCCGCGTCCGCCGCACCCAACTCAGCCGCAGATCCCCGCCCAGCGACTGCGCGCACAAATGACAAGGCGACAAGGGCCGCAGCCCGATGCCCGCAAAGGCTTGAACCGTATGAATATAGGAGGGATCATCATAGCCACGACCGGCGGGCCCCACCCGGTAGTGACGCGCTTGATTTCGCGCCGACGGCGGCACCTCGATCTGGCGCGGCGTCCCGTCGAGCAGCACGACCACCGAACCTTCCGGCCACGCACCGGGCATCAGCGCATCGCTCCCAGCCTGCCCGCGCAAGCGCATCGAGACATCCCAGACGCCCGGCTCGACCGGCTCGGCGGCCCGGAACTGGAACACCTCCCAGCGATCAGACGAGCCATCCCCGATCGCCATCGCGTTCAGCCCCGCCAACACACCCTCTTCGCTCACGCTCTCCAATGCCCCCGACAGCATCTTCACCCGCAGGCTCGGCCCGCGATCCCAGAGCCCGGTCTGCGCATGCGGCAAGATTGTCTGTGTCACACCGATCGCCGCTTGGGTTTCGGCCTTGGTATTAAGCGCATAGCCCGCATCCTCCAGCGCCGAATACAGCGCGGCCGCCCCCGGCCAGGGGCTGGCCGTGGCGGCCAGATGCGGCGCATAAGGGTCTTCCGTACCTGTCAGCAACGGCAAATCAAGGAATACCGGCGTCACCGGCACAGGCGGCGTGAAGCTCTCGATCCGCGCCACCTCGTCGGTTTCCTCCGAGGCCTCATAGATCCCCGGCTCGACCCGGACCGCCTCCACGCGGATCGCCTCGGCACGCTCCATCCGGTCGATCCGGTAGCGCCGCGCGCCCTCCTCGGTCTGCAGCACCACGACATCCCCCGGCCCGAGCCACCCCATCGACGGCGGAAGCGTGAACTGCGCCGTATCGCGCGCCACCCGCGCCTCCGAGAGCCAGCGGTTCACGACACGCATTCCCTCCGCCCGCGTCAGCGCCAGAGGCGCCTCGCTCGCAGAGGCGGGACCGTTTTCCTCGTCGGGAAAAATCGCCTCCACGGCGCGGGTCTCGAAGCTACCATCGGCCTCGACATAGGCCAGTCGCACGCGCCCCGCGATCTCCGCCTCCGGCGCACGACGCGTCTCAAGACTCTGATCGTCGCCATCCAACGCCAGCAGCGGAGGCAGCACCTCCGCATCGACCGACGCATCGCGCATCCGGAACACCAGCACCCCGTCGCGCTCCACCGCATCGAAACCGTAGATCAGGCTCAGCGTCTGCAGCGCACCGCGCGGTGTGATCCCCCCGGGCATCGCATATCCGCGCACCACCCCGTGCAGCGCGCTCACATCGAACACTTCGACCCCCGCGAGCGCACAAATCTCGCCTACGACATGCGCCAGAGGCTGCGCCGTCGCCCGCCCCGAAATCCAATGCCCCCGCGCGTAGTTCGCCGCGTCGTCCCATACCTCCGGCAGACCGGGAAATTGCGGATAGGGCCGCACATCCCACGCCCAGACATGGGCGCGCGCCATATCCACCATCGGACCGCCGTAATATTCCGAAATCGGATTGTTGGCCGCTTCCCCCCAATACTCGGTCATCGCCCGCAGATATTGCATCTGGATGTAGTCATCGCGCCGCCCATCCGAGTAATGCGGCAGCGCGCTTTCCGAGCTTTTCGGATCGAGGAACTTGTTCGGCTCGTTCGTCCCCTTGTCGATCGCCGCACAGCCCAGCTCATCGACCCAGGCCGCGTCGAATTGCGGGCCCCGCAGCGACTCGGGCTCATAGGCCGAGAAGGCCTGCGCCGTGGCCCCGTTCGGCCAGACGAGCCGGCGCCGCACCGCCTCCCAGTCGGGCCTGCGGTCGGGCGGAGAGCAGGCCAAGATCCCGCTCTCCCCCATCACCATCACATCGCGCACCTGATCGAAGGTCTCGCCGACCAGCGCCACGCGCCGCGCCTTTCCGGGGTCGAGCGGGCGTGCGCCTTCCACCTGCGCACGCACCCACTCGGCCCCGGCCCGCGTCTTGCCCGCGCCGCGTCCGCCCATGATCACCCAGGACTTCCAATCCCCTTCGGGCGGAAGCTGATGATCCAACGCCCAGAATTCGAAGATCCAGGGCAGCGCGAGCAATGCATTGTCGTCGAGCCCGTCTAGAAACGCCTCGACGCTCTCAGGCTTCGCGGAGGCGAGCCAGGCGGCGCCCGATTTCAGCTCTGGCGGCATCGAAGTCGAGCGCGCCATCGCGTCCGGCGGCGACACCTGCCAGCTGTCTGCGGAGTTTCTCGACACGCGATCGTTCCTCCATCACCAAATGAAAAGCGGTGCGGAGGTCCTTGACCGCCTGCACCGCCGCTTTCGCCTCGGATATGTCGCCGCGCCGCACCCCCTGCAGCGCCTGCGCCAGCTCCTCGGCCACGTCCCGATAGAGCGCTTCGGTCTGATCCAGAAGATCGACCGGCGCCCCCGCCTCGTTCACTTTGTTGTCTTGCATCACTGACGAACCCACCCGTTCCAAGTTGGTCCGTTCGAGAGACATGAAAAAACGCCGTCGGGTTTCCCCGCGGCGCTTGCCCACTTCTCCTAGCATGTCAGATATCTACCCGAGAGCGTTCGCAAAGTCAAGCTCTAAATTCTGGGTTGTGCGCTCCAGTCAAAAAAGAACCCCGGCGCAAACCGGGGTTCTTTCTGATTTATCAGTTGCTTGACGCATCTTCCTGACGCTGCTTCTCGATCTCGCGCCACTTCGCTACATTCTTGTTATGCTCCTCGATCGTGCTCGAGAACGCATGTCCGCCGGAGCCATCGGCCACGAAGAACAGGTAGTCGGTCGAATCGGGATGCATCGCCGCCTCGATGGCCGCCTTGCCCGGATTCGCGATCGGTCCGGGCGGCAACCCGTCGATGACATAGGTGTTGTAGGGCGTGGCCTTGCGCAGCTCGGACTGGCGCAGACCGCGGCCCAGCACACCCTTGCCTTCGGTCACACCGTAGATCACCGTCGGGTCGGTCTGCAGCCGCATCCCCTTCTCGAGGCGGTTGATGAAGACGCTCGCCACTTCCGGGCGCTCTTGCGGCACACCGGTTTCCTTCTCGACGATCGACGCCATCGTCAGCGCCTGCTGCGGATTGTCATAGGGCAGCCCCTCGGCGCGTCCGTCCCAGGCATCCGCGAGGATCTTCGACTGGCGATCTGCCATCAGACCGATCAGCGCCTGCCGGTCGGCCCCGCGCGTCACCTCGTAGCTGTCAGGTGCGAGCGTGCCTTCGCCCGGCACCCCGTCGATCTTGCCCGACAGGAAGCTCGCTTCCTGCAGTCCCTGCACGATCTGCCAGCTGGTCACACCATCGACCACCGTCACGCGGGTGCGGACATCGGCACGGTCGGCCTTGTCCTCGAACCCTTCGGGCGGCTTCTCGCTCTCGGGATTGTATTCCGCTACCTTCTGATAGTCGCCCGTGGTCGGGTCCAGCTCGCGCAGCAGCACTTCGTTGCCGTTCACCCCGATCCGGAACACCAGTTCCGACCCGCAGGTCGACGGACCACCGGAGGTGATCTGCCCGACGATGGACTGCATCGAGGCGTTCGGCTCGATCAGGTAGGAGCCGAATTTCAGCTTGTCGGCCTTTTCCTCGTACTGCGCACCCGTGCGGAACAGATAGGAGGACGAGATCGCCCCCTTGTCTTTCAGACTGGACGACACGCCCTGCAGGCTTTCGCCCGGCGCGACGCGCAGGCACATCGCCTCGGCCAGCGGGCCGGGCTCGACATATTGGTTCTTCGCCCAGGCGACCAACCCGCCAAGCGCGACGAGAATAACGATCAGCAGCGTCAGGAAATTCGAGACGATGTTACGCCACATCAGCTATCCACCTTGCCCATCACGAGGCTCGCATTGGTGCCACCGAAGCCGAAGCTGTTGGACAGCGCGACGTCGATCTTGCGCTTGACCGCAGCCTTCGGCGCGAGGTCGATCACGGCCTCTTCCGGCGGATTTTCCAGATTCAGCGTCGGCGGTGCGATCTGGTCGCGGATCGCAAGGATCGAGAAGATCGCCTCCACCGCACCGGCAGCGCCCAGCAGGTGGCCGACCGACGACTTGGTCGAGCTCATCGTGGCCTTGCTTGCCGCGTCGCCCAGCAGGCGCTGCACCGCGCCCAGCTCGATCACGTCGGCCATGGTCGAAGTGCCATGCGCGTTGATGTAATCCACCTGATCGGGGTTCAGATCGGCCCGCTCCAGCGCGGCTTTCATCGCGCGGAAGCCGCCATCGCCATCTTCGGACGGCGCGGTGATGTGATAGGCATCGCCCGACAGGCCATAGCCCAGTACCTCGGCATAAATCTTCGCGCCGCGCGCCTTTGCGTGCTCGTATTCCTCCAGCACGACGCAGCCCGCGCCCTCGCCCATCACGAACCCGTCGCGATCGGCATCCCACGGACGGCTCGCAGCTTCCGGCTCGTTGCCGCGCTTCGTGGACAGCGCCTTACAGGCGTTGAAGCCCGCGATCCCGATCTCCGAGATCGGGCTTTCCGCGCCGCCCGCGACCATCACATCGGCATCGCCCAGCATGATCAGACGTGCCGCGTCACCGATCGCATGCGCGCCGGTCGAACAGGCGGTCACGACCGCATGGTTCGGCCCCTTGAAGCCGAACCGGATTGAGACCTGCCCCGAGACGAGGTTGATCAGCGCGCCCGGAATGAAGAACGGGCTCACGCGGCGCACGCCCTTTTCCTTGATCAGTACGGCCGTGTCCGCGATCGAGCTGAGACCGCCGATCCCCGAGCCGATCATCACACCGGTGCGCAGACGGCTTTCCTCGTCCTGCGGCTCCCAGCCGGAATCCTTCACCGCCTGCGTCGCCGCGGTCATCCCGTAGAGGATGAAATCGTCGACCTTGCGCTGCTCTTTCGGCTCCATCCAGTCATCGGCATTGAACGTGCCGTCGGACCCGTCGCCCAGCGGAACCTCGCAGGCGTATTTCGTGGTCACATTGGACGCATCGAAGCGCGAGATCGCGCCCGCCCCCGATTGTCCCGCGATAAGCCGCGACCAGGTCTCCTCGACGCCGCAAGCCAGCGGCGTGACCATTCCCAGACCCGTGACTACTACCCGACGCATGCCCGACCTCTTTCTCAGCCAAATATCTTGGCAGACCTGATACACGGGGGCGCGCAAAGGCGCAATCATAACCCATTGTGACAAGCGGGTTGTCGTTCAGCGCAGAACTGCGCGCGAGGGCGCTAGCGCATCGGCGCGCGAACCGGTTCAGGCTGCCGGGCCGGACGCTTCGGCGCAGCCAGCGGCGCCCGCCCGGTGGTCAGGGGTGGCAACGCCTGCGCGGTACAGCGCATCTGAGCGGTGGGCGGCGCCAGCAACACCCGGTCGCGCCCGCCATTCTTCGCCGCGTAGAGCGCCCCGTCGGCGCGCGCATAGAGGCTCCGCAGCTCCTCGCCGCGCTCCCATTCGGCCACCCCGATCGAGACAGTGA
The DNA here is from genome assembly GCF_002020075.1 of Thioclava sp. F36-7. Lineage (NCBI taxonomy): Bacteria > Pseudomonadati > Pseudomonadota > Alphaproteobacteria > Rhodobacterales > Paracoccaceae > Thioclava > Thioclava sp. F36-7. Next base: position 129,779 of record NZ_MPZR01000005.1, on the reverse strand, counting down.
CCTGCAGCGCCGCGCCGTACTGATCCTCGAAACGCAGCCCCGCCACACAGGCGCGCAGCCGCTCCGCCACTTCGAGCGCCTCGACCAGCCCTGCCCCCGGCAGGATCACCGCGAATTCCTCGCCGCCGACCCGCGCCATCGTATCCTCCAGCCGCAGCTGCGCCCGCATCGCCCGCGCCGTGCGGCGCAGAACGCGATCGCCCAGAGAATGCCCACCCAGATCGTTGATCCGCTTGAAATGGTCGAGGTCGACCATCAGCGCCGTGAAAGGCACCTGCTCGCGCATCCCCTGCGTGAAATACTGCGCGAAACGCCGCCCGAGCATCTCTCGGTTGAACAGCCCCGTCAGCCCGTCGCGCATCGCCCGGTTCACCAGCTCCCGCTCGGCCTTGCGCCGTGCATGATCCACCCGCTCCAGCGAGACGGCCATCAGGATGATCAGCCCGATATTCACCCCCACGATGGTCGCGACCAGCAACAGCAGCTCCGCGCGCACCTGACTTCCCTGATCGCTGAGCAGGTAGAACGTGCCCAGCAGGAAGGGCGCGACGACCCCCAGAAGCATCTGCGCCCGTGCCTGCCGTCCCGAGGCATGCTCGTTGAGCAGCACCCGCATCACCCCACGATCGCTGCGGCAGATGAGCCCCGCATAGGCGAGACACATGATCGCCAGCGCCGCCCCGATCGACACGCCCTCCGCCAGCCGACTGGTCGCGATACTGTGCGACAGCAGGTACATCAAAGCGCCGCCGAACACCGTCAGATAGGCAATCGTTCCAAACAGATAGGCGCCCGCCTCCAGCGCGAAGAACCCCGCCGCGGTGATCCCCAGGAGCGCGGCCGCGCCTCCCCCGATCGCCCCCGGGCCGCTCAGGTCATAGACCTCTGCAAAGTTCGAGAACAGGCACAGCAACAGCGTTCCCGCCGCCAGCCCGCGCGCCACATTCGGCGCCTCGCGCCGAAACGCGATAGCCCCCGCCATCGCCAGAATTGCCAGCGCCGTCCACGCGCCCATCGCGTTCCACGACGTGAGCGCGCGACCGACCATGTCCGCACCCGACAGCGCGGTGGCTACCTGCGCCAGCAGAGCCAACCCCGCAAGCGCGGCGGCGAAAACCAAAAGAGGACGGATCAGAACCCGAGCCCGGCGAAACACAGACATAACGTGACCTCAACTGCGCGGGCAGAAGGGCATTTTTCATAAGGCACCCGCGACCTCTCCAAGGGACGCCTAATTCGTTAACGAAGGGTTAACAGCCGCGCGGGCACGATTGCACTTTCGGTCAGGTCTTCGCGAATTGCACAGATTTTTCATCCGGATAGCGCATCAACACCTCATGCCGTGGCGGCCCGTGTCCCAGCGTGGACTGGATCAAGGCCACCTGCTCGGGCGTGAAAGCGGGCAGCTTCACAGCGCCTTCCGCCGCCATGAGTCGCCCCAGCCGCAGCAAATCCCCCGGGGATGCGCGCTTGCCGAACCGCGCCAGGGTGACATGCGGACGAAACCGCCGCCGCGGCAGGTCGATCTCCGCCAGACGCGCAGCGCCCATCACCGCACGATGCCAGCGATCGAGGTTGGGATCGGGATGCACACTCAGAACCAGCGCCTCCGGTCGCGCGGCACTGCCGAAAATCTCCAGCCCCGCCAGCACCACCTCCGGCCCGGGCGCCAAGTCGATGGCCCGCAGCCCCTCGTCCAGCGCCTCGAGCTGGCCTGCGTCGATCTCGTCGAGAAAGGCCAGCGTCAGATGCAGGTTCTCGGGCTGCACGATCCGACCCGCACCCAGAGCCTGCTGCAACCGCTCGATGGCCTCGACATGCGCGTCGGGCAGCTCGATCGCGACGAAACTCCGCATCTACCCTCCCCCCAACGCATGCGCGCGTCTTGCGCAAAAGAAAAGCGGCGCTCCGGTTCCCCGAAGCGCCGCCCTTAACTCTCTCTCAGCGTCAGTCGTAAAAGGCTTACTGCGCTTCCGAGATGAATTTCACCGCATCGCCGACGGTCTGAATGTTCTCGGCGGCGTCATCGGGGATCTCGATGCCGAACTCTTCTTCGAAGGCCATGACCAGCTCGACCGTGTCGAGGCTGTCCGCACCGAGGTCGTCGATGAACGAGGCGCTCTCAGTGACCTTGTCCTCTTCCACGCCGAGATGCTCCACGACGATCTTCTTCACGCGATCAGCGATGTCGCTCATGTCAATTCCTCAAAGTTTATAGGGCCTAGCCCGTTCATGCTTGCTCGAATACGAGCGTCTCAACCCGCGCGCCCCGGGTCAACCCGAAGACCGCAATTCAGAGCTGTGGCGACCCGCCAAGCTCATCTGCTGCGCTCTTAGCGATTGCGATGCGCCATGGCAAGACGTTTCTCTAGCCTAGCAAACGCCTTAGTGCCGTTGGGTCACAAAGCTGTGTCACGCCAGCCGCAGTCAGAATTTGACCGGCATTGCGCTCAGGCCATCGTCCCGCCGCCATTGACGTGCAGCACCGCACCGGTGACGTAGCCCGCCTCGGGACTCGCGATGTAGCGCACCGCAGCCGCGATCTCTTCGGGCGTGCCCATGCGCCCGGCCGGGATACCCGACAGGATCGCGTCCTTCTGGGCATCGGTGAGCTTTTCCGTCATCGGCGTCTCGATGAAGCCCGGCGCCACGCAGTTCACCGTCACACCGCGCGTCGCAACTTCCTGCGCGAGCGATTTCGACGCGCCGACGAGACCCGCCTTGGCGGCCGCATAGTTCACCTGACCGGGGTTGCCGGTCTGCCCGACAACGGAGGTGATGTTGATGATCCGGCCCCAGCGCGATTTCATCATCGGGCGAAGAACCGCGCGCATCAGGCGGAACGCCGCCGTCAGGTTCACGTCGATCACCGATTGCCAATCCTCGTCCGACATCCGCATCGTCAGCTGATCCCGCGTGATGCCAGCATTGTTCACGAGGATGTCGAGACCACCCATCGCCGCGATCGCCGCTTTCGGCAGCGCCTCGACCGATTCCGGATCGCTCAGATTCGCGGGGCAGACATAGGCGCCCTCGCCCAGCTCGGCAGCCAGTGCCTCGAGCGGCTCGACCCGCGTGCCCGACAGTGCCACCGACGCACCGCCCGCATGGAGGGCTCGCGCGATCTCGGCGCCGATCCCGCCAGAAGCCCCGGTGACAAGCGCGCGTTTGCCTTTCAGATCGAACATCATGCTACCTCTTATCTAAGTTGGCGCTCTCTTAGCAGCGAATGCGCCGTTAGGGAACTCTAAGTGCCACACGCCATGGTTGCGCGCATCAAAGCGACAGGCGCATCGCGATCACAAACGTATGAAAAAGCCGACCAATTCGCTTTCGAACCGGTCGGCCTAAGCTTCCTCTTGGCGAAAATATCCCAGGGGGTCCGGGGGAGGATCCCCCGGCGCGGCCCTCAGCCTTTCAGCGCAGCGATGTCCTCCGGCGTGCCGACCGCGCGGCAGGTCACCTCTTTCGCGATCCGGCGGATCATGCCCGACAGCGCCTTGCCGGCGCCGATTTCCCAGATCTCGTCGACGCCCTGACCGGCCATCCACGCCACGCTCTCGCGCCAGCGCACCGAGCCCGTGACCTGCTCGACCAGCAACTCGCGGATCAGGGCCGGGTCGCTCACCGCCTCGGCGCGGACATTGGCGACCAGCGGCACCACCGGCGCCTTGATCTCGACACCCGCCAGAGCGGCATCCATCGCATCGGCGGCGGGTTGCATCAGCGCGCAGTGGAACGGTGCGGAGACCGGCAGCATCACGGCGCGCTTCGCGCCCGCTTCCTTGGCGAGCACCGTGGCGCGCTCGACCGCCGCCTTGTCGCCCGAGATCACGACCTGACTCGGATCGTTATCATTCGCCGCCTGACAGACCTCGCCCTGCGCCGCCTCGCCCGCGACTTTCGACGCGGTCTCGAAATCGAGCCCGAGGATCGCGGCCATCGCGCCCACGCCCACCGGCACCGCCGATTGCATCGCATCGCCGCGCACCCGCAGCAGGCGCGCGGTATCGGCCAGGCTCAGCGACCCCGCCGCGCAAAGCGCCGAATATTCGCCCAGCGAGTGACCCGCGACATAGGCCGCGTCAGTCACCGCATAGCCCTCGGCCTCCAGCGCGCGCAGGGCTGCGATCGAGGTCGCCATCAGCGCGGGCTGCGCGTTGGCGGTCAGCGTCAGCTCGTCCTGCTCGCCTTCCCAGATGAGCGAGCTCAGCTTTTGCCCGAGCGCGTCATCGACCTCTTCGAACACCGCTTTCGACGCGGGATAGGCGTCGGCCAATGCCTTGCCCATGCCGATGACCTGTGCGCCCTGACCGGGGAATACGAATGCGCGGCTCATGCCTGATCCTCCTGATTGATCTTTGGTTTCCCTTAGCGAGAAGGGCGCGGCGGGGCAAGTTTCGCTAAGCCTTGCCGATGATCCGCGCCGGGTTACCCGCGACCGTGGCACCGGCAGGTACATCGCGCGTCACGACGGCCCCCGCACCGATCAACGCGCCATCGCCCACCGTGATACCCGGCAGAAGGATCGCGCCGCCGCCGATCCAGACATCTTCGCCGATCCGCACGGGCCGTCCGAATTCCAGCCCCGTCCTGCGCGCCTCCGGATCGCGCGGATGATCGGCGGTCAGGATCTGCACCTTCGGCCCGATCTGCGTCCGATCGCCGATCGTGACCGCAACCACATCGAGAATGACACAGTCGTAATTCAGGAAAACCCCGGCCCCCAGCCGGATATTGCTGCCGTAATCGCAATGAAATGGTGGGCGGATACGCGCGCCCTGCCCCACGTCCGCGAACAGCTCCGTCAGCTGCGCGTGGCAGTCCTCGGCACTATGCGCGACGGTAGCGTTGAACCGATCCATCCACGCAGCAGCCCGTGCCACATCGGCTTCGATCTCCGGGCCCTCGGCGCGATACAATTCGCCCGCCAGCATCTTGTCCTTCTCAGAGCGCATGATCCCTCCCCGCCATCTCGCCGGACGATCCTGCCCCAGCCGCGCGCAAAGAAAAAGGGGCGCTGGATGCGCCCCTTCTGCTCAGTCCAGTTCGAGATGCGCGACCCCGTCGGAGCGCCGCCCGATCGAACGCCCATCCGCGCCGATGGTCGCACGCACGCGCCGCCGCATCGAGGAAAAGGCCGGGCTTTCAACCACATCGACCGGCTCGTCCAGCGCGATCTCGATGTCGTAATGGGTCGCGCCCTTGCGGCGCAGCGCATGGACGCGCCCGCTCACCGGATGGCCCAGATAGCGCCCGCGCACCGTATCGCCCAAGGCATAGCCCGGCGTTTGCGTCGCGGGTTCGGCGCGCTTGAGCGCCGCCACCATCGTGTTCCAATCGGCATGACCCGCCGCCTGCGCGGTCAGCTCATAGGCTTTCGACAGCGCAACGGGATTGCCCGCGCGCGCCATCGCATCGGCCAGACGGCGCGCCTGCGCCTTCACGTCTTTCACTGTATTCACAGTCATCGTCTCGTCTCCACGGGGATAATCCACCGCCTCGGGGCCCGCATTGCCGAAGAGCCCCCGAAAGAATGGAGAGCGATCGTGAACCGGATTTCACCAAGGGAAACACCCCGCGGGCGGCAGGCATCCGGCAGCCAAGGCCCGACAGATGGGCGGCGCGGGTGCGTCTGTCAAGTGGCGGGGCCTTACCCGGCGTCCGCCGATGCGAAACCGCCATATCGGAGGCCCAAAGATATCTCAGGCTCAAAAGCGAAAGGGGCGCCCGACCGGACGCCCCTTCCCATCACTGTCCCTCTCCCGTTTAGCAGGAGTAGTAGTACTTGTATTCCACCGGGTGGGGGGTGTGCTCGAACGCGTACACTTCTTCCCACTTGAGCGCGATGTAGCCCTCGATCTGGTCCTTGGTGAACACGTCACCGGCCAGCAGGAACTCGTGATCGGCTTCCAGCGTCTCGAGCGCTTCACGCAGCGAGGCGCAAACGGTCGGGATCGAGGCCAGTTCTTCCGGCGGCAGATCGTAGAGGTCCTTGTCCGAGGACGGGCCCGGATCGATCTTGTTCTTGATGCCGTCGAGACCAGCCATCAGCAGAGCCGAGAAGCACAGGTAGGGGTTCGCCGACGGATCGGGGAAACGGGCTTCGACGCGCTTTGCCTTGGGGGATTCAGCCCACGGAATACGGACACAACCCGAGCGGTTGCGAGCCGAATACGCGCGCAGAACCGGAGCCTCGAAGCCCGGGATCAGACGCTTGTAGGAGTTGGTCGACGGGTTGGTGAAGGCGTTGAGCGACTTCGCGTGCTTCAGGATGCCGCCGATGAAGTACAGCGCTTCCTGCGACAGGTCGGCGTATTTGTCGCCTGCAAACAGCGGCTTGCCGTCCTTCCAGATCGACATGTTCACGTGCATGCCGGTGCCGTTGTCGCCCGCGATCGGCTTCGGCATGAAAGTCGCCGATTTGCCATAGGCGTGCGCCACGTTGTGGATCACGTATTTGTACTTCTGGATGTCGTCGGCCTGCTTGGTCAGCGTCCCGAAGATCAGGCCCAGCTCGTGCTGGCACGAAGCCACTTCGTGGTGGTGCTTGTCGACCTTCATGCCCATGCGCTTCATGGTCGAGAGCATTTCCGAACGCAGGTCCTGCGCGTCATCCACCGGGTTGACCGGGAAGTAGCCGCCCTTGACGCCCGGACGATGGCCCATGTTGCCCATCTCGTAATCGGTGTCGGTGTTCCAGGCTGCGTCGAGCGCGTCGACCTCGTAGGAGACCTTGTTCATCGAGACCGAGAACTTCACGTCGTCGAAGAGGAAGAATTCCGCTTCCGGACCGAAGAAGGCCGAGTCACCGATGCCCGAGGCGACGAGATAGGCTTCGGCCTTCTCGGCGGTGCCGCGCGGGTCGCGGGCATAGGGTTCGCCGGTGTCGGGCTCGACCACGGTGCAGTGCACGCACATGGTTTTCTCGGCGTAGAAGGGGTCAATATAGACCGAGGACGCGTCCGGGATCAGTTTCATGTCGGACTGATCGATCGACTTCCAGCCCGCGATCGAGGAGCCGTCGAACATGAAGCCTTCTTCGAAGAAATCTTCGTCGACCTCGGTATGCATCAGCGTCACGTGCTGCAGCTTGCCGCGCGGATCGGTGAAGCGAACGTCGACGTATTCGACGTCTTCGTCCTTCATCAGTTTGAGAGCGTCCTTGATGCTCATGTCACATTACCCTTTCGTTGAGCTTGGGTTATCCCCGGACCCGCAACGAGGCCCGGCGGGAATGGCGGAAGTTACAGCGCGTCGTCGCCCGACTCGCCGGTGCGGATACGGATCGCCTGCTCCATCGGAGAGACGAAGATCTTGCCGTCGCCGATCTTCTCGGTGCGCGCGGCATTCGTGATCGCTTCGATGGCGGCGTCGACGAGGTCGTCGGGCAGCACCATCTCGATCTTCACCTTGGGCAGGAAATCCACGACATATTCGGCGCCGCGATAAAGCTCGGTATGGCCCTTCTGGCGTCCGAACCCTTTCACCTCGATCACCGAAAGGCCCTGAATACCAACTTCCTGAAGTGCTTCTTTCACTTCATCGAGTTTGAAGGGCTTGATGATCGCCTCCACCTTTTTCATGCCGCCGACTCCTCCATCAGGTCTTCGTTCCGACCCCCTCAGACCACTTTCCCAAAGCCCCCGCAATCGGCTAGGCTGGACGGGAGCGGAATGGGGATCGGAATTCCGAAAGCCGCGCCCGCAATTCGTGCAAGTAGCACAAAAAAGCAGCAGTTTGAAAACGATTCCTTTGAAGACCCGAGGACCATGCCCGAAATCCTGACCGCGAGCCAAATGCGCCAATGCGAACGCGCCGAGATCGAGAGCGGCGCGGTGACGGGCCTTGAATTGATGGAGCGCGCCGGTGAAAGCGTCGTCACGGCGATCTTCTCGCGCTGGCCCGATCCGGGGCCGTCGCAGGCGGTGGTGCTGTGCGGACCGGGCAATAATGGCGGCGACGGCTGCGTGATAGCGCGTCTTCTGGCCGAGCGCGGCTGGACCGTCGCCTGCTACGCCTATGGCGACCCGACCCGCCTGCCCCCCGATGCGCAGACCAATCACGACCGCTGGGCGCAGATCGGCGCGGTCCTGCCCTGGGATGATGCCGCGATCGAGGACCGGATCGACGAGATGGAGGGCGGGCTGGTGATCGACGCGCTGTTCGGCACCGGCCTGACCCGCCCGATGCCCGACGACACCGCGAAGACATGGCGCGGGATTTATCCGCGGCGCTTTTCCAATCCCTCGGGACCGCGCCCGCGCTTTGTCGCGGTCGATATTCCCAGCGGGATTTCCTCGGATAGCGGGCGCAATCTCGGCGGCGCTTTCCCCGCCGATCTGACGGTCAGCTTCCACCGCGCGAAATGCGGCCATTACCTCGACCCCTCGGACGGGCCCGACCGGCCCGGCGGCGGCGCGTCGATGCGCGGCCATCTGGTCGTGACCGATATCGGGCTGCCGCAGGATGCGACCCCCGGCGCCGCGCGGCTGATCGACCGCCCGTCGAATTTCCTGATGAAGCAGGCGGGCCACAAATACAGCCACGGTCATGCGCTGGTGCTCTCGGGCGGCGCGGGCAAAGGCGGGGCTGCACGGATGGCGGCGCGCGCGGCGCTCAGGATCGGCGCGGGGCTGGTGACGCTCGCCTGCCCGCCCAAGGCGCTGACCGAGAATGCCGCCCATCTCGACGCGATCATGCTGAGCGCCCTGCCCGACGCCTATAGTTTGCGCGGGATGCTGGGCGACGAGCGGCTAAACGCGCTCTGCCTCGGCCCCGGTCTGGGCATGGCGCGCGCGCAGGAGATGGTGCTGGCCGCGCTTTGGGGCAAACGGGCGACGGTGCTCGATGCCGATGCGCTCAGCGCCTTTGCCGAGGATCCGAGCGTGCTCTTCGGCCAGCTCCATGAGGCCTGCGTGCTGACCCCGCATCCGGGCGAGTTCAAACGGCTGTTCCCCGATCTGGCCGAGAAGCTGTCGGGCGACGACCCGACCTACTCCAAGCTGGACGCAACCCGCGAAGCCGCTGCGCGCGCGGGCTGCACGGTGCTGCTCAAAGGGGCCGACACCGCGATTGCGGACCCCGACGGGCGCGTGGCGCTGCATTCGGCGACGCAGGACCGCGCAGCGCCTTGGCTTGCGACCGCGGGCGCAGGCGATGTGCTGGCGGGGCTGATCGCGGGGCTGCTTGCACGCGGGTTCAAACCCTTCGACGCCGCGACCTCCGCCGCCTGGCTCCATGTCGAGGCCGCGCGCAGGTTCGGCCCCGGCCTGATCGCCGAGGACCTGCCCGAAGCGGTCCCGCAGGTGCTGCGCGCGCTGATGGCGCAGGGTTGACGCTACCCGCGCGCCCGGCTGCCCGCGCAGCTTTTTCGACCCGCCTCGCGCAAAATTGATATCAATCAATGATACCCCTCACCGCGTCGTGAAAATGAACGCGGGGATACGCAACTTTGGGGTATTGGCGTGGGACTTTCTTCTTCGGGCGCGCGGTCGGAAATGCGGCGCGCTTTTTCCGGGAGCCGGGGGCTGATCGGCTCGGCTGTTCTGTTCAGCTTTTTCACCAATCTTTTGCTGCTGACCGGGCCGCTTTTCATGTTGCAGGTCTATGACCGGGTGATCGGTTCGCGCTCGGAAGAGACGCTGGTCGCGCTGTTCGGCCTCGTGGTGTTCCTCTACCTGTTCTACACCATTCTGGAATTCGTCCGTGCCCGCGTGATGGCGCGGGTCGGCGCACGGCTTCACGCCAACCTCTCCGACCGGGTCTTCCGCGCCTCGCTGGAGCGCGCAGCGCTCGGGCGCACCGACAAGGGCGCGAGCGCGTTGCAGGACCTCGATGCGGTGAAAACCGTCTTCGCCTCGCCGGTGCTGCTGTCGCTCTTGGACATTCCGTGGACGCCGGTCTTCGCCGCGGCGATCTTCATCTTCCACCCGCTTCTGGGCTGGCTGGCGCTGGCGGGCGGTGCGCTTTTGGTCGTGACCTCGCTGCTCAACCACTGGCTCACCCAGACCCGCCTGACCGAGGCGCAGGGCACCTCTTTCGCGGGCAACCAGATCGCGCGTCAGGTCGAGGACGGGGCCGATTACCTCTGGGCGCAGGGCATGGGAGAGACCATGCGCGCGCGCTGGCAGGACACCCAGACCGAAGGTCAGCGCAAGATGCTGCGCGCGGCCGACTGGACCGGCGCGTTCGGCGCATTTTCCAAGGGCTTCCGGATGCTGCTGCAATCGGCAGTGTTGGCGGTGGGCGCCTATCTGGTGCTGCAACATGAGATGACGGCGGGCGCGATCATCGCGGGCTCGGTCCTGCTGGGCCGCGCGCTCGCCCCGGTCGAGCAGGTGCTGGGCCAATGGACGCTGCTGCACCGCGCGCGCAACGGCTGGGCCGCGCTGCGGGCGTTTCTGGGCTCGGTGCCCGAGGCGCGCAAGCCGACCGAACTGCCCGCGCCGACCGGCAATCTCTCCGTGCGCGGCGTCTCGGTCTCGCGCAAGCGCGGCGAGCGTCCGATCCTGTTCAATGTCAGCTTCGATGTCGCGCCGGGCGAAGCCATCGGCGTGATCGGCAAGAGCGGCTCGGGCAAGACGACGCTGGCGCGGGCGCTTGTGGGTCTCGTCTCGCCCACTGCGGGCGAAGTGCGCCTCGCCGCCGCCAAGCTCGACCAATACAGCCCCGAGCGGCTGGGCCAGTTCATCGGCTACCTGCCGCAGGTGGTGAAAACCTTCGATGGCACCATCGCCGAGAACATCGCGCAGATGGCGCAATCTCCGGATGCCGAGCGGGTCGTGGCCGCCGCAAAGAAAGCGCATATCCACGAGATCATCCTGCAACTGCCCAAGGGCTACGACACCCATATCAGCGCGCGCGACGCGCAGCTTTCGGGCGGCCAGCGCCAGCGGCTGGGTCTGGCCCGCGCGCTCTACAACGATCCGGTGCTTCTGGTGCTCGACGAGCCGAACTCGGCACTCGATTCCGAGGGCTCCGAGGCGCTGAACGCCGTGGTGAAGGCGATGACCGAGGAAGGTAAATCGGTCGTGCTGATGACCCACCGCACCAATGCGATCAAAGCCTGCTCGCGCCTCGTGATCCTCGAAAGCGGCCAGATCACCGCGCAGGGGCCGCGCGACGAGGTCATCCAGTCGATGATCAAGAACGCGCAGGACGTGCAACGGATTCTGACGATGAGGGCCGAGAAATGAGCAAATCCTCCGATTTCGCAAATAGCCGACTTCTGCTCGCCGCAGGCTTCGGCGCGATCACCCTCCTCGTCGGCGGCATGGGCGCCTGGAGCGTCGGCGCGAAGATCAACGGCGCGGTCGTGTCGCGCGGCGTGGTCAAGGTCGAGAGCGAACGGCAGGTGATCCAGCACCCCGATGGTGGCGTCGTGGGCGAAATCCTCGCCCATAACGGCGATCAGGTGCATGCGGGCGACGTGCTGCTGCGCCTCGACGGGACCTTCCTGCGCTCGGAGCTTGCGATTGTGCAGGCACAGCTTCTGGAGATCGCGGTGCGCAAGGCCCGGCTCGCCGCCGAGCGCGACGATCTGGCAAAGGTCGATTTTACCGTATTGCCCGACTTCCCGATGCTCGATCCCGAGCAGGTCGCCCAGCAACGCGAGGGCCAGAGCAACCTCTTTGCCGCGCGTCAGGCGACGATGGCCAAGAAGATCAACCAGCTACGCGAGCAACAGCAGCAGATCGAAAAGCAGATCGAAGGCGTCGAGGCGCAGCGCGTCTCGCTAATGGAGCAGCTCGACCTCGTGTCGCAGGAGCTGAAGGACAAGCAGAGCCTTTATGAACGCAAGCTGATGGAAGCCTCGCGCGTGCTCGCCACCCAGCGCGAACATGCCAAGCTGACCGGCGAGATCGGGCGGTTGAACTCGGTCATCGCGGAGGCCCGCGTGCGGATCTCGTCGCTCGAGATCGAGGTGGTGGGCCTGTCCGAGGATCGCCGCGAGGCCGCGATCACCCAGCTGCGCGACCTGCAATATAACGAGATTTCTCTGGTCGAACGCGAAAACACCCTGCGCGAGAAGCTCGCACGGCTCGACGTGCGCGCGCCGGTCGATGGCGTGGTGTTCGGCTCGCAGGTCTTCGCGCTGCAATCGGTCATCCAGCCGGCTCAGCCGATGATGTTCCTCGTGCCGAGCGATCAGCCGCTCTACGTCTCGGTCCGCGTCGATCCGACGAGCATCGATCAGGTCTATTCCGGCCAGCAGGTCTCGCTGCAATTCTCGACCTTCAATCGCCGCACCACGCCCGCGATCCCGGCCGAGGTGCTGCGGGTCTCGCCCGACGTGCAGACTGACGAGGCGAACCGCGAGACCTATTACGAGGCGACGGTGGAGCCCGACCCGGAAGCGCTGACCGCCCTGCCCGAGGTCAAGCTGATGCCCGGCATGCCGGTGGAAGCCTTCCTCAAGACTGACGCGCGCACGCCGCTCTCCTACCTGACCCAGCCGCTGACGGTCTATTTCAACCGCGCCTTCCGGGGGGAATGAGGGGGGCCAAGGGTTCCGCTTCACGCAGCGTCCCACACGATCAAGATGAACGGCCCGGCGAGGTATCCTGCCGGGCCCTTTTCGTGATCGGGGTCAGGTTACTGCGCCGCGAGGGAGGAAAGAGAAAGGCCCGGCGGATCGCTCCGCCGGGCCTTTCCGGTACCACTGATGAAAGTGGGGTCGGTCAGGGCGTTTGCGTGGTGATGAACGCCCCGGTGAACGCATCGTTCGTCACCCCGTCATCAAGCGTGCCGTCTGCATAGCCAGCAATATTGTCGGGCAGCGTTGCTCCGCTCCCGCCAACGAATTCGCCGTCGAGCAAAATCGAGGTGGTGTAATCGGTGCCACCGTTGGAGAGCGTCCCATCGAGGCTACCTCCGAAGGTATCGGCCGTCCCGACAACGCCGCTATCGGTGATCGTCCCGCCGGAAAGCGTAAGCGAGCCGGTATAGGCGTCCTTCGTCGAGTGCTGGAAATTAGTCGCCGAGCCGGTGACCGTCCCGCCCGAGAAATTCGCGTCGAGCGATAGCTCGCCGATTAACGTCCCGCCGCTGTCAAGGTCGCCCTTGACGTAACCGGTGTAGCTGGCCGTACCCGAATTCGGCACATCGTCGCGTCCGCCAGTCACATCCCCGGTACTCAGATCCACGACCCCAGCCGCCGCCGTATCGGCGCGCGCCACGAGTTCCGCATAGGTGGGGGCGGTGTTGACCGTGGTTCCGCTGCCGCCGCAGGCCGAGAGAGTGGCGGCCGCAGCCGCCAGTGCGATGAAAGTTACTTTGTTGTTCATTCGTATTGTCCTTCTAGAAACCCGGATCAGACGCTCACGAGCGTCATGTCGGCGACAAATTGATCGACAGTTGTGAAATCATCCTCGGTGATCAGGCTCACATCCACATCGCGCAGGATCATCCGGTCGTCACCTGCGGTGATTTGAGTGCCCGTCGTGCGGTAGCTGGTGATCTCGAGGTCGGCGAAGGTCAGCCCCCCGTCGAGTGCGATCATGTCGACCCCGTCTTCGAAGTCGTAGACGATGTCGAGCGTGGTGCCCTCTGCGAAGACGAACCCATCCGCGTCCAGACCGCCATAGAGACGGTCGAGCCCGGCACCCCCGTCGAGCAGGTCGGTGCCCGCAAGGCCGTAGAGGATATCGTTTCCGCCCAGCGCCGTGATGATGTCGTCGCCCGGGGTCCCCATCAGCGTCTCGCTCGCATCGGTGCCGATGATCTCGTTGGGGCCCGTTGTGCCCGGATCATCGCCCGCACCCGGGTTGGCCAGAAGGAAGTCTTCCTCCATGACAAGCCCTCCGCTCGGCCCGAGATCGCCCGCCACGTCGGTCAGCGTCGCGATCAGAACCGGGTCGGCACCGATTTCGGCCCCATCCGTGTCGAGGTAGATTTCAAGATTGGTCCCATTCACCACTTGCGAGATGTTGTCGGCGAAATTCGTGTCCGAGACGCCCAGCCCGATCAGGCCGATCGCATCGGTGCCAACTTCGAAATCGCTGATCGTGCTCGCGGTCAGCGGCACGCCCCCGACCGAGGAGCCGTAGCTGAGCACGAAGAGATCGGTGCCCGCGCCGCCCGTGAAGGCGTTCGAGCCGATCCCGACAAGGAAATCATTCCCGTCCGTGCCGACGACATTGGCCCCGACCGCGTAGGGCGTGACTAGCTCGTAATCCATCAGCAGCTCGGCGCTGTAGATCGTCGCGGGCTTGATGTCGCCCTTGATGTAGACCGCCATATCGAAGCCGTCGGAATAGTTCATCCCGTTGACAGACACCTCGCCGGGCTTGTCCTGCCAGCCCGAGCTGACCGAGAGCGGCTGGGCGGGATAGCCCCAATCGAGCAGGTTGATCACCGTCTGGGTCTCTGCGCCGACCTCGTATTTCACCTCGTCATTGGTGGGAGGCGGCTCGTCGCTCGGGTCGATCGGGATCACCACCGAGGGCAGATCCTGCCCATATTTGTCGGTCTTCAGACGCCAGCGCGGACCGCTATCGGCATATTCGGTGCCATCTTCGTTCAGCACCGGCTCGAAGGGCTCGCGGTCCATCGTGGTGTACCAGGCATTGGTGAAGCCCGCCGCCCCATCCTCGGCCCCGATCGTCGCGAGATCGCTCGCTGCCCATTGCTGCGCCAGAAGATCGTCGCGCAGGATCGTGCCTGCCTCGTAGAGCGTGCCATCCCCCGCATAGTAGTCATCGGCGGTGATCCAGACCTCACGGGCGCCCTGCCCGTCGAGGTTGTAGTCCGGCACGATGATATATTCCGGCAACGTGCCGATCGCGGCCTCGTTCTCGAAATCCTCGGGACGGATCTGGTCGTTGGGGTTGTTGGTGATCGTATGATGCACGACCAGCTCGGCCTCGGTCACGTGGTAGATGTTACGCAGCGAGGTGTAGGGGTTATACTCGCTCCACTCGTCGGGCAGGTCCATCGTCGCTTCAAGACGCACGTCATTGGGCTTCTTGATCGTGTTACCCCAGCGATAGAGCAGCTTTCCGTCATCCTTCAGCGTCACCGAGTAGTCGCTGCTGACCGCGATATTGCTGTCGATCTCGGTTTCGTTGGCGGAGAGGATATCCTTGATGTCGACCTTGCCGTCACCGTTGGTGTCGGTGATCGTGATGCCTTCATATTCTCCCTCGAGCAGGCCGCGCACCGACTTCCCATCATATTCACCGCCGACGATGAAAAGCTCGTCGTCGAGCGGATAGAGCGCCTCGGTATCCCCCGGGAAACGCTGGTCCGACAGGATGTTCTGCATCACGACGTAATGCTCGGTCGAGGCCTTCACCGTGTTGCCGCCCAGACCCGCGAGCCAAGTGCCGTACACGGCGGGCGTCTTGAACGTGTCGGTGGGTGAATCCGAGATAACGAGACCAAGCTGATTGCCCTCGGAGTCGTAGACATCACCCGCCCAACCCTCGGCATAGTCGCCATCGAGCTCTTTCTGCTCGGCATTCTGAAAATCACTGACGTAATAGCCGAATTCACTGTCGATCGGATAAAGCGTCACGCCCTCCTTGGTGGTCTTGGTATCCTCGGGATCGTTCGGATCGTCGACGGTATCAAAGACCGCCTGCGGGTCTTCGGAGTTCCCGACCGTCATCCCGTCGAAGGTCACCGTGATATCCGCCGTGCTGAAAACATGCGACGAACGGAACATCGGGTCGGTGTTCAGCGGTTCGTCCCAATCGTCGACGTTACTCGGGTCAATTTGTGTCGCCATATCTGCGTCCCCTCTATCCATATGAGCGAACCGATGACCCCTCAGGCACCTGCCCTCCCGTCATCCGCCGCGTCCCCACGTCAAATGGCGTCCAGTCAGGAAATAGAGACTTATCTCTCTGATTTCACTGCGAATTTACCGTCAGCCACGGCTCACATTCCCGTGAGTTCTTCGTGATTCGCATTGATGTGTGTCAACGAAATCGAGAGGAGATGGGCAGCGTGGCCATTTAGTTGCAGAAATCGCAATATTTACAGATGAAAGCCCCAAACCGGGGCGCGAGGTCAGAAATTCGACCGCAGTCCGAGCCGCAATTTCACCTGCGAGCTGTCGTAGAAATCGACATTTGAGCGGGTCTCTTCGCCCTCCAGCCGCAGGGTGGGCGAGATGCCGTAGAACTCGAGCTTCGGGAACCCGAATTGCAGCGCCAGCCGCCCGCGCGTGTCGCGCCGTGCGCCGGGCCCGTAAAGCGTCGCGTCATAGTCGCGCCGTTCCAGTTCCAGCGCCGCGCCGACGGTGACGGTCCCGGCCAAAGGCTTGGCGAAATCGTAAGACACGCCCGCAAGCATCGCCCGATGATCGATCTCGACCGCCTCCGAGGACGCGTCGCGCAGGGCAAAGGACAGCCCCAGCCGATCCCCTCCCTCAAGCCGCCGGTGATGGCTCAGGCTCGCGGTGACCACATTCGCCGAGTTGCGGAAATTGTCGAGGCGCAACTGTCGTTCGCCAGAGAGCGTCACCTGCGTGAGCGAACGCCGTGGATCGCCCCACTGCGCGCTGCCCGAAACCCGCAGATAGTTGCTCAGGTCGTCGCCGCCATACCAGTTCTTGCCCGCGAGAAGATCGAGGCGATAGCGCAGCGGCGCATCGGCCGGGCTGAGCGCCTGCCCCAGCGTCACCTCGATCGCGCTGAACGCGTAATCCGAGCCATGCGCATCGGGCACCGAGTCCTTCGCATCGCCCGACAGGACCACCTGTTTGGTGTAGATCTGCGCCCCGAAACTCGCGGGCAACTCCCCAAACCCTGCGAATTTGTAGCGCGCCTTCAGCGACAGCGAAATTTCATAGCCCGACAGCGCCTTCGCATCGGGATTGAGCGTGAAGTCGATGCCGCCGATATCGACCGTATCGGCCAAACTGCCATTGTTGACATTGCTCGACGCGCCCGCGTCGAAAGCGACGGAGAAGCTCCACGGATTGGCCGCGGACAGGACGCGATAGTCCCGCACGCTCGACGCGCGCACCGCATCATTGGGCGCCATTTCGATCGCGCGGCGTTGCCAGAGCTGGGCTGCGAACGGATGCCCGAGATCGTAGCTCGCCGCCACCATCTCGACCGCGCTGACATATTTTTCCTGCTGCGTCCGGGCCTGCGCATTGGCGCGGGTGGCCGCCGCCTTCGCGCCTGCCGCGTCGCCCTGCCCGCGCAGCGCCCGCGCCAGCACGACAAGCGCGCCCACATCGTCTGGATTGCGCGCCAAGCGCGCGCGCGCCGCTGCCTCCGCCGCGGGCCAATCGCCCGACCGCAGCACCTGCAACAGCGCCGCGTCGGTGATAGCACCAGCGACGGGAGCCTCCGCGACCGCGGGACCGGGCCCCAAGACAAGCAGCAGGGCCATCGCCCCGCCGCACAGAAAACGCCAGGCGCGCCGCAGTTTGCGCCCGTCGATATGGCCTTCGGTCATTGTCACCCCTTTGAGGTCGCGCGCCCCAGACAATGCGGGCGGCGAGATGCATCAGCCCCTCGCCGCCCGTGTCAGATTATTGCGACGCTTGCTCGCGCGAACGATCTTGCGTGTTCGTGTTGGTGTGCGTACCCGAGGTGTCCGTGGTGTCCGTCGAAGTGCCCGCCGGGGCCATCATAGCCTCATCGGTCATGTCGGACGCTGCCGGACCGGTCATCGTCTCGCAGCCAGCCAGAGCCGCAGTCACGCCAAGAATGATAAGCAGGTTTTTCATCTGTCTCTCCTTTGTTGCAAGATATTTTACCGCGACTGTTCAGCGTGATTCTTTGATGCCGATCAACGTGCTACCCGTGCCGCGCGATTTTTCCTGCAACTTCATGATCAGAGGCGCAGAAAAGAGCGGCACATTCCCGGCTTTTCGACCTCGTAGCTCTCGCATCCCGGTCTGACCCGGACTAGAATCCTTCCCGCGACAGGGAGAGGAGACGCATGAACGAGCATCCGAAATCCGGACAGCCGGTCGAGATCGAGGGCGTGGTGGCGCAGGGCAAATTGCAGCGCCTGCTCGACGTACTCCCGGAGGATTTGCGCAGCGAGATGATGCCGCTCTGGCAAAGCATTCGCTTTTCGCCGGGCGATGTGCTGATCGAAGACGGCGAGGTCGCTGACCGGATCGGCTTCGTGACCGACGGGTTTCTCGCCATGTCGAAAACCCTGCAGGACCGGCACCGCCACATCATCGGGCTGATCACGCCGTCGGACATGTTCGGGCGCGCCTTCAACGGCCCATCCGGCTACCGGATCGAGGCGCTCAGCGACGGGGCGGTTCTGACCTGCGACCGGCAGAAATTCGAAGCGATCATCGCCCGCTCGCATGAGGCGGAGCGGCTGTTCCTGCTGAGCATTCTCGACGAGCTCGACGCCGCGCGCGAGTGGGTGATGGTGCTGGGCAGCTCGAAAGTCGTCGAGCGGCTCGCCTCGCTCCTGATCATCCTGAGCCGCCACAAATACCGGACCCTGGAAGGCACCGCGCATGCGCCCATCCAGCTGAATCTGCATATCCATATCAAGCGGGTCGATATAGCGCATCTGCTGGGCACCTCGCCGGAATCGCTGAGCCGGGCGTTTCACCAGCTCGAGCGCGCGGGCGCGATCCGGATCGTCACGCCTTACGATGTCGAGCTCGCCAATCTGGAGAGGCTCATCGAAATCTCGGGAAATTCGCTGGAGATGCGCGACGAGTGAGCGCGCTCAGTGGTGCAAGATCTCCTCCAGCCCTTCGGACAGGGCCTCGAGGTCGTTCAGGCGGAATTGCCTAGCGTTCAGGATATCGATCAGCCCGTCTTTCTGGAACTGATGCAGCGAGCGGCTGACCGTCTCCTGCGTCGTGGCGATGAGATCGGCGATGTCCTGACGCGGCAGCAGCATCGTCAACACGCCACCCCCGTCAGGCAGGGCTTTCCAAGGCATGATACTGGGCGCCAGCAGCAGCAGCGCGCGCAGTCGGCTCGCAGGCCCATAGGCACCCAGAAGCAAGCTCAAACGCCGCGCTTTCTCGGTCCAGTTTTCCGCCTGATGACATAGCGCGCGGCGCAATTCGGGCTCCTGCTCGATCAGCTGAGCGAAATTGGCCGACTCGAACAGGCAAAGTCTGGTTTCGATCACGGCTTCGATCGCGGTGTCCCGCGTGCCCCGGATGATCTGACCGATGCTGTCGCCCGGAACGACGAGCCCGGTGATCTTGCGACGCCCCGCGAGCGAATGGCTCTGCATCCGCAACATGCCGCTCTGAACCAGCGCGATGTGGTGGCAGGAGACATCTTCCTCGCAAAGCCGGTCATTGGCCGCGACGGAGATCGCGCGCGCCCGTTGCGCGACCCGGGCGAGGGTTCGATCCGAGAGGGATCCGCAAACGCCATGGTTACGTCCAGCGCAACCCGCGCAATGCAAGATCGCCTCTGCATTTCGCAAAGGTGCCGTCATCAAAATCTCCGAACAGATTTAACCACGCGTTTCGCAGCGAAACTGCGTACTCGTCCCCTAGTGCATAATAAGACTATGCAAATGACATATCATCCTGTCAACACAAGCGCGTGATCAGGCACGTTTATGTCAAATCACTATCGCAGATGTGACGAGACGACGCCTCGCAACCCTCTGAGACTTATGAAAATTGTCGGGAATTCCGCGTCGATCAGGCGTCGACGCTTGCCACTGCAGCGGCCATTTCCACACCATCGACATAGATCACTTCGGGCGTCTCGAATTCCAGCACGAAGAGCCGCGCGCGCCCCTGGCCCAGCGTGACATAGTGCCCGTCGACGACCGATTGCGCGGGCAGAAGTGCCTCGCGCTTGCCGTAGATCACCTGCACCCGCCAGTCGCGCATCATCAGCTGCGCCCCCTGCGCGATCAGGAGCGGCGCCCCGGGCCGATCATGGCCAAGCGCGCCGGGCGAGATCCGGATCAGCGCGCCCACATAATCGCCCGCCCGCAACGCCTTGAGCTTGCATGTCCCGCTGCGCGTCACGATCCGGTCGCCGGGTTCGAGAAACTCGATCGGAATGGCGCCGTCCAGCGTGTAGACCCGCGCCCCGGCGGCGATCCCCGCGCTGAGATCCGGCTTCGGCTTGCGCGCCTCGGGCGGCGTTGCCCGCTCGGTCACATTCGGACCGACCGCGCCCGGAAGACTGTGGCGTGGATTGGATTCGATGATCTGGCGGAGCATGGCCATGCCATCCCCCCGCCCTGGTGCCTGTCTCATGGCGATACCTGCTCTTGCCTACTCGTAACTTCGGCGTCTGACGCGCCTTTGGATAAAGGCTAACCCTCACCATCGCGTTAAGACGAGCAAAATCGCATCTTCCTCTTTCCGAGCCCGCAGGCTGTTGCTATTACGCCCCTGATGCGGGTGTGGCGGAACTGGTAGACGCACCAGATTTAGGTTCTGGCGCCTTTGGCGTGGGGGTTCGAGTCCCTTCACCCGCACCACTCCCCACTTGCGGAATATCACAAGATACCCTCGCCTTATCACGCGAGCGTGCTAATTTCGGATGGCTGCGCGGGCCTGCTACGCCCCCGCTTTGGTGACCGAAAGCGTGGGAGGCGTGATGGTCGAAGGCCCGCAAATGCCGCCCCGGCGGCCTGTCGAAGACGCGCCGGAGTCCGGCTCGCGCTCCCCCAATTCCAGCCACGCGCTCAGCCGCGACGCGATTGCGAGTAATCCGCATTTCTTCGCCGCGCAGAAAGTGGTGGCGACGATGCTGCTCGACGTGCAGGCGCAGACGCCGCGGATCGCGCGGCACATGGCCTCGCATAGGCGCTGGCTCGTCAGCCAGACCAGTTTCGCGCTGGCGATGCGGGCGAAGACGGAGCCGGACGCTCCGGAACTGACGCCGGGCCGGCTTATCGCGGCGCTGACGCCCCATGTTGAAATCAACCGCAAGACTTTGAGCCAGTATCTGGGCGAGATGGAGGTGCATGGCCTGCTCGCCCCGCCGAACGAGACGCGGGGCGACCGGCGCCTGCGGCCCGTCACCACCACGCTCATGGCCGAACAGGGGATGCGGCGCTGGTGCGAGGGGCATCTGCATTGCCTCGACATGCTCGACGGCGGCGCGCGGCTGGCAGCGGCGCGCAACGATCCCGATCTTCCCTTCGCGATGCAGCGGCACATGGTCGAGATCATCCGCGCCGATCCCGAATGGTGCGCGCCTCCGCCCTCGATGGCGCATTTCCTCGGCTCCGACACTGGCGGCATCCTGCTCCATGCGCTGATCCGCATGCTCATCGACCTGCGCGAGACCGACGGGCGCATCTATCTCGAACCCGTCAGCATCGCCGCTCTGGCAGAGCAATTCCTGATCTCGGTCTCGAAGATCAAGCGGATGATCCAGAAGGCCGAAGAGGCGGGCCACCTTGGGTGGGAATTGCCGCGCAGGCGGGGCCGGCTCTGGCTCTCGCCCGGGTTCGTGCGCGACCACTTCCGCAGACAGGCGGTGAAGTTCGAATGCGTCGAGCGCGGCTGGCGCGCCGTCGCGTGAGGACGAGAGAGCGGTTTTCCGGGCGCAACACGGGCCGCAAAGACGCGATCTGTCCGAAAATGACCGCTGAGTTTCAAACACTTCCGACTTAGAGTGGACCTTCAGGGAGATCGTGACGTCTTCGCTTGGGCTCCGCAAACAAGGGGGCGGATCCGCCGAAGCGGAGAGAGATCACGACAACGCGCCCGTTCGGCGCAATCCCGGATTCGCGGCCGGGGCGACCATTGTGGGGTGGTGCGTCCCGGCTGCATCTTCCTCCCGATCTGCCGCAGCAGCGCGCCGCACCTTGCACCGCTTTGTCAGCGCCCGCCCTGCCCGCTCTCGATCCTGTGTTCCCGGCATCTCCTCGCACGCGCCCGCCCGCGCGCGCATTTCACCGCCCGGAGGCCGCCCCGCAGCCCCTTTTCGCCTTGCCACCATGGCTGAGGCTCAATAGAAGGACGCCTGAAATTCGAGAACCGGCCGCGATCCGCGCGGCGCCCAGAGACAAAGGACAAACCATGCAGGTCACCGAGACCCAGAACGACGGCCTCAAGCGCGGCTACGAGATCACCATCACCGCCAAGGAACTCGACGAGAAGGTCACCGCGAAGCTTTCCGAAGCGCAGCCCGAGATCGAGATGAAGGGCTTCCGCAAGGGTAAGGTTCCGATGGCGATGCTGCGCAAGCAATTCGGCCCGCGCATCCTCGGCGAAGCGATGCAGGAATCGGTCGACGGCGCGATGAGCGAGCATTTCGAGAAAACCGGCGACCGCCCCGCGATGCAGCCGAAGATCGAGATGAAGGACGGCGAAGACTGGAAAGAGGGTGACGACGTGGTCGTGACCGTCGAGTACGAAGCGCTGCCGGAAATCCCGGATGTCGATCTGTCGGGCGTCAAGCTCGAGCGTCTGGTAGTGAAGGCCAACGAGGGCGAAGTGAACGAAGCGCTGGAAAGCCTCGCCGCGACCGCCAAGAACTTCGAAACCAAAGAAGGCAAGGCCGAGAACGGCGATCAGGTCGTGATCGACTTCGAAGGCTTCGTCGACGGTGAAGCGTTCGAAGGCGGCAAGGGCGAAGGCTACCCGCTGGAAGTCGGTTCGGGCTCGTTCATCCCGGGCTTCGAAGAGCAGCTCGTCGGCGCGAAAGCCGGTGACGACGTCGAAGTAACCGTGACCTTCCCGACCGAATACGGTGCGGAGCATCTCGCGGGCAAGGAAGCGCTGTTCAAGTGCAAGGTCCACGAAGTGAAGGCGCCGAAGGCTGCCGAGATCGACGACGAGATGGCCAAGCAGTTTGGTGCCGAAGACCTCGCCGCGCTGAAAGCCCAGGTCGCAGAGCGTCTGGAAGCCGAGTATCAGGGCGCTGCGCGTCAGGTGATGAAGCGTGGCCTGCTCGACCAGCTCGACGATCAGGTGAAGTTCGACCTGCCCCCCTCGCTCGTGGAAGCCGAGGCCAAGCAGATCGCGCACCAGCTCTATCACGAAGAGAACCCGGACGATCACGGCCATGACCACGGCGAGATCGAAACCACCGACGAGCACAACTCGCTCGCCGAGCGTCGCGTGCGTCTTGGCCTGCTGCTCGCCGAAATCGGCCGCAAGCAGGAGATCGAAGTCTCCGACGCCGAGATGACCCAAGCGATCATGAACCAGGCACGTCAGTACCCGGGTCAGGAGCGCGCCTTCTTCGAATTCGTGCAGCAGAACCCGCAGATGCAGCAGCAGCTGCGCGCGCCGCTCTTCGAAGACAAGGTCGTCGACTACATCGCTGGCGAAGCCAAGGTGGACGACAAGGAAGTCACCAAGGAAGAGCTGCAGAAAGAGATCGAGAAGCTCGACGAGCTGTGATCTCCGGGCGCTTAGCCTGAGAATTGCGAAGGCCGCCTCTCGGGGCGGCCTTTTGCGTTCGCGGATGGGATGTGGCGCGACTCGAGCCTACCCCGGCTCACTCCGCGGACGGTACTTTCAGAAATTTCGCGTTCGGGATCAGCGAGGGAAGATCGGTCGCGGTCGCCACCTCGCGCAGCTTCTGGGCGGCACGATCCACCTGCAGGGACGCCGTGCGATCCGCCGCCGGATTGCCCGGTTCGATCCGGTCGTAGATCGCCGTGCGCAGCACCTCGCCCGCCGATGCGAGCCGGTCGCGCGCGCCTTCGGGATCATGCAGGTACAAAAGCCCGCCCGTCACGAGGATCGTGTGGGTCAGCGCGAAGTGCAGGATCGAAAACAGCCGCATGGCAGGGCCTCGTCAGGGTTGCTTGCCCGGACAGGATTCCCTGTAAAAACGGCGATTTTGAGGCCCGTTTCGCGCGCCCTGCCGCACTCAGCGCTTGCGCGAGGGCGCAGGCGCCACCGCATCGGCCACCACGGCGTTGCGCGCGCCCAAGGGACGCGGGTCTCCGATGGTGCTGTCCTGCGCAGTTTGGTGCTCGGCCTCGGAATTGATCTCAGCGCCCAGAAGCACCGCCGTCGTCGAGAGCCAGATCCACATCATCAGCACGACCACCGCGCCGATCGAGCCGTAAGTGCTCGAGTAATTGGCGAAGTTCGACGTGTAGAACGAGAACCCCGCCGAGACGATCAGCAGCAGGATCGACGCCGCGATCGCCCCCGGCACCACCCAGATCCAGCGCGGCGCGTTGCGTGCGGGCGCGTAGCGATAGAGCAGCATCAGCATCCCCACCAGCACCAGCGCCATCACGGGCCAGCGCCCCCAGCGCAGCACCGCATCCAGCGCCCCGCCCATCGGGATGTAATCGAGCATCACGGGCAGCACGGCCGCCACGAGGATCAGCGCGCAGACCATGACAATCCCGGTGATCGTCATGCCCAGCCCGAAGGCGTTGAGCTGCACGAAGCTGCGCCGCTCCTTCTCGCCATAGGCCACGTTGAGCGCACCGATCATCGCCTTCGCGCCCCCATTGGCCGACCAGAGCGCCAGAAGGATGCCGAAGATCGAGGCCAACCCGAGCGCGTTGGAACTCGACCCGATCAACTGCTCCAACTGGTTTCGGATCAGCGTCAGCGCCTCGGGCGGGATGACGTTCTTGAGCGCATCGAGATCCTGCAACATGGTCTGGCGGTCCGCAAAGATGCCGTAGATCGAGACGGTGGCGGTCAGGGCCGGGAACAGGGCGAGCAGCGCGTAGAAGGTCACGCCCGCGGCGACGGCCAGCACGCGGTCCTCGTCGATCTGACCGTAAGCGCGCTTGGCGATGGCCTTCCAACCTGCGCGGGGGATCTCGAAGGGGCTTTCCGCCTGACGTCCCAGCGCGCGATCGGCGGGCCGGTCATAGCGGTCGGTGCGGGTCGCGGGGACATGACGGGCGCTGCGGCCTTCCGTGGGCCCGTGGATCGCGGCCTGCCGATCGTCCTGATAGCGCCGCCACATGAGATAGGCGCCGAAGCCCAGAAGCCCCGCCTGCACGAGCCGGTCGCGTCGGCTCGATGCGTCATCGCGTGGGCCCTGCCCCGATCGTTTCGTCATGCATGTCCCCTGTTTTCAAAGCCCTGAGGGCCATTTAGGGGCCAACGCCGGATTGCGGCACGCGGTTCCGGGGTCTGCGCCGCACGTCGCGGCCCGACTATGTCATTAGACATATTTCAGCAGAACTACCCTGACAGGCAAGCATGAAAAAACCGCGCCCCGGAAGGCGCGGTTCTCTGTCTTTCGGACTGAAAGGTCGAAGCGACCGATCAGGCGTTGTTTTCGTCTTCGGCCGACTCGGGGGTGGCAACGGGGCCGCCCTCGTCGTCGTCGGAGGTCGCGCCGCCGATATCGTCGAACAGTTCGGCGATCTCGAATTCGGCTGCAGCCTCTTCTTCGGCCGCCACGTCCTGGATCGACTTGCCCGACGCTTGCAGTTCGGCCTCTTCGGGCGAACGTGCGACGTTGAGCTGGATCTCGGCGACGACTTCGGGGTGCAGGTGCACTTCGACGTCATGCAGGCCGAGAACCTTGATCGGCTGGCGGATGATGACCTGCTTGCGGTCAACCGAGAAACCCTGCTCGGAGGCGATGTTCGCCGCGTCGCGGGTGGTGACCGAACCGTAAAGGTTGCCGCCGTCCGAAGCCGAACGGATCACGACGAAGGTCTCGCCGTCGATCTTCGACGCCAGAGCTTCGGCTTCTTTCTTGGTTTCGAGGTTGCGGGCCTCGAGCTGCGCCTTGCGCTCTTCGAAGCTCTTGATGTTGGATTCGTTGGCGCGCAGTGCCTTGCCTTGCGGCAGCAGGTAGTTACGGCCGAAGCCGTCCTTGACGGTGACGACGTCACCCATCTGGCCGAGCTTGGCCACGCGTTCGAGAAGGATCACTTCCATCGGTCGGTCTCCTTATTTCACGGCGTAGGGGAGCAGGGCGAGGAAACGGGCGCGCTTGATCGCGCGGGCCAGTTCACGCTGCTTCTTCGCCGAAACGGCGGTGATGCGGGCGGGGACGATCTTGCCGCGCTCAGAGATGTAGCGCTGCAGAAGACGGGTGTCCTTGTAGTCGATCTTCGGCGCGTTCTCACCCGAGAACGGGCAGACCTTACGACGGCGGAAAAACGGTTTTGCCATGGTGTCTACTCCTGTCTACCGATCAACGGCGCTCGCGACGGTTGTCGCGTTCGTCACGTTTCTGCATCTGGACCGAGGGGCCCTCTTCGTGCTCGTCGACCTTGATGGTCAGGACGCGCATCACGTCGTCATGCAGACGGGCCAGACGCTCCATTTCCTGCACGGCAGCCGACGGGGCGTCGGTGCGCAGGTAGGCGTAGTGGCCCTTGCGGTTCTTGTTGATCTTGTAGGCCATGGTCTTCACGCCCCAGTATTCGGAATCGACGACTTTGCCGCCGTTGTCCGACAGGACCGTGGAGAAATGTTCGACAAGGCCTTCGGCCTGCGCGTTGGAGAGATCCTGACGCGCGATGAGGACATGCTCGTAAAGCGGCATGCGAACTCCTGTATTTCGAGGCGGCTTCAAAGTTGGGCGTCTGACACTTCCGCAACCCAACACGAGAGGCTCCGCCGGTTCATAGCAAACGCGGAAGATGCGGCCTTATACGGGATGCGCGTCTGGATGCAAGGAAAAATCAGGGTACCGAAGGGACGGCTGCGCCCTGCCCTGACGGCCTCGGCGCAGCTCGATCCGCCCCGGTCAGTCCAGCTGACCCGCGGCGAGGATCGGCCCAGGCAGCGGGCCGTTCTTGCTCGGACGGGATTCCTGAACGATCACCACGGCGGGCGCGTCCCCGTCGAGATCGACCGAGAGCGTCACAGGCTTGCGCCCGTCCCATTCGGCGATGCCGGTCAGGCTGGTGACGATGTTCTTGTAGGTAACCGTGCGCCCGGCATTCTCGCCGCGCAGGATGTCGACCGTGGCGGAGGGCTTGTAGCGCACGAGCTGCACCATCGCGGGCGTCTCCAGCTTATCGACCGGGCTCAGCGCGATCTCATAATGATCGCCCTCTCCCGTGATCTTCAGATCGACCTCGGGATGGGCGTCGCTCTCGCGTGCGATGGCGGTATCGAGCGCCGCTTCCTGCGGCCCGATCAGAGCCTCGCGGCCGGCGATGATCATCTGCGGGGTGTAGACCGTGCGCTCGCCCGCGGCGATCGCATAGGATTTCTGCCGGGCGGAAAACTCGGGCTTTCCAAAGGGATCCTTCCAGCCGAGATAATCCCAGTAATCGACATGCAGCGCCAGCGCGATCACGTCGTCCCGATCCGTGAGCTCCTTCAAGAGCGCATCCGCCGGCGGGCAGGACGAGCAGCCCTGCGAGGTATAAAGCTCGACCACGACCGGGTCGTGCTCGCCTTCGGTGTCGGGATCGGGCGCCACGGGGTTCGGCTTCGCGGGCGTGTCGGATTTCTCGGAGGCCATCTGGTCGAGAAGCGCCTCGGAGGCGTTGAGACGCATCCCGGGCGGCGCGTCGGCTGCCCCTTGGGCAGACGCAAATTCCGCAAAGCTTACCAGCCCTGCGGCGAAAGCAGCTCCCATCGCGGTCAAACGTCCTGCGCGCACTCGAAAAACACTCCTCACTTCGCCGTCTTTATACCTAGCGTTTCTGCTCAGACCATGCCTAATCAATGTTTTGAGAGATTTCTTTCTGTCCGGGCGCGCGAAACGATATATGCCCAACGTATACGGCCCATGCGCGGTTCAAGATGACGCTGGGTCGCTCCAGTCGCGTGTTTTTGTGTGCAATGGTATACTAAAAATGCCCCGACCCTCTTGAACGGATCGCGCGCTTGGGGCAAACACACGCCAGCGACACCCTTAGGACCCTTGAAGGGAGGCCATTCTCATGCCCATCGTTACCGGTAAGGATACCGCAAAGACCCGCCGCGAACTCAGCGTCGGTTCGAAAACCTATGCTTATTACTCGATCCCCGCCGCCACCGAGGCTGGCCTGGGTGATTTCTCGAAGCTGCCCGCTTCGCTGAAGGTGGTTCTGGAGAACCTCCTGCGGTTCGAGGATAACGGCTTCACGATCTCGACCGACGACATCAAAGCCTTCGGCGAATGGGCCGAGCAAGGCGGCAAGAACCCGCGCGAGATCGCTTACCGCCCCGCCCGCGTGCTGATGCAGGACTTCACCGGCGTTCCGGCCGTGGTCGACCTCGCGGCAATGCGTGACGGCATCAAGGGTCTTGGCGGCGACGCACAGAAGATCAACCCGCTCGTGCCCGTCGACCTCGTGATCGACCACTCGGTGATGATCGACGAATTCGGCAACCCGCGCGCGTTCCAGATGAACGTCGACCGCGAATACGAGCGCAACATCGAGCGCTACAAATTCCTCAAGTGGGGCCAGACCGCGTTCGAGAACTTCCGCGTGGTTCCGCCGGGCACCGGCATCTGCCACCAGGTGAACCTCGAATATCTCGCCCAGACCGTCTGGACCGACAAGGATCAGGACGGCACCGAAGTCGCCTACCCCGACACGCTCGTGGGCACCGACAGCCACACCACCATGGTCAACGGCGCCGCCGTTCTCGGCTGGGGCGTGGGCGGTATCGAAGCTGAAGCCGGCATGCTCGGCCAGCCGATCTCGATGCTGATCCCGGAAGTCGTGGGCTTCAAGCTGACCGGCGCCATGGTCGAAGGCACCACCGGCACCGACCTCGTGCTGAAAGTCGTCGAAATGCTCCGCGCCCATGGCGTGGTCGGCAAGTTCGTCGAATTCTACGGCGACGGCCTCGACAACCTGCCGCTGGCTCAGCGCGCGACCATCGCCAACATGGCGCCCGAATACGGCGCGACCTGTGGCTTCTTCCCGGTCGATGACGAAACCCTGCGCTATCTCGAGCAGACGGGCCGCGACAAGGACCGCATCGCGCTGGTCGAAGCCTATGCCAAGGAAAACGGCATGTGGCGCGACGCGGATTACGCGCCGGTCTACTCCTCGACGCTCGAACTGGACATGAACACCATCGTTCCGGCGATCTCGGGCCCCAAACGCCCGCAGGACTATGTCGCTCTGACCAAAGCCGCCGACGCCTTCGAGAACGTCGTGGCCGACTATCGCGGCATCGACATCTCGGAAGACGCCAAGGACATGGCCGACGAAGGCCCGATCGCGACCAAATCGGTCACCATCGGCAAGACCGCCAAGGTCGAAGGTGAAGATTACGAGCTGCGCGACGGCTCGGTGGTGATCGCCTCGATCACGTCCTGCACCAACACCTCGAACCCCTACGTGCTGATCGGCGCGGGTCTCGTGGCGCGCAAAGCGCGTGAACTGGGCCTGAACCGCAAGCCCTGGGTGAAGACCTCGCTGGCGCCTGGCTCGCAGGTCGTGTCGGAATATCTGGAAGCCGCTGGCCTTCAGGAAGATCTCGACGCGGTGGGCTTCAACCTCGTGGGTTACGGCTGCACCACCTGTATCGGTAACTCGGGTCCGCTCCAGCCGGAAATCTCGAAGGCGATCAACGACAACGACCTGATCGCGACCTCGGTGCTCTCGGGCAACCGGAACTTCGAAGGCCGGATCTCGCCCGACGTGCGCGCCAACTACCTCGCCTCCCCGCCCCTCGTGGTGGCCTACGCGCTGGCCGGCGACATGAACATCGACCTGTCGAGCGACCCGATCGCGCAGACGCCGGACGGCAAGGACGTCTACCTGAAAGACATCTGGCCCTCGGACAAAGAGATCGCCGATCTCGTCGAGAAGGTCGTCACCCGCGAGAAGTTCATCGAGAAATACGCCGATGTCTTCAAAGGCGACGAGAAGTGGCAGGGCGTGGAAGTCGAAGGCGGCGAAACCTATGACTGGCCGCCGCAGTCGACCTACATCCAGAACCCGCCCTACTTCAAAGGCATGTCGCCGGAAGCTGGTACGATCTCGAACATCAAGGACGCGGGTATCCTCGCCGTGCTGGGCGATTTCGTGACCACCGACCACATCTCGCCGGCGGGTTCGTTCAAGCCCGACACCCCGGCCGGGAAATACCTGGTCGAGCGTCAGGTCGCGCCGAAGGACTTCAACAGCTACGGTTCGCGCCGTGGTAACCACGAAGTCATGATGCGCGGCACCTTCGCCAACATCCGCATCAAGAACGAGATGCTGGACGGCGTCGAGGGCGGCTACACCAAGGGCCCCGATGGCGAGCAGACCTCGATCTTCGACGCGGCAATGGCCTATGAGAAAGCCGGCAAGCCGCTGGTGATCTTCGGTGGCGAGCAATACGGCGCAGGCTCCTCGCGCGACTGGGCGGCGAAGGGCACCAACCTGCTCGGCGTCAAGGCCGTGATCGCGGAGAGCTTCGAGCGTATCCACCGCTCCAACCTCGTGGGCTTCGGCGTGATCCCCTTCGAGTTCACCGAAGGCCAGACCCGCAAGGATCTGAACCTGACCGGTGAGGAAGAGGTCTCGATCGAAGGTCTTGAAGGCGAAATCAAGCCGCAGTCGATCGTGCCCTGCACCATCACCTACAAGGACGGCACCACCAAGGAGATCAAGCTCAAGAGCCGGATCGATACCGCGGTGGAGATCGAATACCTCAAGAACGGCGGCGTGCTGCACTACGTGCTGCGCAACCTCGCCAAAGCCTGAGGCTGACGGTTACGAGATTGGAAAAGGCCCCGCGAGCGCGGGGCCTTTTTCATTTGTTGAACAAGTTTTGGAGAACCGTGCGTTCGGCAAGCATTGCAAGGCGCAATGAACCCGCGCGACTACTTCTCCCAGACCAAAATAAACTAAGTTCTTTTTCTCGCCTTGCTTTCACCCTGAAGTCTTCACGAAACCTTGAGATTCAACCTCTAGAGGCAATTTTTGAGGACATCATGGCTCTGACAACTGAACAACAAATTCTTATTGAACAACGCATTGCGAATGACGCGAAATCCCCCGTCGTTGCGTATCTTCTCTGGTTTTTCCTAGGAATGCTCGGCGCGCATCGTTTCTACCTTGGCAAGACCGGGACTGGGGTCGTTCAACTTATTCTGTGCATTCTCGGCTGGCTAACGCTCGTCGTCTATGTCGGCATATTTCTCCTGCTCGCGCTCGGCGTGTGGGTTCTTGTCGATGCGTTCCTAATCCCCTCGATCATCACGCAGTCGCGCGAAAAGATGCGCATGCAGCTAGGCGGCACGATGGCTCCGGCCATTCCGACTGTCTGAACGCATTCGAAGAAATCTATGGCCCCGCCGAGTGCGGGGCCTTTTTCGTTGCGGGTCAGCCCCTCGCTCGCCCGGGGCGACCAGCCCCGGGCCGCGCCCGACCTCCCCCCGGGAGGGCGCGACTGCACTGCACCACTGAGACTAGGCCGTCGGGGCGATGGAGAAATAAAGTTCCCTCGCCCACATCTCGCGAACGCCCACCCGAGGTCGGGCGCAGCCCTCAGCGCGTAATTCCCGCCATTCGCCCGGCCTGTGCTATACTCGACCTCTCACGAAGGGAGGACGACGCGATGAACAGACGCGAGATGTTGGCCCTGACAGTCGGGGCGATGACAGTGGGAGGCGCGTTGGGAGGCGCGCGGCCCGTGCAGGCCGAGGCGGTGATGGGCGATGGAGGGCTCTATCAGCAGCCCTTCTTCCACGAAGGCTTTCTCGATCTGGGAGAGGATCTTCAGGAGGCCGCCGATCAGGGCAAGGGGCTTCTGGTACTCTTCGAACAGCGCGGCTGCCCCTATTGCCGCGAGATGCATCTGGTGAATTTCGCCAAGCCCGAGATCACCGAGCTGATCGAGAAGAGCTACATGGTCGTGCAGCTCGATCTCTGGGGCGCGCGCGAGGTCACCGATTTCGACGGCGAGGCGCTGGAGGAGCGTGCGCTGGCGCAGAAATGGGCGGTGAACTTCACGCCGACGCAGGTGCTGATCCCGGCCGCGAATGCAGGGGCACAATCCGTGCGCGAGGCGGAAGCCTTCAGAATGCCGGGCTATTTCAAGCCCTTCCACCATCTGTCGGGACTCGAATACGTGGCGAGCGGCGCTTACGCGGATCAACCGTTCCAGCGCTTCTTGCAGGACAAGTTCTCGGAACTCAGCGCGAAGGGCATCGACCCGGACGTGTGGTAAGGCCCAAATGAAAACGGCCCGCGCGATTGCACGGGCCGTCTCAAACCGTCACACGGGCTCAGCTTACGCGAGCGCGATGTTACCTGCCGACTGGCGGCCGTCACGGCCGGTTTCCAGATCGTAGGTCACTTTCTGACCGTCATCGAGACGCTGGATGCCAGCGCGCTCAACGGCGGAGATGTGAAGGAAGATGTCTTTGCCGCCATCGTTCGGTGCGATGAAGCCATAACCCTTGGTGCTATTGAACCATTTCACGGTGCCTTCGGCCATCGTGAGTCTCCTATTAAATTATGCTGCCTGCGAAATGCGTCAGCTCGGCGTAGTCAGTTCTTGAAAGCAAACTGAAGCCGTAAGGAGACAGTGCATCTGGGAATCAAACGTAGCGAGAGAATACATAAGGCGAACGGGTCCTAATTGCAATGATCAAAGCATGTGAGGGGGTTGCACGGCACCGCGATCGACGGAATTCGGCGCGCTCCCGCCGAGGCGTGAAAACATGCAAAAAATATATGAGATTTCGGACCTTTGCCCGCGTCGCCCGCGTTACTTCAGTGAACAGGTGAGATCTTCAAACGCTGAAGACGCAGGAGGACCCCCATGACAGCAGCCCCGCTCGGCCCCGGCCAACTCAACGCAATCGACCATGGCGGCTCGGGTCGGCCCGTGGTCCTGATCCACGGCTGGCCGCTCTCGGGCAAGGCGTGGGAAAAACAAGTCCCCGCCCTGATCGCTGCCGGTCACCGCGTCATCACCTATGACCGTCGCGGCTTCGGTCTCGCGGAAAAACCCACCGAAGGCTTCGATTACGACACGCTTGCCGCCGATCTCGATGCGATCCTCACCGCGATGGATTTGCGCGACGTTACGCTGGTGGGCTTCTCGATGGGTGGCGGCGAGGTCGCGCGCTACATCCGCAACCATGGCGAGGACCGGCTGCGCGCCGCCGTCTTCGCCTCCGCCGTGACGCCCTGCCTGATGCAGAGCGAGAACAATCCCGACGGTCCGCTGACCAAGGAAGCCGCGGGCGAGATGGAACAGGGCCTGCGCGACGGGCGCGAGGCGTTCTTCCCGCAATTCGTCGAGAATTTCTACAGCGTCGACGGAAATCTCAAAGCCTCTGCCGAGGAATGCGAACAGGCGGTGACCCTGTGCAACCAGTCCGACCAGAGCGCAGCACTTGGCTGCATGGAGGCATTCGGCACCACCGATTTCCGCGAGGATCTGGAGGCGGTGCGCGTACCCGTTCTGGTGATCCACGGCGACAGCGACGCGATCGTGCCGCTCGAAGGCTCCGGTGCGCGAACCTACCACGCGATCCCCGACAGCCAGTTCTTCACGATCAAAGGCGCGCCGCATGGCTGCAACGTGACCCATTCGGAAGAGTTCAACATCGCGCTGCTCGAGTTCCTGCGGTAACGCCCCGCCGCTTTCGACATTCTGTTTGCCCGGCCTGCGATCCCTTGCAGGCCGGGTTTCTCTTGCCTACAATGTTCATGTTTTGTTTCACCCTGACCACCTGCCGCTCCGATGACCACGCCCCACCCGTTCCCCCTGCGCGAAGGCCGCACCCATGAGGTTTGCGGCATCGGCACCACGAGCTTTGCCTGCGCGGTCTGCGCCAGCACCACGGGGCCGATCATCTGGGTGAACGAACGCCACCGCCGCGAAGGGCTCAATCCGCGCGGGCTGCTGAGCTTCTTCGATCCGGCGCGGCTTCTGCTGGCGCGCGGCAAGGACCAGACCGACACGCTCGCCGTGATGGAAGAGGCGCTGCGCGACGGCTCGGTCCCGCTGGTGATCGGGGAATTGCCCCGCGAGATCGGGCTGACGGCGGGGCGACGGCTGCAACTGGCCGCCAAGGAGGGCCGCGCCACGGGGCTGTGCCTGATCCTGCCCGATGGCGGCTCGAACGCGGCGGAGACGCGCTGGCACGCGATGCCCGTCTACGACAAGCTGCTGCGCGAGGGGGTGGACTCGCCCCGGCTGCGCTGGCGGCAGCTGAAGAACAAATCCGGCCCCTGCCGCGCCTGGGAGGTGGAGTGGAACGCGAAGACCCGCGCGCCAGAGATCCTCTCGGTCAATGACTGCGCGCCCTCGAGCGTGCCGGTGTGACCCCGCAGCTCAGAGGTCGAGCTTGTCCTCGATCGCGCCGATCTGGGCGACCGGATCGACGGGCCACTGACTGATATTCTGCAAGCCGCGATCCTCCAGCACCTCGCTGCCCGGATGATCCGCAAGCCATGCCTCGATCTGCGCATCCCGCGCGCGCAGGAGCGCCGCGAATTGCGGACGGTAGAGCGTGACCATTCCGCTCAGCCACAGGTTCACCGCCCAGTTCGGATGCGCCAGTTCGATCGCGAAATGATCGAGCAGCCGGATCATGTCCTCGGCGCGGTAGAGGCATTCATCCGTGACCCAGCGATTGGTGGTGAAAATGCGGATCGCCCGGCCCTTCGCATCCACGCTGATCGCGCCGATATGGACGAAGCGCGCCGCACGGTCCTCGGGGATCTTCGCACCCGGCAGGTCCCACGGCTCCAGCCCCGGAATGATCCCTTCGGGGCGCATGAACAGGTGGAAATGCCCGTTCTCGCCCTCGGCCATCTCGCGCGCATCGTGGGCGTGGTAGAAATAATGGCAATGCGTCTCGGTATCGAAGACGTCGCCCTGCGGATAGCGCGACCAGACGAGGAAATCCCCCTGCCCGCGCAGCACTTCCGAGACGACGCTCATCCCCGACTTCGCCAGCACCGTCTCGCATTCGAGCACAGTCTCGGCCGCGTCATGCATCTCTTCGAGGCGCGCACGCGGCAGCCCCTCGATCCCGGGATTGGCGATGCGCAGCGTGGGCGCGGGCGTCGCCGGGTTGGCGCTGTCGGGTGACATCTCGGAGGGCGTTTCGGGTCGGGTCATCGGTCTCTCCTCATGCGAACGGGGCCAGCCTAGGCGCTGACCCCGTCCTTGTCATCGCGGCATCTGCGCTCAGAGCGGCTCCATGCCGAGCATTTCACGCACAGCCGGTTCGCGCGAGGTTTTCAGACCGACCTGACGGCCTTCCTCGATGGCGATCTCGTTCGGCACGCCTTTCGACGCACGGTAGAGCGCCCACATCGCGCCCACCCGGTTCGAGCTCTCGCAATGCAGCAGGATCGGGTAGTTCGCCGGATCTTCCACGATCTTCGCGAATTCGGCCACCTGTTCCTCGGTCGGCGCCTTGGTCGGCACGGAGATCTGGATGTAGTTCATCCCGGCCTTCTGCACGAGATCGCCCTCGTTCGGCGCGCCTTCGTCGGGCTTGAGCAAGCTCACGACGGTCTTGAAGCCGAGCATCTTGAGCATCGGAATGCCCGTCGGATCGATGAAGCCACCGGTGCCGACATAGGGCGTCGCGCGCAGATAGTTGTCGACGATCGGGGGCATCTTGTCGCCATAGGGCGCCTGGGTTGCCTTGACGGTGGTGTCATAGGGCCCGCTGGCCATCGGTGCCGCGTCGCTGCCCGCATCCGCGGCCTTCGCCGCCGAGGGCGCACAGGGGTTTGCCGCAGCCGGTGCGCAAGGGTTGGCGGCCGCCGGGGCGCAGGGGTTGGCCGGCGCACAGGGGTTCGTCACAGCCGGAGCGCAGGGGTTGGTCGCCTGCGCGCTGGAGGTGGCGGGAACGGCGGCGCTCATCGCGACCGCAGTCACCGGCACCATCGCGGCGCGCAGCAGGCTCTTGCGTTTCTTATGCAGTTTCATGGACTTTTTCCTCCCTAGAATTTCGTCCGTATTACAAACCGTTACCCGCGCGCATCTGCCGATGCGGACGTCAGGGCGAACTCGTCGGCCTCGTCATCCGGGGCGCAGACCTCTTCGGCGGTGAACGGACCACCGCGCGACCGCTCGAGGATCGTGCCGAGGCGGAAGCCCACGGCGGCGATGATGATCAGCGCCAGCAGGATCACCCATTCCGGCAGCCCGAAGAGCTGCGGCAGGGTCTGTGCCGTCGGCCCCTGACCTGCGAGGTAGAAATCCTTGATCGGGTCGAAGACCCAGGCGAAGACCGAGGTGCCGAGCACCATGCCGATCGCGAAGACCACCGCGTCGATCCGGCCCGAGGCCACGCCGACCACGGAGGTGCCCGGGCAATAGCCGCCCACCGCAAAGCCAGCGCCGATGAAGACGCCGCCCAGCAGGATCGCCCAGAAGAAGAGCGTCGGAATGAAGACCGCAGCCGGGCCCATCCAGCCCATCGTCCGCAGCACGTAAAGCCCCACGGCGCAGACGATCACGGCGGTGAACATCACCTTGAAGACCGAGAAGTCGCGCAGGGTGAACTGTCCCGTCAGCTTGCGCGGAGAGCCGAAGCCCGCCGCCTCCAGCGCGTAGCCGAACAGAATGCCCGACAGGAGGCCCGAGGCTATGCCGCTATCGTAAAGAGGGATGCTCATTGCCAGATCCTCCGCATCATCATGGAGACGGCGAAGCCCGCCGCGAAGAAGCCGATCAGGAAGACGAAGCCCGCCACGGCGAGCGTAGCACTACCCGACAGGCCCAGACCCGAGGTGCAGCCGCGCGCCAGACGCGCGCCGAAGCCCACGAGCGCGCCGCCAAGCAGCGCGTAGACGAGGCGATTGCCGCTCGTGGTGCGCGGGCCGCGCTCCACCTTGACCGAGATTCGGCCCGCGCCTTTCGCGCCGAGCCACGCACCGATCAGGACGCCGACCACTTCCCAGGTGATCCAGCTCAGAAGCGGGCTACCTGCCGCCATGAAAGGCCCGAAATAGGAATTGTCAGCGGTCGCCTGCGGGGCGACCCAGTCATTGGCCTGTGCCGCGAAGCGGGTCACGAAGCCGGATGCGCCGAGCCCATGCCCGGTCACGACGAAGGTCAACAGCAACGCCAGGCCGAGCGCGGTGCCGGCGGCGAGCGGTGACCAAAATGCTTTGGGTGCGTCTCTCATGAAAGCCTCCCTTCCTCCCATGATCATATTCATAGGTGATGATACAAATAGCCAAAGCCGTTTCAACTTTTTTCAGCGCCGCGATGCGGCAAATGACATATCATTGGAAAGCGCCCTGCCCGATCCATCTGAAAAATCATATAAAGACAAAGCTTTGACCCAATCCCCCGCCGCCTTCACCGCGACGATTGACCGCGACGAACGCTGCCAAGCGGCCCAGTCAGGGGCGCGGCTCTTTCCCTATTGGAGCTTCACCAAGCCCGTGATCGCGGCGCTGGCGCTGATGCTCGAGTCTGAGAAGCGGCTCGATCTGGACGCGCCGCTCGATCTGCCAGAGCTGCCCGAAGGCTGCACGCTCGCCCATCTGCTCGATCACAGCGCGGGTCTGCCCGATTACGGCACCCTGCCCGCCTATCACGCGGATGTCGCAGCGGGGCGCACGCCGTGGCCACGCGATCTGCTCGTGGCCCGGACGCTCGCGCAGCCCGCGCAATTTCCGCCCGGCGAAGGGTGGCGCTATTCCAACCTCGGCTACATGCTCGCCCGCGAGGTGATCGAAGGCGCGGCGGCGATGGGCCTCGCGGAACTGGTGCAGGAGCGGATCACAGAGCCGCTGGGGCTGGAGAGTGTCCGGCTCGCCCAAACGCCCGCCGATTTCACCCGGCTTCACTGGCCCGAGGCGCGTGATTATCACCCCGGCTGGGTCTATCACCGCACGCTGATCGGCACGGCGGGCGATGCCGCGCGGCTGTTGCACGGGCTGGGCGGGCTGCTCGCGCCACGCGCATTCGCCCGCATGACCGCCTGTCGCGAGTTGGGAGGCGCGTTGCCCGACCGCCCTTGGACGCGGCATGGGTACGGGCTGGGGCTGATGTGCGGCGACTCGGGCGACACCCGCGTCTTCGGCCATTCCGGCGCGGGGCCGTTCAGCTCCAACGCCGTCTATCACTGCCCCGAGACAGGCCGTACCGCCACCGCATTCACGCATGGCCCCTTCGAAGGGCCAGCCGAACACACCGTGGCCAAGCTCGTGGCGGGGCGGTGAGGGCTGCGCCCGACGCTGGGTGGGCGCATGCGCTCCCTAGGTGGATTTCCGTTTATCGATCCACCTCTCCCCAACCTGCGTTCGCGCGGCACCGGTGCAGATGCGCCCTCCCGGGGGGAGGGTCGGGCGCGGCCCGGGCTGGTCGCCCGGGCAAAGGCACGGTTTCAGGCGCGTTCTGACGCCTCGGGCGCTCCCCTCATCGCAAACAAGAGACGTCGGCAAAAAGAAGAGGCGGCAACCTCCGTCGCCGCCTCTCCCAAGATACCGTGAAATCCGATCTTACACGCCGCTGTCGAAGGGCTCGAACGCCTCGGCGCGGGCACGCTTCCAGCGCTTGAGATAGCCGAAGCGGTCGTCATCCTCGCGCAGGAGGAACCCTTCGGGCATGTAGTGGTAGATCTCGTCGCCCACTTTGAAATCGCGCTCGCGGTCGCGCACCAGCAGGTGATGCGGCAGGAACTGCCCCGGATGGGTGAGACCCGCGGCCCCCGTCATCTCGGCCAGCGCCTTCATGGTGTTGCGGTGGAAATTCGCCACGCGCTGCGACTTCTCAGGCACCACCAGCGCGCGCTGACGGATCGGGTCCTGCGTCGTCACCCCGGTCGGGCATTTATTCGTGTGGCACGACTGCGCCTGAATGCAGCCGATCGAGAACATGAAGCCGCGCGCCGAGTTCGCCCAATCCGCCCCGATCGCCAGAACCTTGGCGATATGGAAGGCGGTGACGACCTTGCCCGAGGCGCCGATTTTCACCTGATCGCGCAGCCCCGCCCCGCGCAGCGTGTTGTGCACGAAGCTCAAACCTTCCACGAGCGGGAAGCCCATGTGATTGGCGAATTCCAGAGGCGCGGCCCCGGTGCCGCCCTCCTTGCCATCGACCACGATGAAATCGGGGGTGATGCCGGTTTCCAGCATCGCCTTGACGATGCACATGAATTCGCGGCGGTGACCGACACAGAGCTTGAAGCCCACCGGCTTGCCGCCCGACAGCTCGCGCAGCTGGCCGATGAA
This sequence comes from Thioclava sp. F36-7, assembly GCF_002020075.1. Lineage (NCBI taxonomy): Bacteria > Pseudomonadati > Pseudomonadota > Alphaproteobacteria > Rhodobacterales > Paracoccaceae > Thioclava > Thioclava sp. F36-7. The sequence goes on along the minus strand of NZ_MPZR01000005.1, from coordinate 90,836 downwards.
TTCCATCATCTCCAGCGGGGTCGAGAAAGCCGAATGCGAGGCGGGCGAGATGCAGTCGCGATCCATCGGGATGTCGCGCGCCTCGGCGATCTCGGGGGTGATCTTAGCCGCGGGCAACATGCCGCCATGGCCCGGTTTCGCGCCCTGGCTCAGCTTCAGCTCGATCATCTTGACCTGAGGGTCCTGCGCGCGTTTGGCGAATTTCTCGGGGTTGAAGCTGCCATCATGGTTGCGACAGCCGAAATAACCCGAGCCGACCTCGTAGATCAGATCGCCGCCCTCACGGTGATAGCGCGAGATCCCGCCCTCGCCCGTGTCATGCGCGAACCCGCCCATCTTCGCGCCCTTGTTGAGCGCCATGATCGCATTGGCCGACAGCGCCCCGAAGGACATGGCCGAGATATTGTAGATCGACGCCTTGTAGGGCTGCTTGCACGCCTCGCCGCCGATCTCGACGCGGAAATCGCTATCCTCGATATGGCGCGGCTTCACCGAATGGGTGATCCACTGATAGCCGGATTCCGAGACACGGATACGGGTGCCGAAGGGTTTGGCGTCCTCGATATCCTTGGCGCGCTGATAGACGATCGTGCGCGTCGCGCGGGAAAACGGAATGTCTTCGTCGTCCCCCTCGATCAGGTATTGGCGGATCTCGGGGCGGATTTCCTCGAAGAAGAACCGCAGATGGCCGAGGATCGGATAGTTCCGGGTGATCGCGTGCTTGGTCTGGATCAGATCGTGGATCCCGACAAGCGTCAGGAAACCGAAAAGGATCGCGACGACCAGAAACCAATCGGTAAGGATCAAACCGGAAACTGCGGCGAGCGTCAGCAGAGCTGACAAGACGAGTGGTGAAAACCGTATAAAACGCGTGAACATGCCCCCTCCCGCGGGGTAAGTAGCCTCTGTTCCTGCGCGGACACTCTAGCGCGCGAGGGCTCTATGTCTAAGAACTATTACGCCCGCAACCCCGGATCGGACCAGATCGCGGCCTCCAGCGCGTCGAGCCCGTCGGTCAGCGCTGCAGGCCCGGGCTGCAGGATCAGGGTGGATTTGACCTCGTGCAGCCGGTTTCGCGCAACAGCCGGAACGTCCTCCCAGCCTGGCCTTGCGGAAACTTTCTCGGGCCGGAACTTCTTGCCGCACCACGACCCCACGATGACCTCGGGCGCGGCGTCGATCACTTGTTCGGGAGTGACGATGCGGTCCTTGGCTTTGCCCTCTTTCGCCAGATCGGCGAAGATATCACGTCCGCCCGCGATCTCGATCAGCTCCGACACCCAGCCCACGGCAGAGATCAGTGGCTCGTCCCATTCCTCGAACCAGACGCGCGGACGGTTGGGGCGCGGCTTGGCGGCGATCTCCGCCAGACGCGTCTCGTAACCCGCAGCGAGCAGTTCTGCCCGCTCGGTGCAGCCCACCAGCGCGCCCACCGTGCAGATCATGTCGAGGATGCCCGCGACCGAGCGCTGGTTGAACGCGTGAACGGCGACGCCCTCGCGCACCAGCCCCGCGACGATATCGGCCTGAAGGTCGGAGAAGGTCAGAACGAGATCCGGCTCCAGCGCGAGGATTTTCGGCAGATCGGCGGAGATGAAGGCCGAGACGCGCGGCTTTTCCTGACGCACCCGTTTTGGCCGCACCGCATAGCCCGAAACGCCGACAATGCGTGCGTCCTCACCCAGAAGATAGAGCGTCTCGACCGTCTCCTCGGTCAGGCAGACGATGCGCTCGGCCGGAAATGCCATCAGACCCCCAAGGTGGAAAGCGGTTGAAAAACGGGGCCTTCCGGCGTGATCTTGAAGTGCGCGCGGATGTGGAAGACCTCGGCCAGAAGCGTCTCGGTCAGAACCTCTCCGGGTGCACCGTCCGCGACCAGCCGCCCGCGATCCATCACCCAGAGCCGGGTGCAATGGCGCGCCGCCAGCCCGAGATCATGCAGCGAAGTGACCACCGCGCCGCCCGCCTGCGCATGGGCTGTGAAAACCTGCATCGTCGCGATCTGCGCCGCCGGATCGAGCCCGGCGATCGGCTCGTCGGCGAGGATCAGCGGGCTTTCCTGCGCGAGCGCCCGCGCGATCAGCACCCGCGCCTGCTCGCCGCCCGAGAGCTGCGTGGCGGCACGGTCGCGGTAGTTGTCGAGCCCCATCCGGCGCAGCGCCTCCTCCACTGCAGCCGCCCCGCGCGTCGCCTGATCGCGCCCATGCGGCAGCCGCCCCAGCGCCACCAAGTCGGCGACCGACAGCCCCCAGGCAATCTCGCGCGCCTGCGGCAGCCACGCCGCCGCCCGCGCCCGCGCCATCGGGTCGAGCGCCGAAAGCGAACTGTCCCCGCGATGCGACAAAAGCCCCATCGCGCCCCGCAACAGCGAGGTCTTGCCCGCGCCATTGGGCCCGATCAGCCCGATCACCTCGCCCGGCCCGACCTGCGCCGAGACGCGATCGACCACCGGACATTCTCCGCGTAGAACGGTGAGATTTTCCAGCTCCAGCATCAGCCCTCGCGCCCCATTTTGCGGATCATCGACAGGAAGAACGGCGCGCCGACCAGCGCGGTCAGCACGCCCAACTTCAGGTCACGCTCGGGCGCGATCACCCGCGTCGCAATATCGGCCAGCGTCAGCATCGCCGCCCCGCCAAGCGCCGAAGCCGGAAGCAGCCGCGAGGGCCGCGCGCCCACGGATTTGCGCAACAGATGCGGCACGACGAGGCCGACGAAGCCAATCGCGCCCGCGACAGCCGTGGCCGCACCGACCATCAGCGCCGTGCCGAAGACAATCTGAAGCCTGAGCTTTTTCAAAGAGATACCCATCGAAGCTGCAGCATCTTCCCCAAGGCTCAGCGCATCGAGCCCCGCGCCCGCGCGCAGCAGGATCAGCGCGCCGACGATCAGGAACGGCAGCGCCAGCGCCACATGTGTCATCGAGCGATCGGCGAGCGAGCCCATCATCCAGAACACGATCTCGGCCGCGGCATAGGGCGACGGCGCGAGGTTCAGCACCAGCGCGGTCGCCGCCGCCGCCAGCGCCGAGACGGCGATGCCTGCAAGGATCAGCACCAGCGCCCGACCCTCGCGCCCCGCAAGGATCAGGATCAGTGCGACGGCCACGCCCGCGCCCGCCAATGCGGCCAGCGGCAGTGCCAGTGCGAAGAGCGCGTAGAGCCCGGTCTGGATCGCGATGACCGCGCCAAGCGCCGCCCCTGCAGAGGTGCCGATCAGCCCCGGCTCGGCCAGCGGATTGCGCAGGAAGCCCTGCATCGCGGCGCCCGACAGCCCCAGCGCGGCGCCGACGCCGATCCCGAGGATCGCGCGCGGCAGGCGCAGCTCGCGCATCACAAGGCCCGCCGCGCCATCGCCAGAGAACAGCGCGGAGACGCCGTCGATAGGCGAAATCCCCGACGGCCCGATCAACAGCGAGGCTGCGAACAGCACCGCACAGAGGGCGGAGAGAAGGATGAGGATCGTGCGATAACTCATTGCGTCAACTTCTCTTTCTCGATTTCACGCCCGAGCTTTGCCAGCGTCTCCACCGCATTCAGCATCGCGGGCGCGCCACAGGTCCAGCTTGCATCGCGCAGCCCCCGCACGACCGGCAGATCGCGCAGCACCGGATGCGCCAGCACCTCCTGCGCGCGGCTCGTGCCGGTGCCGCCTTGCGAGCCGCCGACGACCACCAGATCGGGGCGATCCATCACCAGATCTTCCAACGGCAACCGCCCGCCCCAGTCGAGCCCCGGCCCGCTGACGACATTCTGAAACCCTGCCATTTCAAGGAATTGCCCTTCAAGGGTCCGCGGCCCGTAGCCATAGCCCGAGGGCCCGATGATCGCAGCTTTCAGCCCCGGCGCAGGCGTTTTGATCGCCGCAAGCCGCGCATCGAAATCCGCCAGCATCTTCGCCGCGCGATCCGGGTGACCGAGCAGCTTGCCCATCGTCTCGATCCGGCCGCGGATCTCAGGCAGCGAGGTGCCGGGCGGCAGTTGTTCGACCCGGATTCCGAGCGTGCGCAACATGCGGATCGTGTCGGGGTTCGACCATGTATCGGCCAGAACGAGATCGGGATGGAGAATAGATATTTCCTCGGCACGCCCGTAGTTTACGGGAAGATCTTCAGCTTTCTTCCAATGCACAGACATCGACGGATCGGTCGCGAAATGGCTGACCGAGACGATCTGCGACGGATCGGCCAGCGCCAGCGCCAACTGATCCGTGCAGAGGTTCATGGACACGACCCGTGCAGGCAAATCGCGCGCAGGTTCCTCCGCCCACGCAGAGGAGGTCGCCGCCAAGGCGGCGAAAAGGGCGGCGCAAACCGCCCCTTTCAGATCAGAACCGCGCACGCAGCCCCACATAGGCGGCGCGACCCGAGGTGCCGTACCCTGGCCAGAGCTGGTAATCGGTGTCGGTCAGGTTCTCGATACGCAGATAGGCCTCTTTGTCATTGCCCAGATCGTAGGTCATCTGCGCGTTCAGCAGGCCGTAATCGGGCTGGCTCTGACGATCGGTGACCACGCGCATATCGGCGGCGAGCGTGAGCTTGTCAGTCACCTGCGCGTCGATCCCGACGGTCAGCGTGTGGCGCCCGAAGGCCGAATTCCACGTCGAGCCTGCGGACAGCCCATCGGGGTTCTTCGAGTCCAGATAGGTATAGCCGAGGCTATAGTTGACGTTGTTGGAGATCGGCCCTTTCAGACCCAGTTCCAGACCCTGCCGCTTGGCGGTGCCCGAGGTCTGGTAATAGCTGTAGGTCGTGTTGCTGTAGTCGATCAGATCGTCCACCTCGATATGGAACAGCGTCGCGGTCAGCTTATGCGCACCGAAATCACGCTCGACCCCAAGGTCGTAGCTCAGCGATTTCTCCGGCTTGAGATCGGGATTGCCCGCATAGCCGTCATAAAGCTCGTAGCCCGACGGCGCGCGGAACCCGTTGCCCACCGAGGCACGCAAGAGGGTCGCGGCATCGGCCTGCCAGGTGACGCCCAGACGGCCCGTGGTGTTGCCGCCGAAATCCGAGTGATCGTCATGGCGCGCCGAGGCGGTCACGTTCACGCCGTCCATCGGCGAGAAGGCATATTCGCCGAAGACGCCCGTATCCGCGGTCAGGACATCGCCCGTGACATAGGTACCGGTATAGGTTTCCAGCGTGCGATCCGCGCCGAAGGTCAGCCGCCCCGGCCCGAGATCGGTCGAGGCTTTCCAGTCGAGTTTGCGGCGTTTGCCCTCGTAGCCATAGTCATAGACCGGATACCAGCGCGAGGTGGTGTAATAGGTCAGACCGAGCTCGTGATCGAGCGGACCGGTCGCAAATTTCGCAAAGAGACGCCCGCCCCGCTCCTTGTGGACGGTGTATTCGTTGCTGTCCGTGGGCGGCGAGCTGAAGCCGTTATCGAACTCGCCCCGATCGTTCTGCGCAAAGCCGTTGAAGCCGATCAGCAGATTGTCGGAGATGCGCTTCTGCGCGCGCAGGCTCACGCGATCGGCGCGGTAGCCGTCTTTCTCGGTATTGCCGTTCTTCTTGTCGGCGGCCGAGAAGCCTGCGGTGTAGACTTTCGACAGCTGGATCGCGAGCTCGTCGTCACCCTTCTTCCAACCGAAGTTATAGGCCGCATTCGCGGTGTGGTAGGAGCCGAGCTCGAGCTTTACGCTCTGGGTCACGCCATCCTCGGTCGGGCGCGGCGTGTCGAGGTTGATGACACCGGCGACCGCCTGCCCGCCATAGACCGCCGATTGCGAGCCGCGCATGATCTCGACCCGGTCGTAGTTGAACGTGTTGAACCGGCCCAGATCGGGCAGCACCTGCGGCGCGGAGGGATCGGAGACGTCGATCCCGTCCACCATAACCTTCACGTAGTTCTGCGACACGCCGCGGATGGTGAAGCCGGTCTGCGCGCCCATCGGCCCGCGCGACAGGATGCCGACGCCCGGCGATTGCGCGATCAGATTGGCAAGGCGGGTCTGGCCCGAACGCTCCAACTCGTTGCGCGACAGCACGGTGACCGCCTGCGCGGTCTTGTCCGACGATTGCGGCTCGAGCGCACCGTGATAGATCACGATCTCATCGAGTTGGTAAGGTTGGCTGTCTTGCGCAAGCGCGGGGGCTGCCAGCGCGGTGGTGAGCATCAGGCCCACGGTCAAACGGGTGCGGATCATATCCAATTCCCTCGTATCGCGACTCTGTGGTCGCGTGAACTTCGTATCGTAAGTCTTTGGAAATTTGGAATTTCCGCCGACGGTGAGAATGTCACCACTGACGGAAGACCGCCTCCGCTGCGCGCCCCGCACAGGCAGAAAGGATGAGCGCCTCGGCAGGTCTCCTGGCTCGCGGGTCTTGGTTTCGGCTGGCCTTCCCGGGTCGCCCCAGTGGCTCAGTCAGCCGTCACTCGCCGCTCACAGTTGCGGGGGCAGCCCCGGAATGAATGCACGCATCGCACCGGGTTCCCTTTTCATCCGCCAAGGCGGAACCGAAGTGCCCCTGCTGTGCCGCGCGCGCCGCAGTCTGTCAAGAAAATTTCAACTCTCGACGGCGGCTCTGCTGCGCTTGTTGAAACGGATCGAGGACAGCAGCGCCAGCCCGATCAGCCCCGCCCCGATCAGCCCGGTAATCACCTCGGGCACTTCCACCAGCGTCTGCGCGAACATGACGACCGAAAGGATCAGGATCGACCAGAAGGCCCCGTTCTCGAGATAGCGGAATTCGCTCAGCGTGTTGCGCTCCACCAGCATCAGGGTCATCGACCGCACATACATCGCGCCGATCCCCAGACCGATCGCGATCAGGAACAGGTTCTGGGTCAGCGCGAAGGCCCCGATCACCCCGTCGAAGCTGAAGGACGCGTCGAGCACTTCGAGATAGAGGAACGCGCCGAGGCCAGCCTTGGCCGTCTCGGCGGCGATATTCGTCCGGTCGAGCACGTGGCTGAGCACTTCGACCCCGAGGAAGGTCGCAAGCCCGCAGATGGAGGCGAACATAAACTCGTCCTCGCGCCCTTCGGGAAGGATCCAGGTAAAGGCCAGAATGACGAGCAGCACGAGGCCGATCTCCAACCCGCGGATCGAGGCGAGCGCGCGCAACCGGCGCTCCAACGCTCGGATCCAGTCGACTTCCTTGCCCTCGTCGATGAAATAGGTAAGCGCGACCATCATCAGGAAAGCGCCGCCGAAGCCCGCGATCGACAGATGTGCGTCCTCGATGATCTCGGCATATTCCGCCGGATGTTTCGCGGCCAGTTGCACCGCCTCCCATGGTCCGATCCCAGCGGCGATCACGACGATCAGCAGCGGGAACAGGATACGCATCCCGAAGACCGCGATCAGAATACCCCAGGTCAGGAAACGACGCTGCCATTTCGGCGTCATCTGGTGCAGTTTGTTGGCGTTAACGATGGCGTTGTCGAAGCTCAGCGAGATTTCCAGCACGGCGAGCACCGCCGTGATCATCAGGAAAGAGACCGCGCCGCCCAGCCCGCCGGTCTGGGCAAAACCCAGCGCGAATGACCCGACCAGCCCCGCAATAGTGACGGCGATGGCCCAGGAGAAATAACGGTACATGGTGGTCATGCTGGCTCCGGCTGCATGGAGCCTCACTTAGGCTTCGCCCCTTCTCTTCGCAAGGGAGCGCGCCGTCAGAGTTGATCGCTGTGACCCGGCGGGCGCGCCTCGTATCAGACCCCCTACAGCCCCGCCTCGTCGAGCCAGCCCATGATCCGGGCTTTGTTCACGCCGAGATCGGATTTGCCGTAGACGAGATGGCCGCGGATTTGCAGCGTGTTGCCCTCGACCCAAAGCGTGGTGACGTCTGGAAAGCCGAAGAAGGCGGAGCGGGTGACATAGGCCACATGCCCCTCATCGACGCTGCCGGCCACCTGCTTCGTGCGCGCGGTGGCGCGGATGATCTTGTCGAGCGCGGCCATCTGCACCAGCGGGTCGGAGACCTCGCGGGCCGCCTGAAACCCGCCCGTCTCGGGATGATCGCCGGGCGCTTTCGCCAAGCCTTCGACCTTGTAGCGCGCAGGATCGATCGGGGCGAAGCGCACCCAGCCATCGGCCACGGCAACCGCGGCCAGTCCGAGAGCGAGGATCGTCACGGCCCGGTTCATGCCGCGCCCTCCCGCAGCCCCCAACCGGCCAGCGCGATCAGTTCGGTCGCGACATGCGCGCCCGCGATGGCCGTCACGCCGGTCGGATCGTAGGGCGGAGAGACCTCGACCACGTCGCCGCCGATCAGGTTGATGCCCTTCAGCCCGCGCAACAGCTCTGCCGCCTGCCAGCTGGCCAGACCGCCCCAGACCGGCGTGCCGGTGCCCGGCGCAAAGGCCGGGTCCAGCCCGTCGATGTCGAAGGTGATGTAGCAGGGCTTGTCGCCCACCACTATGCGGATGCGTTCCAGCGTGGCCTCGACGCCCTCGCGATGCACCGAAGGCGCGTCCACGATCGTCACGCCCAGCGTATCGGGATTGTCGGTCCGGATACCGACCGAGACGGTATTCTCGGCTCTCACGACGCCCGACTTGATCGCCTTGTAGAGGAACGTGCCGTGGTCGATCCGGTCCATGTCGTCATCGGCCCAGGTGTCGGAATGGGCGTCGAACTGAATGAGCGCGACCTCCCCATGGGCGGCAGCGGCCGCACGCAGGATCGGCAGGGTGATGAAGTGATCGCCGCCCAGCGTGATCGGCACGACGCCCGCCCCGAAGATCGCGCCCAGATGCGCCTCGATCCGGCCAGGGACCTCCGGCACATTGGCATAGTCGAAGGGCATATCGCCGTAATCGACGATGGCGAGTTCCGAGAACGGGTCATAGCCCCAGCCATAGGGCGCGTCGAACGCCTGCAGCGTCGAGGCTTCACGGATCGCACGCGGCCCGAAGCGCGTGCCGGGGCGGTTCGTCACCGCCTGATCGAAGGGGATGCCGGTCACGGCGATCTGCGCACCCGCGAGGTCCTTCGTATAGCGCCGCCGCAGAAAGCTGGTGGCCCCGCCGAAGGTGTTCTCGAAGCTCAGGCCACGCGCCTCTGCCCGCGTAAAAGCCTGATCCACTTGCGTTTTCGCATCTTCCAGAGCCATGATCGCCCCTCCTTTTCGCCCGCGAAATCTGCGCTCGCCCTCGCGGGAGGTCAAGCGCCGTCGAAAATGGGCGGCAGCATACCGCGCCCATCAGAGCTCGGGATGGAGCCCGTGTTTCATCCGTCAGTTCAAGAGGTCACCGCGCGACCGAATCCGAGCCGACAAGAGGCGACGTAGCCACACAATGGACGGCGTGATAAGGTGACCCAACGTCACCCTACCAAGACAAAGTCCGGCACGACCGGATCGACGACCTGCGCCGCGTGCTGATTTCGCCGCCTCTCATGCGCTTTGAAAGAGTTTTCCGAACCGAACCGCGTCACACAAGGAGAGCGTCATGACGTTGCAGAGCACCACGTTTCCCCGAGAGGACGGCATCCTCTACCTCACCGAAGGCGGCACCGAGACCGAGGTGATCTATCGCCACGGCCACGAGCTGCGCGACTTCGCGATGTTCGAGTTGATGAACAAGCCCGAAGCGGTGCGTGACATGGAAAACATGTATCGCCGCTATCTCGACAAGGCAGCTCAATATGGGTTCTCTGCGTTGATGTCGGGATTCGATTACCGCGCGAGCCCGGACTGGGGCGCCAAGCTCGGCTATTCGGCGGAAGGCCTACGCGAGATGCAGCACAAATGCATCGACTTCCTGCGCGGTGTCTCGCGCGCATACGAGGACCAGATCGAGCGCATCGCGATCGCGGGCTGTATCGGGCCGAAAGGCGATGCCTATTCGCTCAACCGCGACATCACGGCCGAGGAAGCCGAAGACTACCACGCCACCCAGTGCGAGACGTTGAGAGATTGCGGCGTCGATCTGATCTGGGCTGCCACGATCAACAACATTCCCGAGGCGGTCGGGATCAGCCGCGCGGCGGCGCGCGTCGGGCTGCCGGTGAACATGTCTTTCACGCTCGACAGTTCCCACAAGCTGAAATCGGGCCCCAGCCTGAAAGAGGCGATTGAGGCGACCGATACTGAGGCCGGGCCTGCGCGCCCGGATTCCTACGGAATCAATTGCTCGCATCCGCTGGAATTCGAACCCGCGCTCGAACCGGGAGATTGGGCGCGGAGGTTGCGCTCGTTGCGGCCAAACGCGGCGAAAATGGACAAGGTCTCGCTCTGCAAGCTCGGCCATATCGAAGAAGGCGATCCCGAGGAATTGGGCCAGATGATGGGAGATCTGGCAAAGCGCTATCCCGACATCGACATCTGGGGCGGCTGCTGCGGGACATGGGACAAGCATTTCGACCGCATCGCGCATTACGTGCGACAAGCGCGACAGGAGCCGCTGCCTGCGTGAACTCCGGCCCCCTCACTTCGGCTGGCAAATCTCTCCGCGCAGGATCGCAAGCCCCGTGCGCCAGACGAGCCCCACGATCACCACGGCAAGGATCGCGAGGAAGGCCACCGCCATGCGCAGATGCGGCTCGGAATGGGCGTATTCGGCATGCAGGAACGTCGCGATGGTCAGCGCCGCAATGGGGAAGCTCAGCGCCCAGAAGCTCATCGCGAAGGGCAGCCGCAGAATGCGCGGCAGCTGCACCGCGACGAGCGCGGCGAAGACGTAGGCCAGCGACAGAAGGATATGCGCGAAAGGATCGACGCCCTGCCCGATCCCGGCCCCGGGCACGATCTGCTCGCCGGTCAGGCGCAGCCACGCGATGAAGGCCACCGCGGGCGGCGCGATCAGGATCACCAGCGTCGGCTGCAGCTTGCTCGGCAAGGGGTCGTGGAAGATCAGCCGGTTGAACACCAGCGTCAGCAGCACGAGCCAAAACAGCATCCCGGCCGAGAAGAACAACCAGCTGATCTCGATGAAACCGAGCTGCGCCCCCGCAACCGGCACGATCACATTGCCCACCGCCGGGATGAACCATGCCGGGTTCAGCTGCCCGTGCTTGAAACTGCGCGTCCCGATCCAGTTGGTCACGACCGCGAGCGTCATGATCCCCTGCAGGGTCGTACCCGCCAGCCACAGCAGGAGCGCAAGCGAGGTCGAGATCGTCAGCGCCCCGGTCGCCAGCAGCAACAGCGAGATCGCGACGGTCGGGAAGAAGGCCAGCCGGATCGGGTGATGCCATTCCGCGCTCACAGCTTGCAGGTGCCGCACGGCCTTGGCGAGATAGAAGGCAGAGATCAGCACGAACACGGTCGCGGTTAGCGCGAACATCACCTGATAGGGCAACGGCCCGAGCCCGAGCGGCTTGGCCGCCGCACGCAGCGCCAGCGTGAAGCCCCCGAGCCCCATCGTCGTCGCATAGAAGGTGATCGGAAAATGCTCGAGCCGGCTATGCGCGGCGGGTGCCTCAGCTTGAATGCTCATCTTGCCCTCCCGGTGGCCATCGCCGCGCGGGGCCGAACGGCCCACAACGCGACGGATCAGATCACCCGCGCCGCGCCGGACCAACCCACGCGGCGGGATCACACCTCTCATTTACTCACGCATCCGTGTGTGAGGAGTCTGGCAAATGGACGCATTCGCCGCGCCGGGTGCCGCGCGCGTCTACGTCCCGCGCGTATTGCCTCTGGCGGATCCCCGCTTGCGCCAGACCCGCTCTGTGACGAAAATTTTCAAGGAACGTGACATAGGTCAAACCTGCGAGGTAAACTTACCTATATCACCGCTTCGTGAGCTGGAGGAGTTGCGATGCGTCTGACCACACGAACCAATCTCGCGATGCGCGTGCTGATGTTCTGCGCGGTCAATCCGCATCGCACCGTGCGCAAACACGAGATCGCGGAGGCCTGTAACGCGTCCGAGAACCATCTCGCGCAGGTCATCAACACGCTCGCGCGCGAGAATTTCATCACCACCCTGCGCGGTCGCGCCGGTGGGATGCAGCTTGCCCGCCCGCCCGAAGAGATCGGCGTGGGCAAGGTGCTGCGCGCCTTCGAGGCCGCCCTGCCCTTCGCCGAATGTTTCGATACCGAGACCAACACCTGCCCGCTCCGCGACGCCTGTCTGTTCCGCGATGCGCTGACCGATGCGCTCGAGGCCTTCTACGGGACGCTGGACCGCAAGACGCTCGCCGATCTGGTCGACAACAACACCGCGCTGGAGGCGATGCTCAGCCTGCCCGGCCTGCAGCCGCTGTCGATCTGCGCAACCGCACGCGCCGCGGAATAACCGCCGCGACATGACGCTCCGGTAGGTCCATATTTCTGACGCATTGCCGTGCGCAGCAGCGCTTTCGTGGCGCCAACGTCACAGTTTCATGACACCCGCTCACGGCAAAGAGATCAAAATTCAGTTTCGCTTGACCACCCCTTTTCCCGGCGAGAGCCTGTGTCTACTTGTCGCACCAACGGGAAGACCCCGCTAAACGCGACTCATCACAAGGCTTAGGTCATGCAACAGCAATCGGGCACTCAATCAGGCCAGCAACAGCAAGGCGGCACGAACCGTCCTGGCCAGCAACAAGGCCAAACGGGCAATACGACCCAACAGAACGGCACCGTATTCGACGACTGGGCGTCCATCTGACGCCCTTTCTCGCGTCGCTATGATAGCGGCGCAGGCAGGCCCCGCAACCGGCATCTTCATTCACTGCCGGTTTTCGCGCCGCCCGCCATTCGACCTCTCCTTCGCGCTGCTCTTGCGTGGCGCGAAGTCCGCTCTCAAACTGTCCCGACGCCAGCCCGCGCGAAACTGACACCGCGCGCCCCGAAGGAACGTCCGGAACGATGAGCACCTCTCTCACATCCATCAAAGGGATCGGCCCCGCCACCGCCGAGGGCTTTACCCGCGCCGGGATCACCTCGGCCGAGGAGCTGCGCGAGATCGGCGCGGACGCCGCCTATGCCGCGTGGATCTCGGTCGGCAACCCCGCCCATTTCATCGGCTATTACGCGTTGCACATGGCGCTGCAAGGGCGCCCGTGGAACGACTGCCGTGGCGCGGAGAAAGCCGAATTCCGCAAGAAATTCGATGCACTTAAGGCGCGGATCGCGGCGCGCGACAGCACCACCCAGTCCGCAAAAGAGAAGGGCCGCGCCCGGCTGGACGCGGCCCTCTCGGAAATTGGTCTGATCGCGAAACGCTAGATCAGCCGACGATCTCGAGACCCGAGAAGAAGAACGAGATTTCTTCCGCAGCGGTTTCCGGAGCGTCGGAGCCGTGCACCGAGTTCTCACCCACGGAGAGCGCGTATTCCTTGCGGATGGTGCCCTCGTCGGCTTCCGCCGGGTTGGTCGCGCCCATCACTTCGCGGTTCTTGGCGATCGCGCCTTCACCCTCGAGCACCTGAACGACGACCGGCTCGGACGCCATGAACTCGCACAGTTCGCCGTAGAAGGGGCGCTCTTTGTGGACTTCGTAGAACTTGCCGGCCTGATCCATGGTCAGCTGGATGCGCTTCTGCGCGACGATGCGCAGACCTGCTTCCTCGAACTTGGCGTTGATCTTGCCGGTGAGGTTGCGCTTGGTCGCGTCGGGTTTGATGATGCTCAGCGTGCGTTCGATGGCCATGTGTGACCCTTTCCTTGTGGTTCGTGGCCGGTATCCGGTCCGAAATATCTGCCGCGCCTGCTACCATGCAGGGGAAGCCTTGAAAAGCCCTCATGGGCGGGGCTGCGGCGACTCTAGATTGGGTTTGTGACCGTTTGGTCAAGGCCGATCGGCAGGTCGTTGCGCGGGTTTGCGCCCGCCGATGCCTCCGGCGGGGATATTTTTGCCAAGCCGAACGGGCCGCAGCGCGCAGCAGCGATTGACTGTTGCCCGCCCCTGCGCCAAGTCAGGCCCCATGTTGCGCATCTCCGATATCTCCTTTTCGATCGAAGGCCGTCCGCTCTTTGCGAACGCCTCCGCCACCATTCCCGAAGGCCACAAGGTCGGCCTCGTCGGCCCCAACGGCGCGGGCAAGACGACACTGTTCCGGCTGATCCGGGGCGAGCTGACGCTGGATGGCGGCGAGATCGGCCTGCCCTCGCGCGCCCGGGTCGGCGGCGTGGCGCAGGAAGTGCCGTCCTCCTCGACCTCGCTGCTCGATACGGTGCTGGCCGCCGACGAGGAACGCGCGAGCCTTCTGGCCGAGGCCGAGACCGCGACCGACGCGCATCGCATCGCCGAGGTGCAGACGCGGCTGGTCGATATCGACGCGTGGTCGGGCGAGGCGCGAGCGAGCGCCATCCTGAAGGGTCTCGGCTTCGACATGGAGGCACAAAAGCGCCCCTGCTCGGATTTCTCCGGCGGCTGGCGGATGCGCGTGGCGCTCGCGGGCGTGCTGTTCGCACAGCCCGATCTGCTGCTTCTGGACGAACCGACGAACTATCTCGATCTCGAAGGCGCGCTCTGGCTGGAAAGCTACCTGATGCGCTACCCGCATACGGTGATCGTGATCTCCCACGACCGCGATCTTCTGAACCGCGCCGTGGGCTCGATCCTGCATCTCGAGGATCGGCAACTCACGCTTTATCAAGGCGGCTACGACACGTTTGCCCGCACCCGCCGGCTGCGCCGCGAGGCGCAGGCCGCCCAAGCCAAGAAACAGGAGGCCCGCCGCGCCCATCTGCAGGGCTTCGTGGATCGCTTCCGCGCGCAGGCCACCAAGGCCAAACAGGCGCAGGCGCGCGTCAAGATGCTCGAGAAGATGGAGCCGATCACCGCCCCCGAAGAAGCGGCGAAACAGGTCTTCACCTTCCCCGCGCCGGAACAGCTCTCCCCGCCGATCATCGCGATGGAAGGTGCCGCCGTGGGCTATGGCGGGCCCGCGATCCTCAAGCAGCTCAACCTGCGCATCGATCAGGACGACCGGATCGCGCTGCTGGGCCGGAACGGCGAGGGGAAATCCACTCTTTCCAAGCTCTTGGCGGACAAACTTCAGGTGATGGACGGCAAGATCACGCGCTCGTCCAAGCTGCGGATCGGCTATTTCGCGCAGCATCAGGTCGACGAGCTGGACCTGAAAGAGACGCCGCTCACCCATCTCAAGCGCGAGCGCCCCGACGAGCATCCCGCCAAGCTGCGCGCGCGGCTTGCGGGCTTCGGCCTCGGCGCGGATCAGGCGGAGACGGCGGTAGGCAAGCTCTCGGGCGGGCAGAAGGCGCGGCTGTCGCTGTTGCTGGCGACGCTCGATGCGCCGCATCTCTTGATCCTCGACGAGCCGACCAACCACCTCGACATCGAGAGCCGCGAGGCGCTGGTCACCGCGCTCACCGAATATTCCGGCGCGGTGATCCTTGTCAGCCACGACATGCATCTGCTGGGGCTGGTGGCCGACCGGCTCTGGCTGGTCAAGGGCGGCGCGGTGGCGCCCTATCAGGGCGATCTGGAAAGCTACCGCGCGGAGTTGCTGGCACCGCCGCCCGAGGACAAGCCCGCGAAGTCGGCCGCACCGAAAGCCGCGAAACCGTCGCGCTGTGCAATGACCACGATGAAGCGCGAGGTCCGCGACTGCGAGGCCCGGGTCGAGAAGCTGAGCGACATGCTCGAGAAGCTCGACGCGAAACTCGCCGATCCCACGCTCTACGAGCCTGAAAAAGCCCGAGATCTCGCGATCTGGCAGGCGAAGCACACTGAGGCGACCAAGGCGATGGAGAAGGCCGAGGCGCTTTGGATGGCGGCGCTGGAAAAGCTGGAAACCGCCGAGCAGGACTGAGATCATCGAAGGGGGCGTTGCCCCCGCTCGTTTCACGGGCCCCCCGGAGTATTTCGGGCCAGATGAAGGGACGGTTGCGCGCCCCCTTCCTCTTGGCAAAAATATCCCCGCCGGAGGCGCCTGCCCCTCAAGCAGCGCTGCGGCTCACAGCTTGTAGATGCCCTCGAATTTCCGCGTCAGATAAGCCAATAGCGGCGTCTCGGTCGGCTCGAAGCCGCAGGCATGCTGGATGGTCTCGCGCGGGGTGCGCAACCCGCCGTGGACGCGCAGGTTCTCATCGAGCCATTGCTTGGCGGGCGTCGCATCACCCTCGGCCAATGCGGCGTCGATGCCGGGCGTGACCGCGCGCATCGCCTCGTCGAGACAGCCCGCATAGACATTGCCCAGCGCATAGGTCGGGAAATAGCCGAACAGACCCACCGACCAATGCACATCCTGCAGGAAGCCCTGACTGGGCTTGGTGACCTTCACGCCGAAATCCTGCTCGAAGCGGGCATTCCACGCCTCTTCGAGATCCGCGACCTCGAGCTTGCCCGAGATCAGATCGCGCTCCAGATCGAAGCGCAGCATGATGTGGAGGTTGTAGTTCAGCTCGTCCGATTCGGTGCGGATGAAGCCCATATCGACGCGGTTGACCAGCGCGTGGAAGGCCTCCGTATCCATGCCTAGATCGCCGAACGCATCGGTCATGCGCTGATGCAGCCAGCCGGTGAACGGGGCCGAGCGGCCAAGCTGGTTCTCGTAGATCCGGCTCTGGCTTTCGTGCACGCCCATCGAGACGCCATGGCCCAGCGGCGTGAAGCGATAGGCCGGGTTGATCGCCTGCTCGTAGGTGGCGTGGCCGACCTCGTGGATCGTCGAGTAGATATTGCCGAACGGATCGCTCTCGGAGATCCGGGTGGTGATGCGCGCATCGTCGCCGCCGCCCGAGGAGAACGGATGGACCGACATATCGAGCCGCCCGCGCGTCCAGTCATAGCCGAAGGCGGAGGCGCATTTGCGCGCCAGCCGCAGCTGCGCGTTCTCGGGGAAGACCTTGTCGAAGGGTTGCGGCGAGACCTCCGAGCCCAGTACCCGGTCGCGCAGCTCCACCAGCGGGCCGCGCATCCGGTCGAAGACCGTGGCGATTTCCTTCGACGTCGCGCCCGGCTCATAGTCGTCGAGCAGCGCATCGTAGAGATTGCCCTCGGACAGGCATTCGGCCTCTTCACGCTTGAGACGCACAACCTCTTCCAGCGTCGGCAGGAAGGCGGAGGCATCCTCATTGGCGCGGGCTTCCGCCCAGATGCCCTGAGACAGCGAGGTCAGACGCGCCATCTCGGTCGCAAGGCGCGCCGGGATGCGGGTCGCGCGGTTGTAGCTGCGTCCCACCAGATCGAGGACGCGCGCGCTGACCGCGTCATCGGCCTCGGCGCGGGCCAGCCAGTCCTCGATGCGCGGATCGGTGCGGCGCGCATGCAGCACCGATTCCAACGCGGCGGATTCCTCGGCGCGCTGATCGGCGGCGCCGCGCGGCATCATCACCTCTTGGTCCCAGCTTAGCAGCCCGGCGATATTGCCCAGCGCTTCGGTTTCGCGCTGATGCGCGAGCAGGTCCTGATAGGCGCTCATACGCGGCCCTCCCGGATGGAACGAACAAGGGGGAAGCGCGCCATGTGACGCGCGCGGATCACGAGGACCCAAGTGATGATAGCACCGAATTGGTGGATGAGCCCCAGCCACCAGTAATTCACCAGCTCAAGCGCGGTGGTGATGCCCAGCACCATCTGGAAGAAGATCATCGCCGCCATCAGCGCGAAGGCTTCCTTGGTGCGCGGATGGGCCGAACTGCGCGCGCGCCATGCGGCGTAAAGGCCCGAGGCGAAGACGAAATAGCCGACCATGCGGTGCATGAATTGCACCAGCGCCGGATTCTCGAAGAAGTTGCGCCAGATCGGCGTGTAATCGAAGCTCTCCGACGGCAGGAACTGACCGTTCATCGAGGGCCATGTCGGGAAGGCGAGCCCTGCATCGATCCCCGCCGTGAGCGCACCGAGGATGATCTGCACGAACACGAGCCCGATCAGCACAGAGCCGATCCGGGTCAGGCGCGGCTCGGCCAGACGGCGGGCCTGCAGAAGCGCCGATTCCGGGCGCGAGAGCTGCAGTGCGAACCAGGAGATCAGACCGAGGATGATGAAGGCGAGGCCTAGGTGCGTGGCCAGCCGGTAGGACGCGACCGAAGTCATCCGCCCGACGAGGCCCGAGGACACCATCCACCAGCCGATCGCGCCTTGCAGACCGCCCAATATCCCGAGGCTGAACAGTCGCCCGGTCCATCCCGTCGGGATTTTCTTGGTCAGCCAGAAGCCGATGAAGCCGATGAACCAGACCACGCCGATCAGGCGGCCCAGCTGCCGGTGGCCCCATTCCCACCAGAAGATGCCCTTGAATTCGGACACGGTCATGTTGGGGTTCATGTATTTGAACTGCGGGCTCTCTTTGTAATGGGTGAATTCCGCCTGCCAGTCCGCATCGCTCATCGGCGGGATCGCCCCTGAGATCGGATCCCAGCGGGTGATCGACAGCCCGCTATCGGTGAGGCGCGTGGCCCCGCCCACGGCGATCATCGCCACGACCAGCGTGAACAGCACGAACAGCCACATCCGGATCGCCCGGCGCGCACCGCGGGGCTTGGCGTCGATCATGCCGCCCTTGGGTTCGGCCCGCGTGGTGGTGCCCTCCGATCCAACTTCCTCGAAGATGCTGCGTTTCTCGCTCATGCGTGCGGACCCCCGGCTTGTCTGTCGCCTGTTCTCGGCAAAAATTTGCGCGAGGGCAAACTAGGCCGCCCCCTCACCGGGGGCAAGGGGGCGGGAAGGCGCAGGGCACTCGGTCTCGGGGCACTTAGACGTGATCGGACGAGTCAGTCGAAATCCTCACGGATGATGCGATCTTCCTCGACGCCGAGCTCCTTCAACGTGGCCTCGATCTCATCGACCATCTTGTCGGGACCGCAGATGTAGAACTTGCCGCTCTCCTTCTCGACGAAGGGCGCGAGGAAGCCGCGATCGACATGCATCGAAACGACGCCCTTGCCGGGATCGCTCTGACCGGTGACGGTCCAGACGGTCTCCAGCCCCTTCATCGCCTCGAACTCGTCGCGCAGGATGATGTCGGCTTCCGTCTTATTCGAGAAGATCAGGCGGCAGCCCTCCAGCGTCCCTTCGCGGGCCAGACGCGCGCGCAGGATCGAGATGAAGGGCGTCACCCCTGCCCCGCCTGCAATGAAGGTGCCGGGGCCTTCGTCCTTGATCGCGCCCCACGGGTCGGAGACCTCGACGGTCTCGCCGGGCGTCAGCGTCGCGATTTGCTCGGTCACGCCGTCATGGTCGGGATAGGATTTGATGACGAATTCCAGCGTGTCGCCATCCACCGGGTTGGTGAAGGTGAAGGGGCGCTGCTCGTCAGCCCAGCCCTCGCGGGTCAGGTTCAGATCGACCGCCTGACCGGGCGCGAAGTCGAACCCCTCGGGGCGCGGGAAGACGAGGTGATGCGTGTCATGGGTGACGGGGGAAATGCTTTGCAATTCGAGACGGGTGCTCATGGAGGGCTCCTTTCGTTGAAGAGCGAACGCGAGGCTTTGCGCAGACGTTCCCACCCCGCCCGACGAATGCGCAAAGAAAAGGGCCGCGCGAGGGAATGTCGCGCGGCCCTTCGGTCTCAGCGGATGTGGCGGCAGATGGGGATCAGAAGCCCAGCGCCGCGCGGATCTGATCGACCACACCTTCGACGAGTTGGGGATTGTCGCGCGCGCTTTGCACCGCTGTGCGCAATTGCTCCTTCGTCGCTTCGGGCAGCTCGGAGGTGTCGACGATATCCATCACCCGATCCGCGTCGAACCCTTCCACGGTCAGCGCCTTCGCCGCGCTCATCACGCCCTGCGCGGGCACCGGCATTTGGGTGTCGCCACCGCTCGCGGTACCTGCGGGGGCCGCCGACTGTGCGGCATTGGTCGCGGCGGCTGCGGCGTCGGCTGCAGCATTGGCGGCTTGGCTGGCGGCATCGGCTGCCGCTTTCGCCGCCGTGCTCGCGCCTTCGACCGCGCTATCGGTGGCATCCTCTTGCGCGCCGCTGGCCGCCGAGGCAGCCGCATTCGCAGCCTTCGCCGCCGCTTCCGCCGCCGCCGTGGCGGCCTTCGCGGCATCGGTGGCAGCCGCGCTGGCCGTATCGCTTGAGGAATCCATCGTGGCAGTCGCCGCCTTGCTTGCAGCGGAGGCGGCATCCTTGGCCGCATCGCTCGCGTCGCCCGCCGCCTGCTGCGCGGTCTCGGTTGCTTTCGAGACGGCGTCGGCGGCGCTTTCAGCGGCGTCGGTGGCGGCGCTTTGTGCCTGATCGGCTCCGCTCTGCGCGGCCTCTTTCGCGGCATCGGCGGCATCCGCCGCCGCATTCGAGCCCGTATCCATCGCGCCCGAGGCCTTTTCCTTCACGCTATCGGCCGCGTCGGACGCCGCCTGGCTCGCCTTGTCAGCGGCGGCCTTCACCGACTCGCCCGCAGACTTCACCGCATCGCTGGCCTTGTCCGCCATGCTCTTGTCGCCAGACTCAGTGCCAGCCGCTGCGTTGGTCGTCGTATCGGTCGCGTCGGGCGAGTCCGTGATATCGGTATTGAGGATGATCAATCCGGCGGCCACCGCCAACACCACGATCGCCGCTGCCACAATCTTGTTCATCACGCTTTTTCCCTTGATTGTCTCTCTCTGCGGGCGCTATTCACCCCGCCTCGACCACTGGGCACAGCCACGCATACGGACCGCTAATGCGCCGCAAACGCCTTTGCCCTGCCCGGCAGGACACAACGCGTTTCCTCCCTGCCCGGTTCCCGTGCCTTTGCGGTTGAATACGGCGGCACTCGGGACTATCTTTTCCGCCCGAAATTACTCAATGGCTACAGAAGGATTCCCACCATAGCCCGCAGACCCCATAACGCCCCGCCGACCCGTGACACCGGCCCCCGAGTGAACGGCCGTATCCGCGCGAACGAGATTCGACTCATTGGCGCGGAAGGCGAGAATGTCGGCGTGGTTACCCCGCGCGAAGCGATGACCATGGCCGAAGAGGCCGGGCTCGATCTCGTCGAGATCTCGCCCAACGCCAATCCGCCCGTCTGCAAGATCATGGATTTCGGCAAGTTCAAATACGAACAGCAAAAGCGCGAAGCCGAAGCCCGCAAGAAGCAGAAGACGATCGAAATCAAGGAAGTCAAATTCCGCCCGGGCACCGATGTGCACGACTATGACGTCAAGATGCGCAACGTGGTGAAGTTCCTCGAGAACGGCGACAAGGTGAAGGTCACCCTGCGCTTCCGTGGTCGCGAAATGGCGCACCAGGATCTGGGTCTCGAGCTGCTCAACCGCGTCCGCACCGATGTGGGCGAGTTGGGCAAGGTCGAGAACATGCCCAAGCTCGAAGGCCGCCAGATGGTGATGATGATCGCGCCGGCGAAATAACCGCCAGAGCATCGCGAGATGGTTTGAACCCTCCCCTCACCGGGAGGGTTTTTTCATGGCCCGTCGCGGGTGGCTCGTGCATTTCGAGGGGAGGAAAAATTAAAGCGCCGCGGGAGGGAGACCCGCGGCGCATTTTGGGGAAAAGACGAGGGAGAACGTCTGTTCCTCTGGTCGGGTTCTGTGCGGTTTGGGCCGCGTCAGGGAGATCAAGAACCCGATGCACTTGTGATATGGGAGTATCCGTGTGCTGAACTTGACTTAGGTCAAAACTCAGTCGGTTTGAACTGCGACAAACTGTTCCAATGGTCACGTTTCTGGCAGGGTCGGTGAGCCGCGTGTGAGGAAAACCTTACCCGAGGCCTGACGCCCCGCCTTCGGACCTGTCTTTTCGGGCTCTCAAAGCACACGGTGCGATCACGCGAGCGACTCGCCCCGATCGAACTTTCAGTGCCTTTTTCTTCCCGTCCCATCCGGTCTTGCGCGCGCTCCTCCGCGATTGCCCCGGTTTCGCCATTCCCACCGCGCGAAATCGCCCCGTTCGGAGGCGAAATCGAACCCTGGACAGGCACGGCCCGGAATCGGGTTGCCGGCGGTTGCGCGCTCTTTATCGCGTCACCCCCTGCGTGCTAGTTGGAACGAGAGGCAGTTTCGAGATCGATATGGGCAAGCAACGAGTGATCCGGCGCATCATGCAGGCGCAGACGGGCAAGCCCGCGCTGCTCGACGCCGTGGGCTGGACCGAAGAGACCGATCTCGGGCCCCGTCACCATCTGCGCGCCTTCTTCGCCGCCCCGTCTCACGCCGAGGATCTGAGCTTCGATGCCATGCCCGGTGCGGCGCATCTGGCCGAGGGCCGCAATGTCGCGGGCGCGGTGATGGCAATCTACGAGCCGACTGAGCCGGGCCCGATTCAGGCCGCGATGTCCGGGCCAGACGGGCCAAGCCTCCGCGAGATCACCCCGGCTAGCCCCGATTGGGAGATGTTCGAAGGCCGCAACTGCCTGTTCGGGCTGCGGCTGGAGGAAAGCGTCGAGACGGTGCTCGATTGGCTGAGCTGGCATCACGACCATCACGGCGCGACCGGCGCGGTGATCGTGAACCGCGCGCCCGTGGACAGCCCCGCAGGCACCGGTGAGAGTTTCGCCGATGCACTGGAGGCCGGCATGGCGCTGCGCGAGCTGGACCTGCCGGTCGCGATCTTGGAAAGCCCGCTGCCGCTGGGCAAGCTCGATCAGGGGCCGGAAAACCACGTCTTCCTCGCCCCCGACGCGCCCGGCAAGGACCGGATGGAGCCGCCTGCCCCCGATCCGCAGCGCAGCCCTCTGGGTCAGGCACTGATCTTCGAGATCGCGAAATGGCGCTTCTTCGCGAAGGCGGCCTCGGTGCTGGTGCTCGACGTGACCGATCTGCTGGCGGCGCGCGAGCCGGGCCAGCCCTCGGCTTTCGAGGCCACGCAAGAGGCCGAAAACGGCGTGATCCTTCTGGTGGGCCGCCGCATCTACCCTTGGCGCGTGCGCAACGATCAGCCCGCGCGCTTCCCCGACCATATCTGCCGCCAGTTCGACGCGCGGCGCGGTATCGCCCGCTGGGGCTGCGCGCCGCAAAAGGCAGGGCTCGAGAATACGTGGCGGCTCTTGCGCGTCAGCTATTGTCGCCCCGATCCGGGGCTGACCTACGGTTTCTGGCGCGCGATGGCGCTGCGGGTGCCGGGAACCTCGCCTGCGGAACTGGCCCCCAAGACTTCGCTGGTCGAGGATGAACGCCTGCTGCACCTGTCGCGCGACATCTGGGGGTTCAAGCCGGTGCGCCCGCCGGTCTCCAAGGTGAAGGACGCGCCCGCGCAGGCCGTCGAGGCAGGCCGTACCGCCATCGTCACCACGATGAAGAACGAAGGCCCCTTCATCCTCGAATGGATCGCCTATCACCGCGCGATCGGCGTGGATGATTTCCTCGTCTACACCAACGACTGCACCGACGGCACCGATACGATGCTCGATCTGCTGCAGGCCAAGGGCTACGTCCAGCACCGCGAGAACCCGTTCCGCACGATGGTCGACATGAAACCGCAGCACGCGGCGCTGGCGGCGGCGGAGAATGAGCCGGTAATCACCAAGGCGGGCTGGTCGATCTGCATGGATGTGGACGAGTTCATCAATGTGAAGATCGGCGACGGCACGCTGAAATCGCTCTACGAAGCGATGGGCGAGGCCAACATGATCGCGCTCACCTGGCGGCTCTTCGGCAATGCGGATGTCCATGCATACGAGGACAGCTTCATCACCGGGCAATTCACCCGCTGCGCCCCCGAGATCGTGCGCAAACCGCATCAGGCCTGGGGCTTCAAGACGCTG
This sequence comes from Thioclava sp. F36-7, assembly GCF_002020075.1. Classification (NCBI taxonomy): domain Bacteria; kingdom Pseudomonadati; phylum Pseudomonadota; class Alphaproteobacteria; order Rhodobacterales; family Paracoccaceae; genus Thioclava; species Thioclava sp. F36-7. The sequence continues at coordinate 67,333 of NZ_MPZR01000005.1, read as the reverse complement.
TTTCGCAATATCGCGCTCTACAAGAAGCTGGGCGTGCACCGGCCCAAAGGGCTGAACCCGGACCTCTGGGATCAGGTGAACTGGCTCAACGGCTCGGGCCAGCCGATGCCGCGCGAGATGTTCCGCAACGGCTGGCGCTCGACGCTCGACACCTATGGCTATGACTGGGTGCAGCTTAACCATTACGCGGTGCGCTCGGCCGAGAGCTTCCTTGTAAAGCGCGACCGGGGCCGGGTGAACCATGTCGATCGCGATCAGGGGCTGAACTACTGGTTCCGGATGAACCACAACGCGGTCGAGGATCGGTCGATCCAGCGGATGCTGCCCGCCGCCCGCGCCGAGTTCGACCGCATGATGGCCGATCCCGAGATCGCCGCCGCACACAATCACGCTGTCGCCTGCCATCGCGCGAAGATCGAAGAGCTGATGGCGCGCCCCGATCAGCGCGAGTTCTATGAGACCCTGACGTCCGCGCGTTTCGAAGCGCTCTCGCGGATGCTGCATGTCTTCGGCTCGGCCGTATTCAACACCGGCCCGCATGTGATCCCCGACGACCTGCATGCCCGCGATCTGCCCGACGATTTCTTCTTCACCGTCGACGCCCCTGACGAGGCGACGCACTAAGCGCGGCACCTTTACCCCTGCGCGTCCTGACCCAGCTCTCCGAGCAAAGGAAAGGATACGAAAACATGGCACGCATTTTCATCATCGGCGCGACAGGCGGCGTCGGGCATCGGCTGGTCCCGCTTCTGATCGAGGCAGGCCACGAGGTCACCGCGCTGCACCGCAAACCCGAGCAGGCCGACAGCCTCCGCGCGATGGGCGCGACGCCCGTCCAAGGCGACCTGATGGAACTGACCGCGGGCGATTTCGAACCGATGTTCGAGGGCCATGACGCGGTTGTCTTCTCGGCGGGGGCTGCGGGCTCCGGGCTGGAACGCACCACCCGGATCGACGGCGAGGCACCGCTCGACGTGATTGCCGCGATGAACCGGATGAGCGTGCCGCGGCTCTACCTCGTCTCCGCTTTCCCCGATGCCGGGCGCGGCAAGGAGATCAAGCCGGGCTTCGAGCATTACATGCTGGCGAAGAAGACCGCCGATGCTGCCGTGGTCGCGAGCGGGCTCGACTATGTCATCCTGCGTCCCGGCACCTTGATGGACGAGGACGGCGACGGGCGCGTGGCGCTGGCCCATGCGCTCGATTACGGCTCGGTCGCGCGTGGCCATGTCGCAGCGGTTCTGGCCGCGCTGATCGACACGCCCGAGATCAGCCATGAAATCCTCGAGCTGACCGACGGCACCGAGGAGATCGCGGCAAGCGTGGCCGCCCTGCCGCGCCACGTCGCCGTGTGATCCCAGACACTTGCGGGCGCGCGCGGCCTCACTACAGTGGCGAAATGCGTGCGCTCGCGATCACATCCGTCAAGAATGAAGGCCCGTTTCTGCTGGAATGGCTGGCCCATCACCGCGCCATCGGCTTCACGGATTTCCTTGTCTTTTCCAATGACAGCGAAGACGGCACCGATGCGATGCTGGATCGGCTGCAGGAGATCGGCTGGCTGACCCATGTGCCCAATCCCGGCCCGTGGAAGGAAGGCCCGCAATGGGCCGCACTGAAACAGGGCGATGCGCATCCGCTGGTGGCTCAGGCCGACTGGATCGCGGTGATCGACGTTGACGAATTCGTCACCATAAAGACCGGCGACGGCACGCTGGACGCGCTGATCGAGGCCGTCCCGCAGGCCACCGCTTTCGCGATGACATGGCGACTGTTCGGCAATTGCGGCGTCGTCGGCTTCGAGGATCGCCCCGTCACGCAACAGTTCCCCCGCTGCGCGCCGCCGGACATGCTCTGGCCGTGGCGCGCGTCGATGTTCAAGACGCTGTTTGCCAATACCGGCGCCTATGCCAAGCTCGGCGTCCACCGCCCCCGCGCGCCACAGGACGACAAGCTGCCGGGCACGCTCTGGGTCGACGGATCGGGACGCAAACTGCCGCCTCACTATCAGCGCCAGAAACTGTTCACCCCGCCCGGCAGCGCGCCTTACGATCTGGTGCAGCTCAACCATTATCCGCTTGGGTCGATGGAGGGCTACCTCGTGAAATGCGACCGGGGGCGGTCGAACCGACAGGCCGGGGCCTTCGACATGTCCTACTGGGTGGAGCGTAATTTCTCGGACGTGGAGGACGATTCGATCCGTCGCCACGATGCGGGCACGCAGGCGCGCCTCGCCGAGCTGACCGCCGATTCCGACCTGCCCGGCCTGCACAATAAGGCGGTTATGTGGCGCAAAGCGAAGGCCCGCGCGCTTCTGCGCGAGGAGCCGTATCGCGCGCTTTTTGGCAGGCTTCTCCTCTGTCCGCAGAGCCGCCCGCTCTCACCGCAGGCCGCTAAACTCATGGTCCGCCTCGCAAAAGCGGCAATTACCGAGAACCCGTGAACAAACGCCGCCAACTAGGCCGATTGTTGCCCATTAAGAAATGTGGCGGCAGATTCCTCGCTTGGCTCCTATTTGTGCCCCTTTCTTGCGGTGATACGTTGGTTGAGCAGAACTGGCGGTGTCCCGCCCGCGCTCGCAGCAAGCGAAGCGCGCACGAAAGCTGAAAAGAGGCGAAGGTGAACAAGGCAGACACGGACTGGCGTGCACAGCTGGAAGCGATCGCGGACGAGACCGGCTATTACGAGCCGCTCGGCGCCGATCATGAAGTGCTGTTCCACGACGACTCGCCCGTCCTGATCGTCAGCTTCGAGACCCGAGCGCAGATCGAGGCCGATCGCGAAGAGGCCCTGCCCTTCGGCTACAAGATCGCGCGCGATGAGGGCTGGTCCGCACTCAGCGTGATCGCTTCGGACGAGAGCTGGTTCCGCGACCCCGCCATCTATGCCTATTTCGACCGTCTCGTCGACGAAGCCTTCTTCGAAGATTTCGACCGTGTGGTGTTCTACGGCGCGGGCCCCGGCGGCTATGCGGCAGCCGCCTTCTCGGTCGCGGCGCCCGGCGCCACGGTGGTCGCGCTTGCCCCGCAGGCGACGCTCGATCCGACGCTCGCGGGCTGGGATGACCGTTTCCCGCAGACCCGCCGCATGTCCTTCACCGATCGCTACGGCTTCGCGCCCGAGATGCTCGATGGCGTGGAGCAGGCGTTCATATTCTATGACCCGTTCGAGCGGCTCGACGCGATGCACGCGGCGCTGTTCGCGCGGCCTTGCGTGACGCTGATGCCGTGCCGGCATATCGGCCCGGACCCGGCGGCGGGGCTGCTCGATATGGATATTCTCGACGAGGTTCTGATCGCGGCAGGCGCGGGCAAGCTGACCCCGTCCCTGTTCTGGACCTTCTTCCGCGCCCGGCGGCTCTCGAAACGCTACGTGATCCGGCTGGTCGACCATTTGCGCCGAGCGCGCCGCCCAGTGCTGGAGGCGATCCTGTGCCGCGCGGTCGGGACCAGCCAGAACCGTCCGAAATTCCGCAACCGCTATGAGGCGCTCGCCCAGAAGCTCGCCGAGCAGGGGGTCGAGTTGCCGGAGCCACAAGAACGGGCTGGCGCGGCCTGAGCCCCGATTGAGAGACTGAAACGTAAAAAGGGCGCGCCCCGGCTGGGGCACGCCCTTTTTCAATGCGAGACGCCCGGGCGCCCCGGACTGCGATCAGATGTAGAAGCGGTCGCGGAACACGTGGCGCACGATGCCGTCACGGGTCAGACCCATATCGGCCAGTTCGGCGTCGCTTTTCGCGTCGAGCGCACGGATCTGCTCTTGGCGCGACTGGCGCTCCATATAGGCGACGAGGCCTTGCGTGATTGCGTGGCCCATACGGGCAAAGATCGATTGTTCGCCATGGGCGGTGGTAACGAATGCCATTGGAAACCTCCTGAGGTTCAGCGTTCAGGTCGTTTTCTCCCTTGGCACTGAATTTAGGTCAGCTTTGCTGCCAGTGGTACCGCCATCTCCGCATCCCCGCCATGCAATTGCTGCAGCGCGGCATGCGCGCTCCCTCTGGATTTGCACGCAGCCTCGGGCTAAGGACTTTTTCATGAGCACGATCACCCTGCCCCGCCCCGACGACTGGCACCTGCATCTGCGCGATGGCGCGATGCTGGAAGGTGTCGCCCCCGAAACCGCCCGTGATTTCGCCCGCGCGATCATCATGCCGAACCTCGTGCCCCCCGTGGTGCGCGGAGACGATGCTGCCGCCTATCGCGAGCGCATCCTGAAGGCGCTGCCCGAGGGGAGCGATTTCGAGCCGCTGATGACGCTCTACTTGACCGAGAAGACCGATCCGCAGGATGTGGCGCAAGCCGCAGCCTCCGGTCTGGTCAAGGCGGTGAAGCTCTATCCGGCGGGCGCCACGACGAACTCGGACTCGGGCGTGCGCGATTTCGACAAGGTGCGCGGCGTGCTGGAGAAGATGGCCGAGATCGGCTTGCCGCTTTGCGTCCATGGCGAGGTGACCCGCCCCGAGGTCGACATCTTCGACCGCGAGGCCGTCTTCATCGAGACCGTGCTCGACCCGATCCGGCGCAAGACCCCCGGCCTGCGCGTGGTAATGGAGCATATCACCACGAAAGACGGCGTGGATTACGTGGCCGCGCAGGGCGAGGACATGGGCGGGACGATCACCACGCATCACCTGATCATCAACCGCAACCATATCCTCGTGGGCGGGATCAAACCGCATTACTACTGCCTGCCGGTGGCCAAGCGCGAGACGCATCGGCTGGCGCTGGTTGAGGCCGCGACCTCGGGCAACCCGCATTTCTTCCTCGGCACCGATAGCGCGCCCCATGTAGACGCCGCCAAGGAAACCGCCTGCGGCTGCGCGGGCTGCTTCACCGCGACCCATACGATGCCGCTTCTGGCACATGTATTCGAAGCCGAGGGCGTGCTTGATAAACTGGAGGCCTTCGCCTCGCGCAACGGCCCCGCCTTCTACCGCCTGCCGGTCAACGAGGGCACGCTGACGCTCGAGAAGACCGACCAGCCCAACATGTGGCCCGCCAAGATCGAGACCGGCGCGGGCCCCGTCACCCTCTTCGATCCGGGTTTCCCGGTCCATTGGCATGTAAAACGCTGAGTTTCGCCTTGGCGCAAATATCCCCGCCGGAGGCTCCCGGGCCAGCCGACGGACGCTCCGCGGGGGATATTTAGACCAAGCCGAAACCAGCCTTGATAAGGACGAGATGATGATCCCCAGCTCCTTCCCCAGCAAAGAAGAAATTGCCCGCCTGACCGCGCGGATGCTTCTGGAAATCGAAGCGGTGCATTTCAACGCCGACGAGCCCTTCACGCTCGCCTCCGGTCTGCCCTCGCCGACCTATATCGATTGCCGCAAGCTGATCTCCTTCCCGCGTATCCGTTCGACGCTGATGGATTTCCTCGCGGTGACGGTGATGCGCGAGGCGGGCTTCGAGGCCTTCGACAATATCGCGGGCGGCGAGACGGCGGGCATTCCCTTCGCCGCGATGGTGGCCGAGCGTCTGGCCCTGCCGATGACCTATGTGCGCAAGAAGCCCAAAGGTTACGGGCGCAACGCGCGCATCGAAGGCGCGATGACCGAAGGCCAGCGCGTGCTGCTGGTCGAGGACCTGACCACCGATGGCGGCTCGAAGCTGAGCTTCGTCGACGCGATCCGCGACACCGGCGCGAGCTGCGGCCATACGGCGGTGATCTTCTACTACGGCATCTTCCCCGAGACGGTCCCGAACCTGCGCGAGCATGGCGTCGAGCTGCATCACCTGTGCACCTGGTGGGACGTGCTGGCCGAGGCGCGCGAACAGGGCAGCTTCTCGAAAGAGACGCTCGACGAGGTCGAGGCCTTCCTGAGCGATCCGCGCCCGTGGCAGGACGCACGCAAGGGCTGAAACAGCCCGGAGATTCCTGTGGATGATCCTGTGGATGCTCTGGGGAGCGTTTTAGCTCCGAATCTCGCGCTTCGAAAATAATCGCGAGATGTGGTAGGCTCCCTACGGGCAAACACCATAAATTCCGAAAACTCCGCTGAAACAGCGGGGTTTTCCCCAATCTTATCCAGATTCCCTTTTCCCCCGACTGCGGCTAGAAGACCGCGCAGAGGGACGGGGACACCGAGGCAGGTACATGAACGATCAGGCACAACGACCCGATGAGGGACAGCCCGGAAATTTGCCCGCAGAGGGCACCGCACTGCCCCATAATATCGAAGCGGAACAGCAGCTTCTGGGCGCGATCCTCACCAATAACGACATCTTCGACCGGATCGCCTCCGTCATCAAACCGGAGCATTTCTACGAGCCGGTCCACCAGCGCATCTACGAGGTCGCGGCGGCGAAGATTCAGAAGAACGCGCTCGCCTCGCCGGTGACGCTGAAAGCCTATCTCGAAGACGACGCGGGCCTTCAGGAACTGGGCGGCCCGGCCTATCTGGCGCGGCTGGCGGGGGCGGCGATCTCGGCCTATGCGGCGCGCGACTATGCGCTGATGATCTACGAAATGGCGGTACGGCGCGGGTTGATCGAGCTGGGTCAGGACATCTCGTCGCGCGCGGGCAAGCCGCAGATCGACGACGACCCGAAGGAGCAGATCGCATCTGCCGAACAGCGGCTCTACACGCTCGCCGAAGAGGGTCAGGCGCAGAAGGGCTGGACCTCGTTCCTGTCGGCGGTGACCGAGGCCGTGCAATCGGCCAACGCCGCCTATCAGCGCGACGGGGGGCTCGCCGGCGTCTCGACCGGGCTTGTCGATCTCGACAAGAAGCTCGGCGGCTTCCACCCGTCGGATTTGCTGATCCTCGCAGGGCGTCCCTCGATGGGGAAAACCTCGCTTGCGACCAACATCGCCTTCAATATCGGCAAAGCTTACAAGAAGGGCATGCGCCATGACGGGGTCGAGGGCGCGATCGAAGGCGGCGTGGTCGGGTTCTTCTCGCTCGAGATGAGCGCCGAACAGCTGGCCGCGCGTATCCTTTCGGAAGCCTCGGAAGTGCCCTCGGAGCGCATCCGGCGCGGCGACATGACCGAAAGCGAATTCCGCCGCTTCGTCGAGGCCGCGAAGGCGCTTGAGAAATGCCCGCTGTACATTGACGACACGCCCGCCCTGCCGATCGGTCAGGTCGCCGCGCGGTGCCGCCGTCTGAAGCGGACGCATGGGCTCGACGTGGTGATCGTCGACTACCTGCAGCTGCTGCGCGGCTCGGGTCGCGGCGATAACCGCGTGCAGGAGATCGGCGAAATCTCGATGGGTCTGAAGGCCATCGCGAAGGAGTTGAACATCCCCGTGGTCGCGCTGTCGCAGCTTTCGCGGACGGTGGAAAGCCGCGAGGACAAGCGCCCGCAGCTCTCCGACCTTCGGGAATCGGGCTCGATCGAACAGGATGCCGACGTGGTCATGTTCGTCTATCGCGACGAATATTATCACGAGCGTCTCAAGCCGCCGGAGGACGATCCGAAATTCGCCGAATGGATGCAGAAGGCCGAGCGCGTGCATGGCAAGGCCGAGGTGATCCTCGGCAAGCAGCGTCACGGGCCGATCGGCACGGTCGAATTGGCCTTCGAGAGCCAGTTCACGCGCTTCTCGGATCTGGCCAAGCCTTGGCAGGGCGACGGCAACGAAGGCTTCTGAGCGGGGTCTGGGGGCGCGGCCCCCGCCCCTTACGAGATATCCGGGCAAGCCCGAACCGCCAGAGCTCTGGCACGCATAATCGAGCAAAAACGGAAAAAGGGGGGCCAACGCCCCCCTTTTTTAATGTCTGTCGGTTGTGACGCGCGGCGCGCTCAGTAGAGGCCGCCTGCCGAGAGCGAGCCGAAATCGGCCTTCTTCTTCGGAATGACTTTCTGCTGGCCGGTCGAGGTGGTGACCGTGGTGGAGCCCGCATCGTCGCGTTCGCCCTGCGCAAACAGCGGCAGGTTCGAGCCCATCGCGAAGCCGCCATCGACGACCAGCGAGCCGAGACCCGACATGTCCTGACCGGGGCGCAGATATTCGGCCTGCACGAATTCGCCGGTGGCGGAATCCGAGAGACGCTCGCCGGTATAGCGGTTGAACTTCGCCCAGGTGCCGCCCGGCGGAACCTTGAACTTCGAGCCGCCGAATTCCTTGATCGCCTCGCGCATGAATTCGTTGAACACGGGCACACAGAGCGTGCCGCCATAGGCGTGACGGCCCAAGCTACGCGGGTTGTCATAGCCCATGTAGCACGAGGCCACGATGTTCGAGCTGAAGCCGGTGAACCACACGTCCTTCGCGTCGTTCGTGGTGCCGGTCTTGCCCGCGATCGGAACCGGAAGATCGACGCCGTAGCCGGAGCCGCGCTTCACCACGCCCTCCATCAGCGAGATCATCTGATAGGCGGTGATCGGGTCGATGATCTGGTCGCGGTGGCTGACGATCTTCGGCCCCTGCCCCTCGGGCAGGTTCGGATCTTCGCAATTGGCGCAGCTGCGCTGGTCGTGGCGGTAGATCGTGCGGCCATAGCGGTCCTGCACCCGGTCGACCAGCGTCGGCTCCACGCGCTCGCCGCCATTTGCGAACATCGCATAGGCCGAGATCAGGCGGAACATCGTGGTTTCCTGCGCGCCGAGCGCATTGGCGAGGAACTGGCGCATATGGTCGTAGACGCCGAATTTCTCGGCATAGGCCGCGACCGTCTCCATGCCGATTTCCTGCGCGATCCGGATCGTCATCAGGTTCCGCGAATGCTCGAGGCCGGTGCGCATCGGCGTCGGGCCGTAATATTTGTTCGACGCGTTCTTCGGCCGCCACATGCCTTGGGGCGTGTTGATCTCGATCGGCGCGTCGACCACGATCGTCTCGGGCGAGAAGCCGGAATCCAGCGCCGCCGCATAGACGAAGGGTTTGAAGTTCGAGCCCGGCTGGCGCATCGCCTGCGTGGCGCGGTTATAGACCGAGGACTGATAGGAGAAGCCGCCCTGCATCGCCAGCACGCGGCCGGTATTCACGTCCATCGCCATGAAGGCGCCTTCGACCTTCGGCACCTGGCGCAGCGTCCAGCGGATGAAGGAGCCATCGCTATCCTTCGTCATCGCGCGGACCTCGACCACGTCGCCGGTCTCCAGCAGATCCTGCGCCTGTTTCGCGCGCGGACCGAGCTTGCCGTCATCCTTCAGTTTGCGCGCCCAGGTCACGTCCTCGGGCGGGATCCAGTGCCCGTCTTTGTCTTCCTCGATGCCTTCGATGCCGATGCGGGCCGAGCTGCCTTCGAAGCCCAACACCACAGCCGGGTGCCAGCCGTCGATGTCGCGCGGGGCTTTCGCGGTCGAGACATCGGAGAGCGCGGCGCGCCAATCGGCTTCCTTGCCCAGCTTGTCCTCGGCGATCTTCGCACCGGTGCCGCGCCAGACGCCCTGCTCGCGGTCGTATTTCTCCAGCGCATGTTGCAGCGCCTTCGTCGCATGAGATTGCAGATCGGGGTTCACGGTCGCGCGGATCGTCAGGCCGCCGCCGAAGAATTCCTCTTCGCCGAAGCTTTTCGAAAGCTGGCGGCGGATTTCGTCGGTGAAGTAATCCCGCGGCGGAAGCTGCGCGCGGAACGGCGCGTAATCGCCGTTCTGAACAGATTTCAGCGGCTTGTTCTGCTCCGCCTCCATCGTCGCCTTGTCGATCCGGCCATCCTCGTACATCCGGCGCAGCACGTAGTTGCGGCGCTCCACCGCGGTCTTGTAGTCGCGCACGGGATGCAGATCGGCGGGCTTCTTCGGCAGTGCCGCGAGATAGGCGGCCTCGCCCACCGTCAGATCGGCGAGCGGCTTGTTGAAATAGGTCTGCGCGGCAGCAGCGACCCCATAGGAGTTCTGGCCGAGATAGATCTCGTTGAGATAGAGCTCGAGAATACGGTCCTTGCTCAGCACATGCTCGATGCGCGAGGACAGGATCAGTTCCTTGATCTTGCGCTCCACCGAGCGGTCTGCAGAGAGAAGCAGGTTCTTCGTCACCTGCTGGGTGATCGTCGAGGCGCCGCGCACGTCGCGCCCGCCCGACTTCACGGCCGTAAACATCGCCGCGGCGATCCCGCGCGGGTCGAAACCGGGGTGGATGTAGAAATTCTTGTCTTCGGCCGAGACGAACGCGCCCTTTACCCGGTCGGGAATGTCGCGGATCGGCACGAAGAGGCGGCGCTGCTCGGCGAATTCGTCGATCAGACGACCGTCGCCGTTATAGATGCGCGAAATGGTCTTCGGGCGGTATTGCGCAAGCTGGTCATAGCTCGGCAGATCGCGCGAATAGATCCAGAAGATCGCCCCGATGGTGAGCGCGGCAAAGAACAGCCCGGTCACAACCCAGGAAAACACGCCGCCGATCGAGCCGAGAATGAAACGGATCACAGATACACCCCTTGCCTCGGGGCAGATCACCCCATCGCGCCAGCCTATACATCGCGCCTTCGTGACGGTCAAAGTAATGTGCGCTCACGCTTCCGAGAAGACTCCGGATGGTCACAATCCCGCTCAATGGGCGGATGACCGCGCGTCAGACCGGGAACAACCCGCGATTACTGGCGCAAAAGCTTCGCTTCCGCTGCATCGCCCTGCGCCCATGTCTCGACGCCTTTCGTGATCGCCTCGGCCATTCGTGCGCGCCAATCGGGATCCTTGAGCCGCGCGCGATCGGCGGGCGACGACAGGAAGCCCAGCTCCACGAGGACCGAAGGGATATCGGGCGATTTCAGCACCGAGAAATTCGCGCCCTGCACCGGGCGTTTGTGCATATGCAGTCCCGCGCCCTTGATCGCGCCCGCCAGCACCTGCGACAGCCGGACCGAGCGCGGCTGCGTGTCGCGCCGCGCCAGATCGACGAGAATATGGGTGATCGCATCGCCCTGCCCGTTCAGATCGACGCCCGCGAGGATATCGTCGCGGTCGTGGCGCTGCACGAGCTTGCGGGTCGCCTCGGTTTCGGCGTGATCCGCGAGCCGATAGATGGTGGAGCCGGTCGCCTTCCCCTCAGCGATGGAATCGGCATGGAGCGAGATGAAGAGATCCGCGCCCGACGCCCGCGCCACCGTCACGCGGGTTTCGAGCGGCACGAACACGTCCTGATCTCGGGTCATCACCACCTGCATCCCTGCCCGGCGCATCGCGTCACGCAGTTGGCGGGCGAAACCCAGCACGATATCGGCCTCATGCGCGCCGCCATCCTCCGCCCCCGGATCGATGCCGCCATGGCCGGGATCGAGCACCACTTTCAGCGGTCGCGTCCCGTCCTGACGGCGATGCGGCGCGACGGTCGGCGCGGGTTGCGGCAGATCCCACAGCGCGGAATCGGCGGCCCCCTTGCGCGGGGTGAACTTCGCCGCCGGCACCTGCGCCAGCGTCAGCGCGATCTCGGGGTCGCCCTTGGTGCGCTCTTCCGAAGTGACGAGGCGCATCGGATGGGTAAGCTCGGCCACCATGCGCGACCAGCCGGGACGGAACTTGCCCCAGCGCAGCCCTTTGATCTCATCGCTGCCTTTCAGCAGATTTTCGGGCGGGTTGGCCCCGAAATTCACCTCGCGGAAGTCGATGACGAGCCGGTAGGGATCGGCCAGAAGAAAGGCGCGATACGGCACGGGCTGACTGATGCCGAGCGTGATCGCGACCTTATCGCCGCTTTGCGCGATCTGGCTGCGCTCGGGCGCATATTGCGCCAAGGCCGACAGGTCCTGCGCCCGCGCAGGCAGAGCCAGCGCGAGAGACATCGCGAGAAGAAGAATGAACCGCCCGATCATACGCGCCCCGTTTTTATGCGCTTTCGTTTTGCGGGCACTATAGCGGTCGGGGTCGCGCGGAGCAAAGGGCGAATGGGCACGTTGGCGCGAGCGCCCAGCCACCGACGAGGCGGCGCGCCCACCCAAGGGTCGGGCGCGCCCCTCATCGCAACCGCTCAGCGGTTTTCCATGAAGCTCCGCAGCCGCTTGATTCCCTCGGCGACCCGCTCGGGGCTTTGCGCATAGGAGAAGCGGATCGTCTGCGCGCCGCGATGGGGGTCGAAATCCATCCCCGGCGTGACCGCCACCCCGACGCTCTCGAGGATTTCCGCAGCGAAGGCCGCGCTATCCTCGGTCAGCTCCGACACGTCGGCATAGAGGTAGAACGCCCCGTCAGGCGGCGCGATCCGGGTGAAGCCCATCTTCGGCAGCTCTTCGAGCAGCATCTGCCGGCTTTCGCCATAGCGCGCGACATTCTCGGCCATCTCGTCGAGGCTCTCCAGCGCGCCCAAGGCCGCAACCTGGCTCGCATGGGGAGCGCAGATGAACATATGCTGCGCGAGGCGCTCCACGGTGCGCAGATGGCTTTCCGGCACCACCATCCAGCCCACGCGCCAGCCCGTCATCGAGAAGAATTTCGAGAAGGAATTGATCACGAAGACGTCGTCGGAAATCTCCAGCGCCGAGACCGCACGGCCCTCATATTGCAGCCCGTGATAGATCTCGTCCGAGATGAAGGCGATGTCGCGGGCCTGACAATGCTCGATCAGCGCCTGCAGCTCCGGCTTGCCCAGCATCGTGCCCGACGGGTTGCCCGGCGAGGCCACGATCAGTCCGGCCAGATCGTCCGGAATTTCCTCGGGCGTCGGCTGGTAGCGGTTCTGCGCTTCGGTCGGAATGCCCACCGGCTCGATCGAAAGCGCCTTGAGGATCTGGCGGTAGCTCGGATAGCCCGGCTCGCCCAGCCCCACCTTGTCGCCCACATCGAACAGCGCCGTGAAGGCCAGCTGGAACGCCCCGGAAGAGCCCGACGTGATGACCACCCGCGCAGGATCCAGATCGATGTCGTACCAACGCTTGTAAAGCTTCGCGATCCCCTCGCGCAAATAGGGCAGCCCCAGCGCCACCGTGTAGCCCATCGGCTGGCTCTCCAGCGCCTCGGCCAGACGGCGCTTGGCGGCTTTCGGAGCGGAGGTACCCGGCTGGCCCACTTCCATATGCACGATGTCGCGGCCCGCAGCCTCCGCCTCTGCCGCCATGCGCAGCACATCCATCGCGATGAACGGTTCCACCTGCCCGCGTTTCGACTGCCGCATCCTGCCAACTCCTTGCCGCTTGAGATTTCGCCCAAGGGGTTAGGCTGAAGCCGCCCGAGCGTCAATGCGGCGTCACTGCACGCATATGTCGCCGCGCGCCACCAGATGAAGCCGCGCCCTGCGCGCTAACGCCCTCTTGATCCCGCGCGCCCGAGCGGTCAGGTTGCTTGCGAACCAACAGGACCCGATCCAAAGGATACGCCCATGCTCCGCACGCTTCTGGCCGCGACCGCCTTCGCCGCGATCGCCACGGCCGCCCCGCTCACCCCGGCAGCCGCGCAGGATTTCGACTTCGCCAACATGTCCGACAGCCAGAAATCCGCCTTCGGCGACGCCGTACGCGAGTATCTGATGGCCAATCCGCAGGTTCTGGTCGAGGCGATCAACGAGCTGGAAGCCAAGCAGCAGGCGCAGCAGGCCGATAACGACAAGCAGCTGATCAAGACCAATGCGAAGGACATCTTCGAGGACGGTTACAGCTGGGTCGGCGGCAATCCCGATGGCGACATCACTGTCGTCGAGTTCATGGATTACAAATGCACCTACTGCAAAAAAGCCTATGACGAAGTCTCGGACCTGATCTCGAAAGACGGCAATATCCGCTTCATCGTCAAGGAATTCCCGATCCTCGGGCAGCAGTCGGAACTGGCGGCGCGCTTCGCGGTCGCGACGAAGCAGATCGACGGCGACGACGCCTATGCGAAGATGCACGACACGCTGATGAAGGCGCGCGGCAATCTCACCGTCGAAAGCCTGAGCCAGATCGCCAAGGATCAGGGCCTCGATCCCGATCCGATCCTCAAGCAGATGAACGATGACAAGGTGACCGAGGTGCTGCGCCAGAACTACCAGCTGGCACAGCGCATGGCGATTTCGGGCACCCCGGCCTTCGTGATCGGCGGGCAGCTGCTGCGCGGCTACGCGCCGGAAGCGGCGATGGCGAAAATGGTTGCCGAAGAGCGGAACGCCGAGTGATCCGCATCTGAAGAACGCCGCGCAAGGCATTCTTTGGATTGAGATTTTTAAGATAGCAAGCGCCGTCCGGGTCCATCGCGATCCGGGCGGCGTTTTCATGTCGTTTACCGTGCGAGTCCGAAGTTTTCACGTCTTAGGGGGCCGTTAATGGATCGGGCGTAGCCTGCCCTCGAAAAGGACTGTGATGCGACTCGAACTGCTGCTTATGACCCTCTCGGTGCTCTGCGCGCCGATCGCCGCCCTCGGCATGCTGCCAGAGGACCGACCGGGGCTTTACCTCGTCGTGGTCGCGCCCTGGCGCGCCGCCGATCAGGTGATCGCCGCCGCAGGGGCGCACCCCGTGGGACCGGTGAGCGCGCCCTTGGGGGAATTCGCGGCAGCAGATGCGCCGGGCACGCTCGCCCGGCTGCGGGCGGCGGGTGCATGGGTCGTTCTCGACGCTAAGAAAATGGCCTGGCTCTGCGGGGCGGCCGAGATTTGAGGGACCTCTGATGATTGACGGGAACACCGCTGGGCCGACCATTGTGCAAGCGCCACAAAAAGACGCGCATATGCGTCAGGTGCGGAAATTGCTGGCCTTCGGGACAGTCGCCATGGCCGCGATCGTCACGGCAACCGCCTATCTGGTCAGCACTGCCTTCCTCGTGGCCAGCGTGACCGCCTGGGTCTTCGCCTCTGCCGCTCTTCTCGGGTGGCGGATGCGCGATCGGCGGCGCGGCAACACCATCCTCGCGCAAGGGGTGATCGGTCAAGCCGTGGCCCTCACCGCCGCGCTCTCCGGGCATCCGTGGCAAATCGATGCGCACCTTTCGTTTTTCGCGCTGATGGCCGTGCTGATCGTGATGGTCGACAACCGCGCGATCTTCTTCGCCGCCGCGACTGTGGTGGTGCATCACCTCACGCTCTCGGTCCTGATGCCCAGCCTGATCTATCCCAGCGCGGATATCTGGGAAAATGTCTCGCGCTCGCTTTTCCACGGCGCGACCGTCGCGATCGAAACGGCGGTGCTCGTCTATGCCGTGCTCAACCGTCGCCGCATGGAAGGCTCGATGGAAGAGCGCATGGCGGAGGCGATCGACGCCACCGCCCAAGCCGACGAAGCCCGTCGCCAAGCGGAGGGAGAGACCACGCGCGCCCAGCAGATGCAGGACGCCGCCAGCGAGGCCGCCCAGAAGGCAGAGGCTCTGCGCGTCGATGCGGAACGCAACGCAAGTGAAGTCGAAGAAGCGACCCGCCTCGCCCGCCTGGCCGAAGAGGATCTCGCCCAGGAACGTGCCGAAACCACGGCGCGCCAGACTCGCGTCGTCGAAGCACTCGAAATCGCGCTGCAGCAACTCTCGCGCAAGGACCTCAAGGCCCGGCTTGGCGAGGTGGATGCGGATTACGCGGGGCTCGCCGTCAATTTCAACACGGCGATCGAGCAGCTCGAGGGCGCCATTGCCCTCGTCACCGGCCACAGCGTCGACATCCGCCAACAGATCGGCGAGATCAGCGCCGCCTCCGCCTCCCTCTCGACCCGGGCCGAGAAGCAATCGGGCACCCTTGCCGACGCAGCCGCCTCGCTCAACGAATCGACCTCCTCGGTGCAATCGGGCGCGAAAATGGCAGCCGAGGCCGCGAGTGCCGCCAGCAATGCGGAAACCGTCGCCAAGGAAAGCGCTGCGGTGGTCAGCGAGTCGATCCGCGCAATGAATGAGATCGAAACCAGTTCGAAGCAGATCGAGCGCATCACCTCGGTGATCGACGATATCGCCTTCCAGACCAACCTCCTGGCGCTCAACGCCGGTGTGGAAGCTGCCCGCGCAGGTGAAGCCGGTCGCGGCTTCGCCGTCGTCGCCTCTGAAGTGCGCGACCTCGCGCAGCGCTCCTCCGCCTCCGCAAAAGAGATCACCGCACTGATTGAAGCCTCGGGCCAACAGGTCAGCACCGGCGTCGAACTCGTCAGCAAGACCGTCGCCTCGCTCGAAGGCATCGTGAAATCGGTCGAAGAGATTTCGCAGCGCGTCGCCCAGATGGCCCGCTCCTCCGAGGAGCAGTCCCGCACCCTCGCAGCGATCAAC
Source organism: Thioclava sp. F36-7 (assembly GCF_002020075.1). Lineage (NCBI taxonomy): Bacteria > Pseudomonadati > Pseudomonadota > Alphaproteobacteria > Rhodobacterales > Paracoccaceae > Thioclava > Thioclava sp. F36-7. The sequence continues at coordinate 51,302 of NZ_MPZR01000005.1, read as the reverse complement.
GGCTCGGTCGAACAGCTCGACCACGCCACCCGCCAGAATGTCGCGATGTTCGAAGAAACCACCGCTGCAAGCAAAATGCTCGACGACCTCGCCGAGGCACTCCGCAAAGCCGTGACGCAGTTCTCGACATCTCCCGCTGTTCTGGAGGACCGAGACGCGCTTCCGCGGGCGAGCTGACGATTGGCCCGGCTCAATAGCCGGAGCGCTCGAGTCGCCAGCGGCGAGGACCATGCCGCTTGCCGAGGCCCGCGACGCGGCAAGCCGATCGCGTTGGGCTGCGAACCGCGTAGAACTGAATGCGAAGCAACCACCCAGACAAAAAAGCCGGCGCGGTGATGCGCCGGCTTTCTTGGTGGTCTTTGTCATCAAGCTTTACGAGGCCGGCACGACGTAGACGATCGCGCGGCTATCAGGGTTCACGAAGACCGTGTTGTCGTTGATGTTGCCATAGGCATAGGTGCTGTCCGGCACCGGCGTCAGCGTCACCATGTCCGGAATGACCTTGCCGGTCGCGACTTCCCCGTCGAGATAGACCGGCGCGACGGGATGCTTCTCGACCCAGGTGATCGTGGTGGGCTCGGGCTTGGCCGCAGCGCCCACACCGGCGGAGCCGATCAGCGCGCCGACCACGGCGCCCACGGGGCCACCCACGGCCGCACCGGCTGCGCCACCAGCAGCTGCACCGGTCAGGGCCGCTGCGCCCTGGCCATCCTTGTTGGCGTTATCACCCGGGACTTGGATCTGGTTCACGGTGACCGATTGCGGGCCGGTCGACAAAAGCGCCATCTGGCCATCGACCATCACACCCAGCTGACCTGCGGGCGCATAGCCATTCATACCATCGAAAGTCACCTGACAGATCGTGCCATCAGGCAGACAGCCTTCCACCGGAACGATGGTGCCGTCGGAGACCGTCGCGATCGTTTTCGACGAGGCCTCGACCCCGGCGTGGATATCGAACTCGCCTTGGGCGGTGGCCATCAGCGGCGGGCTGGTCTCGGCAAAAGCGGTACCGGCGATCATGGTGGTGCTGGCGGCAGCAGCGAGAATAGTAGCGAACTTGCGGGTCATTGGAATTACCTCCTTTATTACCCTGACCGTCGCGAGGAACGGCCTCTCTCCGTTGTGGGGAGGGAAATGAGGAGGGAGGCCAATTCGTTCCCCCGGAACCCTATCACGGCAGCGTGATAAGGGCCGATTTTGGGGGCACTGCGGCACTTTTCCGCTTATTCGGCGGCGGCTTTCTCCGCTTCGATCTCGGAAGCCTTTTTCTCAACCAATTCAACGATATGGTCGATCATATCCGCGTTGGACTGCTTGTGATCCTGCTTGCCGGCCATGTAAACCATGCCCGATCCGGCACCACCGCCGGTAAAGCCGATATCGGTCATCAGCGCCTCGCCGGGACCGTTCACGACGCAGCCGATGATCGACAGGGAGATCGGCGTTTTGATGTGTTCGAGCCTTTCTTCCAGCTCCGCCACGGTCGCGATCACGTCGAAGCCCTGACGCGCGCAGGATGGACAGGAGATGATCTGCACGCCGCGGGTCCGAAGCCCGAGCGATTTCAGGATCTCGAAACCGACCTTCACCTCTTCGACCGGATCGGCCGAGAGCGAGACGCGCAGCGTGTCGCCAATGCCCATCCACAGGAGGTTGCCCAGACCGATCGCGGATTTCACCGTGCCGGAGGTCAGCCCCCCTGCCTCGGTGATACCAAGGTGGATCGGCGCGTCGGTCGCCTCGGCGATGCCCTGATAGGCAGCGGCGGCGAGGAACACGTCCGACGCCTTCACCGAAATCTTGTATTCGCGGAAATCGTGATCCTCGAGAATGCGGATATGGTCCATCGCGCTCTCGACCATCGCCTCGGGGCACGGCTCGCCGTATTTCTCCAGCAGGTGCCGCTCGAGCGAGCCCGCGTTCACGCCGATCCGGATCGAACAGCCGTGATCCTTGGCGGCGCGCACGACCTCGGCCACGCGCTTCTCATCGCCGATATTGCCGGGGTTGATGCGCAGGCAGGCCGCCCCCGCCTCCGCCGCTTCGATCGCGCGTTTGTAGTGGAAATGGATGTCGGCCACGATCGGCACCGGGCTTTCGCGGCAAATCTCGCGCAGGGCGCGGGTGCTGGACTCGTCCGGGGTCGAGACACGCACGATATCCGCGCCGACATCGGCCGCGCGGATCACCTGATCGAGCGTCGCGCGCACGTCCGAGCTGTCGGTATTGGTCATCGTCTGCACCGAGATCGGCGCATCACCCCCGACGGGGACATTGCCGACCATGATCTGGCGAGACTTGCGGCGGTAGATATTGCGCCACGGACGGACCGGGTTGAGAGACATGCAAACGCTCCTTCGAGACCTCGGCTCCTGATACGCCAAGGCCCGCTGCGGTGCAACGGGCCGGGGCGGATCGTGATCTGCGGTTTATTGCTGGTCGGTCTGGGCCGGCGCGGCGGCATCGCCCGCATCGGCCACGGCGATCATCTTCGCGAGGTCCTTATCCTGCGCGAGATTGGCGACCGGATAGTCCTCGTCGAGTGCGGCCGAAGACAGCTTGATGTTCTTCGTGACCTGACCGCGCTTGCCGACCGGGCCATGCGTCACGCCGTTGACCGCGAAATAAATCGCGCCGGATTCGCCGGTGCGCATCGTCGGCGCTTCTTCGAGCTTGGGCAGCACGTAACGCTCGCCCGCATCCATGACCTTCTCGAACAGGGTCGCGCCATCGGCAGACTTGATCCGCACCCAGGACGGCCGCACGGCTAGCACGACGACGTCGGGCTGATCCGCTCCCAGCGCCTTGGCGACGGCGGATTGGATATTGTTCTCGGGGCCTGCCGCCGAGGCGAGCTGCGTGCCCTGCGGCGTGTTCGGGGAGGTGCTCGGCTGGGTCAGACCGATGAGATTGGGCGTCAGGCCCGGAGCGGCCGCGCCCACGCCCTGCCCAGCAAGCGCGCCGGTCGCATTGGGGTCGATCGAAGCAATCGGCCCGTCGCGCGAGACCAGAACCGGCGCGTCGAGGGCCGCCGGACGGTAGATGCGCGCGGAACGCTCGGGTTGGTTGACCTCGGGCAGCGTGTCGTCGGCCTGCGCCATCTCCGGCCCGTCCTTGACCGAGTCGAGCGGGTCGAGATCGGCCATCACGCCGGGCGCCTGATCCACGGGCGTCAGCTGCACGCGCTGCACTTCCTGCAGCACCGTCCAGCCGCCATAGCCGATACCGCCACCGATCAGCGCCAGCACGAAAAGCGCACCGACGGCGCGCGGCTCGATCTTGGTCCAGAGCGATTCCTTGCGCGGAATGAAGGCGGGATTGGCGAGCGCCTCGGCCATGTCCTTCGGGTCGCGCTGCGGCTTCGGGCCGGAGGCGGCTTCGGACATGCCATGGGCGGGCGAATAGCCAGCCTCGTTGCAGAAGCGCTGGAACGACCATTCCGGGTCGAGACCGAGATAACGCGCGTAGGAACGCACATAGCCCGCGATGAAGGAGGGCGTATCGAAAGCCTCCACGTCGCAGGCTTCGATAGCGGCGATATAGGCTGCTTTGATCCGGAGTTCACGCTGGACATCAAGGAGTGATTTGGCGAGCGTCGCCCGCTCGCCGCGCATCACATCGCCAAGACGAAGTTCGAAATCGTCGAACCCTTTAGGTTTGACTTCGTCCCCCGTCGAAGGTTTAGCCCTTCGCCCGATCATGCTGCCTGTCCCTGCCGTTTTCCCGCCTGCGTCGATTCGGAGCCAATAGCCCCTTCGATTAACAAAGGCTTATCACAAGCAAGCGAGCCGCGCACGCGCCTATGTGGCTTACGCGCTGGCTTCGGCGCGATTTAGCTCACAGCGCGCCCAAAGCGCGTCCATGCCCTTGACCAGACCGTCAATCATACCGGTGTCGTGCACCGGCGAGGGCGTGAAGCGCAGACGCTCGGTGCCGCGCGGCACGGTCGGGAAGTTGATCGGCTGGACATAGACCCCGAACTCGTCGAGCAGCATGTCCGACAAGGCCTTGGTATGTTTGGGATCTCCGATGATCACGGGCACGATATGCGAGCCGTGGTCGATGATCGGCATGCCCATGCCCTTCAGGCGCATCTTGAGAATCTTCGCGTGCAGCTGCTGCTTGTCGCGCAGCTCCTGACCGCCCTCGCCTTTCAGGAAGGCGATCGACGCGGCAGCGCCTGCCGCAACCGCCGGCGGGATCGAGGTGGTGAAGATGAAGCCCGGCGCATAGGAGCGCACCGCATCGACCATCTTGGCCGAAGCCGCGATATAGCCGCCGAACACACCGAAAGCCTTGCCCAGCGTGCCGTTGAAGATGTCGATGCGGTCCATCTCTCCCAGCTTCTCGGCGATACCGGCACCGCGCGGTCCATACATGCCCACCGCATGCACCTCGTCGAGATAGGTCAGCGCGCCGAATTCCTCCGCCAGATCGCACAGCTCGGAGATCGGGCCGAAATCGCCATCCATCGAATAGACCGACTCGAAGGCGATCAGCTTCGGCGCGGCCGGATCGTCGGCGGCCAGCAATTCGCGCAGATGGTCGACGTCATTGTGACGGAAGATGCGCTTGGCGCCGCCATTGCGGCGGATGCCTTCGATCATCGAGGCGTGGTTCAGCTCGTCGGAATAGATGATGAGGCCGGGGAACAGCTTGGGCAGCGTGCTCAGCGTCGCGTCATTCGCGATATAGGCCGAGGAGAAGACCAGCGCGGCCTCTTTGCCGTGCAGATCAGCGATCTCATACTCCAGCCGCTTGTGATAGACCGTCGTGCCCGAGATGTTGCGCGTGCCGCCCGAACCTGCGCCCGTGGCGTCCAGAGCCTCGTGCATCGCCGCGAGGACGACCGGATGCTGGCCCATGCCAAGATAGTCGTTGCCGCACCAGATGGTGATGTCCTGCTTCGACCCGTCCGGTTTGGTCCAGACGGCGTGAGGGAAATTACCCTTCTCGCGCTCGATGTCGATGAAGACGCGATAGCGGCCTTCCTCGTGCAGCTTGTCAATCGCCTGATCGAGTGCGCGGTCGTAATCCATCTCGTGCTTCCCTTGCATGACTGTTCGCTGGGTCTGCCCTACCGGGCACCACAAAGCGCGACATTGATAAATGTCAAATTCCTCTCCCTGAAGCGCAAAAATGTCGCAAATAGTCATGAAAAGCAAACATTCAGTTTTCGCAATTTGTCGCGCCCTTGCGTCACCCCCTCTGGACAGTCCCGCGCGCAGCCCTAGGCTGAGGCCAAAATAAAGGAGGCCTGCATGGCACTAAACGAGGTTCTCACCGAAATCGATAGCGGCTTGGATGCCGCGATGGACCGTCTTTTCGAGCTGCTGAAAATCCGCTCGATCTCGACCGATCCGGCCTATCGCGAAGAGACCCACGAAGCTGCGGAATGGCTCGTCAAGGAATTGAAATCGCTGGGTTTCGACGCCGAATTGCGCCCGACCACGGGGCACCCGATGGTGGTTGCGCATTCCAAGGGCGAGGGCCCGCGCCTGCTGTTCTACGGTCACTACGACGTGCAGCCGGTGGACCCGCTGGAGCTGTGGGACACGCCCCCCTTCGAGCCGCAGATCGAGGATACCGAGAACGGTCGCGTCATCCGCGGTCGCGGCGCGTCCGATGACAAGGGTCAGCTGATGACCTTCATCGAGGCCTGCCGCGCCTACAAGGCCGTGAACGGCGAGTTGCCTGGCAATCTTGTGATCTTTCTTGAAGGCGAGGAAGAATCGGGCTCGCCCTCGCTGGTGCCCTTCCTCGAGAACAACCGCGAAGAGCTGACCTCCGATCTGGCGCTGATCTGCGACACCTCGATGGTCTCGCCCGGCGTGCCCTCGATCGCAGGCTCCTTGCGCGGGATGCTGAAGGAAGAATTCACCCTGCACGGGCCGCGCATCGACCTGCATTCGGGCCATTACGGCGGCCCTGCCCTGAACCCGCTGCGCGAGATTTCCAAGGTCATCGCGAGCTTCCATGACGATCAGGGCCGCGTTGCGGTGGATGGCTTCTACGAGGGCGTCCACGAAGTCCCGGCCGAACAGCTCGAAGCGTGGAAGACCTGCGGCTTCGACGAGAAGGAATACCTTCAGCACGCGGGCATGACTGTGCCGCATGGCGAAGAGGGCTATTCGACGCTGGAGCAGCAATGGGCACGCCCGACGCTGGAGATCAACGGCCTCTGGGGCGGCTATCAGGGTGCGGGCTCGAAAACCGTGATCCCGGCCGAGGCGCATTGCAAGATCACCTGCCGCCTCGTGGGCGACATGGACCCCGCCCATGTCCGCAAGGCGCTGCGCGCCCATGTCGAGGCACGCCTGCCGGTCGATGCACGCATCACCTGGGACGGCGATCTCGACGGCGCACCGGCCTCCGTGATGGACACGTCGCGCCCCGAATTCGAGGCCGCACGTCAGGCACTGAGCGATGAATGGAACCGCGAGGCGGTCATCGTCGGCATGGGCGGCTCGATCCCGATCGGCTATTACTTCAAGTCGATCCTCGGCATGGATGCGATGCTGATCGGCTTCGCCAATGACGACGACGCGATCCACTCGCCGAACGAGAAATACGACGTGAAAAGCTTCCACAAGGGCATCCGCTCCTGGGCGCGCATCCTCGACCGGATCGCGAAATAAGCACATGGCGGGGGCTTCGCGGCCCTCGGCAGACGCGATTATCGCAAAAGGCTGCCGGAGCTTGGCCCGGCAGCCTTTTCATTTGTCATTGGGGCGCGATCATTTCGCAGCCTGCAGGGCAGTGCCGAGGGGCGGCTCGGCGCGTTTCTCGACTGGCGGACAGAACCCAGCTGACCGACGCCTCAGCGCTCGGTCAGTTTCAGCTCGATCCGGCGGTTCTGGGCGCGCGCTTCGGGCGTGTCGGCGGTGTTCACCGGGTCGAACTGCGCGAAGCCGGCGGCGGCGAGGCGTTGCGGCGGGAAGCCGAGGCTCTCGACCATGTATTTCACCACCGACAGCGCGCGGGCCTGGCTCAGCTCCCAGTTATCCTTGAACTCGCCCTGCCCCGACAGCGGCGTGTCGTCGGTATGGCCATCGACGCGGATGATCCACGGGATGTCGCCGGGGATTTCCCCGCGCAGCTGGTCGAGCAGCGATGTCACCTGCTTGATCTGTGCTCGGCCCGCGTCAGACAATGTCGCGGAAGCGGGCGCGAACAGCACCTCTGAGGAGAACACGAAGCGGTCGCCTTCGATCTTCACGCCCTGCTTGCCCTTCAGAAGCTGCGACAGCTTCCCAAAGAATTCAGAGCGGTAGTTCTCCAGATCTTTTGCCTTGGCCTCGGCCTCCTTGCGCATCTTCTCCTGCAGATCAGCGCGCTTCTTCTCCTCAGACGCCGCACGGGCGAGCGCCGCGTTCAGCTGCTGGCCGAGATTGTCGAGCTGCACCTTGGCCGCGGCATCCTTCTGCTGCGCCTCGTCGAGCACGTTTTGCAGCTGCGCGAGCTGGCCCCGCAACGCCGCGACCTGCTGGTTGAGCAGCGCGACTTTCTTCTGTGCCCCTTCCGAGATCGCCTGCTGATCGGCCAGCGCCTTCTGCGCGGTGGCTTTCAGCGCAGCCTGCTTCTCGGCCTCGGACAGCTGCTTGCCGAGTTGCTTTTCCAGATCGTCTTTCGCGGTCTGCGCGGCGGCGAGCTTGGTCAGCGTGTCCTCGGCCTTTTTGCGCGCCTCTTCGAGCTGCAGCGTCATCGCCGCGACCTCATCGCCCGATTTCGTCAGCTTGTCGCGCAGATCGGCGATGGTTTCCTTGCTCAGCCGGATTTCGTCGGCCTTGGCGCTCGCATCCTGCTGGGCGGCGTTGCGCTCGCCCACCAATTGCGCGACGCGGGCCTCGAATTCGGTGATCTTCTGCTTGGCATCGGCGAGCGCAGCCTTGCGGTCATCGAGCTGCGAGGTCAGCGTCGCGATCAGCGAATCCTGCTGGTCGGCCTTGTCCTTCGCATTCTCCAACTCGCCGGTCAGTTGCTGCGTCTTCGTCTGTTGCAGCGACAGCGCCTTGGCGAGGTTCGAGACCTGCTCGTTGAGCTGGATCAGCTCGCCTTCCTTCGTGCTCAGCGTGTCACGCAGCACCGATTGCACGATCATGAAGATCGACAGGACGAACATCAGCACCAGAAGAAGCGCCGTCATCGCATCGACGAAACCCGGCCAGATATTGGTCGAGAACCGATTGCCGCCGCGCCGTGCCAGAGCCATGAATTAATCCTCGCGATGCGGTTTGTAGCCGAGGATCGCCCGGGTGAGACCTGCGAAATCATGGCGCAGCTCGGCCATGCTTTCCTGACGCCCGGCGCTGACTTCCTCGAGCATCCGCATCATCTGCTGGTCGATCGAGCGCAGCCGCATCCGGGTCTCCATCAGCGCCTCCGCCTCGGGAGCGCCCTCGGCCGTGCGTTGCGCGAGGTGATCGAGCGCGCCGATCAGCCGCTCCTGCCCCTCGGCCATCTGCTGCAGCGCGCCTTGCTGGCGGTGCCGCGCATCCATCTCTGCCGAGAGCCGTTCCGACAGGTCGTGAATGGCGTTCGACAGATGCGCGATCCGCGCCTCGGTCTGCACGCGACCGGCATCGGAGCGCACGAACAGCGTCTGGATCTGGTCCATCTGCTCGGACATGTGATCAAGGACGCCCGCCACCATCGAGCCTTCGCCATCGCCCCCTTCGAGCGCGGTGAAGCTGAGCCGCGTGATCGAGGAAATCCATTCCTCCAGCTCGCGGTAGAACCGGTTCTGACCGTGGCTCGCGAACAGTTCCAGCAAGCCCACCACCAGCGAGCCCGCAAGACCCAGGAGCGACGAGGAGAACGCCGTGCCCATGCCGCCCAGCTGCGCCTCCAGACCCGTCATCAGATTGTCGAACACGCCGATCGCGCTCTCGCCTTCCTTGGGCGCCAGTGCGCGGATGGTCTCGACCACCGCAGGCACGGTGGTGGCGAGGCCGTAAAACGTCCCGAGAAGGCCGAGGAAGATCAGCAGCCCGGCGATATAACGGGTGATGTCGCGCGCCTCGTCGATCCGGGTCGCGACGGATTCGAGGATCGAGCGCCCCGAGGACGACGACACCGCGCGGCGCGCCTCGCGCGAGCCCAGAAGGGACGCGAGCGGCGCAAGCATCGACGGCGGGCGCACCTGCGGACGACCGGGACGGTCGGCGGCGAAGCTCTCGATCCAGTTCACCGCCTTCACCAGCTGCACCACCTGCCAGAAACAGGCGAGGATGCCGAAGACGAAGACCGCGAGGATCACCCCGTTCAGCCAGGGATTGGCGAGGAAAATCGGGAAGATGCGCGAATAGGCGAAATAGCCACCCGTAGCGACCAAGCCGAGCACCAGAAGCATCAGGATCACCTGACGCACGGGTTGTGAGAATTGCGGCTCCAGCCGGATCGGCTCTTCCATTATTGCCCCTCTTGCCTGTTTGCGCAGAGCCTAGCGAGGGTGCAGCCCTTCGCCAAGGGCTATCACGACAAGTCGTGCAGCCGTGCCACCAATGCATCAAGATGGGGATCGGGGATGCCCAATTCGTGCAGATGCTGGGCAGTATTGAACAGATAATCGCGGTTCGGCCCGCGCCCGCCGGTGGCGCTGGCGATGATCCGGGCCTGCTCGTCATCGCTGAGCCCGCCGCAATACTGGTCGTGATGGCGGTCGATCACATAGGTGACCGCGCGCACGCGCCGCCCGTCATCCAGATCGACGTCGATCTCTCGTTCCAGATAGGCCGAGGTCACCAACTCGCGCTCGCGCAGATAGGCCATTACCTCGTCTTCCTGTCCGGTCCGGATCGCGAAGGCGAGCCCCGCGCAGCCGCCCTGCCCCTCGTCGAGCGCCAGCACCAGCCCCGGCGCTTCGGGCGTGCCCCGATGCACCAGCGAGCGCAGGCAGAAGCTGCGCTCCCAACCCGGCGCACGGGCAAGCATCCGCTCGTCAAAATCGAAGCCGGGGTTCCAGATCAGCGAGCCGTAGCCGAAGACCCAGATCCTGTTGTCGTCGCACTGGTCCTGCATGAGAACACGGCTTACATGGGGTTCACCCGATTTGCAAAGAGGCGAAGATGCGCAAACTGATCATTCTGGTGCTGGTCGCGACGCTGGCCTATTGCGGCTACTGGTTTTACGGCGCGCATAAGATCGAAAACGGCGCGCGCGACATGCTCGCGCAGGCCCGGCAGGAAGGCTGGGGCGACGCGCAATCGGTCTCGCTGGCGGGCTTCCCCTCGCGCTTCGATCTGACCTTCGACAAGCCCGAACTGAAGGATCAGGGCGGCCTGTGGCACTGGAGCGCGCCCTTCGCGCAGCTCTTCGCTCTGGGATACGAACCCAATAAAGTGATCGCCTATCTGCCCTCGGGCCAGTCGCTGCAACTGGGCGATCAAAGCTACAAGCTGACGCAAGAGGACATGCGCGCCTCGCTGACGGTGGGCTATTCGACCGCGCTGCCGCTGGAGCGGGCGATTGCCGTGATCTCCGCGCCGGTGCTGACGCCCGCGGGCGAGACGGCCCCCGCGCTTTCGGCCGATCAGCTGCGCCTCGCGATCGAGCGTAAGGACAAGGCGCAGGGCGCGCTCGGCGGCTCGGCACAAGCCGCCGATCTGGTAATGCCCGCCGCCGCCTATCGGCTGGGCGCGGAGGCGAAGTCGCTGAAACTCCCGGCCGATCTCCTGGAGCGGGTCGACCCGAAGGGCGAGCTGTCCGACACCATCGCGCGCGTTCATTTCGACGCGCTGATCGGCACGCGCGAGCCGATCGACCAGACCGCGCTGGAGGCAGGCATGCCGGGGCTGATGACGTTCTCGGTTTCGGACCTTTCGCTGAGCTGGGGCGGCAACGATGTCTCGGTCGAGGGCAACCTGACGGTCGATCCCTCGGGCTATCCCGACGGCACGCTGACGATCCGCTCCGCCTCGTGGCGCAACTGGGTCGGCATCGCGCAGAGCATGGGTCTGATCGGCAAGGACCAGATGAAGCTCGTGACCGGGATCGGCGCGATGTTGGCCGCGAAGAACCCCGACGGTGCGCTGGAAGTGCCGCTTGTCTTCAAGGACGGGCAGATGAACCTCGGCCCGGTGCCGCTCGGCCCGGCACCGCAACTGATCGCCCAGCGTCAATAAAGGTTAACGGCAGTAAGCCCCGCCGCGGTAGCTGGCCACGTCCACGTGGATGTGGTCCTGATGGAAGCGATCCGATTTCGGCCCCAACACGGTGCCGAACGGGCCGCAGGCCGATTTGTGCATCCGCTTGATCACCCGGCCCCGGCGCCAATCCTCCAGCACGCTCAGCGTCGCGCCGTTGCGCAGGACCACGCCCGAGACGTCGATCGCGTTGCCCTTGGCATGTTCGGAAAGCTTCGCCCCGGGCTGCGAATTGCGGCTCCGGCAGGAATAGGAGGCTGCGATGCGGATCGCCTCGATCCCGCCGCCGCGCCGCCCCACCGCCGGTTTGATCCCGCGATCGACCCAGCGCTTGAAAGACTTCGCCGCCGAGCAATTCACTCGCACCGGCGAAGTCAGACGGATACCGGAGACGGAGGTGATCTGCACCGGATCGGCGATGCCGCAGCGCCCCGGCCCGTCGATCGGCGCGATATGCGCGCCTTCCAGCCCGGCAATGCCGCAAAGCTCGCCCGAGGAGGAATAGCGCGCCGAGCGCCGATCTTCACCGCGCCCGCAGGACCCAAGCGCCACTACAGCCGCAAGTGCGATCAGCGCCGCTACTCTCATGCGTCTTTCTTCGGCGCACCGCGCCCGAAATCGGGTGCATCCGTATCCTGCCCGGCCTCGATGATGCCGCGGCGGATCGCGCGGGTGCGCGTGAAATAGTCGTGCAGCATCTCGCCATCGCCCATGCGGATCGCGCGTTGCAGCATGAACAACTCCTCGGTGAAGCGGCCGAGAATATCGAGCGTGGCTTCCTTGTTGGTCAGGAAGACGTCACGCCACATCGTCGGGTCCGAGGCCGCGATCCGGGTGAAATCGCGGAAACCGGTGGCGGAGTATTTGATGACTTCTTCGTGGGTTACACGACGAAGATGATCCGCCACGCCAACCATCGTATAGGCGATCAGGTGCGGCGTGTGCGACACGACCGAGAGCACGAGATCGTGGTGATCGGGCGCCATCTCGTCGGTATTCGCGCCCATCGCCTCGACCAGCGATTTCAGCCGGGTCAGCGCCTCGGGGTCCGTGCCCTCGATCGGGGTGAACAGCCACCAGCGATTGGCAAACAGCGTCGCAAAGCCCGAGCGCGGGCCGGATTGCTCCGTCCCCGCCAGCGGGTGGCCGGGAATGAAATGCACGCCCTCGGGCACATGCGGGCCGACCGCGTCGATCACCGCGCGCTTGACCGAGCCGACATCGGTGATTGTAGCCCCGGGGGCCAGATGCGGCGCGATCTCTTCGGCGATCTTCGCCATCGCGCCGACCGGCACACAGAGCACGACCAGATCCGCGCCCGCGACAGCCTCGGCGGCGGTCTCGTAGACGGCATCGACCAGCCCGATCTCCAGCGCGGTGTCGCGCGTCTCGGCGGAGCGCGCATGACCGACGATCTCGCCCGCCAGCCCCTTCTCGCGCATCGCATGGGCCATCGACGAGGCAATCAGGCCGAGCCCGATCAGCGCGACCCGCTGGTAGAGTTGGCTCATCTGGGCACCTCGATCCCGCCTGCCTTGAAGACGCCGATCAGATGCGCCACGCGGCGGCACGAGGGCTCGTCGCCCACGGTGATGCGCAGGCAGTTGGGCAGGTTATAGCCCGCCACCCGGCGCACGATGATGCCTTCGGATTTCAGATAGATATCGCAATCGGCGGCCTCCTGCTCGGAAGCCAGCCGCGCGAGGATGAAGTTCGCCGTGGAAGTGTCTGACGGCACGCCCTTTTCTGCCAGCGCTTCGGCCAACCAAGCGCGCAGGCGCGTGTTGTCATCGCGGCATTTGTTGACCCAGTCCTGATCGCGTACGGCGGCCTCTGCGGTCTCCTGCTGCGCGGTCGAGAGGTTGAACGGCCCACGGATGCGGTTGAGCACGTCGATCACTTCGCGCGAGCCGTAGCCCCAGCCGACGCGCAGCCCGCCGAGACCGTAGATCTTCGAGAAGGTCCGCGTCATGAAGACATTGGGCAGGCGCGTCGCCAGCTCCGCCCCGCCGTCATAGCCTTCGACATATTCCGCATAGGCCGCGTCGATTACCAGCAGCGCGCCTTTCGGCAGCCCCGCCGCCAGCCGCTCTAGTTCCGCCAGCTGGATCATCGTGCCGGTCGGGTTGTTCGGATTGGCGAGGAAGACGAGTTTCGTCTTCTTGGTGCAGGCGCTCAGGATCGCATCGACATCGGTCGTGCGGTCGCGCTCCTTCACCTCGATCGGGGTGCCGCCCGCGGCCATGGTCGAGATGCGATACATCAGGAAACCGTGCTCGGTGAACACCACCTCGTCGCGCGCGCCGACATAGGCCTGGCACAGGAAGTGAATGATCTCGTCCGAGCCCACGCCGCAGATGATCCGGTCGGGGTCGAGCTTATGAACCTCGCCGATCGCCGTGCGCAGCTTGGCATGGTCAGTCGGGGGGTAGCGATGCATCGAATGGGCGCATTTCGCGAACGCGTCCTTGGCCTTGTCAGAGGGGCCGAACGGGTTCTCGTTCGAGCTGAGTTTGACGGCATCGGTGCGCCCCGCCACATGGGAGGCGCCGCCCTGATAGAGCTCGATGTCCATAATACCGGGCTGGGGGCGAATATGCGTGGTCATTGTGCACTCCTGAATCGTGGCCCGAGTTCTATCCGCCATGGCGCGACAGGGCTAGTGAGAAGATCACCCGCATAGCAGACGCGGCAGGGATGCAACGGATGTCATAGCACGTCGATGAGAGATGTATTGCCCAAGGGTGCCGCAGGGCAGCGCCCGACCGCCGGGTGGGCGCGCTTCCTTCAGAGGTCGTCCCTTTATCTCACCACATCCGCAAGACATCGCCGCGCGCGGTGAGGCTATAAAAGCGCCCGCCCGAGGGGGCGGTCGGGCGCTGCCCGGGCCGCTGCGCGGCTGTTCCGGGCAAAGGCGCGCCCAAAAGAAAAAGGCCGCGCCCCGGGGGCACGGCCTTTCCGAATGATCGGCGAAGACTGAGAGATCAGTTCTTCGCGTAGAATTCGACCACGAGGTTCGGTTCCATCTGAACCGCGAAGGGCACGTCGGACAGAGCCGGGGTGCGCACGAATTTCGCGGTCAGTTTGTTGTGGTCGACTTCGAGGTAATCCGGAACGTCACGCTCGGGCGACTGAACGGCTTCGAGAACCAGAGCCATTTGCTTGGACTTCTCGCGGACTTCCACCACGTCGCCTTCTTTCAGGCGGTAGGAGGGGATGTTCACTTTCTTGCCGTTCACGAGCACGTGGCCGTGGTTCACGAACTGGCGCGCTGCGAAGACGGTCGGGACGAACTTGGCGCGGTAGACCAGCGCGTCGAGGCGGCGCTCGAGCAGACCGATCAGGTTTTCACCGGTGTCGCCCTTCACACGCTCGGCTTCGGCGTAGATGCGGCGGAACTGCTTCTCGGTCAGGTCGCCGTAATGGCCCTTCAGCTTCTGCTTGGCGCGGAGCTGGATACCGAAGTCGGACAGCTTGCCCTTGCGGCGCTGGCCGTGCTGGCCGGGGCCGTATTCACGGCGGTTGACGGGCGACTTGGCGCGGCCCCAGATGTTCTCGCCCATGCGGCGGTCGATTTTGTACTTGGCAGACGTGCGTTTGGTCACGGCTGGTCTCCTTCTCTGTAGTTTCGAAGGGCGTTGTCCTCCTCCGGGCCTCGCGGCGACCGGCGACAGGTTTCCTCTTGCGAGGTCCACCAACACCAATGAATAATCCCGGCAACTCGCGTTACCGGAATGGCGGGCTTATACAGCGGCGCGCGCGGGTGTCAACCACTCCGGGCGCCACATCGGTGCCGCGCGAAGCCAGCCGCTCGTTCCCCCTACTCTTCTGAGTCGCCCCGGAACGCCACAGCCTCGCAGTTTCGTGAGTGTTTTGTGTTCGCCACCCCCCTGTTCAGAGCAACATTTCAAGCCATGATTGCGCTAACGGGACGCGTACCGGATGCGCGCCCCGGCGCTGCCCTGTCCGCAACCGGCACAGGCGGCGCGCTGGGGCAAGGCGACGCCACCCCACGGGAGGAACCCATCCGGCCTTAGGAGGATTATAATGAAAGACATTCGTCGCTCGACGTGCGGAACCGCCGCGCGTCTCGCTGGAACCAGCGTTCTCGCGCTTGGCCTGATTGCAGGTGCCGCGCAGGCTCAAGGCGTCACCGCCGACAGCTTCGGCGCTGATTTCGCCGCCATGGGCCAGCTCAAGGACATCGCCGCCAAAGGCAAAGGCAAAGTGGGCGTGCTGCTGCCCGACACAGCAAGCTCGGCCCGCTACACCTCGTTCGACGAGCCTTACCTGAAGAAAGCCTTCAAGGCAGCGGGCCTGTCCTCGGACGACCTGATCATCACCAACGCGCAGGGCTCCGAAGCCGACCAGCTCACGCAGGCGCAAACCGACATCAGCCAGGGCGCGACCGTTCTGCTGATCGACCCGATCTCCTCGGGCGGCGGTGCGGCTGTCGAGAAATACGCGAAAGAGCACGGCGTCGCGGTCATCGACTATGACCGGATCACGCTTGGCGGCTCGCGCGACTATTACATCAGCTTCGACAACGAATATGTCGGCGAACTGATCGGCAAGGGCATGGAACAGTGCCTCAGCGACTGGAACATCGAGAAGCCGAACATCCTCGTGATGGCGGGCTCGCCCGATGACAACAACGCCACCCTGTTCAAGCAGGGCTACATGAGCGTGCTGAAGCCGAAATTCGACGATGGCAGCTACACCAATGCGGGCGAGCCCGCAGGCACCTGGGATCCGTCGGTCGCACGGACCACCTTCGAGCAGCAGTTCACCGCGCATCAGGACATGAACGCCGTCGTCACCCCGAATGACGACAACGCAAACGCGGTCATCTCCTATCTCAAGACGCTGAAGGTTCCGCCGAAAGCCTTCCCGACCACCGGTCAGGACGCGACGGTCACCGGCCTGCAGAACGTGCTCACCGGCTACCAGTGCGGCACCGTCTACAAGCCGATCTACCTCGAAGCTCAGGCGGCAGCGGCGCTCGCGCTCTACATGCGTGCTGGCGACACTCCGCCCGACGGCCTCGTCAACGGCAAGGTCAATGACAGCCAGGGCGGCATGGACGTGCCCTCGATCCTGCTCAAGCCGATCTGGGTCACCCCGGAGAACATGGCCGACACCGTCGTGAAAGACGGCTTCGTCGACACCTCCAAGCTTTGTGCGGGCGACGCGGCCGATGCGTGCAAAGCCGCTGGCATCGGGAACTGATAGCCAATGATGGACACGGGTAACGGTACCGGGTCCCTGACGGAGGATCGCGATGCGATCCTCCGTATTTGGGGTCTCGAAAAGAGCTTCGGTGCAGTGCAGGCGCTCAGCGGGGTCGATTTCGACGTCCGCCCCGGCGAGGTAACGGCACTGGTCGGTGACAATGGCGCGGGCAAATCCGTGCTGACGAAAACCATCGCTGGCATCCATGAAGCCGATGGCGGCGTAATTGAATGGGAAGGCAACGAGGTCCGCGTCCGCTCGCCCCGCGACAGTGCGGAGCTGGGCATCGAGGTCGTCTATCAAGACCTCGCGCTGTGCGACAATCTCGACGTCGTGCAGAATATGTTCCTCGGTCGCGAAATCCTGACCAACGGGATGCTCGACGAGGACGCGATGGAGCGCGCCGCGGCAGAGACGCTGCAAGGGCTCCGCGTGACCACGCTGCGCTCGATCCGCGCGCCGGTCTCGGCGCTTTCGGGCGGCCAGCGGCAATCGATCGCGGTCGCCAAGGCCGTGATGTGGAATTCCAAACTGGTGATCCTCGACGAGCCCACCGCGGCGCTCGGCGTGGCCCAGACAGGTCAGGTGCTGCAACTCGTGCGCCGCCTCGCCGATCAGGGCCTTGCGGTGGTGATGATCTCGCACAACCTCAACGACGTCTTCGCGGTCTCCGACCGGCTCGCGATCCTGCGTCTGGGCGAGATGGTCAGCCAGGGCCCGATCGAGGAATACGACACGCAGCGCGTGGTCGAACTGATGACCACGGGCAAATCCGATCACGTCGTCGAAGCGGGCGCGATGCGCGCCGCCGCCTCGATCGCGGCGGAGAACGCCAAGGATGTCGCGGCCCAACGCGAGGCGTCGGGCGACAGCGGCCCCTCCGCCGTGGTGGGCGCCACGACCGAGGATCAGAGCTTCTCGAGCTACCTCTCGCGCACCTGGGCGAAGATCAAGGCGGGCGAAAGCGGCGTACTTCCGGTTCTGCTGGGCTTCGTGCTGATCTCGCTGATCTTCCAGTTGCAGAACCCGAAATTCCTCTCGCCGGGGAACGTCGTGAACCTGCTCGTTCAGGGCTCGGTCTTCATGATGATCGGGATGGGACAGGTCTTTGTCCTCTTGCTGGGGGAAATCGATCTGTCGCTCGGCTTCGTGGCCGGGATCGGGGCGACGGTGGCGACGCTGCTGGTGGCGCCGGGTACCGACTGGCCCTGGTGGGCGGCTGTCGTGGCGGGCCTGGCCGTGCCGGCGGTACTGGGCATCTTCCAGGGCTCGCTGATCACGCGGCTCAAACTGCCCTCTTTCGTCGTCACGCTGGCGGGCCTTCTGGGCTTCAACGGTCTGATGATCCAACTGCTGGGCGCCGGTGGGACAATCCCCGTCGCGAGTGACACGATCAACAACTTTGCCAATGGCACGCTGAGCCCGCTGATGGGCTGGCTGATGACCGGGGCGGTGGTTCTGGTCTTCGCGATCATGACCTTCCGCAAGGATGCGAAACGCCGCCAAAGCGGCCTCGTCGCGCCGCCGATGGGCCTGACCATCGCGAAGATCGCAGCGGCCGTAATCGCGGGTATCGTGCTGGTGACGATCTCGAACATGAACCGCGGCGTTGCGCGCTTCCCCCTCTCGGGGATGCCGTGGGTGATCCCGATCGTCTTCGCGGTGCTGCTGGCATGGTCCTTCCTGCTGGGACGGCTGAAATTCGGCCGCTACGTCCTCGCGATCGGCGGCAATGCCGAGGCTGCGCGCCGGGCGGGCATCAACCTGCGCCTGATCCGGACCGCAGCCTTCACGCTGGCGGCGACGACGGCAGGTCTGGGCGGCATCATCTACGCTTCGCGCCTGCGCTCGATCTCCACCAGCTTCGATGGCGGCACGATCGTGCTCTACGTCGTCGCGACCGCGGTGATCGGCGGCACCTCGCTGTTCGGCGGGCGCGGCCATCCGATCCACGCGATCCTTGGTGGTGTCGTGATCGCAGCCATCGTCAACGGCATGGCGCTTCTGGGCCTGCCGGCGGCGGTGCAACTGATGGCGACGGCAGCAGTGCTGCTGGCCTCGATCACGGTCGACGTGGTGGTGCGCCGGCGCGGCGAGACGACCCGCTAAGCCAAGCGAAACCCCTTGAAAACGAAACGCGCGCGAGACATCTCGCGCGCGTTTTTCATTGCACCCGGCGCCCCTGCCCCACGCCGACCCGCGCCGCCACCGCCCCACGCGAGGGAAATCGCAAACCACCCGAAATTCCGCCGAAAAACCGCTTGTCTCCCCCCGAGACGATCCCTATACGGGTCCGCGGAGACGTGGCCGAGTGGTCGAAGGCGCTCCCCTGCTAAGGGAGTAGGCCCGGAAGGGTCTCGAGGGTTCGAATCCCTTCGTCTCCGCCATCACCCAGTGCGGAAAATCTAATCTGTTCCTGCCAATCGGTTATCGGAACAGAGCAAAAGCCCTTCGCCACGCGTGAACACCCCACATCATCCTCGGCCACATCGTCTTGAACGATCAGGCCGGCGCGTCTTCTATTGCTTGATCGGCCACACGCTCGACGACCTTCGGGTCGATCAGATGACCGGGATCATCCGGCGCGGGATGCGGTGGACGGCGCGCGGGTCTGCACAACCGACCTGCCCCCGAGCGATCCGGGACTGAGCCGTGCTATGCGCTGCGGGAATACGCGCTCATCGATGTCGCATCGGGGCATTGGAGCGACGTATGTGCTCGATTGGAGGATGAAAAATCGTCGTAGGCGCGGGGCTCGTTCAATCCGGGTTTGCGCCCGGCCGCCACGCGGTTCATTCTCCGCCTCGAATTTCCCCCGGAGGCCATCATGGCACGCCAGACAAAGCTCATCCTCTGCCCGATCAACCTGCGCCACGCACAGGTCGAGCATCATGCCTATATGGAAGCCGTCGAGATGGCGCGGCGGCGTCGTGCGAAGCTGATCGTGGCGACGATCGCGCCCGAGATCGAGCGTAACCTCAACATCTACAACTCGGATACCTACTGGGGCCAGCAGCTGCGCAAGTTCCTCAACGACAATCCCGCCAGCGGGGTGACCGAGGTCGAGATGGTCGTGCGCAAGGGCGCGGTGCATCGCCAGATCGTCAAGCTGGCGGATGAGCGCAAGGTGGACCTGATCGTGATGGAAGCGGCCAACCCGAAGGTGCAGGACTACCTTCTGGGCACCACGGCGTCGCATGTCGTGACCCATGCGGAGTGCTCGGTCTACGTCGTGCGCAGCTAAGGGCTGGCCCGGGGTGCGACCAGCACACCGGGCAGCGCCCGACCTCCCCCCGGGAGGGCGCTTTTGCGCCACCTGCGCGCGGATGAATGTCGGAAGGGTGCGGCGGGATAAAGCGTAGACCACCAAGGTCGGGGACATGCGCCCACCCGAGGTCGGGCGCTGCCCTCTCGATGCGCCACCCCACGGGCCGGCGCGCGCCCCGCTTCCACGGCAGCACAAGCTGATATTCGGGAAAAGCCCGCGCCTGTCGCGCGGCGGGTCGGACCCGCCCCAATCAGGGGCGGATCCCTTTCTTCTTACCTCTTGGCGGTCTCGCCCGAGGACTGCGCGGGCACCAGTGCGCGCATGATCGAGGGCATGGTGAGGCTGCCCACCGGTTCGCCCCTCATCATGACGCGATAGCGGCGGTCGAGCGCCCCCTCGGCCTTGGCGATGACGCTCTCGAGATTGTCGTTGCCGTCGATATCGCCCGACATTTCGCCTTCCGGCGCGCCGCGCTCCATCACCGAGCGCACACGCAGCACGCGGGCGCGGTTGATGTCGGCCACGAAGTCCTCGATGTAAGGATCCGCCGGGTTGAGCAGAATCTCCTGCGGCTCGCCCTGCTGGACCACCCGACCGTCATTCAGGATCACCAGGTGATCGGCGAGCTTGAGCGCTTCGTCCAGATCGTGGGTGATGAAGATGATGGTCTTGTGCAACTCGGCCTGAAGCTCGAGCAGCAGATCCTGCATGTCGGTCCGGATCAGCGGATCGAGCGCCGAGAAGGCTTCGTCCATCAGCATGATGTCCGAGTTCGACGCCAGCGCCCGGGCGATACCCACACGCTGCTGCATCCCGCCCGAGAGCTGGTGCGGGTGGTGATCGCCGTAGCCCCCGAGCCCAACGCGGTCGAGCCATTTCTCGGCCTCGGAGACATAGTCGGAAGCCGGGAAGCCACGGGTGGCCAGCGCCATCGCCGTGTTCTCCGCCACCGTGCGGTGCGGCAGAAGGGCGAATTTCTGGAACACCATCGACATCCGTTCGCGCCGCAGCTTGCGCAGCTGCGCCTCGTTATAGTCGAGGATGTTCTCGCCATTGACGATCACTTCGCCAGCGGTGGGCTCGATAAGCCGGTTGAGATGCCGGATCAGCGTGGATTTACCCGAGCCCGAAAGCCCCATGATGACGGTGATCTCACCCTCTTTCATGTCCACGTTGATGTCGTTGAGCCCGAGCACGTGGTTGCGCTTCTCGAGCAGTTCCGGCTTGCCCATGCCCGCTTTGACGTCTTCGAGCGCCGCTTGCGGATCCGACCCGAAGATCTTGTAGAGGTGTCGGATCGAGACTTTGATTTCTTTCGTCATGCCTGTCTCCTCACTTCCGGCTCTTGCTGGTGTCGATCCGGGCGAGCGAGGCTTTCGTCACGCGGTCGAGCAGGATCGCGATGATCACGATCCCGAAGCCAGCCACGAGGCCCGTGCCCAGTTCGAGCGACCGGATGCCGCGCAGCACGAGCACGCCGAGACCCGGGGCCGAGACGAGCGAAGCGATCACCACCATGGCGAGGCTCATCATGATCGTCTGGTTCACGCCGGCCATGATGTTGGGCAGCGCGAGCGGGATCTGCACGCCGAACAGCTTCTGGCGCTTGGTCATGCCGAAGGCGTCTGCCGCCTCGATCACGTCGGGATCGACCAGACGGATACCCAGATCGGTCAGGCGCACCACGGGCACGATCGCATAGAGGATGATCGCGATACCGTAGAGCTTCGGCTCGGTGACCGAGAACAGGAAGATCAGCGGAATCAGATAGACGAAGGGCGGCAGCGTCTGCAGCATGTCGAGGATCGGGATCACGGTGCGCTGGAGCCGGTCGCTCCGAGACATCGCAATGCCTATGGGCACCCCGAAGAGGACGCATATGAAGGCACAGACGAAGATGATCGCCAGCGTCTGCATCGCCGCTTCGTAGTGATTGATGAAGGCGAGGAAGGCGATCGAGACCAGCACGAAGACCACCAGTCTCCAGGAGCGCGTCACCAGCCAGGTGATCAGCATCAGGATCGGCACCATCAGCCACCACGGCGTGTTGGTCATGATCCAGAGCATGTCGCGCAGGGCCCAGCTCAGCGGCTGTGTGAGCGGGTCCACGACGGCGCGCAGCCCGCCACGGATCGCGAGGAACCCGTCCTCGAGGCCTTGCGTCACGTCGCGCGAGGGCGGGATCGCCCCGCAGGCCTTGTTGAGGGCGTCGAGCGAGGGGAAGGGCCAGTTCCAGAGGCTGGGGCCCTGCGTCGTGGTGCCGTCGGTCTGCGCGATCAGGTCGGCCATCGACGTCATGCCGCCGCCACCGTCGCCGCCGGCCGAACACCAGTCCTTCAGCCCCACCGCGTTGAAGAAATTCTCGTAAGCTGCCATTGGTTTTCCGGGTCGCACAGGGAGACCCGTCCCATATTGTTGCGTGATTGATCGAAAAAGGACGGGGCCTGTCCCGGCCCCGTCCATGTATTGCGCGTCAGGCGCGCGTCACGATCATCCGCCGATCAGCTTCGAAAGCTTCTTCTGGGCATCGGCATCGAGCCAGTTCTTCCAGGTGTCCTGGTAGTTCTTGATGAAGTAGACCGCCGTCTCTTCACCCGAGGCTTTGTTCTCGTCCTGCCAGGCGAGCAGCTTCGACATGGTGTCGGTCTTGAAGCTCATCTTCGAGAAGAACTCGGTCTCGGCCGGGTGGGTCTTCGCGAAGTCGCTCGTCACCGAGGTCAGCACCGGAGCTGCCGGGAAGTCCGAAACCTGCGGGTTCGACGCGTCCTTGTTCTGGAGATTGTCGAACTTGGCCTTGTCGTAATCGCCAAGCTTCACGCGGGTCATGTCGTAGTTGCCCATGACCACGGTCGGGCCCCAGTAGTAGCCGAACCACGGCTTCTTGTCGGCAAAGGCCGAACCGATCGACGAGGCGAGCGTCTGGCCGGAGCCGTGGTTGAACACCTCGATGCCCGAGCTCTTGAGGTCGAGCGCCTTGATCAGGTTGTCGCTCACGACGCGGCAGCCCCAGCCGTCGGGGCAGTTGTTGAACGTGCCGCCGACCCAGTCGGGGTGCGCCATCACGCCCTCGATGGTCTTCAGCTCGGGGTGCTCTTCGGCGAGGTAGGTGGGGATCCACCAGCCTTCGACGCCACCCGGCTGGAGCGTCTTGGCGACGCGCTTGATCTTGCCTTCGCTCTCGAGCTTCTTGTAGGCGTCGCCAGCCGAGTTCAGCCACAGGTTGGTGACGACGTCGGGGCGGCCGTTTTCGGCGATCGAGGTGATCGCGGGAATCGTGTCGGATTTGACCAGGCTGGTGTTACAGCCGTAGCCTTGGTCCAGCATGAACTTCGCGATGTTGGTGGTGACCTCGGCAGCGGCCCAGTTCATCTGGGCGATCGAGATGTCACCGCATTGCTCGGCGGCACGGGCGGTTCCGGTCTGGGCTGCAAAGCCGGTGACCATAGCGGTCGCACCGGCGACCGCGAGAAGTGTCGTCTTCCGCATATGTTTTCCTCTCATCCGTTGGATTGTTCACGATCGTTTTCGGATCGCATTCGCCTTGCGCGTGATGAGACCGTCCGACCTCCCCGCGCGGGCGTGCTTCCACCCGGGGGAGCGTCTCGGCCCATCGTCGATCTTCAGGTTGCGCAGTGCACGCGAATGCGCCCGTTCGACGATTGCCGCGAACGGTAGCGCCGGTGCTCCCGATCAGCAATCGTCCGCCGGTCACATTAATTTGAGAAAAGTGTCAGGGAACCCAATGATAACTGAAGGAAATTTTGTAAAAGGAGACACTTGAGCGGCGACAGAACGGCAAAGAGATCCGGCACCCGGGGGATGCCGGACCGACAATTTTTGAGCATGTGCGCGCGAAGTCGCTAGGCGCGCCTCTGTTGCGTGAATTGACGCACTGACGCGCCTGCACGAGACGACGTCGCCTCGCCCCCTGCCCGCGCAATTTTCCGCGTTGCCCGGGCCGCACGCCCGGGCGCTCGGGATCAGACTGCCATGCCGTCCGCGTCGAAGAAGACCGTGCGATCCGGCTCGAAGCTCAGCCCCGAGACATCGCCCGGACGCAGATCGGTATCGCCAGCGACGCGCACGTTCACCGCGCCCAGGGGGCCGCAATCGAACAGGATGAACGTGTCCGCGCCGAGGAATTCCACCACGTCGACGCGCCCGTCGCATTGCCCCTCGCCCTCGGCCACCAGCGAGATGTGCTCGGGCCGGATGCCAAGCTGCGTGGCTTGCGGTGCGGGACAGGCCCCGCCGCGCCCGCCTTCGAGGCTGTAGCTGCCGCCCGAGACCGCGCAGGGCATCACGTTCATCTTCGGGCTGCCGATGAATTGCGCCACGAACAGGTTCGCGGGTTTCTCGTAGAGCTCGCGCGGGGTGCCGACCTGCGCGATCCGACCGTATTCCAGCACTACGATCCGATCGGCGAGCGTCATCGCCTCCACCTGATCGTGGGTGACGTAGATCATCGTGCGCTGGAGGTTGCGGTGCAGCCGCGCGATCTCCAGCCGCATCTCCACGCGCAGCGCCGCGTCGAGGTTCGACAGCGGCTCGTCGAAGAGGAACGCCGTCGGGTCGCGCACGATCGAACGTCCGATCGCCACACGCTGGCGCTGGCCGCCCGACAGGTCCTTGGGCCGCCGGTCGAGGAAGCTCTGCAGCTTCAGGATATCGGCCGCCTCGTCGACCTTGGCCCGCCAGTCTTCCTGGGGGGCCCCCGCCATCTTGAGCGAAAAGCCCATATTCTCGGCCACCGACATATGCGGGTAGAGCGCGTAGGACTGGAACACCATCGCGAGGCCGCGCTTGGAGGGCGGCTGATCGGTCACATTCGCACCGTCGATCTCGATCGCCCCGCGCGAGGTATCCTCAAGCCCGCCGATCATCCGCAGAAGCGTGGACTTGCCGCAGCCCGAGGGGCCTACGAAGACGACGAATTCGCCATCCTTGATCTCAAGGTCGATGCCCTTGATGACCTGAACGTCGCCGAACCACTTCTCGACACCGTTTAGCGTGATCGAACCCATTTCACCCCTCCTTGCCGGCCCAGGCGAGCCAGACGGCCGCCGTCCAGGTAAATGCCTTGCCGCCCGCGGCCGCGCCCGTCATCGGGTCGAAATACTCGACGAAGCCGTAGCGCCCGATCACCTCGCGGGTGCGCTTGCGGACCTCTTCGCCAAGCGCGACGCCCCGCTCGGAGGCGCCCTCGCCGATCATCATGTTCATCATCCCCCAGGTCGGGCCGCGCCAGTAGCGCTTGGCGTCGAACCGCGGATCGAAAGGTGCGAGCGACGGCACGCCATAGGGGGCCGCATCGAGCACGCGGGCCAGATGCTGCTCCATATGCGGCGCGTCGAGCCCGCCGAACCAGCACAGGAAGGAGGCGTTGCTCAGCGCGTTCGACCAGATGCCGTTGTTGCAGTTGTAGCTGTCGTAATAGCCCATGCCGGGGTTCCACAGCGCCTCTGCTCCGGCTTCCAGCTCGGCCAGCTGCGTGGCCATGTCGCCGGTGTCGAGATCCTGCGCCTCGCCAGCCGCCAGCAGGTCGCGCAGGCCGCGCATCAGGATGAAATGCATCGTCGGATCGGCCACTCTGAACGGGTTGCCCTCGGCGACTTTCGCGTCGTCCCAATCGAGCGCCTTGGCGCGCTGCACCAGCCAGATGTAGCGGTCGTAATCGTATTTCGTGGGCCGCATCGAGGCGTCGACATGCTGGGTATCGCGGCGCTCGTAATAGCCCACGTCCTGCGGGTCGATCCCGCTCATCGCGTCATCCCAGTCCGGCGCGTTGTCACGCCCCGATTCCCACGGATGGATCACGAAGATCGCGCCCTTCTCGTCGCGGCGCCATTTCAGGAACCACTCCGCCCATTTCTGCATCTTCGGATAGAGCGCGGCGAAGCGGGCCGCGCCTGCCTCCGGATCAGCCGCCAGAAGCCGCGTCGCGAAGCTGAGTGCGACCGGCGGCTGGGTGATTCCCGAAGACGCGATCGGCCCGTTGCAACCCCAGACGTCGGGGCCGGGGAAGTAGCCCGGATCGGGCTTGTGGAAGATGATATGCGGGACCATGCCGTTGTCCCACTGCCCCGAGAACAGCGTCTCGATCTCCTGCCAGGCGCGGTCCAGGTCGAACTCGGCGAAGCCGAGGCTCGCGAAGGCGCTGTCCCAGTTCCACTGGTAGGGATAGAGGCCGTCGGTCGGCACGGTATAGCCGCCCCGGTCGTTCTGGGTGAGGATGTCGCGCGCCGCGGCGTCCCGGTCGGAGAAGTCGTCTGCGGCAGCCAGAGTTTCGGTCATCATATCTTATCCTTTCACCGCGCCGGCCGTCAGGCCGCGGGTCATGAAACGTTCGAGCCCGAGGAACAGCGCCATGATCGGCACCGTCGCGATGACGGCGCCCGCCATCAGGTGCTGGCGCGGAATCTCGGAAGAGTTGAGCGAGGCAATGCCCCGCGTGAGGGTGAATTTGCTGGGATCGTCGAGGAGCATGAAGGCGAGCAGGAACTCGTTCCATGCGATCATGAAGACATAGAGCCCGACCGAAGCCATCGCGGGCAACGCCAGCGGCAACGTGATCTTCCAGATCACCTTGAGCCGCGAGAGCCCGTCCATCAGGCCCGCCTCCTCGACCTCGACGGGGAGGCCACGGAAATAGCCCTGCAGCATGTAAAGCGCGACCGGGATCGTGGTGACCGGGTAGATCATGACGATCCCGAGGATCGAATTGCGCAGACCGACCATCGAGTAGGCGATGTAGATCGGCAGCGCGAGCACGATCATCGGCACCATGTAGATCAGCAGAATGCCGCGCGAGAACACTTTCTGCCCGCGGAAGCGCAGCCGCGCGACCGCATAGGCGCCGGGCACCGAAAACAGCAGCGTCAGCAGCACGGTCAGCACTGAGACATAGAAACTCGTCCAGAGGTAGCGCCCGAAATGGAACCGCGTCATCAACTCGTAATAGCTGTCGAACAGGTGCCAGCCCCGGCTCAGGTCGATCGAGAAATCGAGCGGATTGAGCATCAGCTGCTGCTGCGACTTCATCGAGGTCATGACCATCACGTAGAACGGGATGACCACGATCGCGGTGAAGAAGATGTAACCGAAGCCGGTGAGGAAGCGGATGACCGCATCCTCGAACTGGTGGCGCGTGAGCGCACCGAACCGCAGCTCGCGCAGGATCGAGTTGAGCGGGATCGAGACCGCTCCCGCCAGCACCACGCTGAGTGCGACGCGCCAGACAAAGTTGAAGCTGTCGTCGAATTGCAGCGCGCCGAGGCCCACCGCCATCAGCGCCAGCGCCACGATCACCGCCACCGCATCCGCGACCCAGCGATTGGCGATGCGCACGCGGGCAAACCCGGTCGCAAGGCCGAGGATCAGCGACCCGATCAGAGCGGGCTTGGCCGCAGCGCCGGTCGCAAAGGAGATCGCAACCCCCAGCGTGACCGACATGACCAGCGCCCAGAGCGCCCCGATGATCGGCCCGGTGAGATAGCCTTTATGCAGGATTTTCATAGCCCTTCCTCCCGGCTCATGGTGCGGAAGAACAGACCAGAGAAGACCAGAAGGCAGGCGAAGATCACCACGGCAACCGCGGCACCCGCACCGATATTCGACACCGCGAAAGCCTGTTCGTAGACATTGACCGTCAGGACCCGCGTGCCGGCATTACCGCCGGTGAGCAGGAAGATGTCGTCGAACTTGTTGAAGGTCCAGATGAAGCGCAGCAGGAACAGGACCGACAGGATCCCCAGCAGCTGCGGCATCGAGAGATACCAGAATTTCTGGAACGGAGAGGCCCCGTCCATATCCGCCGCCTCATACATATCCGTGTCGATGCTCTGCATCCGCGCGAGGATGAAGAGGAACGAGAGCGGGAAATAGCGCCAGATCTCGAACACCGTCACCATGATGAGTGCGAGCGGCTTGGCCCCGAAGAAGTTGATCGCGCCTTCGCTCACGCCCATCTGCACCAGCAGCGCGTTGGCGGAGCCCGAATAGGGATCGAACAGCGTGATCCATGTGAAGGCTACCGCGATCACCGGGGCCACATAAGGAAAGAGGTAAAGCCCGCGCAGGATGCCCTGCCCGCGGAAGCTCTTGTTGAGCAGCAGCGCCGCGAACAGCCCCACGACCAGCGCGCCCAGCGTCCCGAAGACCGTGTAGAACAGCGTGATGCCCAGAACGCTCCAGAACTCGCTGCCCGAAAAGAGCTGGCGGAAGTTGTCGAGCGTGAAGGTGGAATTCGTCAGAACGTTCGAGACGTGACCGGTCGCTTTGACCTCGGCGTCACGCATCGCGCGCTCTGCCTCGCGGGTGTCCCCCGTCACCTGCGCATCGACGCGGAAACGTTCGTTCGCGCCGGCCTCAAGCGTGCCGAAATCGCAAGACAGGTCCTGCCCGTCCATCGCGCAGCCCTGCGGCAGATCGCCGGTCAGCGCAACGCCCTCGGGCAGGGTCACGTTCAGCGCCGCCTTGGTCATCTCCTGCTCGCGCGAGGGGTTGATGACGCGCAGCTCCAGAAGTGCCTGATCGCCGCGTTCGCGCAGCGCGACCCGCGTGCGGATCTCGGCGGGACGCAGATCGCCCAGCGTCACCGGCTTGAAGGAGATCCAGAAGATCGCCAGCAGCGGCACGATCACGACAAGCGCCACGATCGCGATGGTCGGGAACAGCAGGCCCCAGGCCAGACGCGCCTCGCGACGAGCAAGCGCGCCGCGCCCCTTGGGCGGCGATATGTCAGTCATGACAGTCTCCAATCCATGCAGTCAGAGCGGGCTTTTGTCCCGGGGCAAGGCGCAACCGCCCTGCCCCGGCCAAAGGTCGGATCAGTTGATCTTGCCCAGCTCGTCGTTCATCTTCGCGACCGCATCCTCGGCCGAGATGTTGCCGTCGATGAAGTCGCGCACAACCCGGTTGATGACCTGGCTGTTGAGCATCTTCGAGGCCAGCGCGAGCTGCCCGTCCTTCACGCCCCAGCGCTGTGCGGTGTCGAGACCCTTGGTGATCTCGTCGACCACGGCCGGCGCGTAGAGATCCTTGAGCGGCGCCTTGCGATCCACGCCCACCGGCAGGGTCGCCCAGAGCTTGGTGAACTTCTCCGGATCCGCATCGGTGCCGCGACGGGTCGGGAACTTGCCCTCCGGCGCGATCGACAGCGTCTGCTCGTAGCCGTCATTCATCGAGTAATCGACGAATTGCTCGGCCGCTTCGGTGTCGGCATCGGCGGTGATGGTGAAGTAACGCAGGTCCGCCCAGCTCGCACCGTCGGGGTTCGACGGGCCCGCGAGGTTGGTCACGACGCCGGTATCCTTCGACAGCTCGGTCGAGGTCGGATCGTCGTTGATCATCGGCGGGGCGCTGTCACGCAGACCGGCCAGCTCGTCGAGGATGAAGGGCGACCACATGATCATCGCCGCCTTGCCCGCGAAATACAGTTCGCGCGACTGCTTCCAGTAGTTCTCGCCGGGCGGGGAGGCGTCGGCCAGCTTCTTGTAGAAGTTCAGCACCTCGACCGTCTTCTTCTCGTCGAGCGGCTTGAAGCCGTCCGGCCCCACCGGCGAGACGCCGTTGGCGAGGAAGATCTGTTCGAGGATCTGGCTCATGTAGTTTTCGTCGACCTTGGTCGCGGCAACGAAACCATACATGCTCGGCGGATTGTTGAGCTTGTCGAGCGCGGCTTCGATCGACTTGAAATCGGTCGGCGGCGCGAGGCCCGCCTTGTCGAACAGATCCTTGCGATAAAGGATCATCTGGGTCCAGCCATCGACCGGCACGGCGGCGTAATCGCCATCCGTCTCGACCATTTTCAGCGCACCGGGCGCGAAGGTCGCCGGATCGAGCTTGGCGACCACATCGGTGCTCGCCAGCGTGTCGACGATGCCCGCATCGGTCCAGGGCAGCACGTTTTGCAGCGGCGTGTAGATCACGTCGGGCAGATCACCCGCCGCGAAAGCCGCGGTGGCGCGCTGGTTCAGGTCGCTTTCCGTCACCGGGATCACGTCGACGGTGATGCCGGTCTTGGCCTTGAAGTCGTCGGCCATCTGCTGCTGCTTGGCCAGACGCTCAGGCTGTTCCTCGGTGGTCCAGAACTTGATCGTCTCGGCCTGCACCGCGACGGCGCCCGCCATCAGCGCCAGCACGGTCGAGCCCATCAGCATCGCCGTTTTATGTCCTCGAATTAGCTTCATTTACTTTCCTCCCGGTAGATTGCGTTTCTCTTATGGGTCGACGGGTGGCCCGTCGGAGCCTCCCGGTTCCAGTTGCGCCGCCACCAATTCCGTCAGCTCTCCGGGCGGCGCACCGCGGAGCTGCGCGATCAGCAGTGACGCGAGACGCGCGCCCGCGTGCTGGCTGTCGACTGCGAATGTCGTGAGGGGCGGATCGACCATCCGGCCCTCGGGAATACCGTCATAGGAGATGATCGACAGGTCGCGCCCGATCGTCAGCCCCCGCTCGCGCGCCACGTCATAGGCCCCGAGCGCAGTCGCGTCGGTGGAATAGACGATCGCGGTCGGCGGATCGGGCAGATCGAGCAGATCGCGCGCGGCCTGCGCCCCTTCCGAACGGTCGGAAATCTCCATCACCTCGAGCGCGGAATCGAAAGGCAGACCGGCCTCTTCCAACCCGTCGCGGTAGCCGTCTCGGCGCAGCAGCGCGAAATTGTAGCTTGCGTGCGACCCGGCGAAGGCGATGCGGCGATGACCGAACCCCGCCAGCCGCGCGACCGCGGCACGCATCGCGCCCTCGCCATCCACGTCGTACCACGACAGACCCGGATCGGGCTGGCCGTGGCCGGTGCGGCCGAACAGCACGAAGGGCACGTGTTTTGCCTGCAGGAACTTCACCCGCGGGTCCACGACCTGCGTCCGCGGCAGGATGAAGCCGTCGACCTTGTGCTCCTGCAAGAGCCGCGTGACCGTATCCTCCATCTCCTCGCGCGAATTCGACGAGGCGATCGTCAGCGTCCAGCCTTCCAGCGAGGCCTCCTGCGTGATCCCGCCAAGGAAATCCGTGAGGAACGGCCCGTAGCGGTCCGGCGCGTCGAGTTCGAGCACCAGACCCAGCGCCCGCACCCGCCCCGTGCGCACGGCCTGCGCATAGGGCATCGGCGCATAGCCCATCTCGGCGGCGACGCGCGCCACGCGCTCGCGGGTCTCGGGAGAAATATCGGAATAATTGTTGAGCGCCCGCGACACGGTGCTCTTGGTCAGGCCCAGCGCCTGCGCAAGATCAGAAATCCGCACCCGGCGCGGCGCCGGTTCGGACGGTTTCTTATCTGTGTCGCGAATCTCCTCCATGGCGAGAGACTAGGTTAACGAAACCGATTTCGTAAAGCCGAAACCGGTTTCGAAACACGAATTCGGCCTCAAGTCGCCGTGTGCTGCACCGCGGCAATGTGGCTATGGGCGCCCCGTGCTTAGCCCCGAGAGTTTTTGGAAAACCCCGCGGAATCAGGTCATTAAAGGACGACTTTGACACAACGGCAGACCGTGCGTTGGCCGACCTCTTTCGCGGCACCGGTAGTCCGCCAGCGCCCGGCCCGGGAAAACATCGCCCCATTGCGATCACAGCTTGGTGTTGAAGACAGAACCGCCACGCGCGTCTATCGGAGAAAATCCCCTATTCACATGCTGTTACGCGCGCCTGTTAAACGACCCGGCTTCGCCGCCCGGCGCCAGCTCACTTTCCTGGCGGCTGAACCAAAAGCCCATCTCGTCCGTTGACTTGCAGGGCAATCCAAACGCGCCCCCGAGTTTTTCAAAAGTTTCCTCAAGGACTGACCAGCATCAGCCTTCAGCGGAAAGGAATTGCCATGTCAGTTTATCTCCACGGCCTCTCGACTGCGCTGCCGCCGCATTGTCTCGCGCAGTCCGAGGTGCGTAAGCGCGCCGAGATCATCTTCGGCGAGACCTACCCGCAATTCGAGCGGCTATCGAAGACCTTCGACACGGCCGGGATCGATCGGCGCTATTCGGTCGTGCCGATCGATTGGTTCTCGGAGCCGCACGGCTGGGCGGATCGCAACGCGGCTTTCATGGAGGGTGCGAAGGCGCTGTTCGTCGACGCGGCGCAGGCGGCCCTCGACACCGCAGGCTGGCAGGGCTCGGAGGTCGATTGCGTGGTCACGGTCTGCTCGACCGGGCTCGCGACGCCCTCGCTCGAGGCGCAGGTGCTGGGCGAGATGGGCTTTCGCGACGACATCATGCGCGTGCCGATCTTCGGTCTGGGCTGCGCGGGCGGCGTCTCGGGGCTGTCGACGGCGCAATCCATCGCGGCGGGGCGTCCGGGGGCGAAGGTTCTGCTCGTCGTGGTCGAGACCTGCTCGCTGTCCTTCCGCGCGGACCGGATGCAGAAGGCCGATATCGTGGCGGCCGTGCTGTTTGCGGACGGCGCGGCTGCGGCCTGTATCAGCACCGAAGCGCCCGGCGCGGGTCAGGTAATCTCGCTTGGCCAAGGCCATCAGAAGACATGGCCCGACACGCTCGACATCATGGGCTGGGACGTGGACGAGATCGGCTTCGGCGTGATCTTCGACCGCTCGATCCCGGGCTTCGTCACGTCCGAGTTCGCGGAGGCAGCCGATGGCGCGCTCAAGGCAGCGAACCTTAACCATGACGAGATCGACCGCTATGTCTGCCACCCCGGCGGCGCGAAGGTCGTGGAGGCGATCGAAGGCGCGCTGCATCTTGAACAGGGCGTTCTGGATGCCGAACGCGCGGTGCTGCGCGAGGCGGGCAACATGTCCGCACCGACGATGCTGTTCGTGATGCGGGCGGTGTTGGACGCGGGCAAGACCGGGCAGATGATGGGCTGCGCACTCGGCCCCGGCTTCACCGCTTCCTTCCTGCCCTTCCATGTCGGCCCGGCCCAAAGCGAGAGGGAGGCCGCCTGATGGTCCTCCCGAGCCTCCTGTTCCTCGCTTTCATCGTCGTGCAACGGCTGAGCGAGCTGGTCATCGCCAAGCGCAACACCGCCCGGCTTCTGGCGCGCGGGGCCCATGAGGTCGGCGCGTCGCATTACCCGGTGATGGTTGCGATGCACAGCGCGTGGATCCTCTGCCTGATCGTCTTCGGGCTCGGCCAGCCGGTCCACCTCGGTTGGCTCGCGATCTTCGCGGTCCTGCAGGTTCTGCGCGTCTGGATCCTCACCAGCCTCGGCGGACGTTGGACGACGCGGGTGATCATCCTCGACGAGCCATTGGTCGCGCGCGGCCCGTTCAAATACGTCTCGCATCCCAATTACATGCTGGTCGTGGCCGAGATCTTCGTGGCCCCGATGGTGCTGGGCCTGCTCTGGGTAGCCGTGCTGTTCACCGTTCTGAACGCGGCGATGCTCTGGGTGCGGATTGGGGTCGAACACAAGGCCCTCGCCCCGATGCGCGCGGGCTGAATATGAAACGGGGGGCGATTGCGCCCCCCGTTTTGTCTCATCCGCTTGTCTGAGGTGTCTCAGCCGCCCAGCACCCGCGGCAGCCACAGCGTCAGCGCCGGGAAGCCCAGCAGAAGCGCGACGCGCACCAGCTCGGACAGGAAGAACGGGAAGACGCCCCGGAAGGTGGTGCCCATCGGCACGTTCTTCGCCAGCGCCGAGATCACGAAGACATTCATCCCCACAGGCGGCGTGATCAGCCCTAGCTCCACCACGACGAGGGCGAGAATGCCGAACCAGACCTTCAGCTCGTCGGTCGAGAGGCCGAAGCCAGAGCCGTCCGCCATCTGGTAGAGCCCGCCATTGATCTCGACCAGCACCGGCCAGAAGAAGGGCAGCACCAGCAGGATCATCGACATCGAGTCCATCAGGCAGCCCAGCACGATCAGCGCGATCAGCAGGATTGCCATCACCATCATTGGCGGCAGGCCCGAATTCACCGCCATATCGGCAGCCGCCTGCGGCACCCCTGCCCGCGACATGAAGATCTTCAGCAGCTCGGCCCCCAGCAGGATCAGGTAGATCATGCCCGTGGTGCCCGCCGTCTCGAGGATGGACGAGCGCATCGCCTCGCGCGACATCAGCCCGCGGAAGAGCCCGTAGACGAAGACCGCGAAGACGCCGATCGCAGCGGCGGGCGTCGGGTTGTAGAAGCCCGCATAGATGCCACCGATCACCACGCCGAAGATGCCCAGCACCGGCAGCACGCCGCGCGTGGCCGCCCAGAACTCCGCCTTGTCCGACACGCCCTGCGCGGGGCCCGCGCTCGGCACGAGGCGGACATAGATTGCGATGGTCATCAGGAACAGCACGACGGCGATCAGACCGGGGATCAGCGCAGCCATGAACATGGTGACGATATTGGCCTCCACGATCACCGCGTAGATCACGAGGATCACCGAGGGCGGGATCAGGATGCCCAGAACGCCGCCTGCCGCGACCGAACCGGTCGCCAGCGCAGGCGAGTAGTTGTAGCGCTCCAGCTCCGGCAGGGCGACCTTGCCCATCGTCGAGGCGGTGGCGAGCGAAGACCCGCAGACCGCGCCGAAGCCCGCACAGGCGGCGATCGAGGCCATCGCGGTGCCGCCGCGCATCCAGCCGAACCACGCGTTGGCGGCGCGGAACATATCGCGCGACAGGCCCGTCTTGGTGGCCAGCGCCCCCATCAGGACGAACATCGGCACGACGGAGAGGTCATAGATCGAGAATTGGCCGTAAGCGAGCGTCTTGAGCTGGCTCAGTAGGATCGCCGGACCGTTGATGATCGCGGTGCCGCCAGCGCCCACGACGATCATGGCATAGGCGATGGGCACACGCATCACGATGAGCCCCACGAGAATGGCGAGGCCCAGCAGGCCGAGAGTAATCGGGTCCATCAGGCACGCCCCGTCCAGTTGTCCCGCAGGCTCAGCGCTGCGGCGATGAAAAGTAGCGCCAGCGAAGCAAGCGCGGGAAGGTAGGCCCACCAGACCGGGATCTGCAGGATCGTGGTGGCGAGCGAATAGGATTTCTGGTCGAGCATCCCGAAATACATCCGCCACAGCAGAAGCGCCGCGAAGCCCAGCGCCAGCACCGAGCCGATGGCCGAGAAGCGGCGCTGCACGGCGGCGCTCAGTTTCGAGGTGAAGATGTCCGCCGTCACGTTCTGATCGGCGAGTTGGCAGTAAGGCAGGAACATGAAGGCCGCGATGGCGACCCCCATCTCCGTCAGCTCGAAGTCTCCCGCGAAGGGCAGCCCGATAAAGCCGCCCACCACGGTCCAGACGTTTACGGCGACGATCGCTGCAAGCACCCCGCCTCCCGCGAGGGCCCAGGCATAGATCGCCTTGCGCAAGAAAGTCTCGGTTGCAGAATGCATGATCGTCGCCGCTCCGTTGGTTACTGGCTCGCCAGGTTCTTTTCTTCTTCAGCGGTCAGCTCGCGGGCTTCTTTCACCAGCGCCGGACCGTCGATGCCTTGGCCTTTCACCTCGTCTTCCCAACGGGTGACGACCGGCTGCATCGCATCCTTGAAGGCTTGGGTCTCATCGGCCGAGAGCGTGATCAGCTCGTTGCCATCCGCTTCGGCGGCCTTGATCCCGTTATTGTCGCTGGTGCGCCAGATATCACCGACCTGCTTCAGCCACTCCTCGTCGGAGGCCTTGCGGAACGCGGCTTTGACGTCGTCAGGCAGGCTGTCCCATTTCGCCTTGTTCATCGACACCTGGAAGATCGAGGTGCCCAGGCGCCAATGGTCCTGACCTTCGATCTGGTACTGGGTCTGCTGCTGCAGCTTCAGCGCGGGGATGATTTCCCACGGGATCAGCGCGCCGTCCACGACCTTCTTCGACAGCGCCTGCGGCAGTTCCGGCACCGGCATCGCGACCGGCTGCGCGTTCAGCGCCTCGATCACCCAGGCCCCCGTGCGCGACGGCGTGCGCAGCTTCATGCCCTTCACGTCGGCGGGGCTGTGAACCGGGGTATCCACGGTGTGGATGCCGTTACCCGCATGGGCATGCAGGAACATCACTTCGAGGCCCTTGTCCTCGTATTCCTGCTTCAGTTCCTTATCGAACATGTCGCGCATCGCGAGGTTGGTCGCGGCCGGGTCGTTGTTGAAGACGGTCGGCAGTTCGAACACTTCGGTGCGCGGGAAGAGACCCGGCGTGTAGCCGTTGAGCGTCCAGATCAGATCGACCACGCCGTCACGCGCCTGCTGCACCAGCTCGGGCGGGCGGCCGCCCAGCGTCATCGCCGGGTAGATGTCAATCTTGACCTTGCCGTTCGAAAGCTCTTCAACGCGCTTGGCCCAGGGCTCCAGCATCTGCGTCTGCACCGGCGCTTTGGCGCCAAGGAAATGGTGCAGCTTGAGGGTGATCTCCTGTGCGAAGCTCCCGCTTGCCCAAAGCATGGCCGCGGCGCTCAGCCCCAGCAGTTTCGTAAATTTCATCGTTATTTCCTCCCTTTATGCCCCGCGCGCGGGGGCGGTTCGGCCTGTCAGTAAGGCAGGCCCACGTAGTTTTCGGCAAAGCTCTTGCGTGCGGTCTCCGACATCTGGAGATACTCGAACTCCGCGCGCTGCATCCGGCGCTCGAACGCACCCGTTTCCGGGAAATCGTGCAGCATCGAGGTCATCCACCACGAGAAACGCTCGCATTTCCAGACCCGCGACAGCGCCGTCTCGGAATAGGCGTCGAGCCCTACGGACGTGCCGTGGTTGTAGAACCGATCGAAGGCGCGGTGCAAATAGTAGACGTCGGACGCCGCGAGGTTCAGACCCTTCGCGCCGGTCGGCGGCACGATATGGGCGCTGTCGCCCGCAAGGAACAGACGCCCGTGGCGCATCGGCTCGGAGACGAAGCTGCGCAGCGGCGCGATCGACATCTCCAGCGGCTCGCCGGTGACCAGCGTCTCGGCCACATCGGCCGGGATGCGGGTGCGCAGCTCGTCCCAGAACCGCTCGGCGGGCCAGTCTTCCAGCTTCTCGCTCAGCGACACCTGCACGTAATAGCGGCTCAGCGTGGGCGAGCGCATCGAACACAGCGCAAAGCCCCGATCATGGGCCGCGTAGATCAGCTCGGGCGCAGCGGGCGGCGTCTCGGACAGAAGGCCGAGCCAGCCAAACGGATAGGCGCGCTCGAATTCCTGACGATGGCTTTCCGGGATCGCCTTGCGCGAGGGCCCGTGGAACCCGTCGCAGCCCGCGACGAAATCGGCGGTCAGGGTCTTCGCCTCGCCCTCATGGGTGAAATGCACGGTGACGCCGTCGCCTTCGATCCCCTCGATTGCGGTCACCTCGGCCTCGTGCAGCACCGTACCGCCGCGCTCGTCACGCGCCTTGTACAGGTCCTGCGTCACCTCGGTCTGGCCATAGACCATCACGCCGCGGCCCGTCAGGTCCTTGATGTCGATATTGAGCCGCTCGTCATGCCACGAGATCTCGACCCCGTCATGGATTTCGCCCTGACGGTCCATCCGCGCGCCCACTTCGGCGGCGCGCAGCAGATCGACCGTGCCCTGTTCGAGCACCCCGGCCCGGATCCGCGACAGAACATAGTCGCGCGAGCGCCGTTCCAGCACGACGCTCTCGATCCCATGCAGGTCGAGCAATTGCGACAGCAGCAGCCCGGCCGGGCCTCCACCGATGATAGCGACTTGGGTCTTCATGCGTCTCCTCCGCAAAGGTCATTGCAGCGCTGCGCAAAAGCGCGCGCCTGCGCCGGGGCCTGCCCTGCCGCGAGAAGCGGATCGGTCAGGGTGTCCCCGTCGAGTTCGGGATGGGCGGCCAGCAATGCCGCCACCGGATCGGGTGCGGCCATCGCCTCTTGCACCGCTGTCTTCGCCGCGTTGCGCGGCAGCGTCTTGGCCAGCGTGAAAATCGCGCGCTCTGCATAGGGACCGAAGCCCGCCGCCTCGAGATTGGCGCGCATTCGGGGGCCGTCGGCCTCGAGCCCTTGCAGCATCTCTCCGGCGAGGCGCAGCGACGCGCCACAGGCCACGAGGATCGGGCGCAGGCTCATCCATTCCAGCGCCCAGGCGGCACCGTCGCGGAACTGACCGTGCAGCGCGGATTCGAACAGGCTCCCTTGCAGATGCGCGGCGTGACGCGCCAGCGCCACCAGCGCCTCGGCGGCCACGGGGTTCGACTTATGCGGCATGGTGGACGAGCCCCCGCCCGCGATCCGAACCTCGTTGATCCCCGACTGCGCGAGCGTCACGACATCGGTGCCGATCTTGCCCAGCGAACCGGTCAGCAGCACCGCCTGCGCCCCGGTCGCGGCCATCGCGTCACGGCGGCTGTGCCAGGGCTGATCCTCGGCCTGCAGGCCCAGCGCCGCGGCCATGCGGTTGCGCACCGGCTGCGCCCTGTCGCCCAGCGCCGCATCGGTACCGACCGCGCCATGCAGAGAGACCCGGCCCGCACCTTGCATCACGGCCATCCGGGCCGTCGCATCGATCAGCGGCTGCCCCCACGAGGCCACCAGCGCGCCGAAGGTCACCGGCAGGCCGATCTGGCTGCGGGTGCGTCCAGCCATCACCGTCTCCGCCTCACGCCCGGCCAGCGCGCCGGTCACGCGGATCACACGCCGCAGCCGCGCCGCGATCACGGCGAGCGCCTGCGTCATCAGAAGCGCCGTAGCGCTGTCGATAATGTCCTGCGAGGTCGCCCCCCAATGGAGCGCCAGCCCCGCCTCTTCCGACAGCTTGCCGCGCAAATCGCCCAGCAGCGCCGGAACCGGCACGCCATCGCGCGCGGCTCCTGCGGCCAGCGCGGCGGGATCGGGCTGGTATCCATGCAGCTTTTCCGCAATCTCGGCAGCGGCAGCCTCGGACACGACATCTTCGGCGGCGCAAGCCTCGGCCAATGCCACCTCGACACGCACCATTGCAGCCAGCAGCGCAGCATCGCCAAGCATCGCACCCAGTTCCGGATCGCCGTAGAGACCGGACCAGAGCGGGCTGTCGAGGGGCGACAGGCTCATGCGGCCCCCTTCATCGGCAGCGCGAGGATCTCGCGCGCCTGCTGCCATGTGGCAACCGGACGGCCCGCCTTTTCGCACAGATCGACCGTGCGCTGGACCAGCGCCGCATTCGACGGCGCGAGCGTGTCCCGATCAAGCCGGATGTTGTCCTCCAGCCCGGTGCGGCAATGCCCGCCGGTCTCGATGCACCACTGGTTGATCACCACCTGCCCCGGCCCGACGCCCGCCGCGCACCATGTCGCCTCGGGCAGAACGCGCGCACGGGTCTCGCGCATGAAATCAAAGGCCGCGCGGTCGACCGGCATCGCGTTCTTCACGCCCATCACGAATTGCACATGGACATTCGCGGGCAGCCGCCCGTCGCCGACCAGTTTCGCGGCCTGAAAGATGTGGCTGAGGTCGAAACATTCGATCTCGGGGCGCACGTCGTAGGTCTTCATCTCGGAAGCCAGCCAATCGACCAGATCCGGCGGGTTCTCATAGACCCGCGTCGGGAAGTTGTTCGACCCGACCGAGAGCGAGGCCATGTCGGGCCGCAAGGGCAGCATCCCGCCGCGCGTCTTGCCCGCGCCGGAGCGCCCGCCGGTGGAGAGCTGCACGATCATGCCGGGGCAATGCTGGTGCAGCCCCTCCATCAGCCGCGCGAAGCGGTCGGGGTCGGAACTCGGCGAGCCGTCCTCGTTGCGCACATGGCAATGCGCGATGGTCGCGCCCGCCTCGAACGCAGCCTGCGTCGACTCGATCTGCTCTGAGATCGTGATCGGCACGGCGGGGTTGTCGGATTGCTGCGGCACGGAGCCGGTGATCGCGACACAGATGATGCAAGGGTCCTGGGTCATGGCTCAGATATCGAAGAAGACGGTTTCGCCTGCGCCCTGCAGACGGATTTCGAAGCGGTATTCGCCCGGGCCGGTCGCTTCAGCGACCATCGTGGCGATCCGGTCGCGATGCTCGATCCGCGCCAGAAGCGGGTCGCCCGACAGGTCGTCCTCGGGGAAATACATCCGGGTATGGAGCCCGTGATTGATCCCGCGCGCGAAGATCCAGAAGGAGATATGCGGCGGCGTCTTGCGGTCGCCCGAAAGCGCAATCGCGCCGGGCTTGATCGTCTCGAAGGTGATCTCGCCGGTGGTGAAATCGGCGGGAATACGGCCGAAACCGGAGACAGCCGGGTCGGCCCCCTCCTGCCCCGGATAGATACCGGCGGCGTCAGCCTGCCAGGTCTCGACGAGACAGTCGCGCAGCGGCAGATCGCCCCCGTCGACGACGCGGCAGGTGATCTTGATCCGGTCGCCTTTCGCCTCCTCCCCGGCAATCTCGCGGCCCAGCGTCTCGAAGGGCACAGCCTCGATGCCGCAGGCTTCGGGGGCGAGACCGATATGGACGTAAGGCCCTGCCGTTTGCGAAGGCGTCAGGATCGGCTTGTCGAATTTCTGCACCATCACAATCCCTCCGGGCGGTTTTCGAAATGGGTCTGGCGGTGGCCGCGCAGCACGATGTCGAAGCGATAGGCAATCGCGTCCATCGGTTTCGTCTCGCCCATGTCGAGCGCCGCCACGAGCCGGTCGAGCGCGGCCTTGTCGGGGATCGTCTGTGCGATCGGGCAGCGCGCGATCAGCGGGTCGCCCTCGAAATACATCTGAGAGATCAGGCGCTGGCCGAAGCTGTGGCCGAAGATCGAGAAGTGGATATGCGCGGGACGCCATTCGTTCGGACCATTGGGCCACGGGTAAGCGCCGGGCTTCACGGTGCGGAACGCGTAGGAGCCGTCTTCGCCTGTGATCGTGCGCCCGCAGCCGCCGAAATCGGGATCGAGCGCCGCCAGATAGCCGTCTTTCTTGTGGCGGTAGCGCCCGCCCGCATTGGCCTGCCAGATCTCGATCAGCGCGTTCGGGATCGGCCGGTTGTTCTCGTCCAGAAGCCGACCGTGCACGATGATCCGCTCGCCGATGGCACTCGTGCCGGGGCGGGCATAGTTCAGCAGCAGGTCGTTATCGAGCGCGCCGAGCTTCATATGGCCGAAGGTCGGGCCCGTCTCCTCGCTGGGCGAGCTGTCGAAGGCGATCAGCGCGCGCTGCGGGCTGCGCAGCACCGAGGTCTTGTAGGCTGGCGTGAAGAGAGGCGGATGGATACCGGCCTCGCGGGGGATCAAACGACCGGTCATTGGCCCATCTCCTTCAGCGTTTCCTTGATGATCTTGATCGCGTGATTGGCGCGGGGCACGCCCGCGTAGACCGCGACATGCAGCATCGCTTCGCGCAGGTCCTCGGGGGAGGCGCCCGTGTTGGCGGTGGCGCGGGTATGCATCGCGATTTCCTCGTGATTGCCCTGCGCGGCCAGAAGCGCGATCGTCACGATGGAGCGTTCGCGCGGCGTCAGGTCGGGCCGCGACCAGACCGAGCCCCAGGCGCCTTCGGTGATGAATTCCTGAAACGGCGCGTCGAACTCGGTCTTGCCCGCATCGGCGCGGTCGACATGGGCGTCGCCCAAGACGCGACGGCGCGTTTCCATCCCTGCTTCATATCGCTCAGACACGCTCATGCTCCTTCAGAAATTCAGTGATGAGGCGCGCCACCTGCTCGGGCGCCTCGATTGCGGGAATATGCCCCGCGCCTTCAATCAATTCGGCCCGCGCGCCCGGAATGGCGGCGGCCATCTCCATGACCTGCTCCGGCGGGGTCGCGCCGTCATGGCTGCCCGCGATCACCAGCGTCGGGGCGGAAATCTCGGGCAGCGCGTCGCGCAGATCGGCCCCGGCGAGCGCCGCGCAGCAATTCGCATAGCCCTTGGCGTCGGTGCGCGCGACCTCCGTCACCCAAAGCGCGCAATCGGGATGGGCGCGGAAGGTGGGGCCGAACCAACGCTCGATCACGCCTTGCGCCATCGCGGGCAGGCCTTGGCTTTCCAGGGTGGCGATCCGCTCGGCCCAGCTTTCTTCGGTGCCGATCTTCGCGGCGGTGTTGCTGAGCACCAGCGCACGCACGCGTTCTGGGGCGATCCGCGCGATCTCCTGCGCGATCATGCCGCCGATCGAACAGCCGACGAAAACCGCCCGCTCGATGCCAAGATGATCGGCCACCGCCAATGCATCGCGCGCCAGATCGGTGATCGTGGGGGCAGCGTCAGAGGTCGCGCTGAGTCCGTGGCCGCGCTTGTCCATGCGCACCAGACGATAGCCGGAGAGCGGGGCGACAAGCCCATCCCACATCCGCAGATCGGTGCCCAGCGAGTTCAGACATATAACCGGAACGCCCTGTGCCACACCGTCTTCGCGGTAATGGATATGGCCCCAGTCGCAAATAAGTGCGTGCATCCTCTTCCTCCCACCATAATCTTTTCTGAAGTTTTCGCTTGAGCCAAATATAAAATGCACGTTAATCCATAACCCCATGGCTATGCATAAAGGTCTCAAGCTGCGGCACATCCGCGCCTTTCT
The DNA here is from genome assembly GCF_002020075.1 of Thioclava sp. F36-7. NCBI lineage: Bacteria > Pseudomonadati > Pseudomonadota > Alphaproteobacteria > Rhodobacterales > Paracoccaceae > Thioclava > Thioclava sp. F36-7. Next base: position 9,327 of record NZ_MPZR01000005.1, on the reverse strand, counting down.
CGACACGATCGAGGCGGGCGGCGTGTCGGCTGCGGCACGCAAACAGGGGATTTCACAGCCTGCCTTGTCGAAAACCCTCTCCGAGATGGAGGCGATGCTGGGCGGCGCGCTTCTGGAGCGACGCGGGCGGCGGCTGACCGTGACGCCCGCGGGCGAGGCGTTTCGCCGCCATGCGATACAGGCGCTGCAGGAACTGGAGGCAGGCGCCGCTGCACTGAGCGGCGACGGGATCGGCGACGTGATCAATGTGGGCGCGCTGCCGACCGTGGCGGGCTCGATCTTTCCGGGCGTCGCGCTCGACTTCAGCCGCGCCCATCCGGGCACGCGGCTCTCGATCAGCACCGGGCCGAACCTGTATCTGCTCGACCGGATCCGCTCGGGTGCGCTGGATCTGATGATCGGGCGGATGCCGGCGGCGGGCGACATGCCGGGGCTGCGCTTCGATTTCCTCTATGAGGAAGAAGTCATTCTGGCCGCCCGCGCAGGCCATCCCTTCGTGAACAGCCCCGCCCCCGAAGCGCTGCGCCAATGCGACGTGATCCTGCCGACGCGCGGCGCGATCATCCGGCGCATCGTCGACGATTATCTGGGCGCGCAGGGCATCACCGAGCCGCGCTGCCCGATCGAGACCGTGTCGCTCGCGACGGGGCTCGGGCTTCTGGAGGGGTCGGATATGCTGTGGTTCATCTCGCGCGGCGTGGTGGCGCGCGAACTGGCCTCGGGGCTTCTGGTGAGCCTGCCGCTGGGCGCGCAGTTCATGTCGGGCGCGGTCGGGCTGACGATGAAGCACGAGATGACCGAGCGCCCCGAGGTCGCCCGGCTGACCGCGATGATGCATGAGGCCGCCCGGCTGCGCGAGGCGACGTCCGCCTGAGGCGCGGGCAAGCCGCCCTGCCCCGGCGTATTACACCTCAAAAGGCGTTATGATCCGGGCGAGGTCGCCGCAGCGCGCGCCTGTCTTTGCGCCTGCCTGCGCGCCTTGAAGGCCGCGACCAGACGCGGGATGCGATGTTCCTTGCCACGGCTGGCGAGATGGTCCTCCATCACCTTGCGGTAAAGGTAGATGTCCTTGCGACCGCGGGTCGACCGATAATACCAATCCTCACTCAGTTCGCCCGCAACCGCGCGCGCAATGACCGCCTTCAGAAGCTCCATCCGGCGCAGCACCAGCGCCGTCTTGTGCCCCTGCCCGAACGCCTTGAGCAGCGTGACGTTATCGCGCGGCAGACGCTCGACTTGTTGCATATCCTCTTGCAAGAAAGGATCGCAGATCACCCAGACCTTGGCCGCAGCACCGCTATGTTCAGCCGCATCCGAGCGCGGCAGCGACCAGTCCTGATCGCGCCCACGGGCAAAGCGCCGCTCCCACGGGACCAGATCGCGCGCGAGCGTCGTCTGCGGACTGAAGGCCACCACCTCGCAGCCCGGCGCCAGATCGGCGAAGGCCAGCGCGCCGAAGCCGCCCATCGAGGTGCCCGTCATCACGACCCGCGCGTATCCTTCGAAAAAGCCCTGATCGCGCAAAGCATCCATCCGGGCAATCAGCCGCGCGTCGCGAAACCATGTCGGGCCCTGCGCGACCACGCCCAGATGGCTCCAGCCATTGTCGCGGATGAATTTCTCGGCCCAGGGCCGGATGTCATAGCCGGGATAGCCCGCATCCGAGAGGTTGTCGAACGTCACGACCAACGTGCCCGGATCGCGCGCGACATGGATCAGCGCATGAGCCCCGAGCTTTTCATAGAAGCCGTCGCGGGGACCGGCGGGAAAAATCTCGCGATACCAATCGGGCAGCTTCTCCTCGAGCCCGGTTTCGCCCCCTGCGGCGTCGTCTTCGAAATCATCGGCCATCGAGATCGCTTTTTCCTGCTCGGGATCGATTGAGGTCTGACATTTTTTCTTGCGCCGATCAATTACATACGGATGGTTTGGTGCTATCGTTTCGGCGAGGGCGAGATAAGAAAAACCAGAGAGATCGGGCACATTTATGGCAACAGCGAAGCGGAGCGCAGAACGTGGCCTGAGCCGCAGGATGCGGAGTGGGTCGACCCCGTCATATTGTGAACGAGATTTCGTGCATTCTCGCGCCCATTGGACGCCCGACGTCTCCACCGAACTTACCGGATACCGCCCCCACGCCGCCTGACCGCCGCGATAGACCTTTCCAAACAGGAGCCTACCCTTGTCCCAACTGCCGACGATCGCGACCCTGTGGATCGGAGACCGCCTGTCCTGGCTCGAACAGCTGAGCCTGAAATCCTTCGTCGACGCGGGCCATGATACGCTGCTCTATTGCTACAACCTGATCCCGAACGCCCCGCCCGGCGTGACCCTGCGCGACGCGCGCGAGATTTTCCCGGGCGACGAGATCATCCGCCACAAGCGCACCGGCAGCCCTGCGATCCATGCCGATCTGTGGCGCCTGCATCTGATGGAGAAGACCGATTACATCTGGGTCGATGCCGATGTGCTCTGCGTGAAGCCCTTCGATTTCAAAGATGATTACGTGTTCGGGCTGGAGAAGCCGCACCTGATCTGCAACGCGGTGATGCGCTTGCCTGCAGAGTCGCAGACGCTGCGCGGGCTGCTGGATTTCGTGGCCGACCCCTACGCAATCGGGCCATGGCTGAAGGAAGAGCAGCAAGAGGAACTGCGCGCGGCCCGCGACCGCGGCGAACCGGTGCATTTCTCGGAACAGGAATGGGGGCTGACCGGCCCTGCCGCGTTGAGCCACTTCCTGCGCGAGACCGGCGAATGGGACCATGCGCTCTCGCAACAGGCCTTCTATCCGATCCCCTTCAAGAACCGGAACAAGATGATCATGTCGCGCTTCGACGTGGAGACGGATTTCCTGACCGACGACACCTATGCGGTGCATATGTGGGCACGCCGGATGAAGCCCCGTCTGGAAGAGGCAGAGAACAACCGCCCGCGGCGCGGCAGCTACATGCACAAGGCGTTGCAGAAACACGGGATCGACCCGTCCGAGGCCCCGATCCCGCCCAAGGTGAAACCCGTCGACGCCTGAGGCGGCGGGGTCTCCGGCAGTCGACGCGGGGTGCGAAAGCGCAGTCCCTGCCCGCGCCCAGCCTTGACCTCGACGTTCCGCTGACCCATCTTTTTTGCTCAGATGCAGGTCACAATGAACGCCCGAGTGCTCGAACCTGCATCCAGATGATGTTAGCCTGCTGTTTCATTGACCCGGCTTGCAGCCACAGACAATCCGCCTTTGCTGTTCAGCCCGGAGGAGGTCCGCCATCAGCGCTCAGATACTTGCTGCAGTGATACTTTTGCCCTTCCTGTTCGTCGCTCTCTACGCGGGCATTCACGAGTTTCTCCGGTTCAGATCGGAGGGACGGGCGAATTACGGTCTGATCTTCGATGAGGAAACCGGAACCTCCTACGTGACCGGCATCGCGGAAGAAGAGGACGCGTTCGACCCTGACGACTTCGATCCCAACGACTACAACGATCCCGAAGTCGCCGGGGAAACGGATGAGAGCAAAACCTGAGAATTGCGGCCTCTGAGCCTTCTTTGTCGGCGCGACCGCTCACGGGCGGTGCCCCCCCCGGCCCTAAACCTTCACGCTTGAGCGCTTAGGAACGTGGCGCGTGCCTGTGCGATGCGTTCGAAGCGAGCGAACCCTCGCGATTATCTCTGGTCAGCCATCTACCTTCGTGACGCTCTGCGCGACCAGCCAGTCGCGGAATTTCTTCGCCTTTGCGGACGCGCGGCGGTGAACCTTGATGTAGAAGCACTGTGGCGACACGACGCTTTCTGACCCGAGCGCGACGAGCTCTCCGGCCTCGATCAGGTGGCCGACCAGGCCGTCCCAGCCAAGCAGAGCGCCGACGCCTTCCCTCGCCATCTGCAGCCCGATCATGTAGTTATTGACGGTGATCCGTTTGCCGGTCGGCTGCGGAGCGCCGAGCTCGGACAGCCAATCGGGCCATTCGGTCCAACGATGGCGCTCACGCGTGATGTGGATCAGCGGGACGCGGTGCAAGTCATGCGCGGAGGTGATGGCATAGCGCGCAGCAAAAGCCTCCGAGCCCACCGCGCAGATACGGTCCTGAAAAAGCTGCGTGCAGCTTTCGTCCCCCTCGGGAAACTCGCCGTAATGCAAGCTGAGATCGACGGTCGCCTCTAAATCCACCGCGTCGCTCACGATTTGCGAGACGTTGATATCCGAATGGTTCAGCCAGAATTCCGTCAGTTTGGGAGTGAGCCACAAAGAGCTGACCGCGGTCGAGGCCAGCACCATCACGTCGTCCTCCGCGACGGGCCCGCGCATATCCCTCACCACGTCGGATATCGCTTCAAAACTGCGCTGCACGGCGTTGAACAGATAGGCCCCGGCCTCGGTCAATTCGACGCCGCGATGCTGGCGGCGGAACAGCTGCTGACCGAGCTCCGTCTCGAGCGCCCGAATCTGATGGCTGACGGCCGTCGGGGTCACGTTCAGCTCTGACGCCGCCGCCTTGAAGCTTAATTTTCGGGCAGCAGCCTCGAAACAATTCAGTGAGCTAAGCGAGGGAAGATCATAGGGGCGCTGCATGATGTCGGTTTCGAACCATTCCGTGTCGAAATATGTCTTAGGTGAGCTGAACTCACCCGGGATGAATATTTATGACGTTGAGAGGCACGAAAAAGCAAATTTGAAATGAGGTGAAATCACGCTTGGATAGGAAAGGCCGCGCCCGTGACACCTTCTCTTGCCGATCTGCTCGCACATCGCAAACCCGGATATTCGCTCGACCGGGCTTTCTATACCGACCCGGGCATCTTCGAGGAGGATCTCGAGCATATCTACTACCGCGAGTGGCTTTATGCGATTCCGGCCTGCCAGCTGGTCAAGACCGGCGACTATGCGCGGCTGAAGATCGGGGCTTATGACGTCATTCTGGTCAAGGGCAGCGACGGCGAGATCCGGGGCTTTCACAACACCTGCCGCCACCGCGGCTCGATCCTGTGCAAGGCGTCCGCGGGCCGCGTCGCCAAGCTCGTCTGCCCCTATCACCAATGGACCTACGATCTCGATGGCAGCCTGCTCTGGGCGCGCGAGATGGGGCCGGAGTTCGACCCGAAAGAGCATCGCCTCCATGCCGTTCAGACCCGCGATCTCTGCGGCCTGATCTATATCTGTCTGGCCGATGACGCCCCGGATTTCGAGGCCTTCGCCGCGATGGCGCGCCCCTATCTGGAGGTCCACGACCTGCACCGGGGCAAGGTCGCCTTCACCTCGTCGATCATCGAGGAAGGCAACTGGAAGCTGGTCTGGGAGAACAACCGCGAATGCTATCACTGCTCGAGCAACCACCCCGAGCTGTGCAACTCCTTCCCGCTGGATCCGGAAGTCGCGGGCGTCTCCGCCGATGGTTCGATCTCCGCCCGGCTTCAGGGGCATTTCGACCGCTGCGAGGCATCCGGCGCGCCGGCGCAATTCCGACTGGGTGGCGACGGCCAATACCGTCTGGCGCGGATGCCGCTGCAAGACAATGCCGTCAGCTACACGATGGACGGTCAGGCGGCGGTGCGGCGTCCGCTCGGGCGCGTCGCCCTGCCCGATGCCGGCTCGCTGCTGAAATTCCACTACCCGTCGACCTGGAACCACTTCCTGCCCGACATCACGCTGACCTTCCGGGTCATGCCGATCAGCCCCACGCAAACCGAGGTGACGACCTGCTGGATCGTGGATCGCGATGCGGTCGAAGGCGTGGATTACGATCTGGATCGCCTCACCGAAGTCTGGATCGCCACCAACGATCAGGACCGCGAGATCGTCGAGGACAACCAGCGCGGCATCAATTCTCCGGCCTACACGCCGGGCCCCTACAGCCCGGATTGGGAGTCCGGCGTGATCCAGTTCGTCGACTGGTATGCCGACACCATGACCCGCGCGCTTGCCCCGCGCAGCGTCGCGGCGGAGTAGGCTCATGGCTGCAACTGCTCAACCGCTCCTTCAGTTCTGGACCGATGACGAACCGCTGGAATGCGTCAACTTCCTGCCCGAGGCCCCGAATACGGCGAGCTTCACCTTTCGCCCGCCCTCGGGGGCGCTGTTCCACTTCAACGCCGGGCAGTTCGTGACGCTGGAATTGCCGGTGGCGGGCGGCCCGCTGCACCGGACTTTCACGATCTCCTCCTCGCCGTCGCGCCCCACCTCGCTCACCGTCACGGTCAAGGCGCAGCCGGACTCGCTTGGCACGCGCTGGATGCTCGACAATCTGCGCCCCGGCATGCGGATCAAGGCCTTGGGACCAGCAGGGATGTTCTCGAACGTCGTTCATCCGGCGTCGAAATACCTGTTCATCTCGGCCGGCTCCGGCATCACCCCGATGATGTCGATGACGACGCAACTCTATGACGCGGGCAGCGACCCGGACATCGTCTTCATCAACTGCGCGCGTCGTCCGTCGGAGATCATTTTCCGCGAGCGGCTGGAGCATATGGCCTCGCGCTTGCCGGGGATCGCGCTGACCTGGGTGGTCGAGGAACAGGATCGCTACGCGCCCTGGACCGGGATCAAGGGGCAGCTGAACCAGCTCATCCTCGGTCTCGCAGCCCCCGATTATCTCGAGCGCGAGGTGTTCTGCTGCGGCCCCGAGCCTTTCATGCGCGCGGTGCGCGAGGCGCTGACCGGTCTGGGGTTCGACATGGACCACTACCATCAGGAGAGCTTCAACGCCCCGATCGCCGATCGCCCCGTCGAGCCCGAAGACGACGTGACCCCCGACGAGGATGCCGCCGTCGAGGTCACCTTCGCCAAATCCGGCAAGACCGCGAAGATCAAGGAGACCGAAACCCTGCTCGCCGCCGCAAGGGCCGCGGGCGTGCCGCTGCCGTCGGGCTGCACCTTCGGGGTCTGCGGGACCTGCAAGGTCAAGACCAAGGGCGGTCAGGTCCACATGGTCCACAACGGCGGCATCACCGATGACGAGATCGAGGAAGGCTACGTTCTCGCCTGCTGCTCGAACCCGATCGGCGACGTCTCGATCGACGCCTGACGCCCCTACCCTCAAGACCCGACCTCAAGGAGTCCGCCCATGTCCAGTGATCCGCTTCTGCAGCCCTATCAGCTCAAGCATCTGACGCTGAAGAACCGCCTGATGATCACGAGCCACGAGCCAGCCTACCCCGAGGACGGGATGCCCAAGGATCGCTACCGCGCCTATCATGTCGAGCGGGCGCGCGCGGGCGTGGCGCTGACGATGACGGCGGGCTCCGCCTCCGTCGCCCGCGACAGCCCGCCGGTCTTCAACAACATCCTCGCGTGGAAAGACGAGGTCGTCGGTTGGATGAAAGAGCTGACGGATGCCTGCCACGAGCACGACTGCGCCGTGATGATCCAGCTGACCCATCTCGGGCGCCGCACCCGCTGGGACAAGGCCGACTGGCTTCCGGTCGTCTCGTCGAGCCATGAGCGCGAGGCCTCGCACAAGGCCTTCCCGAAGAAGGCCGAGGATTGGGACATCGCGCGCATCATCGAGGACTATGCCGACGCCGCAGAACGCATGAAAGCGGCAGGGCTCGACGGGATCGAACTGCAAGCCTATGGCCACCTGATGGATCAGTTCTGGTCGCCTCTGACCAACGATCTGGACGGCCCCTATGGTGGCAGCTTGGAGAACCGTCTGCGCTTCACTTTCGACACGCTCAAGGCGATCCGCGCGCGGGTGGGCGAGGAATTCATCGTGGGCGTGCGGTACACCGGCGACGAGGGCCTGCCCGGCGGCATCACCCGCGAAGAGGGGCTGGAAATCTCGCAGCGGCTGAAAGACAGCGGCATGGTCGATTTCCTCAACGTGGTGAAGGGACATATCGACACAGATGCGGGCCTGACCGACGTGATCCCGGTGCAAGGCATGCGCAGCGCGCCTCATCTCGATTTCGCCGGAGAGATCCGCGCCGCCACCAAGTTCCCGACCTTCCACGCCGCCAAGATTCAGGATGTCGCCACCGCGCGCCATGCCGTTGCGGAGGGCAAGCTCGACATGGTCGGCATGACCCGCGCCCATATGGCCGACCCGCATATCGTCGCCAAGATCATGCGCGGCGAGGAAGAGCGTATCCGCCCCTGCGTCGGCGCTAATTACTGCCTCGACCGGATTTATCAGGGTGGCATGGCGCTGTGCCTGCACAACCCCTCGACCGGGCGCGAATTGGAAGTCCCACATGAGATCGCCAAGGCCGATGCGCCGCGCCGCGTGGTCATCGTCGGCGCCGGTCCGGCCGGGCTCGAGGCCGCCCGTGTCGCCGCGGAGCGCGGCCATGAGGTCATCGTGCATGAGGCCGCCAACGATCCCGGCGGACAGGTGCGACTGACCGCGCAATCCAAGCGCCGTCACGAGATGATCCAGCTGATCCAGTGGCGGTTCGCGGAGTGCGAGCGCCTCAGCGTGAGTTTCCGGTTCAACAGCTATGCCGACGAGGACACGATCCGCGCTGAACAGCCCGATGTCGTGGTGATCGCGACCGGCGGCCTGCCGCATACCGAGGTGTTGGATGCAGGCGACGATCTCGTCGTCTCATCTTGGGACATCCTTTCGGGAGACGCCCGCCCCGGCAGCAACGTGCTGATCTATGACGACGCTGGCGACTACGCCGCCCTGCAGGCCGCCGAAACCCTCGCTGCCAGCGGCGCCAAGGTCGAGATCATGACGCGCGACCGGAATTTCTCCTCCGAGGTCATGGCGATGTCCCTGACCCCGTCCTTGCGCGAATTGCAGGCCCGCGACGTCACCTTCACCGTGCTTTGGAAACTGACGGGCGTCGCGAAGGACGGAAATGGCTTGGTCGCGCGTGTCGGCAGCGATTATGGCGCCTTCACCCGCGAGCGGCAGGTCGATCAGGTCGTCGTCAATCACGGCACCCGCCCGCTCGACGAAATCTATTTCGATCTGTGCGAAGACGCGACCAATCAGGGCGAAGTCGATTACGAAGCCCTGATCGCCGGCCAGCCGCAGAGGGTCACGCGAAACCCGAGCGGCGCCTTTCAGCTCTTCCGCATCGGCGACGCCGTCGCCGCGCGCAACACCCACGCGGCAATCTACGATGCCCTGCGGCTGATGCGTACGGTCTGATCGTGGAACAGGGCGAGCGGTGCGCTCCAGTCTCCCACGGCACGGGAGCCTGGGGCATACTGCGCTAGCTGTGGTCAGCGCAGGGGCGAGGTCTGCAAAAAGGCCATCTCAAACGCAAAAAAGCCCTGCGAACTACAGGGCTAAAGCATTGTTTTATCTGCATATGTTTGGTTGCGGGAGTAGGATTTGAACCTACGACCTTCAGGTTATGAGCCTGACGAGCTACCGGGCTGCTCCATCCCG